>NZ_SMDQ01000110.1 GCF_012911975.1 Nodosilinea sp. P-1105 | reverse complement strand
TGCTTCCCCCGATGGCTGGTGCCGTTCTTGGAGATATCGTGAGACCCACAGGTCGGACAGGTCATCTCAATAGCCATGCGCTTGTCTCCCTGGTTATCGTGGTGGCGTAGTCTGATTTTCCTTCGTCCCGTGCATTAATGCACTACCCGCATTTTCATGGGCATAGAAACATTCCTCCCCTTGCCGCAGTACAAAAGTCGCCCCATCCGCATGGGTAAGCTGTCGGGCAGCTACCCCCACGAGGGTCATGACACTATCTAGTGTCGTAGCAAAGCAAAGCTCCCGAATGATTTCAATCAAATGCTTGGTTGACTGTAGGTCAGCCATGACAACATCGACGACAAGGTACGGTATGGGGCACTCAAACTGCAGTTAGCGCAGACGACCTTCCAGATCTATAAGCGCTTTAGCAAGATCTGACGCGAGGGCGTGATGGAGCAAGGTCGTCGGGGGCAAATACGGCCTTGTCTAGCCTCTTTACCTTGGGTATAGCATGGAATCGAGGTGATAGCCGGGAGCTTAACATTAGCCTAAGGGCAGAGGCTGGCGTAAAGCCCCCAGATCGCCAGGGGGCGCATGTAGTGGCAGGCTCGATAGGTACCCAGGGCGGTGATCGCCTCGGGGGTGCGGAACTGTAAGCCATAGGTGTAGATCTGCTCTACGACAGCGGCCGCGATCGCCATGGCCTCTTCCCGCTTACCCATTTGGGCCATAAAGGCGGCCAGGCCAAAGTTAATGCCGGTCCACACCTCTAGCTGGTGGGTGCCGTCGGGGTCTTCGGGGGTGCCGTCCGGTAGTACCCCATTGGCGGCCCCAATCGCCAGGTTCAGGCTGGCGGCGCTAAAGTTGCCCACCTGGGCCCCCTCAAACTTCTGCTGCTGGGGCCGAGCTTGGCTTTGGGCCACCTGGTTGAAGTTCACAAAACAGGCGTTGTAGATGGCGGCCAGGGCCGATTGGATGTATTCCTCTTCAACCAGGTCAGGCAGTCCCAAGCACCGGGCCATGAACTGCCCACAGAGTTGATCAGCCATCACCACCTCAGACTTGCTGCCCGTGTCCAGGCGGTAATAGCGGCCATTCCACAGTTTGGGATGATAGGCCTTGAGGCCATTGTCCAGCCAGCGCCGGTACTGGGTGAGCAGAATCGGAGTGTTGCCGGGGGCCAGCTTGGCCTGTTGTAACCGCTCCCCCATGGCGATCGCCGCTTCCAGAGCCGCCAGCCACAGCCCGCCGCAGTAGGCACTAATGCCCTGCAACCGCCAATCATCGAAGGTCTGGTCTGGGGCGCCGCTGTTTTCGGGGATGCCATCCCCGTCTTGGTCGAACTGCTTCAGGTATTGCAGGGTGTCTACCACGGCGGGCCAGCAGGTGTGCAGAAAGTCCAGGTCGTCGGCCCCCGTGGCCTGGAAGGCCCGGTACACTTGCAACACAAAGTCGCTGCCCAGGTCTTTCCATTGGTTGCAGTCCTGGTAGCTGGTGTAGTTGGTTTGCCCCCAGGGCTGCTCGTTGGGGGCTCCCAGGTCGTGGGGGGTGGCTCCTTTGGCTTTGCGCTGGGCCATGGGACTGTCGGCCCCAATGGTGGCATAGTAGCCAATCACTCGCTGTCGGTCATCCTGGGTGGGGATGGCCCGGGCAAAAGCCCGCAGCACCGCCTTTTCCAGCTGGGGCCATAGCAGCAGGGTGGCAAACCCGCCGTACAACCGCACGTCCAGGCTTTCATACCAGCGATAGTCCAGGCACTCCAGGACCGCAAACTGACCCACCGGGTCCGCCTCGGTGGCGGTGCTCCACAGGGTGCCGCCGCTGGCCAGGTCGTACAGCTCGTTGAACAGGGCCATTTTGAACCAGTCGGGCAGGTCGGCGCGGGCCAATATGGGCTGCTGCCAGGTGACGATCTGCTGCTGCCAGACCTGGTAGTTGTTCAGGGCGGCAAAGGCGATCGCCTGGGCGTTGCGGCCGGTTTTACCAAAGAAATCGGTGTAGCGGCGGTAGCTCGTCACCCCGGCGGCAAACTCCGTCACTGGCAGATCCCAGGCCAGGGCCACCGGAATCTGGCGGGTTTCTCCGGGTTGTAGGGTAAAGCGCAGGGCGATCGCAGCGGCAATTTGCTCCCCCTCGGCGGCTGGGGTGGTGTCCATCAGGTTCATCAGGCGACCCACCCGGGCAAAAGCATCCCAGAGATCGCTGCCGTCCCCGGTCGGGTCCCAGCGCAAGTCGTAGGACACCTCCACCCCCGGGGTGTCAGGGGTGAGAATGCACCACTGCCCGTCCCCTTCCTGGGGAGCACCGGACCAGGCGCCATCCAGCCGCAGCCCCTTCACCCCGTCGTTAGCAATCAGCTGGTTGACCTGGCCGACGCTCTGACCGATGGCCGGCACATAGTCGTAGTAAGGGCTACCATCATCCCGCTGGCGCACCTCGGGGGAGGGTTGGGTATTGGTGAACCAGCCCACCAAATTCTGCCAACTCACCATCAAACTCAGGGTGATTGGAAAGCGGCTGGGGTTGTGGGCCGTCCATTCAAATAGGGCCACCGGGTAGCTGGCCTCCTGGTAATTGTGGGGCCAGATGGGGGATAGCTGTTCGCAGGTAATCTCAGCCTGAAATACCTGCTCGTAGCGGTACCAACTGCGGGGGTACAGGGCGTAGTAGTGCCCGGTGGGGCGATCGCGGCTAGAGGCCGGATACCACTGCCAGGCCGACAGCCGACCATCCTGGGGCGGCTGGGTGCTGAGGGCATAGACCTGGGTGCCAGCCCCGGTCTTTTCCCAGAGGGTGAACTGACAGCCAGGGAAGGACTGGAACAGATGCTCGCCCCCATCCAGGTGCCAGAGGTTAAAGTCCCCCTGGGGCGATCGCCCAATGCAGCCCGCCCCCAAGCCCCCCAGGGGAGCGCCATGGTTGGGGCCATCGTCCAGGTTGCTGGCGTAGCGCACGATGTAGTGATGGTCCCAGGGCTGACCGAGGGGTCGCTGCCAGGCCTGGGCGGGAATTGAGGGACGGGATGGGGTATCAGTCATGCCAAAATCTTACCGGAGCCAGGGGACAGGGGATAGGAGGTAGGAGACAGGAGGTAGGAGGTAGGAGACAGGAGGTAGGAGACAGAGGACAGGGGAGATTTGACCGCAAATCCCCTCCTGGGAGGCCTGTGCTGTTCGCGTAGCGGCCCCGGAGGGGCAACTTGCCGAAGTAGGTAGGGGTGGGTCAAGCCAGCCTGAGGACCCACCCCGCCCTGCGGCATTCTGCGCCGCTGCGTTAGGCTTCGCGGTAACCGATCCGAGGCTTGAAGCAGAATGCTCCCAGCGGGATTCTTTAAATTGAGAGAAAGAAGGCAGCGAAATCGGGCAATCGTCAGTAGATTTTAGGTAGTCAGTCGGTTTGTCGCGTCAGCGTTGGGGCGTCAACCCTGAGTCACTGTCCAGTCTGCCTGTCCATCACCAGCCCCCATTACTGAGGACCCCATGATCATCGACGACCAGCATTACGATGTCATCATCATCGGTACCGGCGCGGGGGGAGGTACCCTGGCGCGCAAGCTAGCTCCCTCTGGCAAGCGGATTCTGCTGCTAGAACGGGGGGAGGCCATGCCCCTGGAAGACCAAAACATCAGTGATGTGGATATCTTTCAAAAGCAGCGCTATCACGCCCCCGAGCAGTGGTACGACAGCGAGGGGGAACCGTTTACCCCCCAGATGAAATATGCCATCGGCGGCAATACCAAAATCTATGGGGCGGCCCTGCAGCGGATGCGGCAGCGGGACTTTGAAACGGTGCACCACCAGGATGGCATTTCCCCGGAATGGTGCCTCAAGTATGCCGACTTTGAGCCCTACTACACCGAAGCCGAAGCCCTTTACCAGGTGCATGGCCAGCAAGGAGTCGACCCGACGGAGCCGTTTCGCAGTGGCGACTATCCCTACCCAGCGGTGGAGCACGACCCCACGATTCAACCGGTGCTGGCGGGGCTGACCCAGCAGGGTTGCCATCCCTACCCCTTGCCCATGTCCCTGTCTTTGCAGGAGGAGGACCCCACCGGGGATTCAGAGGTGTTTGGGGTGGCCCCGGCCCTGGACTTTGGCAATGTCACCCTGAAGACGGCGGCCAAAGCTACCCAGATTGTCACCAACCCGGCTGGCACCGTGGCCCGGGGGGTGCAGGCGGAGGTGAATGGTGAGCCTTACTTGTTTCTGGCGGATATTGTGGTGCTGGCCTGTGGGGCAGTTAATTCGGCGGCCCTGTTGTTGCGATCGGCCAATGAAAAGCACCCCGATGGCCTGGCCAATGGGTCGGACCAGGTGGGCCGCAATTTGATGAAAATTCAGATGAGCTCGATTGTGGAGGTGACGGCCCAGGCCAATTCTGGCAAATATCCCCGCTCTGTGGGCATCAATGACTACTACTGGGGCGATCGCCAGTTTGACTATCCCATGGGCCACATTCAAAACATGGGCGGGGTGCTGCAAGATGCGATTTTTGCCGAGTCCCCGCCAGTGCTGTCGCTGATTACCAAGTTCATGCCTAACTTTGGCCTGAAGCAACTGGCCACCCGGTCCATTGCCTGGTGGACGATGACGGAGGTGCTGCCGGACCCCAAAAACCGGGTGGAGGTGAAGCAGGACAAGCTCTATGTGAATTTCAAGCCGAATAATGCCGAGGCCCACGATCGCCTGGTGTACCGCTGGCTGGATGTGCTAAAGGCGGTGGAGAAGGATAGCAATCTGTTTTCGCGATCGGGCCTGCATCCGCGCGGGGAGGTGCCTTTGCCGGTGATGGCTAACCAGTGTGGTACCTGCCGCATGGGCACCGACCCCACTACGTCGGTGCTGGATATCCACTGCCGCACCCACGAGCTGGATAATCTCTATGTGGTGGATAGTAGTTTTTTCCCATCTAGCTCTAGTGTGGGGCCAGCGTTGACGGTGATTGCCAATGCCCTGCGGGTGGGGGATCACCTGCTGGAGCGCTGGCGATAACGGCGGGGGCTCCAGACCTCCGAGGTTTTGGCAACCTCGGAGGTCTGAAGCTAGAGACAGCGGTTGTGGCTGATGACGCAGCTCTGGTTCACCGTTTTGATAGTTGATGTGAGATCAGCGGTATTGCGATCATTAATGCGAAGTAGATGGAACCACCTACAATTACTCTGAACACATCATCCAGGGTGCTGATTGACCATGCGCCAAACAGTATCATCAGTGCAGAAAAAAATACGCTGGCTATAAACGAGCGAAATAATAATCTGCGCAATGAAAATCTCCCCGCTTTTTCGTACTCTTGATGCATAGATTTTGCCAAGGTAAGCCGAACGGTGAGATAAAGCGACGTGGCTAGGAACAAGCCTGAGAAATCCCACAATTCAGCCGGATCCTCACCCAGTAAGACTACGCGCACGATTAGCAGGGTACAGAGTCCGAAGAACAGCAGATAAAACCCTTCTTGGAAGATCTGGTTTCTGTATGGTTGTGGCTGTTTTGATGGTTGTGGCATAGACAGTCATGCCTCTTCTGCTTCTGTTTGCAGTTTAACAGATGGACATGATGAGGCTTTCAACTATTCCGAATTAACCCATATTCTGAAGGGATGAGGGCGGAAACAGGAGGACGGAAAGCTGGCATTCAGTAGCCTTATAAGAAATCACCAAAGTTCTCGTTTTTCCGCTCTCCGCTCTCCGTTCTCCAAAGTGTTTCCAACTATTCCGAATTAACCCATTCGGTCGGGTGCATGCTTATGACTAAGGCAGGCGTTAAGATAGATGTGTTTCCAACTATTCCGAATTAACCCATTCGGTCGGGCCTTTTGGTACTTTCCTGTGTTCCGCCTGCTGTTAGCGTTTCCAACTATTCCGAATTAACCCATTCGGTCGGGTAATCTCATGAATGCTTTATACTTGTTTACAGTTACCTGGTTTCCAACTATTCCGAATTAACCCATTCGGTCGGGTTTAGCTCATCCAAAGATTTTACATCGATATCAGATTCATCAGGTTTCCAACTATTCCGAATTAACCCATTCGGTCGGGAGATTTACCTACAGAGTTAGCAGGGAGACAGGCAGAAGTTTCCAACTATTCCGAATTAACCCATTCGGTCGGGCTACTACCCAATGGCGGTTAGACTGCGAATCTAGGGTAAGTTTCCAACTATTCCGAATTAACCCATTCGGTCGGGTTTGAAAGAACTTCAGGATGAACTGATCCCGGTTTACAGTTTCCAACTATTCCGAATTAACCCATTCGGTCGGGGCATTTTGGGATGACCGCTACACCCATTCGTTTAGATGGAAAATGTTTCCAACTATTCCGAATTAACCCATTCGGTCGGGTCAGAATCCAATCCGCTCCATATACTCGGCTGTCTTTGTTTCCAACTATTCCGAATTAACCCATTCGGTCGGGTTACGGTGTGCCAGCCTGGCAAGCAATGCCAATTGCCGTTTCCAACTATTCCGAATTAACCCATTCGGTCGGGCTGTGGTGGTGGAGTTGATTTCCAGCTAGACAACGCTGGTTTCCAACTATTCCGAATTAACCCATTCGGTCGGGAGGCCATCCTTGACCGAGTTGATGCTAACGCCAGCCCTGGGTTTCCAACTATTCCGAATTAACCCATTCGGTCGGGGAGGCTACATTCAAGTCGCTGACACCTAAGCGCTACGGTTTCCAACTATTCCGAATTAACCCATTCGGTCGGGTAGAAGTTCAGTCGATGCCTGTAGGCACACGTATAGTGTTTCCAACTATTCCGAATTAACCCATTCGGTCGGGCATCTGAAAAAGTGCCAAGTAAATCACCTATTACGGCTGTTTCCAACTATTCCGAATTAACCCATTCGGTCGGGCAGGAGCTGATGCACCTTACAAAGAGCACACCTATGTTGCCAAGTTTCCAACTATTCCGAATTAACCCATTCGGTCGGGCCCGCGAATAGCCCCTGGTTTGTGCCCGCCATCATGGAGTTTCCAACTATTCCGAATTAACCCATTCGGTCGGGTACCTGGACGAGTACAGCTTCAACCAGATGGATGCGATTCTAGTTTCCAACTATTCCGAATTAACCCATTCGGTCGGGTCCTCGTGGCTAGGGTCAACTACGTGAGCCAGTAGCTGTTTCCAACTATTCCGAATTAACCCATTCGGTCGGGGGCGTCGTTATTAGACGGGTCTACGTCTATATGGTGAATCGTTTCCAACTATTCCGAATTAACCCATTCGGTCGGGGTAGGCACCTCTAATCAACCGTTTAGTGGCCCGACTCAAAGTTTCCAACTATTCCGAATTAACCCATTCGGTCGGGCCACGAGGACAACACATGTTTCATACCGAAAACTTTAACCTGTTTCCAACTATTCCGAATTAACCCATTCGGTCGGGCATCTCGCCAATGTAGTTGGCATAGTCGCGTGGGTTCTGGTTTCCAACTATTCCGAATTAACCCATTCGGTCGGGCATCGTTAGTTTTTACGTCTCTAGGTACAGCCCAACCTATTGTTTCCAACTATTCCGAATTAACCCATTCGGTCGGGTAGAGCAAAAGGCTGCTTTAACACTAATTAACAAGAAAAGTTTCCAACTATTCCGAATTAACCCATTCGGTCGGGACCCGAAGAGGTCGCCGTATCAACCGGGATGTGGGTTTCCAACTATTCCGAATTAACCCATTCGGTCGGGATACTCACAATGTCACGTTGCATTGACTCCATCTCACTGTTTCCAACTATTCCGAATTAACCCATTCGGTCGGGAATTCTTTCAGCAAACCTAGGCCACGATTCCAGACCCGTTTCCAACTATTCCGAATTAACCCATTCGGTCGGGTTGACTCAAGGGTTTATATCTTATTTTATCTAGGCTTAGTTTCCAACTATTCCGAATTAACCCATTCGGTCGGGTCTATGATACCCACTCAATCGCTATTACTGCTCTGGTTTCCAACTATTCCGAATTAACCCATTCGGTCGGGAAGCCGACAAAACGGTAGCTTAGTCCTAGGATGTATGGGCTTCACGTTTCCAACTATTCCGAATTAACCCATTCGGTCGGGCCAGTAAGCTGAATAATGCAGCGTGGACAATCTGGCAAGTTTCCAACTATTCCGAATTAACCCATTCGGTCGGGTTCTGAAAGTATGCCGTAGTAAGTCATGGAGTATTCCTTGTTTCCAACTATTCCGAATTAACCCATTCGGTCGGGCCTACAGGCAAGGCAATCTCTAATGTTAAACAAAAGGTAATGGTTTCCAACTATTCCGAATTAACCCATTCGGTCGGGTTTATGCCATTGAACTCCAATACAAAAGTTCTCAAAGTTTCCAACTATTCCGAATTAACCCATTCGGTCGGGACCTGTCGCCGATGGAGGGCGTAAAAATGGAAACTCTTAAACATGGTTTCCAACTATTCCGAATTAACCCATTCGGTCGGGAGACCATGTAGTTGATATTGCCAGCAAGGTAAGCCTCAAGAGTTTCCAACTATTCCGAATTAACCCATTCGGTCGGGCTGGCATCCATGGGGAGCCTGTAGCCGTAGACAATCTACTGCGTTTCCAACTATTCCGAATTAACCCATTCGGTCGGGCCTATTCAAGGTAGCGATCGCGGGGCTCTCCACCCTGATGGTTTCCAACTATTCCGAATTAACCCATTCGGTCGGGAAACTCTATCAATTTAGTATCCCCTATGATGCTACTAAGGTTTCCAACTATTCCGAATTAACCCATTCGGTCGGGAATCAACTACTTCATTAGGCAAGTACATAGAATCACCTTCTTGTTTCCAACTATTCCGAATTAACCCATTCGGTCGGGAGTTCGTCTCTGGGGGCCTTACCCAGAGCGGGTTTCAGCCCTGCCAATCGACGCACCTGCCAATAGCTTACCCCATAGGGCGAAAAATCAGCACCTTGCCACTGTGGCCAGTGCCCCAAACCCTTACAGCGCCAGCCATCGACACACCTCCACCATAAAATGGGGGTTATAGCCATTAGTAGAGGTGCGTCGATAGCCTTCATTCAAACAATATAGACACTTGGGGGAGGGGTAATTGGCTCGCCGCCAATCACCAGACTTTTCGCCACCGACTGGGGCGTCAGCCAATAAAACCGTACACTATCCTCCTCCGCCTTCACCCGGCGTTGAATGCGCTGATACAAATCTTGCATTTCAGTCTGGTCGAGAAAACATTCAAACACACTGCGCTGCACCCGTCGGCCATAGCCTTCCAAGAACGTCGCCAATTTAGTGCGACGCCGATTATCAGGAATATCGTAGGTAATCAGTACCAGCATCAGACCGTCCTCAAAAAAGGTTGGTAGGGCTCGTTATGCAGTAGCCAACGTTTGTATCGCTTCACCTGGTAGTGAATCGCCCGTCGATAGGTCACCGGCTCCTGCACATCTGGATGCTTAACCGTTTGCGACATCCCAGCTTCAAACTTTTGAATAAACCGTCGGCGCGCCCCATCGGCCATATAGACACCGCCATTTTCCGTGGGCCAGGTAAAATCATCCGGCTGTACATCGCGGCGATTAACCAGGGTAACCACCAGGGTATCGACCACCGGGGAGCGAAACTCCTCCATCAAATCCAGGGCTAATTCTGGCAGCTTTTTGTCAGAGCGGTGAAGATTACCAAGATAGGGGTTTAACCTAGGGTGATGACTTAGAGCCTAATAGGCTGGTCTTTGCTCATGCAACCTCCGTGTCGCGTGCATAGGGTCTAAACT
>NZ_SMDQ01000011.1 GCF_012911975.1 Nodosilinea sp. P-1105 | reverse complement strand
CAACTCTATTTTCAGCGAGGTTTCTATGCTCTATCCCTGATGCAGCAAGCTCTCTAGGTACGTTGTCACCCGTTAAGCATCGGTACAGTATGCCAAGATCCCAGGGGTCTTGGGATGATAGTTATGATTTTCGGAGCACCCTGGGATCTCCTGGGATCTGTCGCTATCCAGACGTGCCTAAAAGTCAAAATAAATGTAAGGCAGGGTTTCTGCAGGGGCCAAAAGCCAGGCTAAGAGACTAAATAGGGGCACCAACAAGAGCTTGACTGGCCAACCCAGCTCTAGCTTCAGGCCTCGCTTGAAGGCATAGGACAGAGCCATCAACCCCACAACCCCCCAAAGCATCAGCATCAGTTCGCCGAAGGTAAAGCCTAGGGACTCTCGATAAACAAGTTGGCTAAACTGGGCATCAGCTGGGGTACCCCAGAACCGCTGCAAAGCCAGATTAAACTGCCGGGGAGCTGGTAGCCGGAAAAACAGCCAGCTAAAGAAGACTAGCCCTTGGGTGAGCCCCCAGCCGACCAAGATGCCGGGTCCACTCAACCAAAACTTGTGCAATGCTGGCAAAGTCTTGCCCACGGTTTGGGTCAGACGATGGATCACCAGCCCCGCCCCATGCAGCCCCCCCCAGATTAAAAAGCCCCAGTTATTGCCATGCCAGATCCCGGCCAGCAGCATCACTATCATCAAGTTGACACAGGTGCGGGCTAGCCCTCGACGTGATCCTCCCAGGGGAAAGTAAAGATAGTTGCGTAGCCAGTCCCCTAAGGTCATGTGCCAACGCCGCCAAAAGTCAGCCAGGCTGGTGGTGAAGTAGGGAAAATCAAAGTTTTTGGGGAGGGTAATGCCCATCAACAAAGCGCTGCCCCGGGCAATATTCACATAGGCACTAAAGTCGATGTACAGCTGCAAGCCATAGGCAAAGGTGGCCAGCCAAATATCGGCACTGCCCGCTCGCTCCAAGTTCTCAAAGCTGAGGTTTACCAAAATTGCAATGTGGTCGGCAAACAGCAGCTTTTTCATCGCCCCATAGGCAATTAACCACAGTCCTTCCACCGCCGTACTGAGCTCTGGGGCTTTTTGCTGCTCGACTTGGTCAATAAAGGGGTGAAAGCGGGTAATGGGGCCAGAAATCAGCTTCGGAAAATATAGCTTGTAGGCGGCAAAATCAGCAAAGTTAAGCGCCGCCGGGGAGCCCCGATACACATCCACCAGATAGGCGATGCACTCAAATACAAAGAAACTCAGCCCCAAAGGCATGACGACCCGCGTAAAGGTGCCTCCAGCTTCGGTGGTCAGCCAGTCTCCCAGGCCAATCAGCTGCAAAATCCCTTCCAGGTACTTAAACCCCAGCAGCAGGACCACATTGATGCCAATGCCCAGCCACAGTAGCTGAGTACGGCGCTGGTTCCAGCCGCGTTCAGCTAATTGCCACCGTTGGTTGGGTATGCGCCAGTCTAAAGGCGCAGCCAGGGCATTGCCAATAAAAAACGTTGCCAACATTAGAGCAACGATCAGCAGCAAAAATTGGACTTGCAACGAAGCATAAAAAATCAGGCTGGCAATCACCAGCAGCCAGAGGCGTGCTTGGAGAGATTCCAGCGCCCAAAATATACCAACAACGCTCAACAGAAATAAAGCGTAGGCGATAGAAGGCAGGGTCATGGCTAGGGCTGTGGGGAGGACTTAGGCCAGGCAATTAAAGGATCCTGGGCGAGTTGATTAGACACTTGATAAGCCCCATAGCGATTTAGGTGGCTCGGGTCTGAGAAGTAATCATAGCGAGTCGGCCACAAGTCGCCAAAGTCTCGAAACAGAAATCCAGATTCACGGGTAGACAGTCGCAGCATATGCTGCAAAAACTGCGCCTCAGCCTCTTGGCGATAGTCGTCTAGATATTCGTCGGTCAGTGGGGTGTTAATAAACACGATGGGAATGTTTTGGGCCTGGGTAAAGCTCAACAATGAGCCAAAGGCGTCAGACTGCTGCCCATCGAGCTGAAAGCTATCGTAGTCACCATCGTAGCGGCCTGATACCCTGGCATAGTTTTGGTAGTAGGTGGCCGGGTTGAACCGGACTGACAAGGGTAAGAAACCGTCGTAGTCGATCACACTGCCTTCAGGTATAGGCGCGTCTAAGGCTTCTTCAGGCAGGTTAGCGGTACTGGCAAACGAGGGCGTCATGGCAATCAAGCGATCTTGCAGCCAGGTTTTCAGCCGACTGCGCTCCCCGTGGACAGCAGACAAGTTGGCTAGCTGTTCGCTCATCCAAGTATCCATGGCAACATAGCTGTTGGGCAGCGAGTCAGCCGCTTGACCGTTACTCAGCAGTTCGCTGGCCTCCGCTGCATCGACGGTGGGGTCAGTCGCTAAATCATCGGCCCGGCGAGCCAACAGCTCTCGGTACCCGGGTGAGGCGACGATCGCATCATAGGTGACATCAACCCGGCCACTGTTAAACGCTCGGGCCCCATCGGCCCAGATAATCAGTTGAGGCTGTTGATCGGGCTTTAAGACTTGCCGAATCACCAAATCGACAACCTGGGCCGTGGCCCCATTAATGCCAAAGTTAAACACACTGAGATTGCTGTGGCCCATGGCCGCCAGTTCTTGGCGCAGGGCAGCCGGGTCAACCCCGCGTAAGGCTCGCGAACTGCCCACAATCAGCACATCGGGCGGCCCTGACTGTTCCAGCCGTTGATTGTAGAGGGCCACCTTTTCGTTGAGTTGTTGACTATTAAAGGTGTCATAGGGGGCTTGGGCCACGAGCTGGTCAATGGCCACCATTGGTTGATCAGGGCTGGTCGCTAAGGTGATGGTCTCCCCATCCACTGAGGTGAACCTTTCCTCTGCCGGGCGATCGCCGAATCCCCCGGGCTCAGCGCCATTTTGCCCGGGCCAAGTCAGTTGGGCCAGGTCTTCTTCAAATTCACTCCTAGGGGCCTCCTGCCCAGCTTGGTCGACACTGGTTTCGACGATTGGGTCAGCCTTGGCCGGATTCGTGGGCGGACTGAGCACTTGCCCTAGCAACCAGTCAATTTGTAGTGTGGCTAAAATGCCCACCGCAGCCCACACCACTGCAATTTTTACCCCATCGGCGATGGACGGGGTTGAAACCGATTCCACCACGGCCTCAGGGTCTTGGCTCGTAAAGAGATGGGACTGTACCAGCAGGTGCCGCCCCTGGTCAACCCAGTCGGCCACCCATGCCCCCAGGGCTAGATCCTCATCGTCCTCCAAGTCGGTGGCCAAATCTCCCTTGACCACAGGACCATGCACCCCAGGGCCATCGGGGCGCACCAAAAGCTCGTTGACGTAGGCATCAGAGGCGGTGAATTCTGGGGTTGACTCGGGGACTAACCGGGGCCGATCGTCAAAGAAGTCCTTGCCATAGCTCCAGGCCGGTTGCAGCTGGCCAGACCGACGGCCATAGATTCGGACCCCTTCAATCCCGGATGGACTGAGATCCATGAGATAGGCTTTAATCGGTGGGGCCACCAATCGCCGATGGGGGGTAACTGGGCTATCTACCATCACATGGAGCAGCTGATCGCGCAGCAGCAACTGTACCCGCAGCCCCCCTGTTGCAAGGCGGTCGTCCAAGTTCGGATTCAGCAGTCGGGTCAGCAAAAAGGCTAAGGCGGGTAGATCGCCAATCTGTCCCAAGTATTCTGGGGCATCGGCCAGGGCGGCATGCTCAGCAGCGGGTAAGTCGAGGTAGTGCACCCAATGGGGCGGGGCGTCTGTTGATCCTTGGCCATAAATCACCGCCCGATGGAGCCCCTGGGGGGCCAAGGTATCTAGGGTGGAGGTAATGGCGGCCACCACCTGGTCTTTGGCTTCAATGCCCTCCATCTGCTGGGTGTCATGATCCCCTGACTGGGGCTGGCAAACCAGATGCAGGGTCGTGTCAGCGGCCTCGGCATCGACCCCCAGATGCCAGCTTTCTAAGTTGACTGATAACAGGCGGGCGATCGCATCCACATCCCCCCAGCGGCCCCACTCCCGCAGCATTTCCTCTGGTGGAGTCAGGTCTATGCGCAGACTCCAATCGGGTTTACTCTCGCCGCGTACTTGCAGCAGTAGCACCGCATCTTTAAATTGCGTCAGCTGCAGCTGGCGCAGGCGTTCTGCCGTGGGCCTGGCGATCAGGGAGGGATCGGGGCTATAGGTGGCTTCACATAAAATCCACAGGCGCGGAATGTTGGTATCAGGGGCGATCGCCCCTGCATCTGTCGTTTCAGACTCAGGACCAGCCGCCAGCCCAGGGGAATCAGCAGGATCATCATCCGCATCAGTGTCAACCTGTGGAACAGATAGGTCCTGCAAGGTTTCGGTCGCAACCAGATCATCTGACCCAATCGCCATGCGATGTAACCGGGCCGTGCCTGGAATCGCCTTAATACTGACCCATACCCCTACATCCAAGGCACTTAGGGTTTCGCTCAAATACCAGGCGATCGCCTCGGGGTCCCCCTTACGGGCCAGACTGAGATTGGAAAGCACCATAGCATTATGGCTGCCCTGTCCCTGGTCAGACAGATCAGCCTTATCCTGCATGTAGCGCTCTAGCAAGGACTGGGCTGCCCTGGTATCCTTTTCATCCTGATGCTCTAGCACCAGCTGCGCCAGATGTCGCTCCAGCCGATTTAGATAAATCGGTGCCGTCCAATCTGGGTGCTGCTCCCCGGTACGGCGACTGTAGAGATAGAGCTGATACACCTGCGGATGGTGTTGCTGGACCAGGGAGTGACCATCAGCATCTAGCAGCGTACGCACCAGCTTCAGTAACACCGCTGACTGATCAAGCGGCTCAGACGTTTCACACAACACATGCAGGATGTTACCCCGCAGTTTGGTGTGCAGCTCTGCCATGGGAATTCCCATGCTGTCTTTCAGCCAATCCAAAACATTAGCCGCTGCCACGTTGAGGGTTTCGGGTGGTTTTGATACAGGCACAGGCATGGGTAATTGGCCCAACGCTTACATCTCGAATGCCCCAGAGTAGTCCAGGGGATTAGACCACATTAGCCATGTACACCCTAGTATCATCTGAGACGGAATTGACATTTACCTAATATATTAATGATCAGTGGCAAAGGTGGTGGCATTTCCTGCTGAAAGTCTCAGAAAAACTAGCCATCCTTTAACATTCGATGTCTTAACACACCTGTCATGTCCTGTCCCTCCCCTGAACAGATGGCGTCATGACGATGCTCTAGCCTTTTCAGCAGAGTCACCCTTGCTATGCTAGTTAGCGTTTATCGCTGTAATTCATTCCTCGTCCTATGCTGAGTTCATCCCTCCCCAGGCAAGCATGCCCGTTCTCGTCATCCTATGGTTCAGAGCTGCTGATTGGGCTGTTAGTTCCCCCAGTATTAGGTGGTATTTGGATTGCCCAAGGCCTGGCTGACGGGTTGATTCAAGCTGGACTAGTCAGCGAACAGATTTTTCGGGGCGAACGGCTTCCGAATCTGAATATGACAGCAGATAGTAACCAATAGATCACCACGGTGGCGTTGTTTGGTTTAATCCTGTTAAGGGGCTCTAGCTTCAACGGCCTTAGCTCGATAAGCTTCTCCCATATCAATTAATCCTATAGAATCTTTGCGATATCTCTGTTCTCTTCCTCTACAACGCCCATGAGTTCAACGCTGCCCACCTCAGGGGACACCCGGCCTACGGTCCAGACTTATCTGGCTAGTCAGCCTGACTCCCTGCCCAGTCAACCGTCTACCCAAGATTTATTGCTGCGCCATCGGTTGCGGGTTGTGGAAGATCTTTGGGAAAGTGTGCTGGAACATGCCTGTGGGCCTGAACTGCTTAATTTGCTTAAACAGTTACGGCAAATGTGCTCCCCCGAAGGACAGGCCCCCACCACAGATGAGGCCCGGGTGAAAGCCGTCGTTGACGTGGTGGAGGCCCTGGATCTGGAAAATGCGATCCGTGCCTCCCGAGCCTTTGCCTTGTATTTTCAGCTGATCAACATTGTTGAGCAGCACTACGAACAACGGGGGCAGCAGCAGCAATATCGAGCTGCCTACGATAATTCAGAGCTGGCCCAGCGGCAACGGCAATCTATTTTCATGGGTGATAGAGTCGGCACTGCCGATGGAGCCAATGGAGAAGAAGGGGGTGGCTCGTTCCAGGCCGATCTGCTGCACCGTAGTGTGGCCACCCCCGTCGGCGATCGCCAAGAAGCTGGTACCTTTCATCTACTATTTCCGGCGTTACGGCGGCTCAATGTTCCTCCCCAAATCATTCAAACCCTGATTGACCAATTAGATGTGCGCCTGGTGTTTACAGCTCACCCCACCGAGATTGTGCGCCACACCATTCGCGATAAGCAACGCCGTATTGCCAATATTTTGCGCCAGATGGATCAGGCCGAAGAGAGTGCCCAAGGCCTGGGCCTGACCTCGTCTTGGGAAATCGAAGAACTCAAGGATCAGCTGACAGAAGAAATTCGCCTCTGGTGGCGCACAGATGAGCTCCACCAGTTCAAGCCTTCGGTCTTAGACGAGGTGGATTACACCCTGCACTATTTCCAGGTGGTGTTGTTTGACGCCCTGCCTCAGCTCTATCAGCGGTTCGATCGGGCGATCGCCACTACCTTCCCAGAGCTCGACCCGCCGCGCCATCGCTTTTGCCGGTTTGGGTCCTGGGTGGGGGCCGACCGGGACGGCAACCCCTCCGTCACCCCCGAGGTCACCTGGAAAACCGCTGGCTACCAGCGCAACCTGGTCCTTCATAAGTACATCAGCTCAATTGATCGGCTGACCGACTTGCTCAGCCTCTCGCTCCACTGGAGTGAAGTGCTCCCCGAATTGCTCGAATCCCTCGAGCAAGACCAGGTGCGCATGCCCGATGTCTATGATCATCTGGCCATTCGCTACCGCCAGGAGCCCTACCGGCTGAAGCTGGCTTACATTAAGCAGCGGCTTGAAAACACCTACGATCGCAGCTTGCGGATGTACGAGGGAGACCCCTTCGCCGATAGTTATGCCGAACTCAGCAACAATGCCCCCTTCTACCGCTACGGCGAAGAGTTTTTAGCTGAGCTGCAGCTGATTCAGCGCAACCTGCAAGCCACTGGGCTCAACTGCCAAGACCTAGATACCCTAGTCTGCCAGGCCGAGATCTTTGGCTTTAACCTGGCCCAGCTCGATCTGCGTCAGGAAAGCTCCCGCCATTCCGACGCCCTAGACGAAATTACCCAGTATTTGCAAATTCTGCCCAAGCCCTATAATGAGTTATCAGAAGCCGAAAAGACGGCCTGGCTGGTGGCTGAACTGAAAACCCGGCGACCGTTAACCCCCCGGGAACTCCCATTTTCCGACAAAACTCAGGAAACCGTTCAAACCATGCGGATGATCCGCCAACTCCACCAGGAGTTTGGCCCCGACATCTGTTTCAGCTATGTGATCAGCATGAGCCACCATGTCAGCGACATGTTGGAGGTGCTATTACTGGCGAAAGAAGCCGGCCTCTATGACCCCGCCACAGAGTTGTGCAGCATTCAACCAGTGCCCCTGTTTGAAACCGTCGAGGATCTGCAGCGGGCCCCGGCGGTCATGCAGGAACTGTTTGAAACTCCGCTGTACCTGAGTATGCTGCGGGGTCGAGCCACTCAAGATGAGGCCCGCCGGGTCAACGATCCCACCATCCCGCCAGCGGTTCCCCTGCAAGAGGTGATGCTGGGCTATTCCGATAGCAACAAAGACTCAGGCTTTTTAAGCAGTAATTGGGAAATTCATAAGGCCCAGCAATCCTTGCAAACGGTGGCCGATCAGTTTCAGGTGTCCCTACGAATTTTCCATGGCCGCGGCGGCTCTGTGGGCCGTGGCGGTGGCCCTGCCTACGAAGCAATTTTGGCTCAGCCAGGGCGCAGCATCAAAGGACGCATCAAAATCACCGAGCAGGGGGAGGTGCTGGCCTCTAAATACAACCTGGCGGACCTGGCCCTGTACAACCTGGAAACAGTGACCACAGCGGTCCTGCAAGCCAGTATTCTCAGCAATAGCTTTGACGACATTCAACCCTGGAAAGACACCATGGAAGAACTGGCGGGCCGGTCCCGTCGCCACTATCGTCAATTAATCTACGAACAGCCTGACCTGGTCAATTTCTTCCATCAGGTGACGCCCATTCAAGAAATTAGTCAACTGCAAATTAGCTCTCGCCCAGCCCGCCGGGGTGGGAAAAAAGATCTAAGCAGTCTACGGGCTATTCCTTGGGTCTTTAGCTGGACCCAGGCCCGGTTCTTGCTGCCCTCCTGGTACGGAGTCGGCACAGCTCTGCAAGAGTTCTTAGACGAAGCGTCGGAAGAGCACCTGAAGCTATTGCGGTACTTCTACCACAAGTGGCCATTCTTCAAGATGGTGATTTCTAAGGTGGAAATGACCTTAGCCAAGGTCGATTTACAAATTGCTGAGCACTATGTCAGAGAATTGACTAACCCTGAGGACAAAGAGCGCTTTCTAGCACTGTTTGACGCCATTTCTGAGGAATTTTATCTCACCCGCTCAATGGTGCTAGAAATTACCGGTCAGGAACGCCTCTTAGATAACGACCCCGACTTACAGCGATCGGTCTATCTGCGCAATGGCACAATCGTACCCCTGGGCTTTTTACAGGTATCTTTGCTGAAGCGGCTACGCCAGTATAGAAACCAGGCCGCTACCGGGGTGATTCGCTCCCGCTACAGCCAAGGGGAGCTCTTGAGAGGGGCACTCCTGACCATCAATGGGATCGCCGCTGGTATGCGGAATACAGGTTAGATCCCAGGTCAATTTAAAATTCAGTGTGCTGAATTTTCACCGATGCAGTAAGCTTATCGGCAGGTTTCTCGATCGGCTGGTCACGCCGTCCGATGGGTAACCACTTAAACCCATAGGGATAGTTCATAGGTGAGGAGTGATCCAATGAAAAGCTTAGGGCGTTGGATGGGGCACACAATAGGAGCTGCACTGCTGGCCGTGTCTGCCACGGTAGCCGGTGCAATCCTCAATCCTGGTGCGGCTGAAGCTCAGGTAGCCTATGGCAGCTATGTGGGAATCGGGGTTGGGGTGGGCCTAACCAATGACCAAAATACAGGCCAGGGGGCTGGCGTTCAGGGCTTAATTGCGGGGCGCTATCGGTTTCTAGAAATGCCCATTTCCGTCCGAGGCCAAGCCTTTATTTTTGGCGATAATTTCGCCTTTGTGCCCACCGTTTCTTACGATGTTCCCCTCAATTGGAATACCGATGTCTACGTGGGTGCAGGGGTATCCTTTACCGGTGGCGGAGACTCCCCTTCAGTGGTTGGCAACAAGACCTCCTTTGTGTTGCAGCCCGGCATTGACCATATGTTCCCCAATAGCAACCTGGTGGCGTTTGGCAATGCGATTTTTGCCTTCGATGCTTACCGAGACGGCGGTAACATGGCCATCTCGGTCCAGGGGGGCATGGGGATTCAGTTTTAATCGGTTCGCATCGCTACCAATCTAAGCCAGACAGAGGGGCATGGGCTGAGTCACTTTAGGACAAATGTATTAAGATCGCCTTAGTCGCAGCAACAAAGGTGATCTATGTTGGCTCAGCCGTCTCCCCAACCGCCCCTTGGCTCAGTGATCCAAGGATCCCTGAGTCAGGGTCTGGAGGTGAGGCTCCACCCTGACGTGTCGGTAGAAGATATGCGGGTGGGCAAGTTTTTGGTGGTGCGGGGGGCGCGATCGCAGTTTTTCTGCATGCTCACCGATGTCACCCTAGGGACAGGTAGCCAGCGGATTCTAGCCCATCCCCCAGAGCCGTCTAATCTATTTTTGCAAGAGGTGCTGGCGGGCACAGGTACCTATGGCACCCTGAGTCTGACGCCGATGTTGATGTTTACCCAGCCAGAATCGGGGGGGGACAATGGGGCGATGGGAGGATGGGACGGCAAGCGGGAAGCCAAGGGGAAGGGGAAGGAGAAGCGTCAGAACAGTCGCTATGGGTCGCTGGAGGTACAGAGCAATGCTGACGTGGAGCTGCTGCCGGTCAAGACCATCCCAGCCCACTTTAGTCAGGTGTACGATGCCAGCGATCGCGACTTTCGGATCATCTTTGGTTGGGAAGACGACCCCCACCGTCGCAACTTTGCCATCGGTCAGCCCATCGACATGGATGTGCCCGTTTGCCTAGACCTAGACCGCTTTGTGGAGCGCAGTAACGGCATTTTTGGCAAATCGGGTACCGGTAAGTCTTTTCTGACCCGGCTACTGTTGGCGGGCACCATCCAGCGAGGGGCCGCCGTTAACTTGATTTTTGATATGCACTCTGAATATGGCTGGGAAGCGGTTAGCGAAGGCAAGCAGTTCAGTACCGTTAAGGGGTTGCGGCAATTGTTTCCCGGCCAGGTGCAGATGTTTACCCTCGACGCCGAAGCTACCCAACGGCGGGGGGTACGCGACGCCCAGGAGCTATTCATCAGCTTCGACCAGATCGATGTGGAAGATTTAGCCCTGGTGCGGGGAGAGCTGAATCTATCAGAGGCTAGCTTAGAAAATGCGATTATTTTGCGCAACGAGTTTGGCAAAAGCTGGATCAATCGTCTGCTGACGATGACTAACGAAGAAATCCAGGAATTTTGCGAGACCAAAATGGGCAGCAAGTCCTCGATTATGGCGCTACAGCGAAAGCTCACCCGCCTAGCCGATATTAAGTACATGCGGGCCACCAGCGCCAACAACTACATCAACCAAATTTTGGCAGCCCTCGACAATGGCCAGCATGTGGTGGTGGAATTTGGCTCCCAATCCAACATGCTGGCCTACATGCTGGCTACCAATGTGATTGCCCGCCGGATTCACGCCAGCTATGTCAAAAAGGCT
The DNA here is from genome assembly GCF_012911975.1 of Nodosilinea sp. P-1105. Lineage (GTDB taxonomy): Bacteria > Cyanobacteriota > Cyanobacteriia > Phormidesmidales > Phormidesmidaceae > Nodosilinea. The sequence continues at coordinate 111,342 of NZ_SMDQ01000011.1, read as the reverse complement.
GATCGGTTTTTACAAACCAAGAACGTGATTGACCGGCCCCGGCAGCTGATGATCACCATTGAAGAAGCCCATCGATTTTTAGATCCGGCCACGGCCCGCCAGACCATCTTTGGCACCATCGCCCGAGAAATGCGCAAGTACTTTGTCACCCTCTTAGTGGTTGATCAGCGCCCCTCGGGTATTGACAACGAGGTAATGTCACAAATTGGCACTCGGATTACGGCCCTCCTGAATGACGAAAAGGATATCGATGCCATCTTTACCGGTGTTTCGGGCGGACAGAGCTTGCGCTCGGTGTTAGCTAAGCTCGACTCAAAACAACAAGCTTTGGTCTTGGGCCATGCTGTACCGATGCCAGTGGTGGTGCGTACCCGAGCCTACGACGCCACCTTCTATGCCCAGGTGGGGGCTACCCCCTGGGAGGATCTGCCGGATGAGGTCTTGTTTAAGGCGTCAGAAGCGGCCCGCGCTGATTTAGGCTTTTAGCTTAGGCAGCGCCGCTTACGGAGTCGCTTCAGGTTCGCCATGGGGCCTAAAAGTTAGGGAGATTTGCTGTCGCCCCTCCCCTGCCTTTTAAGATACGGTGGTATAGTTACCCTGGTAGGTTCAGCTATCAACCTGAGTTTCGTTCACTGGCTATTGTCAAAACTATATAGCCCCAGCTAGAGGGCCAGAGTTGGGGTCCTCCAGCTCATCTGTATCTCTAGTTAAGTCCTATCCGTCGTACAGCTACCCCCAGGGCACAACTGTTCAACGGAGATTATTCCAGCTTAATCAACCTCTGTGTCCATAGCGTATCTCCCAGTCGATTGGCCGGTCTTGCCGACAGTCTGGAGGATCGTTAGCTAGGTCTAGAGAAAAGGGTCGGCTTAGCCCACTGCCCTCGGGGCACATTAGCAGAGCATCTTGGCTAGGATGCCCCGGCCACGCCAGCATTGGTTGCTGTGGTCATTAGCTGAGTTAGCGGCTTCTCTGTCATCGGACTGTCTGTTGTTTACCCTAAAAAAGCCCATAGCTGTGGACCTTTTTCCAGGGTCGTCCCAGTTGACGGCTCCCCTAAGGGGGGTCACCCACCTGTCACCTAACCCGAATTTTCCCTATTATTGAATCGTGTCTACCCTTGCTTTGTGCCTTTGAGCCAGATTTATGCAAGACCTTACCGCCAAACCCTCCCCCCGTTCCTCAGAAGCTCGCTCCTCAGAAGACAGTGCAATGGCGGAAATTCGCCATTACTACCAGTCCCATGAGCTGTTCCGCGATCGCTATCGTGTCCTGAAACGGCTGGGACGGGGTGGGTTTGGGGTCACCTACCTAGCCCAGTTAGCCCTGCTGCCTGGGGAACCCTACTGTGTGATCAAGCAGCTGTGTCCCAAAGCCCGCAATGAGCTGACCTTAGAGCGGGCCAAGGTGCGTTTTCGCCGCGAGGCTCGGGCTTTAGCTAGCCTCGGCAGTCATTCTCAGATTCCCCAATTGTTGGACTACTTCACCACCAACGGGGAGTTTTACCTAGTACAAGATTACGTCCACGGGGAAACCCTGTCCCAGGAGGTACGCCGCCAAGGTCGGCAAACCGAAGCCCAGGTAAAGTATTTCCTCCGGGAAATTATCCCAGTGATTCGATTCATCCATCGTAATCGGATCATTCATCGGGATATCAAGCCGCCTAATATTATTCGCAGCGATCGCGATCGCCGTCTGGTGCTGATTGATTTTGGCGCTGTGCGGGAGTTTTTAGTCGATGTGGATGGCCAGAGTAGTTTTCAGGCCCCCGCTACTCAGTTCGTGGGTACCCCTGGCTTTGCCCCACCGGAACAGTTAGCCCTGCGCCCCTGCTACAGCAGTGACGTCTATGCCTTGGGGATGACCTGCTTATATCTGTTGACGGCCCGTACACCGGTTGAGTTCGACCAAAACCCTTTGACCGGTGCCATTGAGTGGCATGGCATGGTAACGGTTAGCCAGCATTTTGCCACGGTCCTCGACAAAATGCTCAAGCCCGACCCCGAAAGCCGCTACACCTCCATTGACGAGGTCGCCCGGGCTTTAGAACTAGAGCCCCACATTGACGCTCTGTCTGGCTGTATGAATACCCGACAGCATCCCTTCCCCCATAGCGACACGCTACCCGAGGGAGAACTTAGCTCTGACGGGTACTTAACCCCCATCCAACGGGAGGCTCAAGCCATCCGCAAATGGCGGATGAAGCGTTTTCGGGACCGCCCTAATCCTCCAGACCGCCGCGCCGTTTACTAAGCGCACCGTTGGCTAGTACCCTGAACCCTGGACCGTGAACCGCACACCCTGAACCGTAAACCCTTTCCCCTTCTATAAGGCTACTTTTGCTCAGGGTGCCCCGCCTCAGGCCGCTGAGCCCCTAAGTCATTCAGCCGCCAAATAAATTGGTGCAGTTTGCCAAAGTCGCGATGGTTGAAATGCATCACCAGGCGAGGCAAGTGAGCTGTTTCATCCTGGCGCTCCTCCGGTAGCGCCCCTGATGACTGAATCGTTCCCTTGGCGAGAATGTCGCTAAACTCTTGATTGAGCACCTCAAGAGCAACCTCAGGCAACTGGCACTTGAGCCGAATCACTAAGCGATCGCCCACATAGCGGCAAGAATGATACACCCGATAGAAATGGCTAATCGCATAACAGGCGTCATCCACGTTATCGGTAATGGTGTAAAGGTTAGGGTCGTCCTCGCTAATTAAGCCCTGCTTGAGTAAATGGTTACGAATGTAATCATCCCAGCCTTGCCAGTAGCGGCCTCCGGGGTGGTCTACCATCACAATGGGCATTGGATCGGCCTTACCCGTCTGAATCAAGGTCAAGGACTCAAAGGCCTCGTCCTGGGTGCCGAAACCACCGGGGAATAAGACCAGAGCATCACTTTCCCGTAAAAAGAAGAGCTTACGGGTAAAGAAATACTTAAACTGAATCAGCTTAGGATTACCCTCCATCACCGGGTTAGCCCCCTGTTCAAAGGGCAACTGAATGTTGAGCCCAAAGGAATGTTCAGGCCCCGCACCAACATTGCCAGCCTCCATAATGCCGCCTCCAGCCCCAGTCATCACCATAAACCCCTGCTGGCTAATGTGATGGGCAAACAGGCGCGCCAACTGATAGTCAGGGTTATCGTTTGCTAAACGGGCCGAACCAAAAATCGTAATTTTACGGATATGGCGATGGGGATAAAAGACCTGGAATCCCTGCTCCATATCTAACAGGGCATTGTTTAAAATCTTCCAATCTAACCGGTCGGCCTCTCGCCCCATCATCCGCAGAATGGTTTCTAGAGCCTGGCGGATTAGTTTGCCATGGGCCATCGTGGGCAACTGCTCTAGCACCGTTGTTAAGTCTGCCTGCACATGATCCGGCAAATTAGAATGAATGGCAACCATAAGAGAGGGATCGTTGATGAGTAGCACTTCATTCTAACGAGAATTGCCTCCCTTACGGGTTAAATCTCCCTCATAGGGCACGCCTCCCAGATTGGCGGTATACGGTATACGATTCAGGATGTACTGTATGTACACCAGATTTGACTATATCTCTGTTCTGCTTCAAGACTGGATTCCTAGATCATTCAGGCGGCAAAAAAGCACCTGCCTTAGACCAGCAGATGCTTTTGGACATATCGACTGCTTAAGACAAGCGTTTGATGCAAGCTTCAAACACAAGTCTTAAGGCTCCGCCACTTTAGCAGGTTTCACGACTCTGACGAGGCGACTTTCCCCTAAGTAACTAATGGAATGCAAATTTCAGCTCGTGACACTTACAAATACTTCTCGAGGGTATTCGCCAGGGTTGTCTTAGGGACGGCACCAACAACCATATCTACCCGCTGACCATCCTTAAAAATCATCAGCGTTGGAATGCTCCGAATACCATATTGGCTGGCCACACTAGGATTTTCATCGGTGTTGACCTTGACCACCTTGATTTGACCGTCATATTGCTCAGCAATCTCCTCTACTACCGGAGCAACCATCCGACATGGACCACACCAAGGGGCCCAAAAGTCGACCAAGACGGGAACTGTACTTTCCAGAACTTCTTGCTTAAACGTAGAATCTGTGACCTGAGCGGCTGCCATGCCTAGTCTTCCTTGCCTTTCTTAAACACACGCCATCTTACCATAGCCAAAAACGGAGGGTTTTTAGCCATTGCCTAACAGAATAGAACACATTGGCCTGATCTACAGGGAACTGACATTAGAAAACTGACTATCCCAGAGGGCTGCGGAGCCGCTAAGGCTGGGTTCAAGGGGAATTTTGCCGGGCCTGATGGCAAACCATGACCAGGTCTACCTGAGAGGGGGCAATAAATGTCTAGGGCATCAGCACAGTGTGGCTAGCCACCGAATTTCTAGATCAAAATGTATAACATGTTTGCTGGTCTGGGGATGCCGAAGCCGGTTTTCTGTTCCGGTGCTCTAACCATCACCCCACATAAGAAACCGCCCAAGTCAAAAAGACCTGGGCGGAGTGTGGTGTGAGGAGTGAACGGAATGTTAGTTCCGTTTTTTATATTCTACAGTGGACAATTGCAAATCTGCCACCCAATAGTTGTCTGTTTGGGTGACTAATGATACGCATCCTTGGCCAGATAGGTGACCGGCTACTTGCCCATCCCCAATTGTTGAGCTTTCTGATACACCTTGCCCTCAGTCAGTAGCGAGGGGGCAATCACCACTTCCACCTGTTGCATTTCCTTCAGGTTTTTGGCCCCTAGGGTGCCCATGCTGGTCTGCAATGCCCCTAGGAAGTTGTGGGTGCCGTCATCCAGTTGGGCTGGCCCCCGCAAGATTTGCTCTAGGCTACCCGTGGTGCCAACCCGAATCCGGGTGCCCCGGGGCAGCACTGGGCTAGGGGTGGCCATGCCCCAGTGGAACCCTCGCCCCGGGGCTTCAGCTGCTCGGGCAAAGGGTGACCCAATCATCACCCCATCGGCCCCACAGGCAATACATTTGCAGATGTCGCCCCCGGTGACTAACCCGCCATCGGCAATCAGGGTGACATAGCGCCCTGTGGTCTGAAAATACTCGTCACGGGCGGCGGCACAGTCAGCCACAGCGGTAGCCTGAGGCACCCCAATACCGAGCACACCCCGGGAGGTACAGGCTGCCCCTGGGCCAATGCCCACCAGGACGCCCGCCGCTCCAGCTTTCATCAAATTCAAGGCCACATCATAGGTGACGCAGTTGCCTAAGATCACTGGCATAGGCATGGCGGCACAAAAGTTAGCCAAATCTAGGGGCGCGATCGACTCAGGGGAGAGGTGGGCCGTGGAGACCACGGTGGCCTGCACGAATACCAAGTCGGCTCCGGCAGCGGCCAAGGTCTCGCCAAACTTGGCGGCGCCGGCAGGGGTAACGCTGACCGCAGCAATGCCGCCCCCAGCCTTAATGTCTTGAATTCGCTGACTGATCAGGGCTGGTTTAATTGGCTCGGCATAGAGCGACTGCATCAAGCCCACAAACTCGTCTTTGCCCACGGCTGCAATTTTATCGAGGACTGGGTTGGGGTTCTCGTAACGGGTCTGAATGCCTTCTAAGTTCAAAACCCCTAGAGCCCCCAGTTGAGATAACTGGATTGCCATAGACACATCGATGACGCCATCCATGGCACTGGCGATAATTGGAATCTCCCGCTCAATCCCACCGATCTGCCAACGAGTGTCAGCTAAGCTGGGATCCAGAGTTCTGGGGCCAGGTACCAGCGCAATTTCATCAATTCCATATGCTCTACGAGCTGTTTTGCCACGACCAAGTTGCATATTCACGTCGATTTGTTCCCCGAAACCATTAGGCTAGCCTAGCAAAAAAGGATTCTCAGCGAGCAAGGAATTCCATCGGCAACTACAGTTAGTAGTGAATAATGGTACAGGTTAGAGATTGTTTCAAAGCTGGCCTGTTATCGTCTTGTAGGCATGTCTGTGAACCTATCATCATTGAGTTTTCTCCGTAAAATGCGATCGCCGAATCGGCAGTTTGCGGTTATTGGCTTAGGCCGTTTTGGCCGGGCCGTGTGCGGTACATTGCATGGTCTAGGCTATGAGGTGTTAGCGGCCGATACCGATGAACGCCGAGTTAGCCAGGCTCTGACCGATCAAATCGCCGCCCATGCTCTCCAACTGGATACCACCCAGCCCAGTGCCCTGAAAGAAGCTGGCATTACTGATTTTGATACGGTAATTGTGGCGATCGGCAACTACGTGGAAGAAAGCATCATTACCACCCTTAACCTGAAGGAAGCAGGGGTGAAAAACGTGGTAGCCAAGGCATCGTCAGAGATTCATGGCAAGCTTTTAGACCGGGTAGGGGCTGACCATGTGGTGTTCCCAGAACATGAAATGGGCTGCGAGTTGGCCCGCTCCCTCACCTCCCCGGGGATTCTAGATCGATTTGAAATTGACCCTGACCACAGCATTGCCGAGGTAGTGGTACCTGAAGCCTTCGACCAAAAGACCATCGTGGATTTGGATTTGCGCAACCGCTATGAGCTCACCCTGTTGGCTATCAGCCAAAACGGCCAGGCTGACAAATTTGAAATTAACCCCAGTCCTGTCACCCGCCTGCAATCTGGGGGATTAATGGTGGTCATTGGCAGTAATAAGGGGCTAGAAAAGTTACCGGTCTAGCTGCACAAGTCGGATATCTCGATTATCGTCGTCGTTTCAGGCAGTTTATCCATGCGGGTTATTGGGCTAATTAGCGGCACATCGATTGATGGTATTGATGCCGCCCTGGTGGAGATTGAGGGGGCAGGATATGCCATCACCGTCCACTACGTCGATGGTCTCACCTATCCCTACCCCACCGACTTAAAACAGCAGATTACCCAGGTGTGCGCTGGACATCCCCTGGCCATGGCCGATCTAGCCACCCTTGACGATGCCATTGCCCATGAGTTTGTCCAGGCGGCCCAAGCGTTGATGGCCCAAGCTGGCTCGACCGACTTAGTGGCGTCCCATGGCCAAACGGTGTTTCACCGGCCAGTGGAGCCCGGCAACCGCCTGGGCTACAGTGTGCAACTTGGTCGGGGAGCGGCGATCGCCCGTCAGGTCAACTGCCCTGTGGTCAGTGATTTTCGCCGAGCCGACCTGGAAGCTGGCGGTGAAGGGGCTCCCCTAGTGCCGATTGTAGATCTGTGTTTGCTCAGCCATGCCCAGCAGCGGCGCTGTGTGCAGAACATTGGCGGCATTGGCAATGTCACCTATCTGCCCCCCTGGCCCCAGCGGCAAGCGATCCCCCCTAAGGTATTGGGGTGGGATACTGGCCCTGGCAACTCACTGATTGACATTGCCATGACTACCCTATCTGAAGGCACCCTAACCTACGATCGCGACGGCACCTGGGCGTCTCAGGGCACAGCATGCTTAGACCTGGTGCAGCAGTGGCTAAAGCACCCCTACTTTGCCCAACCCCCGCCCAAGTCTACTGGACGGGAGCTGTTTGGCTGGAGCTTTTTTAACCAGTGTTTCCCTATGGCTCAGCAGCGGGGCCTGAGCCCGACCGATCTGGTGGCAACCCTGACAGAATTTACAGCCGCCGCCATCGCCCAAGAATACTTGACCTTTTTACCCGATCAACCAGATGCCATTTTGGTGGGGGGCGGTGGCAGTCGCAACCCAGTGCTGATGGACCGACTCCAGGCCTACTGCCCAGACTGTCCGGTGATGTCGACGGATGTAGTCGGCCTATCGGCCAGCTATAAAGAGGCGATCGCCTTTGCCGTCCTAGGCTTTTGGCACTGGCAGCGGTTTCCAGGGAACTTACCCACCGTGACCGGGGCTACTTTACCGGTTGTGCTAGGGCACCTTAACTATCCGTAGAGCCTTCTAGCTGATTATCTAGTATGGACTGCGCTTAAGATATTCCAGCGATCAGCGTCAGACGCCAGCTTAGACTTGGGCTAAACTGAGTCAGGGAGCATAGTCTGGATGCTCACCAAAATGATGCCGGATAGAGCCGTTAGCGCCAGAACAATGAGCGCCATAGCATAGTGGGGATGTATGGTTTGGGGAGCAGCCCGTGGTTCATAGCTTTTTAATTGAACCAGGACGTTGGACATTGCAAGGCAGTTGGATTGAACGAGACCGACTACCGGTGCCTGTCAAGGGGAAAATTTTGGTCGCCTGGAGCCGGGACGACTGGTTTACGATGGTGATGAAATTGATTTTTCCCGATGCCCAGCCCCAGGAAATGGCCTTGCAGTATCGGGGTCGGCTGACTAGCGGAGACTGCCAGTATACCTTTGTGCTACAGCACAGCCTATTGGGGCGGGTAGAAGGCGAAGGCTGGGTGGCTCCTGACTCCATTATTCAACGGTATTGGGCCTTGGGCGATCGCCAACGCCGAACTGGTTTTGAAACCCTGTATCGGCTGAATCAGCAGCAATATCATTTATCCAGCGGCATTATGACCGGGCACTACCTTACCAGTGCCATGGAAGCGACGCTGCAATTACAAGGTTCGGGTACACCTGGGAGTTAGTATCGAGTTAGCCTCTAAGTGCAAGGGGTCTTATCAGGGTGTGCGTGCCAGAGTATGTAAATGATTAGGTCAACCGTCCAAAACCTAACAAGAGCCTGAGACTTGGTGCCAATTTCGGTCTAACGGTTGTCTAAATGGGCATGCTAGAGATATACGCCACAGTGGTTAGCTCAAAGCTAATGGTTGATTCAAACTTAGGTTGTCAGTTAGCAAATCGCTACGAACTCATGGAGCCCCTGGGGCAGGGGTCGATGGGCAGGGTTTACCTGGCCGAAGATACCCTGCTGGGCGGGGTCAAAGTTGCCGTTAAATTTTTATCGCAAACCTTGCCTGGGGAAAGTCTAAGGCAACGCTTCATGCAAGAAGCAATGACCTGTGCCCAGCTAGGACAAAAAAGTATTCACGTTGTCCGAGTAACAGACTATGGCGTCAACGAAGACGGAGTTCCGTTTTACGTCATGGAGTACCTCAAAGGGCAAAGTTTAAGCCAGCTAATTAACCAGGAACCCTTGCCCATTCCTCGGTTTCTGGGGCTGATCCGTCAACTGTGCCTGGGGCTACAGGCCGCCCATGACGGCATTACCCTCAAAGGGCAAGCCGAGCCAGTGCCAATTATCCATCGGGATATCAAGCCCAGCAACATCATGATTATCCAGGATCCGACCCTAGGGGAACTGGCAAAAATCCTAGACTTTGGCATCGCCAAGTTGGTACAAACAGGCAGCGATCAAACCAACTGCTTTATGGGTACCCTGGCCTATGCCTCCCCTGAACAGATGGAGGGCCTAGAACTCGATAACCGTTCCGACATTTATAGCCTGGGCATCTTAATGTTCCAGATGCTGACTGGCCATTTACCCCTGAGGGCCAATAGTCACACCTTTGGTGGCTGGTACAAGGTGCATCAACAAGACACCCCAAAGCGCATCAGCGATGTAGACGGCAACCTTAAGATTCCTAAGCTTCTAGAAGACCTGGTGCTAGGCTGTATGGCGAAACAGCCCAGCGATCGCCCCCATAACATTCAAGCTATCTTGCAGGCTCTGGAGCCCCTCGAGTCTCGCTATGTTAACGGCTTTCGTATTAGTCAGCGGATTGGCACCACCCTGACCCGGGTACCAGTAACCCGCCAGCCCTCCCCAGAAGAAGGGTTAGCCGAAGACCAAGCCTGTCGTCTTACCGTCTGGCCGCAAACCAAGCCGATTGCTGAAATTGTCTTTCCTCACCTGTTGCCCAGTAGCCAGGGGAACTTAGCTACCCTATGGGCCATGATGCCTGGAGTGGAGATTAACCGACGGCTGATTAGCACGCGTTATAACACCTTCATCTGCACCATGTCTCCCCATCCCATGATGCTGTGGTTGACCGTGTTATATAGCAGTGCCCATGGGGCTCGCTGGTTGCCCTGCTACATTGACCTCAAAACTTCCCAAGGGCAAACAATAGCAGGGCTCCTGGGGCAGACTGGCGTCTATAAACTTCTCCTGTTTGCCCTAGAGAACCCCCGCCGCTGTGCCCATGTGCTCACCTGCACCGTTGCCCAACCCCAATGCAGTATGTTGCAAGAGTGGGCGATCACAGCCCGTAGCCGACCTTCCCTCGGCGCTACCGCCACCAGCCGAGACCTGTTGCGCAATGAGCTGAACACAGCCCTTAAGCCTCGGGTGCTGCAAAAGCTAGAGTCTATCTATGTGGATACTGGTGCTAATTGGTCAGAGTAAGGGATGCCAAGGCAGGGGTTTATTAGGACGGGATGTACAATACCGGGTGCCAACTCTGGCGCAACACCTCCCGAGCTAGGCTAGGGGCCGACCACTTAAACAGTCCTCCACCATCGCTTGAACAAATGGCGATCGCCCCAATGTCATGCTTTTCGGCTACAGCCATAATTTCCTGAATGGGATCCCCTTTGACGATGTTAATGTTAACCACCAGGTTCAAAGCCGCCAAGTCGGCTTGTACTTGTTCCAACTCTTGCTGGGCCTCCTGCATCGGATGATCTCCCTGCAGTTCTCGACGAACAGTATCGTCGATCACCCGTAGTAATCTGACCCTCTCCAATACTGAATTCGGGTTGTTTTGCACTTGTTTGCGAATATAGTCGACCAGTACTTTGCTTCCAGGGGAACCATCATAGGGGAGCAGCAGATACCGGAAGAGATGACGACAGCGCAAGGACAGTTCTTCTGTCGTGTAGGTAGCAACCAGCTGAGGGCGTAAAATGATCAATGGTACACCAGATTTTTCTGACAGCTGTGTGGTTGTGCTGCCAAACAGCTTTTCTTCCAACATGGTGCGGGTGGGTGTTCCTAGAAAGATGACATCCACCTGGTACTGCTTGGCCAACCGCACAATATTATCGCCAGGGCGCCCCATCAGGACTTCAACGACAACCTCTACGTCCTCCGGCACTTCCCTTAGCAGTTGGGTCAACTGGTCTTTAGCCTCCGCCAGTTTTTCAGGCTCTTCCCGAGGAATTTCCCGCTCTGTCTCAATCGGCACATTGTGAAAAAAGATCAGTGACTGAAACCCTCCCTTGGCCAGGCTTGGTGCAAACTGAGCCAAACGATAGATGCCATCGGTAAAGTCCGTACAAATCAGAGCCCGTCGAAACATAATCTCCTCTTCTGGGTAAGACAATGGGTACAAGGCAAGCCGATTGCCATCCACACCAACCATGCCCTCAAAGGGCTACAGTTTTGGCCTTATTTATTACCATAACCCCTGAACGAGGCATTTAACCCAGAAGGTCCTGACCGGTTCGTTAACCAGACTCAGCTCTATCACAGCTGCGTCAGCACCCTTTTGGAGATAGGTTCCTAGAAAGATAAGTGATGAGTGCAGCCTTCAGTTGCCATAGGATCAGTCAATCCAATGACGACCATCATGCAGATCAATGGCATGACATCCCAGATAACCCTGAAATCTACCTATGTTCCTAGGCTTTATTGCTTCCAGTGTTTCTTTGTCTTTGAATAAAATTATGCTCTAACATCCGCCCTGGACGGATCATAAAGCTAGGTCTTAAAAATCAGCAAGAAGAAGTAGAACTATAGAATTAGTGACAAGCATCGAAGCTGACGCCCCAACATCCCCAGCCTGATTCTCAGAACCTTGCGAGAGAGGGAGGTCGCCGTCTTCAGTGCGTTAACTCGGACGGTCGGCTATGGGACTAAATCTGCGGGTTAGGGCCAATACCCCACTCATGCTTCAAAAAGTGTTTATACATGGTTTCCCGCATCATCATTTGCTCATAAAGCTTAACCAGGAACTGCTGAGCCTGTTCTCGGCTCATTTTGTCAACCTGGGTCTCGAAAGACTTGAGGTTGAACTGCTGTTCCAAAGAGAGTTGCATCGGTTCATTCATGGATTTACTCCTGAGAGAGAACAACACCCCCAAACGGGGATCAATAGCCCTAAACCAGAATCCAGCCTGCAAAGGCCTAGAAACTGGATAGTTAGCCAAAAAGCCACGACATGAGAGATCGGACCTGGCCATAACCACAACATGGGAATGTACCATTGCTGATCATTTTACGAAATATAACAATCATTTGACAATAGTGCATCCGTCTTTGGGATCAAAAGGGGCTATAGCAATTCATCCCACAGACGTCACCTCCCTACCCTGGTTTTACACTTATTTACCAACTGTCTCTAAGTAAAAATGCTCAGAGTAAACTTCTTTCTGGATTTTTTAGCTGTTGTAGCCACAGGCCCTGGTACGGAGGCCTAGTGGTTTGTCAAATCAGATCATGAGAGCTCTCGGCAGTTGGGTGGAATGAAGTGTTCGCGTTCGCGTAGGGTGTGCTCTGGACTCAGCGTCGCCAGGGGAGCAAACCCAACAGCAGTAAGCCCTGTTAGGTTTACTAGCATTTCACCCAACCTCCAGATTTAAGCTTGACAGACCACTAGGCTAGGAAGCAGACGCTTTCTCAGCCAGTAGATTGACGACCACGACCGTAATGTTGTCCCGCCCTCCCCGCTGCTTGGCGGCATTAACCAGGGCCGTTGCAGCGGCCTCACAAGCCCGCACGGACTTAAGTTGCGAGGCAATTAAATGATCTGACAATTCTTCAGTGAGGCCATCACTGCACAACATCAGGCGATCGCCAGACTGCACCTGAATAGGCTGCACCTCAATCTGGGCTAAATCTTCCCGTCCTAGGCACTGGGAAAGGACATGGCGCCAGGGATGATTGCGAGACTCTAGGGCCGTTAACTCCCCTTCTCGAATGGCTCGGGCAATCCAGGTGTGGTCTTCTGTCAGTTGCTCAAGCAAATGACCTCGAAGACGATATAGGCGAGAATCGCCGACATGGGCGCACCAGGGTTGGGCATCCTGGTCACGAAAGGTCAAGATAACCACAGTGGTACCCATATCCGCCCGCTCAGGATAGCGACGCTGGTCAGCCAAAATGGCCATATTCGCCTGACCAAGCGCTTTTTTCAGCAGGGTTTCTGTCGGCACTTCGCCGTGCCAATGCTGGTCTAGAAAGGTTTTGATGGTTATTGTGGCTAATCGGCTGGCCTCTTGCCCGCCAGCATGCCCACCCATGCCATCGGCCACAATAAAGAAGCGCCCATCAGGATCAATGTAGTAGTCATCCTGGTTGCTCGTGCGCACCAACCCAGGATCAGACAATCCTGAAAACTGGCAATCTACCATAACATATGGGTTACGTAAGGGTTAAGGCAGCCGGTCAGCCCGGTTTACTTTCATCACCGATCGGATAAAGGCTATCCCTGTGACCAGAGCTAACGCCCCAGGCAGTAGCGCTAACCAGGCTAATTCAGACAATAGTAACCCAGTTGCTGAAAGGGTGAACGCGCCCACCAAAATAGCATAGTTATTAGCCATGCTAACGCCACTAATGCGCCGCAAGGCGCGATCAGTTTCAATTGATCGCACCCGCACTCGAATATCTCCCCGTTCTAGCTTATCGAGAGTATCTTCAATGCGTCTGGGCAAGCCTAGGGCCGATGTACTGACCTGGGCTGCTTGACGGCTAATTTCCCCCAATAGGCTATTGGTACCATCGGTCGAATTGCCAGTATTCATAAGCTGTGCCGCAAACGGCTTAGCCGCCTCCATAAAATTAAACTCGGGATCAAGCCCTTTGCCAACCCCTTCTAGGGTAGAAAACGCCCGCATCACAAAGGTGAAGGTGGCCGGAAATCGGAAGGGCTGGTCGTAGGCCACCGCATACAAGTCGTCGCTAATGGCATCAATGGACTGCTCCTCAAAGGGTTTGTCCATGAAATTATCCAAAATATATTGGATAGAACGACGGACTGGGCTCATGTCTTCCACTTCAGCCAGAGCCCCCAGCTCAATCAGGGAATCCATGACTTGATCAGCATTACGCTGGGCAACACCCACAAACGTTCCCATTAACCGCTGGCGCGTCACCGGCTGAACCTGGCCCATCATGCCAAAGTCATAGAAAATCAGGGAACCGTCTAGGCTGACAGCAATGTTACCGGGATGAGGATCAGCATGGAAGAAACCCTCACCCAAGAGCTGGTGTAAATAGGCTTGAGCGCCTAGTTGAGCTAGCCGCTTACGATCTAGACCGGCGGCCTCCAGAGCATCGTAGTGGCTGATTTTAATCCCTGGCATATATTCCAGGGTCAGCACCCGAGGCGAGGTAAACCGCCAAAATACCCGGGGCACATTCACCCAGTCTGCTTGGCGAAAGTTTCGCCTGAAAGTATCAGCGTTGCGACCTTCATTTAGATAATCAATTTCTTGCCACAAAATGCGACAGCATTCTTCGTAAATGCCGACCCAGTCTCGGCCCTTGCCCCAGTTAGGGTGATTTTGGAAATAGTGAGCAATGCCTTTGAGAATAGACAGATCAATCGTAAATAGTGCCTTTAAGCCCGGTCGCTGTACCTTGACCACCACCTCTTCGCCATTGTGAAGCTGAGCCCGATGCACTTGACCAAGGCTGGCTGCGGCTAGGGGAATTGGATCAAAGGTGCGGTAAAGGGTTTGAATAGGCTTGCCCAGATCAGTCTCAATGATCTGGCGGGCTTGCTCATAACTAAAGGCTGGTACTCGGTCTTGCAGCTTCGAGAGCTCTTCAACAAACTCAATCGGGAAAATATCTGCCCGAGTCGAAAAAAGCTGCCCAACTTTAATGAAGGTGGGACCTAGTTCCAACAGTGTCTGTCGAATCCAAACAGCTAACCGACGGCGGCGGGCCGCTTGTTTCTCTGGAGTGATCGTGCCCCCATAGCTCCAAGCTTTACCATAGAGCCACCGAGCCCCTAGCAACCGCAGCACAAATCCCCAGATATCCACAAATCGCCGCTGGCGAGAATAGTGACCTCGGTTCCACCGGTAAGCGTCTTGGGTAAATACCAAAGGTTTTTCTACGGTAGAAACCGCAACATGGCCGTTTGAGGCAGAGCTATGGGCCGACGATGCTCCCATAATCTCCGGCAGGACGTCCTGAGATTGGCCCACGACATCTTTCCCATCCCCTTGCGGTAATGAGTCAGCCACAGGCGGTGCAGATGAATCTGAAACAGCGGACACTCAAACTCCTATACCCTTAGTCCGGTTCTATATAAGACGATAACTCAGCCCATCAAAAAACTTGGCTGTCACCCCTTGAACATAACAGCCAGGTTGATTGGGTGAGGAGCTACAGATGGCCCCTAGCCCTCAGACCGTGGTGCGATATTGCTGCAGCGCCACCCGCACTTGAGCAACCTCGGCCCGTAAGGTATCGATGGTGGCTTGTAAATCTTGGGTTGATGAGCCATCTGTACCAGAGCCAGCGGTGGAAATTACCCCAGAGGCAGTCTGAGCCGCTTCCGCTTCCGCTTGCTGGGCCCGGGCCATCACATCCTCTGTCAATTGTCGCAGGCGTTCGCGCTGCTCCGCATCAAACTTACCCAGCAGGCTTAAGCTGTCTGTGACCAGACGTTCGGCCTGCTCGTTGAGCACCTCGGCCAAGGCGCGGCCAACAAAAAATGCGTGCAGCATAGGGTCGCTCATAGTTATCCTCAGTGGATGCTTACCTAGGTTTATAAAATTATAACCCTCTTAACATCTTCAGCCCATGATAAACCCGGAGGGTAGCTGGGTTTCTGAACCAAACATCTCAGCAGATACAAGCCCACTTATGGGCTCAACCATCTTTAGGCCATGGATGACACACCATGGATGACACACATAAAGTATTTGCTGTAATACGCTTAGCTAGAGCTTGGGGATGCAGCTCACCATAAAGTACCCGCTAGAGCCGCTATCCCATCAGGGATTCCCGCCTGTGCGGGAATGACGCTGGGACTTGATTAACTTGCGAGTCCCCAGGGGCAGGAGCAGCAGGGCGAGTGTGATTGGTTGGAGGGGCTGGAGCCGATATCCCTGGGGCGGCACCTGGGGTAGCTCCAGAAGAGGGAGATGGGGAGGGGGCTGGGGCCTGAGGTAAGGAAGGGGGCGCTAGGGGCGGCGGCGGATCAACCGGCGGAGCGGCTTCTCGCCGCTGAGTGCCGCCGTTGGATGTTCCCTCTGGGGGGGGAGAAGGAGCGGCTTCTACAGGATCTGGCCGCCGTTCCCTTGGAGCTGGTTCTGGGTCGGGCATGGGTGGCGCAGCGGTGGGATCTGGGGCTGGCACTTGGGGCTGGGGGGTAGACGGTAGGCCCAACTCCGGGGCTGAGTTAGGTTGGGTCTCTTCGAAGCGGCTGGGGGGAGCATCGCCATAGTTCGGTCGGCGACGCAAACTAGGGGCTTGATCCCAAGGCTGCCAGAGGGTGTTCTCTGACCAGTCAGGTAAGGAAGGGAAGGACTGATTGGGGTTGAAGCGATCCGCAGCCGGGGACGACGAAACGTTGGCGGGTTGTAAGCGAGCATAGAGGCCCAGACTAAGCCCAGCTAAACTGGCCACCAGGCCTGTTAACCCTAGGGCCAAGGGTGTCCAAGCCGAGCGTCGCTGACCGACTGGGGGCTGATGAGGGGCCAGAATTTGAGTTGTAGGAGCGCCTTGGGATGCAGGATGGGTGATTCCCCCACCTGTGGATTGGGCATGAGGGCTGGGGGCAGGCACAGGCTGGGGGGGCGGTGGAGTTGGCTGGATGGCTTGGGTATTCGAGGCCGGTGACATCTGGTTGAGGGAGGGAAGTAACGCCCCCCAAGCGGCCAAGGAGAGGGGGGCAGCACCATGACTACCAGGTTCCACCAGTGCATCCAGGCTGGGGGGCAGACTAGGCTGACGGTGGCGCATATCCACCGCTAAAGGAGCTTGGGTGGCTGCCGCTGGGTAACCGGTAAGCAGGGTATAAAGCAGGCGACTTAGAGCCTTTACCACAGCTGGCTCTAGGGTAGCGTCATCCGCTGGCTCTGCGGGGGGCAAATCAAATCCGACGAACGTCAAGGTTTGGCCATCGGCCCCCTGCCAGAATTGGTCTAAATGCAAACGCAAGCCCCCCCAACCAAAGGATCGTAGGACGTTTAACCCGCTGTAGAGTTGATGCATCAGAGCCAGGCTACGATCAACAGGGAATGGCACCTGAGGCGATACCAACCGGGACAAGGGCACCCCTAGGGTGGTGGGTAAGGTTTGGTAGCATACCCCGTCTTCTTCAAACCCCGATAATACCCCTGATAATAAAGGATGTTGCCAGGTGGGCAGGGTCTCCAGATGGTGATAAAACCCTTGTCGGACCTCAGTTGGAGGGATAGCTTCGGGATGGCGACTACCCAGAATGCGCAACTGGACCCATTCACCTTTAGGCACATGGGTGGCCAAATACACTGGACCAATGGTGTCGTCGATGCCCTGGGCATCAATCACATAGGAGCCATGTTTGAGGGCAGTGCCAAGGGCGAGGGTCATAGGCGCAGAAAAGCCGAATGGCTGCAAGTGGTGGATTTCCCTGCCACTTTAACACCTGTTGCGGGAGGCATAGATAGATGGAGCTACTGATTGTCCTAGGAGCGATTGTTGTCGCTATCTTGGTGTTTGGTTGGGTGTTTAAGCTGATTAGGAATACGCTGCAAATGGCGTTGTTTATTGGCTTTGTGTTGCTGGTCTTGTACTTTGTTTTGGGGGTTGGACCTGGGTCGCTATGGGAACAGCTGCAAAACTGGCTCTCGGACCCAGCAGGCCCATAGACGCTAATTTCCATACCAGGTGGATACCGAGGGCTGGGTTTCCACCAATAGCCGCCCCCGGGAAATCACTTGGGTGACGGTGGCGGTGCGTCGAATAGCATCGTAAGGAGTTTCGGCATCTAACACTATCAGATTGGCCGGGCGACCGACGGCGATGCCATAGTCAGATTCTACTTTGAGGGTCTTGGCCCCATTCATGGTCACCATGTCATAGCAGGCGTCAATTTCGGCTTGGCCTGTCATCTGACAGACATGGACGGCCATTGCGGCCACTGTCAACATGTTGCCGGTGCCCAAGCTATACCAGGGATCTTGGACACAGTCATGGCCTAAGCTGACATTCAGCCCCTGCTGCCAGAGTTCTTTGACCCGTGTCACCCCGCGTCGTTTGGGATAGGTATCTGTCCGTCCTTGCAGGGTAATGTTGATCAGTGGATTAGCAATGAAATTGATGCCGGATTTGGCTAATAGGCCCATCAGCTTCATGGCGTAGGCATTGTTGTAGGAGGCCAAGGCGGTGGTGTGGCTGGCCGTGACTCTTGCCCCTAGTCCCGATCGCGTGGCGCTAGCGGCGACCACTTCTAGGAATCGGGATTGATCGTCGTCAATTTCGTCGCAGTGAATGTCGATCAGGGTGTCATAGCGATGGGCCAGTTCAAAGATACGGTGGACTGATTGCACCCCGTCTTCTCGGGTCATTTCGTAGTGAGGAATGCCGCCAACGGCATCGGCTCCGAGCTTCAGGGCGGTTTCTAGGAGTGCATCGTTGCCGTCGCTACCATAGATGCCATCTTGAGGAAAGGCGACCACCTGCACGGTGATCCAATCTTTAACGGCATCCCGCACCTCAAGCAGGGCCTGAAGGGCAATCAAGTTAGGTTCACTGACATCGGCATGGGTGCGCACAAACAGCACCCCCTGCTGTGCTTGCTGCTTGAGGGTGGCGATCGCCCGAGTTTTGACGTCCTCTAGGGTCAAGGACTGCTTGCGATCGCGCCAAATATCAATTCCTTCGAACAGGGTGCCGCTTTGGTTCCAGCGGGGTTGTCCGGCCGTCAGGGCCGAGTCTAGATGAATATGAGATTCCACAAAGGGTGGGCTGACTAATCGGCCCGCGATCGCCAGTTCCTGAGCCGCCAGTACCTCCAGACGAGGGGAGATGGCATAGATGCGGCCATCAGAGATGGCAATATCGACCAGATCGGGGGCGCCCACCAGCCGACACTGCCGCAGAATTAGGTCAATGCCCTCAGTTGTCCCCTCGATTGTCATAAATCTTGCCCTGGGTGAACGCCATGCCTAAACTCTAAACCGAAATTTCTGGCTAGAGCGAATTTTTTGGCTGCGGCCGGTAGCGATGCTGGTAGGGATCAAGATCGGCCCATACCACAACTGGCCGACCTAGGTCGGCCGACCAGCGAGGGAATACAATGGGATAACTCAGGACGAGACAGCGCAGCGATCGTGGTTACTGGCTAGCGAGCTGTAGCTAGCGAGCCGCACTGGCAAATAACCCCGGAGCATAGGCTTCAATCACCCTGCCAGTCCTAGCGCAGGTAATCATCAAATAATCACAGGCAGGACATTGGGTGCGCACCAACTGATCGGGATCGATCTGGTGCCGCTCGGCCAGAGCACCACAGTTAGGACAGTGGACCTGTTGAGAATTGCAAATCATTTTGTGACTCCGGCTACTTTTTAGCTATGAACTTTGGCATGTTTTTAAAGTTGGGTTAGGTAAAAATAAGCCCGCAACGAGAAACTTCATTGCGAGGCCTTTGCAAAAGAAAAATCGGTTTACCTTACTCATCATTATGTCAAGTCTCGTCAGCGGGCGCAACGTCATTTCATAAATACTTAACCATGGGATCATTTCAGAATAGGCGATCCCCCCGCTCTAGGCGATCGCCAAGCCAGGCAAAATCTGACCTCTTCTTAAGTTTCCCCAGGGGTGGGGATCATGAAAAACAATTACTAAGATAGGTGGATCCCATCAAGTTAACCACCACTAATCAGCGCCCCATCAGCTGAAACTGATTAAATTCGACAACCTACAATGTTGTGTTCTTAAAAGGGCGACGGTAAGTCATCCTAAGTCAGAAATCTTAAGAAAATCT
Source organism: Nodosilinea sp. P-1105 (assembly GCF_012911975.1). Lineage (GTDB taxonomy): Bacteria > Cyanobacteriota > Cyanobacteriia > Phormidesmidales > Phormidesmidaceae > Nodosilinea. Next base: position 91,601 of record NZ_SMDQ01000011.1, on the reverse strand, counting down.
GTATCTTTCGACGGAAATTTTGGGTTGAGATCGTATTTCTTCAAGCGAGATGTTATCCCCGTAATAGAATTCAGGGGGCAGAATACAAGAACGGACTGGCTTCTGGCTCCTGACTCCTGACTCCTGACTCCTGGCCGATTCAGAATTTCCCAGCTAACGTTCATCCCTAAAGCCCATGCGCTATCGCATTCAGCACCATACCCAATATCGTTATCAACAGCCGGTCGTCCTGCGTTCCCACACCCTGCATCTCCGGCCCCGCAGCGATGCTGCCCAGCAGTTATTACGATTTAAGTTGGACGTCAGCCCGACTCCCCAGCGGCAGTCGAGTCTTGTGGATGTGGGCGGTAATCAGATCCTTGGGTTATGGTTTACTCCCGAGCCCACGGCGCAGCTCACCATTGTCACCACGGCTGAGGTAGAAACCTATCGCACCAATGCCTTTGATTACCTCGCCGAACCTTGGGCAGTGACGTTGCCGTTCGATTATCCTACGTCCCTGGCGGCCAACCTCTATGCTTACCTACACGCTCCGCTATACCCAGCCCCAGCCCCTGGGGTGGTTGACTTAGCCCAAGACCTGTTGCATCAGGTCAATGGCAATGCGGGCCTGTTTCTCACCGCCTTGACTCAGCGAATTTATGAAACCTGTCAGTACATTACCCGCTCCACGGGTCGCCCTTGGTCTCCGGGCATGACCTGGGGGAAAAAAATGGGCAGTTGTCGTGATCTGACCGTGTTGTTTATGGAGGCCTGCCGCTGCGTTGGGCTGGCGGCTCGCTTTGTCAGTGGTTATGAAGAAGGAGACAGTACGATTAGCGATCGCGACTTACATGCCTGGGCCGAAGTCTACATACCAGGCGGGGGGTGGCGGGGGTTTGACCCCACCCACGGCCTAGCTGTGACCGATCGCCACATTGTTTTGGTAGCGAGTGCGTTCCCGGCCCAAACCGCGCCCGTCATCGGCAGTACCGAAGCAGGGGCACGGGTGCCCGCTTCCCTGGATACAGAGGTGAAAGTCCAGGTGATCGAGGCTTAACAGCCAAGGGGCTTGGGCTCAGGGGTTGGGCTCAGCGGCCCAAAGCTTGACGCACCTGTTGGCGAAGCGCGATCGCTGGCTCATGGTCAGGATCCAGTTGCAGGGCCTTTTCCAGAGCCAGAATGGATTGTTCGTATCGTTTTAGGGCTAGGGTCGCCTCTCCCCGAACGGTCCAGGCCTCAACAGAATCGCGATCGTAGGCAATGGCACGTTCAATGGCTTCGATCGCCTCGGCGGATCGCCCCAGCTTTTGCAGCACCCGACCTCGGTCCACCCAGGCTTGAGACATCGCTGGCATTTTCTGATTCGTCTGTTCGTACAGGGCCAGGGCCGCTAACAGCCGTCCCTGCTGCTCTTCAGCGTTACCCTTACTGCGCACCGCGTCAGGGTAGTAGGCGCTGTAGGCCAAAGCATCATCACAGGCGACAATCGCCTCACTGGGGCGCTTCAGGGCAATCAATGTTTTACACCGCCCCAAGTAGGCGGGGGCGTGGTCCGACTTGATCTGAATGGCTTCATCATAAAGGCCCAACGCATCAGGATAGCGCCCCTTTTTCAAGAGACTATCCCCCTGATCAGTTAAGAACACAACTTTCTCTGCTGGCGGCAGCAACATTCCCAGATTAAGCGCTAAATCGGGAGGATCAGCGGACTGAAATGCCACCATCCCATCGCTAGTCTTGGGTTCAAACGCCACCGTTAGACCGCTTTGCCATAGGGCAACGGCAAGCATCCCGACCCCCACCAAACTCGCCATTACAGTGGGGCGTCGCCAGAAGCCTAGCCGGTTAACCCGTTGGCTGCTACTCGTGGCTTGGGGCAAAACCCCCTCAGGGCTATGGCCATTGGTGAACCCCGCATCCAGGGGAAACAGTGAGGTAGAATCTGGATCCTTAATCACTGCCGTCAGTTCTGAGGCCTCATCCACCTCGGTGGCCTCAGCGAGGCTTCCCGACAGCATGGGCTTCAGGCCATGGGCTCCCTTCATCCAAGTTTGATAGATGTGGTTGCCAATCAACCCCTGGCATGAATTAGGCAGATTTTGTAGGGCTTCTAAGGCTTCTTGGGCGGTGGGATAGCGATCGCGAAAGTCATAGCGCACCATCATATCCAGCACATGGGCCAAGGATGAGGAGACTGACGGCGCCTGCTTGCGCCAATCTAGTTCACTGGTGACCGGATCCTCATCGAGTTTTTGGGGGGCGATGCCAGTGAGGGCACGAATGCCTAAAATTCCCACCGCATAAACATCACTACTAAACCGGGGTTTACCCGCATACTGCTCGTTCGGCATATAGCCATGGGTACCAATAGCCACCGTCAAATTGGTAGCACCGGTTTCCGCATCCATCAGGGGCGAGGTAGAGACTTGTTTGACAGCCCCAAAGTCAATCAGCACCAGCTTGCCATCTCGATGACGGCGAATTAAGTTAGATGGCTTAATATCTCGGTGAATCACCTGTTGGCGATGCACAAAGGCCAGGATTTCGAGAACTTCTTGCAGCAGTAAGACCACTCGGGTTTCAGACCACGGCTTACCCTCTTCAATTTGACGGCTTAGGCGGCTCCCTTCAATATATTCTTGGGCTAGATAAAATTCTCGTTTTTCTTCAAAATGGGCCAATAGCGCCGGAATTTGAGGATGATTGCCCAGTTGATAGAGAACCCTGGCCTCGGTGCCAAACAGCCGTCGGGCCATGTCGAGGGTGCCTGTGTCCTTATCCTGCACCTTGAGCTGCTTGATCACGCAGCGGGGGTGGTTGGGCAAGTGCAGATCAGACACCAAAAAGGTACGGCTAAACCCCCCAGAACCTAGCCGCCGCAAGATCTGATATCGTCCTCCTAACAGTGTCTGCTCCATGCCCTGTTGATCATGTATTACCTATCCAACCGGTCATCGTTGCCGAGACACGGATGGCGGGAATGGTATTTTTTTACACTTTTAACTCAGATACTACGGATGTTTGGCGAAAGCATCTTTAACCTAGCCCAGCAACGGTTACATTGACTACGCCTGCTCTAGTGTATTCCCTCTTACCCTAGACTGTGTGCCTCATGGTACCGCTAACTTATAAGGCATTAATAATTAATATAAGTTCCTATCTGCTCCGAACAGATAGGAACTGGGCATAGCCCCCCAGAGCCCTTTTCTCAGGCAAGCACTCCCCCCCCTAAGCTACTGTCACTCGGGGTAGCAGGGTAGCAGCATTCCGCCGGGGACGGATCGCGACCACTAGATCGCGATCCGTCCCCGCCCCCCTAAGCCGCCACTAAACCGCGATGACGCAACAGGGCTTGGGTGCTGGGTTTCCGTCCCCGAAACGCTTTAAACACATCCATTGGATGGCGACTGCCCCCCAAGGCCAACACCGTATCCCGAAAACGATGGCCGGTTTCCGCCAGGGCCGTTTCATCATCCAGCCCCGCTTCCTCAAAGGCGGCAAAGGCATCTGCACTCAGCACCTCAGCCCAAAAGTAGCTGTAGTAGCCCGCCGCATAGCCCCCCGCAAAAATATGGGTAAAGGCACAGAGGAACGCATCTTCCGGCAAAGGATTCAGCACAGAGGATTGCTCAGCAATCCGGCGATTGACTTCAGCAATGGTTTCACCGCCATCAGGCCGATAGCGATGGTGTAGCTCAATGTCGGTCCAGCCAAACCGCACCTGGCGCAGAATAGCACTACCGGTCATAAAGGTGCGGGCGGCAACAATTTTTTGGTAAAGGTCCTCCGGCAAAGGCTCCCCTGTTTGATAATGGCGAGCCAGGGTCAACAGGGTTTCGCGATGGTAGCACCAGTTCTCCATAAATTGACTCGGCAGCTCTACCGCATCCCACTCCACATTGTTAATGCCAGCCGCCCCGGTGTAGTCCACCTGGGTCAGCATATGCTGCAAGCCGTGGCCAAACTCATGGAACAGGGTTTCCACATCCCGAAAGGTCATGAGACTAGGCTTACCATCCACCGGCGGGGACTGGTTACACACCAGATAGGCCACCGGCAACCGCACCTGGCCATTGAGTTTACCCCGGTTAATACAGTCATCCATCCAGGCCCCGCCCCGTTTTTCTGCGGGCCGACTATAGGGGTCAAGGTAAAAGTGAGCCATGGGATCACCGCTGCCGTTAAGCACCTGGAAGTAGCGCACATCAGGATGCCACACTGGAGCCTCCCCATCAGCGGGGGCAATGGTGATATCGAAGATGCGGTGAGCTAAAGCAAACAGGCCATCCAGCACCTGGGGCAGGGGAAAGTAGGGCCGCAGTTCTTCATCGTTGAGACCATACTTTTCTTCGCGAATGCGCTCAGCCCAAAAAGCCGTATCCCAGTGGGTGAGGCTGTCTGCTTCGGGGGCACCCTTGGCGTTTGCAAAAGCCTGTAATTCCTCCAGTTCCTTCACGGCAGTGTCGTAGCTAGCGACTCGCAGTTCATCCATCAGTTTGTCGATGGCCTCAACCGTGGGAGCCATTTTACGGGCCAGGCTGAGATTGGCATAGGTGTCATACCCCAACAAGTTAGCCATTTCATGGCGCAGGGCCAGAATTTTATCGATGCTGGCACTGTTATCTAAATCGCCTTCTGAAGCACGAGTCACAAACGCCCGATACAGCTTTTCCCGCAGGTCACGGCGGTGACTGTGCTGCATGAAAGGCCCATAGCTGGGGTAGTCAAGGGTAATGCGCCAAGGGCCAGCCGCTTGCGTGGCATCGGCATTACCAGCATCACGGGCCGCTTGGGCGGCTAGGGCCAGCAAACTGGGGGGCAGCCCGGCAATGTCTTCGGCGGTTGTGAGCGTGAGGCTAAACGCCTTAGTCGCATCCAACACATTGTTGGCGAATTTAGTGGTGAGCTCAGCCAGGGCTTGCTGAATCTGGTTGAACCGCTCTTTCTCTGCCCCCTCTAGCCCCACCCCAGACAGCTCGGCCTCCCGAATGGAGGACTCGACAATCCGCCGCTGGGCCGGGGCAAAGCTGTCCCATTCGGCACTAGCCCGCAGGGCCTTGAAGGCTTCGTAAAGGGGCTTACTCTGGCCCAGGCGGGTGGCAAACTGCACCAGAGCAGGCTGCACTTCCTCGTAGGCGGCCCGGAGTTCGGGGCTATTTTTCACCCCCATTAAGTGACCCACAATGCCCCAACTCCAGCCCAGACGTTCTTCGATTTGGGTGAGGGGTTCAACCAACCCGGCCCACGTCGGTAAAACTGTCGATTCCAGGGCCTCTAAGTCGGCGGCGAGATTATCTAGTAGGGCCGTGATACCCGGCACAATATGGGCAGTTTCGATGCTATGGAAGGGAGGTAGTCCGGCACCAATAAGCAAAGGATTTTGAACGATGGTAGCTGTCATAGTTACAGAATGGAACGAGGTAAACGATTACAAGAAGCCGTTCATCTAGCAGGGAGCCACCTAACCCAGTCCAAAAGCTGCTTTCAGGCTGGCACTTGTGGCATAAGAAGTTTAAGTAAGTCGTGATTTAGCCGAAGTCATTATGAGTTTACTTAAAAGTGTATCGCAATTTGCTAGTTGCCACACGCTTTTATTAAAGGCTGTCACTTACCATAGCTTTTATTTGCAGACTGATCCGATTTCTGTCTGAGGTTCGGGTCGTGGCTGGAAGGTTGGATGCGAAATAGCTCATTTCGGCGCATTATTGCAGGAATTGTCTTTTTCTCGCTGACGGTGGTAGCGGCAGTGGTTGGCTACATGTTGGCGGGTTGGGCGCTGCTGGATGCCGTCTACATGGTGGTGATCACGGTGTTTGGGGTGGGGTATGGGGAGGTGCAACCCCTGGCATCCCCCACCTTGAAGCTGTTTACAATTTTCGTGATTGTGGCCGGAGCGCTGTCTGTGGCGTACACCGTGACAGGCTTTGTCCAACTGATTACGGCAGGGGAAATTCGTCGGGCTCTAAATCTAAAGCGTATGACTAAAGAGATTGAGCGTTTGGACAACCATGTGATTATCTGCGGGTTTGGCCGCATTGGCCAATTGGTGGCCCGAAAGCTGACCAGCGATCGCCAAGCCTTCATCATTATGGATAGCGATCCAGAGCGGGTTGCATTGGCCCGAGAGCAAAACTATCTGGTTTACCAGGGCAATGCCACCGACGAAGTGGCCCTAGAGGCCGTTGGCATTCACCGCGCCAAGTCCCTCGCCACAGTGTTGCCCAATGATGCCGCCAACGTGTTTATTACCCTGACCGCCCGGGAGATGAACTGTAACTTAATGATTTTGGCTCGGGGGGAAATGCCATCGACGGAGAAAAAGCTGCGCTTAGCAGGGGCTGACCATGTGGTACTGCCCGCCTCTATCAGCGCCTTACGCCTGGCTCATTTAATCAGCCATCCCTCGGCCGTCGACTTTTTGGCCCAAACCGATGGCCACCATGGGCTGAACGAATTTTTGGCAGAGCTGGATATTCAGTTGAATGAACTCATCGTGGGAGGTGATTCACTCTTGATTGGCGGCACCATTGGGGACATTGAGGTGCGGGGCAAAGGCACGTTTATTACGGTGGCTCTGCGGCGAGCGGATGGCACAGTGATTATCCACCCCAGCCGGGAGACCTATTTGGCCAAGGGGGACTCCATCATTTTGATGGGGCACCAGGGGGATATGCCCAGCTTTGCCCAACAAAATGTTTTGAAAAAGGAGATGCGCTATCGGGGGGCCAGGGTACGTTGAGGATAGCTTCCTTGGGATGCCCTGCCTGCCCTTGCTAGGACCTATACCATCAGACATAAAGCGTTTCAGTTGGGTTTTTGTATACTGAATGCATGACAGCAGCGGCTACAGGGGATCGGCAGCCATGACCCTTCGGGTATCAGTAATTGACTTCTTTCAAGAACGCTGGCCCCAGGCGATCGCCAAGCTTCAGGGAATGCGGGGGCTGGGGCAGTTTCGCCCGGTGGGTGAGCAGTCCTCCTATTCCAGCTTGGTGATTGAATACACAGTGCCAGAGGAAAAGCTCTGGGCATTTCGCAAGTGGCACTGGGGGGTAATTCGAGCAGCCCAGCGGTTCGAGGGCTTTGTGCGCGCCGATCGCCATCGTCCTCTGAACTGTAAGCGTGGGTTGTTGCGGTGGTACTCGGTAATACACTTCGAGCACCCTGATCACCTCAACCAGTGGCTCCTCTCCGATGAACGGGAAGCCTTGCTACAAGAAGGACGGGAAATCTTTACTGCCTACAAATTTAAGTCCTTTGAGACCGGGCTTGAGGGCTGGTTCTGTCATCATTCGGGGGCTGAGCTATCGGGGTTAGGACCGCCCGCTTGGAAACAAATTCTGTCGGTGGTGTTAGCGCTGTACCCCGTGATTATGATCCAGGATTTAATTTTTGGGCATTTGGGGCTATTTGAAGACTGGTCAGCAGGTAGCGCCATGGTGGTCAATCTACTGATTACCACCTGCATTTTGACCCTGTTTGTGATGCCTGCGGTAGCCCGCATGTTGGACTTTTGGCTACAGCCCGCCCATCGCCGGGCCCCGCTACGGCAGGAGTTGGTGGGTACAGCCTTGACGGTGCTAGCCATGACCCTGATGGTCGTTGTGTTTAACGCTGTCGATTGAGCCCAGAGAAATGGAGCCCAGAAATTAAGCCAAGCCTATCTAGCCAAGAATATGCAGCCTGAGGTACAGACTAGTTTTCTGCTTCAGCCTTGAATAAAGCAAATAAGTCCATGGACACAATTACTGACTGATCCTTGATCCGGCCTTCGACTCCGCTCAAGCCTCGTCGCTGGTTGAGCGAAGTCGAAACCAGCGACGTTGAGCCCTTTATTTTTGTCCACCTACTTAAAGCAGCAGATTGCTGCCTTATCCCCAGAATCCATGAGTGTATCGTCAATTTTTCACGTGGCTAATCGACAGGTGTCGGTGCAGGCGGGTGGGCGATTTTTGATTCAAGTCGCCTATGGTCTGATCAACTTCTATATCCCGATCTTGTTTGTCAACCAAATGGGGCTATCGGCTACCTCGGTGGGGTTTGCCCTGAGTCTGTGCGCCGTGACGGAAGTGGGGGGGCATTTTCTGGGGGGTACCCTGACCGATGCGGCTCGGTTTGGCCGCAGAACCGTGCTGTCTTTGGCGGCGGTGTCGGGGATGGTGGTTTCGGGGATTTTGATGGTGGCCCACAACCTGGGACTGCTGATTGTAGCCAGTTTGGTGCTAGGGATTAGTTTGGGCTTTTACTGGACGGCCTCGAGTGCAGCGGTGATGGATGCCACCGCACCGGAGGATCGCAGTCAGGCGTTTGCGGTCATGGGGGTGTCAGAATATATTGGCGTTGGCCTTGGGGTATTGGGGGGCAGTGCCCTGCTGGCCATTGTCAAGCAGACGCCTCAGCTTCTATTTCTGGGCTGTGGGGTGATGTTCTTGGCCTTTTTGCTACTAATGCAGGGGGCTATGAAAGACGACTATCAGCCGGAGCTGAAGCAGGAAACGTCCACCCAGGGATTCATTAGTGCCCTGAAAGACAAAGCATTACTGGTTTTTTTGCTGGCCAATATTTTTTTCACCACCTATGTGGCGCTGGTTACCAGTACGATTCCCCTCTATTTCACCAACTTTATGGCAGGTAGTGATCCGATTCCAGGGGTGTCGGTCGGTAGCACAGCCAACCTATTTACCTGGTGCTATATCGGGGTTGGGGCGGTGCTCCAGCTGCCGACGACCAGCTTCCTCAAGCCATTTCGGCGAATTTTTGTGCTGATGGGGGGTATGGTGCTGTGGGGGGCTGGCTTTGCCCTGTTGTGGGCGGCGGGTACGTTCGCTGAGGCCCAGTTTATTTGGGCGATCGTGGCGCTATGCCTGCTGTCTCTGGCGTCGGTGGCCTACAAGCCATTTTTTGTGGCCACGGTGTCTGATCTGGCTCCCTCGTCCCTCCGGGGGGCCTATGTGGCGGTTAGCTCGCAATGTTGGACGGTGGGCTATTTTATTGGCCCTTTGCTGGGGGGCTGGGCGATGGATCAATCCCCCGTGGTAGCCCATCGGTTTTGGCTGGGGGTTGCGGCTAGCGTGGCGGTGTGCATTGTCCTGCTCTGGATCTTTGAAACTCTGCATACCCAGGTTTCTATACAGCCTTCAGAATCTTAGCTCCTGCTACTATGGCCACAGCTTTTGGTTCTTGTTTTTCTGGTGCGTTGGTAACCTATGGACACTTTGTTTGGCTCGGCTGACTCCCAGCTGGTGCTGCTAGTCGCAGCGATCGCGGTGGTTGTTTTGGCCTCAAGGCTGCTGTTCCAGGTGCTGAACCTGGGGTGGCGATCGCTACTGGGCATTGTCGCCATTGTGCTGGTGCTGCAATATGGCTTTGGTATTGCCCCCAAACAGCTCTGGTTTGAGATCAGTCACCTGCCCCAGATGGCCACTCGCTTGTTTCAAAGCCTAGGGTGAGGACGGGCCTGCTGTGTTGACCCTTGCCCCTAGCCCTGTGCTCATGAGCCTGTTGACCGATGCCACCGATCTGGCGATCGAGCGTAACCTGAAGGCATTTTTGCCAGTGTTGCTGGTGGCCCTGAGTGCTGCCAGTCTGCCGCGCATTTTTGCTCCCCTGCGCCAGGTGCCCTACACCCTGCTGTTGCTGCTGGTAGGCCTGGGCCTGGCCCTGGTGGATGTGCGGCTGATTGACCTGTCGCCAGGCATGATTTTGCTGGTGTTTCTGCCGCCAATTCTGTTTGAAGCCGCCTGGAAGATGAAGTGGCCGGATTTGCGGCAGGAACTGGTGCCCAGCAGCCTGTTTGCCATCGGCAGCGTGCCGGTGTCGATTCTGGGCATTGGTTGGGCGCTACATCAATGGATGCAGGTGTCCTGGACCACCGCTCTGCTGACGGGGGCTTGCCTGGCCGCCACTGATTCGGCCTCGGTGTTGGGGGTATTTCGGGAAGTGGGGGCTGGGCGTCGCCTGACCACGCTGTTAGAAGGGGAAAGTCTGTTAAACGACGGGGCTGCCGTCGTCGCCTTTAGCGTGTTGTTAGAACAGGCGATTGACCCGCAGCCGATTGATGTGACCACCACCCTGCTGCAATTTTTGGTGGTTAGCGCCATTGGCTTGGGGGTGGGCATTGGCATTGGTACGGCGGTGGCGCTGTTGACCCAGCGCTATGACCTGGCCTGGGTAGAACAATCCCTCAGCCTGGTGACCGCCTATGGGGCCTACCTGTTGGCCGAAGACTTGGGGGGCTCTGGGGTGATTGCTGTGGTTTCGGCGGGGTTGGTGATCGGCAACCTGAGTTTAGAGCCTGGCCGGCGTCCCGAAAAGCGGGCCACGATGGTGGAGTTTTGGGAGTTCACCATCTTTCTGGTCAACTCGATTGTGTTTCTACTGCTGGGGGATCAGGTGCTGTTCCCCTACTTTATTGAGCACATTGATACCAGCCTGGTGGCGATCGCGGCAGTTGTCCTATCTCGAGCGGTGGCCATCTATGGCTTTAGTGCCCTGAGTGGCTGGGTGACCGGCAACCCCATTCCCTGGGCTGAGCAAACGGTGCTGTGGTGGGTGGGGCTGCGGGGGTCGGTGGCGATCGCCCTGGCTTTGAGCATTCCAGCTCTGGTCAGCGATCGCCAACAAATCATCTCTAACTCCTTTGGGGTGGTGCTGTTTACCCTGCTCGTCCAGGGCCTTACCACCAAGCCCTTAATGGACCGGCTGAATTTGCTGGAAGATCAGCAAATCCATACCCAGTACTTGCAGCTGCTGGCCCGCCGCACGGCTCTCCAACAGGTGCTCGACCATCTGACCCAGCCCCCAATTGCTGCCAGTGGCGATCCCCAAGCCGTTGGCCCAGAGCTGGAGTTTGTCAAAACCCAACTGGAGCAAAGTCAGCGGCAGCTGGATACCCTACAACAGACCTATCCGCAGCTCGCTGATTATCTACGACAACAGCGACGGGAAACCCTGGTGGCGATCGAAACCGCCACCTATGCGGACTTTGTGCAGCAGGGCTACTTGAAATCCTTGCCTGACCCAATCCTATCCCAGGTTTTTGAGCGCCCTGTCCCCAAACCCGGGGAGAGCCCCTGAATTCGGTAGGAAAAGCACCTAACGATTGAGCTCAACCACCACTGGTCTACTGTTGAGTTCTACAGCTCAGCACTCAGCCTAACAACTCCTCTAGAGAGGTGAAGCCAACGGTGGCAGCTAGCAGGGCTTCATCATCCAGGTCTTCGTCAGGGGGCAGGACAGTTTCGGCCACGGCATCCAGCGGAGTCTAAGTGGCATTCAGAGCGGGCTAGCGGATGACAACCAGCCAGCTTCACGCAGCCGTTCCCAAGCCAGATGGATATGGCGGGGTTCAAACATACGCTTGCGTGAATTCCAGGCATGCACCTTGGCGACTGCTTCTTCAGCGGTCGCAGCGTGTTCGTGAGTCGCCACCCAATGCACCGTAGACAGCAGTTCCATGCCGAAGGTGGTCTCAAACCCTTTAATCAAGGCTGCCACTTGGTCAAACCGCTGACGAGTCGCCTCATGCTGAGTGAGAAAGGCTTCTGCTTGCTCAGAGGCGTGGGGCTTGAGGTCTAAGGGTTTATCGGGAATATCGCCCGCATCGCCATAGCCACTAATAAAGTGCCCTTCAATATGGTTAAGCACGTGGCGTAGATTTTCGGCATAAGGTCCATAGGGCGCCTTTTGATACTTTAGCTGCAAGGGTTCTCCTGCTTCTTGCATAAAGTACATCAGCTTATGGACTTCTAGCAGGGTAATGGTGGGATCCATTACAGCGGCCAGATAGCGACGCATTAGCCCAAGTAAGGCGGCTCGTCCTACGGTCATGTGGGGAATTTTGGGCGGTTTTGCCATATCAGTTGCAGGCGGCGGTCCAGAGGGTTCATACAGGATGACGTTGACCTCAGGAACCGCTTGAAAGGCTTCAATGATGACGGGCTTAACGTCTTCCCAGTGCAAACCGCCCAAACCACAGCCCAGGGGAGGAATGGCAATGGATTGAATGTGGTGCTGCTGCACAACAGCCTTGAGAATATCACCTTGAGTTAACTTGATCATGGTCGGGTGCCTCCTCTCACCTTAGTAATACCAGCTTGGTTTGACTGATACGGTCGGCTGGTGACTAGCAGAGGTCACTGCCGTTCTGACGAGTGAACAGGACAGCCCGCTCGCAATGCGCTTGGCATCGGAAACTAGGCTCCCAGTGGTGGCAATGCCAGTGAGATTGTCCAGGTGGGTAATGTGGTAAATCTTGGGGTTGCTGGGAGCGGTCATAGGACTTGCTTCGAGGGTAGCGAATGGCTGATTTAGCTAGCAGTGACTACTCTCCTGCTAATGCGATCGCCCCCTCAACGTAGGGTTCCCGCTTTAGGAGTAAATCGAGGACGATATTGGTATCAATGAGGATGTTCACGGTGCGATTTACTGATATTTCTGCGTCAGATAGTCGGTGTAGTCGGCTTGCAGCGCTTCATCGCGAGGGGCGGTACCAGGCTGTTTGGCAATGCCGTGCAGTCCGGTGAGAGTGCCGAAGGGAATGGTTGGGACAGGGGCGACGGTGGCAAGTTGTTTTTGATGCACGGCCAATTCGTATGTCATGGTTAGCTCTCCTGGGCAGCAACCGGAACAACTTGCAAACGCAAGCCTAAAGCCCGCAAAACCTTCAACACGGTGACAAACTCTGGGTTACCTTCCATCGAGAGGGCTTTATAGAGACTTTCGCGCCCTAAGCCAGTTGCCTGGGCAATCTGGGTCATTCCTTTAGAACGCGCAATATCGCCTAATGCAGCCGTTACGAGACTGGGGTCGTTCTCTTCTAGTGCTGCTTCTAGATAGGCAATGATGTCTTCCGTGGTGTCTAGATGATCGGAGGCATCCCAAGGATAGGTTTGCAGTTTTGTCATCGTGGCTCTCCTATAACTCTTTCGCTAGTTCTAAAGCTGCTTTGATGTCGCGTTTTTGAGTCTTTTTATCGCCTCCAGCCAAAAGGATGACTAAGGTCTCGCCTCGCTGAATGAAATACACTCGATACCCTGGGCCATAGTCAATCCGTAGTTCTGATACGCCTTGCCCTACGGGCTTTACATCACCCAGATTGCCCATTGATAAGCGCCGAATCCGTACATTAATACGTGCTTTGGCTTGACGATCGCGCAGGGAGGCAAATCAATCTAGGTAAGTTTGGGTCTGGCGAATCTCTATCATAGGGAAAATCGTATCCTGTGGGATACGAAAACGTCTAGCTGGTCATCTTGGTATATAGCTCATACAGTTTTTCCAGCCGTTTTCCCTCTGGGAAGGCTTCGCCAACGGTGTCGTTTTTGAAGCGTTGCCCAAGGCAAATCGCGAAGCGACTCCGAAGGAGTACCGCTGTAGATGTGCTCCCGCGCTAGCCGCATGGCTTCAGTGCTTTGGGCAAGTTGGACTTTATGATTCCAGCCGATCTTTCCAGTAGTCTGGGTCGCGACGGCAACTCATGACTGCGACAATGACGATGCGATCGCCATAAACACGATACAAAATAGCGTAGGCAAACTTGGGGGTTAAATAACGGCGGATTTGCCCTTCCACGACTGGCCAACGCTCGGGTGCGCCCACAATCCGAAAAATCGAATTTTCAATGGTGTCAATGAAAGCCTGATGCTGGTTGGATTGGGCAAAGAACTGCACCGCCTTGGCGTATTCTTGCAGGGCGGCAGGGTGAAACTCATACCTCATGGCTCGATGAGCTGTCGGACTTGGGCTAAAGCCACCTCTCCGGGAATGGTTTGGACTGCGCCACTCTCAATTTCGGCTAGACGGGCCTGAGCAGTTTGGATACCCTCGCGCAACACATCCTGATCCAGTTGTCCGGCCATGCTCTCGACGAGCTTTTCCAGCAGGATTGTCTTGTCGGCAGCGGGTAAGGCGGTGGCCTCGGCGATGAGTTGATCTAGGGACAGCATGGGCGGGCGTTCCTTGCAGCGGGTGAGGTCGGCTTTGTTGCGATCGGTAAGTTCGGGGACGGGGAAGGTGTTCCAGCCGAGGGTGTTGGAGTAGCGGTAGCGGGTTTCGAGTTTGCCGCATAGGGGTGTAATTTAAGCTGGGAAACGGCTGCTTCGATCTCGACTGCGTTCATACTCCGACCATCAATTGCCCAGGGCTTGACGTTCGGCGTTGGCGTCTCCTAGAGACTTGCCTTGATAAACGACTGAGTCACCAAGACGCCCTGAGACACAAACAACTGCTATCCATCATAGCCACTGTTCAGCCTATAAGGCCCCTTTCAACACATCCACCTTGTCGGTTGTCTCCCAGGTGAAATCGGGGATTTCGCGGCCAAAGTGGCCATAGGCCGCTGTTTGGCGATAGATGGGGCGGCGCAAATTCAGCATATCAATTAGCCCTTGGGGTCGCAGATCAAAATGCTGACGCACCAGGGCCACGATCGCACTGTCAGCGATTTTGCCCGTGCCAAAGGTATTAATGGAAATCGATGTGGGCTCGGCCACCCCGATCGCATAGGAGACTTGAATCTCGCAGCGATCGGCCAGCCCTGCCGCCACGATGTTTTTCGCCACATAGCGACCAGCATAGGCGGCTGAACGATCCACCTTCGAGGGGTCTTTGCCCGAAAAGGCCCCACCACCGTGGCGAGCCATCCCCCCATAGGTATCCACAATAATTTTGCGCCCAGTTAACCCACAGTCTCCGACTGGGCCACCAATAATAAACTGCCCCGTAGGATTAATGTGATACTGGGTACCGGCATGGAGCCAATCCACCGGCAGCACAGGTTTAATCATTTCCTCCATCACCGCTTCGCGGATGTCGGCTTGGGAAATGTCGGGGTCATGCTGGGTCGAGAGCACCACGGCGTCAACGGCCACTGGCTGGTTATCCTGGTAACGCAGGGTAATCTGACTTTTAGCGTCAGGGCGCAGCCAGGGCAGTACCTTATGCTTACGCAGGTGGGCTTGCCGCTCTACCAACCGATGGGCGTAGTAAATTGGGGCTGGCATCAGGGTATCGGTTTCGTTAGTGGCATAGCCAAACATCAGCCCTTGATCGCCTGCTCCCAGGTCTTTATTGGCGGCTTCGTCCACCCCCATGGCAATGTCTGACGACTGCTTACCAATGGCATTCAGCACCGCACAAGAGGCGCCGTCAAACCCCACCGTCGAACTGTCATAACCAATGTCCAGGATCACATCGCGGACAATGTCTTCTAAGTCCACATAGGTGCTGGTGCGCACTTCCCCCGCAATCACAGCCATGCCCGTTTTCACCAAGGTTTCCACCGCTACCCGGGCTTGAATGTCTTCTTTCAGGATGGCGTCTAATACGGCATCAGATATCTGGTCGGCCATTTTATCAGGATGACCTTCGGAAACGGACTCGGAGGTAAAAATGCTGTATTCACTCATTGCTATAGGGTGTGGGTGCTGGGTGGTACTACAAACGGAGAAGATGCCTGATCAACACCAGACAACATTGACCTGGACGTTACCCACAAGATTTTACACGGTTATTGAGAGGGTTACCCGCTCAGGATGTCCCAGATCGATTCGGTACTAGCCGATAAGCTAGGGTCCACGGCTGCACCATAGACATAGACCGGGATGCAAGCCGACTAAATGGGCAGAGGGAGACTCGAACTCCCATGACCGTAAGGCCGCCACATTTTGAGTGTGGTGCGTCTACCAATTTCGCCATCCGCCCTTGGATGAATCCTCATTATACTGAATCGGGCGATTTTTAACTAGGGCAAAATACGCTTGGCTACTGGCCCAGCGGTCAATCTCTCGGGCGCGCAGCACCGGCACCGGGTGGGTTAACCCCTGGGTGCGCATCTGTTTTAGGGCCTCCCCCAGGCTGTCATCACTGATGGCGTCATAATCACGGGCCTGGTCGATAAAGGCGTCCACATTCAGCTGATTCACCAATGACGGCGCCCCACCGCAGAGCTTCATCAGCAGGGAGGCGACCACGCGAGGGTCTTGGGCCACCAGCAGGGCGGCGCGATCGCAGGTAAACTCGGCACACCGCACCCACTCCATTAGCTGGCTTTGCAGGTTTTGGGCCAGCACCTCCCCCAGGGGCAGTTGACTGGCTGCCAGGGTGATCAGATTAGCCAGGGTGAGATAAATGCTGTGATCACATTTCAGATGGCCCAGTTCGTGGGCAATCACCGCTTGAGTTTCGGCTGGGGTCAGCAGCTCTATCAGCGAGGTGTGAATGACAATAAAAGGCCGCTCCCCCCGCATGGCAAAGGTGTAGGCATTGGGCACCGGATGCTGGCGCACATACAGCTGAGGTGGATCCAAATCGAGAATTTGACACGCCTCAATCAGCGCTTGGTGCAGGTCAGGTAGTTGGCGATCGCTGACTTGCAGACTAGTAGCCAGATTCTCTAGATGGAAAAACTGCTCTGCCAGGGGGGATATCACCATCCGCACCAGCACATCCAGCCCTGGCAGCTGTTTCAGAGCACGGGTCGCGTCTAGATCAAGGGGGTGGCGAAACTGATCAGCTCGCAGCCCGAGTAGGAGAGTTTTTCCAGTCATGGGTTTAGGATATATATACCCTTTATGTTTATGGTAGCGCGTCTTTTATTTTGATCTCTAAGTCGAGTAAAATCATTGACTAAACCGGCCTAGCCCCCAATCTATGACCTTGCTTTGTGAGGACTGAGTGTGACGTTTCAGGAATTCGGCCTATTGTTGATGTCAATTATGGCCAGCACGTTTGGGCAACTGTTCCTAAAGTTAGGAGCACTGCAGTTGGGCAAAGTCACCAGTGCTAATGTCCTTACTCATATTCTCAGCATTGCCACCACCCCAGCCCTGTTGATCGGGCTGATGGCTTACGGCGTTGGCGCCATTGGCTATATCCTGCTACTCACCCGGGTCAACCTCAGTATTGCCGCCCCCTCAGCCTCATTGATGTACCTCACCTCGGTACTGATCGGCGCTTTTGTCTTTAACGAAGATGTGACCTCGATCCGGCTAGTGGGGCTCGGACTGATTATGGGTGGGGTCGTCCTGGTGGCCTCGCGGTAAGGGGATCGGTATTGAGTCCGGTTGCCAGGGTTCCGTCTGTAGGGGCAGACCGATGTGCCTGCCCTTTGCGGGCAACAGAGACCTAGGGAAGGTATGGGCGGGGTGGTGGCATGGGGGCAGACCAATGTGTCTACCCTAAGAATCTTTAGCTTTCGGACAAATTGTGGGTTAATGGCTGGGTAGCCAGCTTGACTACACCAAATTCAAGTCCAGAGATGGCGTGTTGCCTGTGAGCAAACTCCTGTGAGCAAACTATAGATCCCGATCTGGGCTTAGCATAGGCTTAAGGCAAGCTGGCCTTTAATCCTAGCGTCCTGCGTTAATAGGTAAAACGAATGACAGAAACAACCAATCCCCAAGTCTTTTTTGATATCACTATTGGTGGTGCACCGGCGGGTCGCATTGTGATGGAACTGCGGGCCGATGTAGCCACTAAAACCGCAGAAAACTTTCGGGCCCTATGCACTGGCGAGAAAGGTACTGGCACCTCTGGAAAGCCATTACACTTCAAGGGGTCTAGTTTCCACCGCATCATTCCTGAGTTTATGTGTCAGGGGGGTGATTTTACCCGAGGCAATGGCACTGGTGGCGAGTCAATTTATGGGGCTAAGTTTGCCGATGAAAACTTTACCCTCAAACACACCGAACCGGGTCTGCTAAGCATGGCTAACGCCGGGCCAAATACCAATGGCTCCCAATTTTTCTTGACCACGGTGTCCACCCCCTGGCTCGACGGCAAACATGTGGTATTTGGTCGGGTGATCGAAGGCATGGATGTGGTTCAAGCCATGGAGCAGGTCGGCAGCCGCAGTGGCCAAACCTCTGAACCAGTGATGATCGCTGATTGTGGAGAGCTTTAGACTCCGATTGCACGAAGATGCTTTTTGCTGACAGATCCATTAGCTTAAAGTCAGCACTATTCCATTAAGGCTGATGAAACGACGGGACTTTATGAGTTGGATTGGGGTAGGGGTCTTGGCTAGCTCCCTACCCATCGCGATCGCCGCTTGTCGCACAACTGACACGACGGCCGATGCCCCCACCCGGGATGACGGCTTTACCGAAATCGGCAGCGTCGATGATTTGGACAGCCAGGCGGTGCTGACCCGTGACGATGTTCAAGGTATTCCAGTTGCGGTCATGCGAGATCCGGCCAGCTCAGAGGGGGTACTTGCGGTAAATACCCTATGTCCCCACCGGTCCTGTGTCGTGGAATGGGACAGTGAAGATAGCTTATTTAGCTGTCCCTGCCACGATTCCAAATTTCAGGCCAATGGCGATTTGGTAGACGGGCCAGCGTCAGGCGGTTTGGAGCAATTGGATGCAACCATTGAAGAGGATACCGTGCTAGTCCGGGTCTAAATCTGGAGATCTTCTTGCTCGGAAGTTGTCCTAGAACGCCGGTACAGATCCCAGGGTTCTATCCTTGGATGGCCCAAAATTCGTTGCCCATTAGCCCAAGAAACCTGGGATCTTGCAATACTGTACTGACGCTCTAGGTTGTTGTTGTTACTGGCTGTTTAGCCTCAAACTTCAGTTTGGCTCGCTTAAAGGGGGCGGGGATATCAACCGGGTAGTTACCTGTAAAGCAGGCGGAACAGAAGCTATCAGGATTTTGTTCGGTCGCTTGCAGCATCCCTTCCCAACTCAGATAGGCCAGGGAATCGACATTAATTTGTTCGGTAATCTCCGCCAAGGACTTGGTAGCGGCAATTAGCTGATCCTGGTTGTCGGTATCAATGCCATAGAAACAGGGATGGGTGACGGGCGGCGATGAAATTCGCATGTGTACTTCTGTAGCCCCTGCATCCCGGAGTGCCTGGACAATTTTGCGGCTAGTGGTGCCCCGCACAATCGAGTCATCCACAATCAGCACCCGTTTACCATACAGTACGTCTTTGAGGGGATTCAGCTTCATGCGAATGCCCACTTCCCGCATCGATTGGGTGGGCTGAATAAAGGTACGGCCCACGTAGCGGTTTTTGATTAGCCCTTCGGCATAGGGAATCCCCGACTGCTGAGAAAAGCCGATGGCGGCGGGCACCCCAGAGTCAGGTACCGCCATAATTAAATCCACCTCAGCTGGAGATTCTTTAGCAAGCTGATGCCCCAGGCGGCGGCGATAGCTGTACAAGCTTTCGCCATTGACAATACTGTCCGGGCGAGAGAAATAGATCATCTCGAACACACAGAGTTTGCGTTGGGTCGCTGCTGCCCACTGGTAAGAGACCAGGCCCCGATCGGTGATCCAAACTAGCTCCCCGGGCTGAATGTCACGAATGTAGGTGGCACCAATAATATCCAGGGCACAGGTTTCAGAGGCCAGGACATAGGGGGCGGGCTGCCCTTCAGTGGGGATATCATCTCCCAGTACCCCTAGCACCAGAGGCCGAATCCCCTGATGATCCCGGGCTCCCATGATCCCCTGGGGAGTGCCGATGACCAAGCTAAAGGCTCCACGGCAGCGATCGAAGGCTTTTTCAGCAGCGCTGACCCAGTCATCGCCATCGTTAACCGCCTCTGCTAGGGCGAAGGCAATCATTTCAGAGTCTGTGGTGGTGACTAGATCGTGGTTGCGTTCTAGCAGTTCTTCCCGCAGGTCGGCGGCGTTGACCAGGTTGCCGTTGTGGGCCAAGGCCAAATCACCTAAACGAGTAGGCACAATGGCAGGCTGAGCATTACACACATGGCTAGATCCAGTGGTGGAATAGCGGGTGTGGCCCACGGCGATATGCCCGGTTAAGTCCTTAAGAATGTGGTCGTCAAACACCTGGGAGACCAGCCCCATATGTTTATAGCAATGACTGCCTGACGCATTGAAGGTGGCAATGCCAGCCGATTCCTGCCCCCGATGTTGCAAAGCAAACAGGCCGAAGTAAGCCAGTCGGGCGACTTCCTCATCCGGGGCAAATAGGCCAAAGACGCCGCAAGCTTCTTCGGGTTTATCCGGACGGTCAAGGCCGTTGTCAGGGCTGGACTTACCGGATTCGTTCAAGAAAGATTTAGAAGGGAACGTCATTGGCTATGCAGGGTGACTGTAGGAACGCCATGGCAAATAAGCGGAGTGATACATGCACTTAGCAACCACGCTTTGCGCAGTGCGTATCCAGCTTCATCATAGGGTGGGGGGTCTCAAAACCGCATTAAAAACTACCAAACTTACCCGCCATATTTAATGGTTCCTTAACATATCAGCGATTATAGCACCCTGGCGAGATGCCCACTGGTGCTCGGTCAATCTGATACTGACAGGATTTGCTACCTGGGGTGCACGGTCTACGGCTGGCCGTGAACCCCAGACCGTACACCGTGCACCGTAAGCCCTGCTATCAGCCTGTCATCTTTAATGTGTTAGACCACTAATCTGCTGCCAATCGCCGTTCGATCGCCGTCGCCCAGGTTGCCGCCAACGCTGCCACAGGGGCGGTAATCACCGTTTCACCCGTCTGGGTTGTCATGGTCAGGGCATCGTCCTGTACCGCCCCCAGCCGCTGCCAGGTATCGGTCAGTTCCCGACCCAGGTAGGCCTCCCACTCGTCCTGGTCCCCTGGGTTGACTGAAACCACAATTCTGGCGCCGCCTTCGCCAAACAGGAGCCGATCCCACCGCTGGTTGGTCTGGGTTGCCCCCAGGGTTAGCTGTATCCTGGCCCCCCGCTGCCCGCTAATGCAGGATTCTGCCAAGGCCACAGCCAGCCCCCCCTCGGCGCAGTCGTGGGCCGAACGCACCCAGCCCTGGACAATGCCATGGCGACAGGCCGCCTGCACCTGTTTCTCTAGGGCCAGGTTAATCGCCGGGGGGTACCCGGTGGCCTGTCCGTGGACCGCCGCCAAATATTCTGAGCCCCCTAGGGTAACCAGGGGTTTACCGGCTAGGGTAGCTGTGCCCGTCTGCTGCACTGGCACCCCTAACAGATAAATTAAATCGCCAGCCTGCTGCCAGCCCTGGCCACAGGTGTGGGTTAAATCCTCAATCAGCCCCACCATGCCCACCACCGGGGTGGGGTAGATGGGCTGGGGGTTACCCTGGCTATCCACCGTTTCGTTATAGAGGGAGACGTTACCCCCGGTCACTGGAGTTTCCAACTCGCGGCAGGCGTCTGCTAACCCCTGACAGGCATGGGCCAGTTGCCAGTAGCCAATGGGCTTTTCCGGGCTACCGAAGTTGAGGTTATCGGTCACGGCCAGGGGCAGGGCACCAACGCAGCTGAGGTTGCGGGCCGCTTCGGCCACGGCGGCCTTGGCCCCCTCGTAAGGGTGGAGGTACACGTAGCGAGCGTTGCAGTCCACTGTGGCGGCCAACCCCCGGCTAACCCCCCCGGGCTGATGCCCCGGCACAGCTTCCTGGGGCCGCAGTCGAATCACCGCCGCATCTCCCTGGCCGGGACCGGTGACGGTGTTATTTTGCACCTGATGGTCGTACTGGCGGTATATCCAGGCTTTAGAGGCAATGGTAGGCTGGTCTAGCAGGGTGTGGAGGACCGCCGTCCAGGGAATGATATCTCCCTGCTGGCTCAGGCCTGTGAGCTCACAGGGGGGCAAACTATCCTCACCCCAGGCCCAGGCGGTTTGGGCATAGGCCGGGGGCTCGGGCAGCAGCTCTCGATGATAAATGGGGGTATTTTCGGCCAGGGCCAGGGCTGGAATTTCCGCCGCTGTCTGACCTTGGAACAAAATTCGCACAATCGGCTCTTCCACCACCCGGCCCGCCACCACCGCGTGCAGTCCCCAGCGCTCGAAGATGTCAATCACCTCAGCTTCGCGACCTTGGGCTACCACAAACAGCATCCGCTCCTGGGATTCAGACAGCAGGTATTCGTAGGGCACCATGCCGGTTTCCCGCACCGGAATCAGGTCCAAATCGAGCTCAATCCCCACGCCTCCTTTGGCCGCCATTTCAGCGGTAGAACAGGTCAGACCAGCAGCCCCCATGTCCTGGGCGGCGACGATCGCCCCGGTCTTAAAGGCCAACAAACAGGCTTCTACCAAAGACTTTTCCAGAAATGGATCGCCCACCTGCACCGCCGGGCGATCGGCTTCTGATTCGTCTGTCAGTTCGGCACTGGCAAAGCTGGCCCCGCCCATACCGTCTCGCCCGGTGGTGGAACCCACATACAGCACCGGGTTGCCAATGCCCGCCGCCCCTGACTTAACAATGTCGTCGGTTTCCATGATGCCAATGGCCATGGCATTGACCAGGGGGTTGCCCGTATAGGCGGCATCAAAGTACACCTCGCCTCCCACGGTGGGTACCCCAAAGCAGTTGCCGTAGTGGGCAATACCGGCCACCACCCCCTGGCAAAGGCGACGGGTGCGGCTATGGCGTAAATCCCCAAATCGCAAGGAGTTGAGGGTGGCGATGGGCCGCGCCCCCATGGTAAAAATATCCCGCAGAATCCCCCCCACCCCGGTAGCCGCCCCCTGGAAGGGCTCTACGGCAGATGGGTGGTTGTGAGACTCGATCTTGAACGCTACCCGCAGGCCATCTCCAGCATCGATAACGCCGGCGTTTTCCCCTGGGCCCACCAGGACCCGTGGCCCCTCGGTAGGAAACTGCTTCAGCAGCGGGCGCGAGTTCTTATAACAACAGTGCTCAGACCACATCACCCCAAACATACCGAGTTCGGCCCGGTTGGGATGGCGCCCCAACCGCCGCACAATATCCTCATACTCGTCGGGCTTAATGCCCTCGGCAGCAATTTCGTCGGGGCTAAAGGGAGGGGTAGAAGAGACGGTCATACTAGCGCTGGGGAAGTTGCTTACCGATCTTAGCCCTAAGCGGATGCCATCTGAAGCTTGATCTCGATATCGGCTGGTGATGATAGGGCGGCCTCACAGCACAGCAAAGGATTCACGGTCCTAGGCGTTTTCAGATTGAGTGTGATCAAGCCAGCACCACTGGCATGGGCGGCTGCACCAGGCCCACCAAAATGCCAACAATATCGTCGATTCGATCAATGTAATAGTCTTTCAGATCAATGTAGGCTGTGTCCCCTTGCAGGCGCAGAAATTTCCACTGGTTGCCGGTGGTAACCGCCCCGTAAATCGGTTCAATGGCTTGCCCTTCTCGCTGGTTAAACAGTCGGGCGGCTAACATGGCCGCCAAACACTGACCCAAGCCTCCTTTGATATTTTCGTTTTTGGCTTCAAATACAATGAAAGCCGGGGCGCTAACGTATAGCTGCTGGCGAGATAGGCTAATGATGAAGTCACAAAAGCCAGTCAATGACTGCTGGGGGTCAACATTAAACTCCACACCAGAGAATAAGCTGATCTGGTCGTTCAGTAGGCGTTTGAGCTCTACCAGAATGGGAGCGATGATCATTTCCGAGCGAGCCTTCTCGGTATTAATCGCCAGGGCCAGCGGTACGCTGTAGTTCAAATAGCTGGTGAAGGCTTCGGCCAGGGGCACCCGATGGATGGTATCTGAAAATAGGTCTCGATTGCTCTCGATGCTGAGGCCGAACTGCTTGCGAACCGTTTCCAGGGTGAAATCTTTATAGGACACGGTTGGCTACCTCCTGGAGCATCGGTACAGTCTATCAAGTCCCGGGTATGTCAAGATCCCAGGATTCTTGACCTCACTGGCCATGGGTTTGCAGGCAGCCCAGGGTTCTGCCCTGGGATCTGTCCTGAGCTTCTAGATTATTGTTACTGCCATTCTAGACAATCATCCCGGCTGGAATGAAACCCAATCCCAGTCCAGATGCCGATCGCTAATGGCGAAAGTCCATCGGTCCTGTGTAACCAGAAAGGTCAGCCAACTGCTCTAGGGGCAGAAGACCGGGGTAGAGTTCGCCGCCGATTTCCCAGGAGGGATAGCCCTGCAGGTCGGGTTGGGCCTGGCAGACCTCGGGTTGAGGGTTGACGCCCTGGGGGTCGCACTCCACGTAGGGCAGCAGGGCGGTGGCTTCGACTCCAAACAGTTGCTTTTGGTCGTGGCAGAAGGGGCACCACCAGGTGGCATAGAACAGGGCACCGCTGCCGCTCAGGTGCTGGGCCAGGGCAATTTCGGCAGGGCCAGAGGTGGTGGTAATGGCGGGGCCAGTTTCTCCATTAGGGTCGATCGCGCCATCACCATTACCGGCCCGAATTGGCGCATAAATCGCCATAATGCTGACCAGGGTGACCGTGGCAATAATAAAGCCAGCAAAGACCAACTGGCCGACATCTCGCCAGCGATGGCCGACGATACTAATCACAAACATGGCCAGGGCTAAAAGGGCCGAGACGACGCAAAAGATGCAGAAAGCTCTGATCTCAAAGGTCATGATCACCATCAGGTAGGCACTAAAGGTGAGCATCGCCGTGGCTAAGCCAAAGATCAGGAGCCAAGTGCGGTTTTCGAGGGTTTGGCGCAGGTCTTTGCGCTGGTTGGGGTTAATCCACAGGGGGGCCGTAGCCAGGGCTACCATGGCGACGTAGCCCAGAAAGCCAAATAAGGTCAGCGGCAAGCCAAAAACAGTGGCGTAGGGGCTGTTGACGACGCGATCGCAGCCTTCGGTAGGACAAACATCGCCCCCTGTAAGCGTGGCCATGGTCAGGAAAGCCGTTTCGATCGCGCCAATGGTCGCGATCGCCGCCAACAGCAGGCGAGAACGGCGATGAATCCAGCGATTGGGTTGGTGATGACGGGGCATAGTGTACTCTCCAACAGTCAAACCTGTGGTTTGGTGAAGGCGACCGGTTAGATCGTCTGCCTATTAGTATGCCCACTTCGGCTCTTCCGCATTAATCAGGCACCAACCTTAGTCCTGGGCCGGTGGGCCTCGATGATCGGGTGCTTGTGTTGGCAGGTATTCCAGATGAGCCCCACCCTTGAAGCCACGGTCATCGACTCGTGTTAAGTCAAAAAAATAATGACGGGAGATGTGACTTAGGGTTCACGGTTCACGGTAAGCGGTTTAAGGCGAGCCGCAGACCGTGCATCGTAGACTGTGCATCGTAGACCATGTACCCTGTCAGCTGCGCTAGGAATGGCAGGTCAAGAATCGAGTCAAGTCAGAAAACGTGCCCCCGTGGGCCGTGATCGGGCTATCGTACCCCTTCGGCACCAGGGTGCGGCACTTAAAGAACTGCTCACTCGCCCCCACCTCTTGCAGACACTCATAGGTGGTTTCCCCCATGGCCAGGTCTATGCCCAATTCTTTGGTGGCGGTTTCTAAACGAAAGGCAGCATTCACGGTATCGCCTAGGGCCGTATAGTCTGGGTGGTTGCCAGATCCGGCATTGCCCACCATGGCATAGCCCGTATTCACCCCCGCCCCAATGCGGAGGGGAAAGGGGAGGGGAAACTGCTGATGTAGCTGGCTGGTCATGGTCGCTAGGGCGCTGACGGCCCGCATTAAGTCCAACATGTCAGCTTGGATATCATGGTCCGGATCGTGAATCCACACCGCCATCACCGCATCGCCAATGTACTTATCAACCCAGCTGTCATATTGACTGATGATTTCTCCAGCCCGGCGAAACCAAGTGCCGATCGTCTCCGACAGAATTCTCTCGTCAATCTGGCGGGTCATCACCGTAAAGTCTCGAATATCCACGACCATCACCGAAATCAACCGGCGCACATGCAGCGTCGCCGTTGCGGTCAGGTCTCGATTGTTACCAGGCTGAGTCGCTTGAGCGCCGCTATGGAGGCTCAGGGGAGGGGAAAAGAATTGCAACTCAGTTTGGCCAAAGGTAATGCGATCGCCATCGTGGAGCGTGACCGGTACACTCACCCGTCGACCGTTCAAGAAGGTGCCATTGCGGCTACCCAGATCAATGAGATAGAACTCGCCATTGTCCATGCCCTGCAGCATGGCATGGTTACGGGAAATCCAGCGATCGGGCAACACCAGACTATTATCGTCGCTACGCCCGACCGTCCAGCAGGTATGGCTAAACAGCAACAGTTGGCGGCTGCCAGAATCAGTCTTAAGGACTAAATAGGGGCCAAGCTGAAAAGTCACAGGGCTACAGGCCATAAACAAGCCCTCGGGTCAAGGTTGTCAAAGATCCCAGGACATCCTCATTATGCCAGAGATACCCAGTGGGCAAACTATCAGTCCTGCCCCAAACACTGGGGACATTAGGGCTATTTCATGGTTGCCGGCAGAAAACTAAACCAAATTCAAGTCCAAACCTGGAGTTCTGCCTGTGGGAAAACTCCAGATCCAGAGCTGGACTTGGTATAGACCCCAGCTTTGCCCCCCCCGCCCCCCAATTCTGGGGGGATCTAAAGCCCGCTCAGGCGACCATGGCCGCCAGAAAAAATAAACCATCCACAATTAACGTGCTAAACACCGCCCCGCCAAAGGCCCACCAGGCCAGTTGACGAGAGGTGGTGAGGGCGACACCAGTCGCCACCAGCAAAAAAATCACCAGGACAACAGCCCGCCCAGCGGCGATATCAGTTTCCAGAGATGTAGCCGCCGCTTGCAACACGGTCGAGGCATATTCAGGGTCAACCCGCATCAGCTGACGCCACTGGGGAAATAGCTGCATCCAGTTGATGTATAAATCGGTGACGGCGGTACCCAACAGAGAGCCCAGGAAGAAGTAACTGCCAACACGCCCCCAACCCCAGCGTAAACAGAGGATGGCAATGGGTAAGCCCAGGGCTTCCACAGGCAGATGTACCACTGGCTCCCACCGTAGCCAACCCCAATAGATTGTACCTGTCAACCAAATCCAGCCAAACCCAATGATTAAATCGCCCCAAACCTGCCAACGGGAACGCTGCATCAAATACCACCCCAGCCCCAGCCAGCCCAGGGTCATCACCAAACTGACCCAAGGAAAGTAACGCACTAAAGGAGCTTGTACAAACACTGGCAAAATCACTAAGGCCACAGACGCCATGAAGACTTGAAGCTGGGCCTTGGAACCAGCAACCCAGTCTGACAGCACCGTTAGCCGGGCCAGGATTCCTTTAGTAGGGTTGGAACTGTAAGAAAGACTCAAGGGAATTCTAAGAGTGGGGTTAATTGTTTTTAACATAACATGCCCCTGGGGGGGATGCATGGCGCTGGGGGGCTGACTGGCCCCAGTGAAATCCCGTTAGGGGGAACGTCAGTGGATATTAAGCCTGAACAAAGACTTTAGGTTTCCCGGGGCAAGGGGGGCAGGCTTCCGTACAATCCAAAAGAGGTAGTACGAAACATATTTTGTAGTGCCTGCCCTTTAGTATATGTAGTTATTTATTATTTATGGAACCAAGCTATTTTGCCGAATTGTCGTGGCTGGCTCAGACTGGCAGCGGCGAGAACGTCCCTCTCTTAACGGATATGTCCCTGTGGCAGGCCATTGTGATTGGGGTCGTGCAGGGCTTTACTGAGTTTTTGCCGATTAGCAGCACCGCCCACGTCAAGATTGTGCCGGTGCTCTTGGGCTGGGGGGATCCAGGGGTAGCGTTTACGGCCGTCATTCAGTTGGGTAGCATTGCGGCGATTCTTTGGTATTTCTGGGATGACTTGGTGCAGGTCACCACTGGAATGGTGAAAGCGGTGCGCGATCGCGACTATGATGCCCCTGACTTTCGCCTGGGTCTCGGTATTTTGCTGGGTACCCTGCCGCTAATTATCGGCGGCATTTTTGTCAAAGTATTTATCCCTGACTTTGACAACTCGTTTTTGCGCAGCAGTGCCACCATTGCTATTGTCTCAATTGTGATGGCCGGGTTGCTTGGGGTAGCTGAAATGGTGGGTTCCCGCATCCGCAACTTTGAGTCTCTGAAAATGCACGATGGCATCACCATGGGGCTAGGCCAGGCCCTGGCGATTATTCCTGGGGTGTCACGGGCTGGGGCCACATTGACGGCCGGGCTATTCATGGGACTAGAGCGCTCTACCGCAGCTCGTTTCTCCTTTTTAATGGGGATTCCAGCCATTACCCTGGCCGGGGTGGTGGAATTTAAAGACTTTTTTGACGCGGGTACTGAAACCATTGGCTGGCTACCCCTCTCTGTCGGCCTGATCGCCACCGTGATTTCCTCTTATCTTTCGATTGTCTGGCTGATTGGCTTTTTGAAACGCCATACCACCTGGGTATTTGTCTGGTACCGACTGGCCTTTGGGGTGGTGATTTTAACGGCGATCGCCATGGGCCACACGCCGAATCTTTAATACCCCCTAATATGGAAAAGCAGACGTTCAACCATTGCGCCCATGGGCACCCAGGCCATCCGTCCCGCCCGCATCACCGCTGTACTCCCCGACTCCATTGCCGCCGAGGTGGGCTTTGAACCAGGAGATGCCCTGGTGTCCATCAACGGCCAGCGTCCCCGAGATTTGATTGATTACCGCTTTCTCTGCGCCGATGAAGACTTAACCCTGGACGTATTAGACCGCCAGGGCAAAACCCACCGGGTCGAGATTGAAAAAGACATCGACGATGACTTGGGCTTAGAGTTTGACACCGCCCTGTTTGATGGCCTGATCCAGTGCAACAATGCCTGTCCCTTTTGCTTTATCGACCAGCAACCCCCGGGCAAGCGCAACACCCTCTACCTCAAAGACGACGACTATCGCCTCAGCTTCCTCTATGGCAGCTATCTCACCCTGACCAACCTACTGCCCCAAGAATGGGAACGCATTGCCCAATTGCGGCTATCGCCGTTGTATGTCTCTGTCCATGCCACCGAACCTGAGGTGCGATCGCGCCTGCTCAAAAACCCCAGGGCCGGACAAATCCTAGACCAACTGGCCTGGTTCCAGACCCAGCGGTTGCAAGTTCATGCCCAGGTGGTGGTTTGTCCCGGCATCAACGATGGCGATCACCTGGAAACAACCCTACGGGATCTAGCCCGTTTCCACCAGGGGGATACCCCAGCGGTGGCTTCGGCGGCGGTGGTGCCCGTGGGGTTGACCCGGTTTCGGCCTGCCGACGACGAACTGACCCCGGTTAGCCAGGCTGATGCGCGACAGGTGATTACCCAGGTGCAAGCCCTGCAAGCCGAGTTTCGCCAGCGGTTTGGTACTACCTTCGCCTGGCTGGCCGACGAATGGTTCCTGTTGGCAAAACAGCCTGTGCCCCCCGAGAGCCACTACGAAGACTATCCCCAGTTGGGCAATGGGGTCGGCTCCATTCGTCAGTTCATCCAACAATTTGAAGTCGCCGCCGACGCTTACCTGCCCGCCGCTGTTGACCCGCCACGCACCCTGACCTGGCTCGTGGGCAATGCGGTGGAACATGCCTTTCAACCCCTATGCGATCGCCTGAACCAGGTGAATGGACTGACGGTTCATTTAGCCCCTCTGGCCAGTGACTATTGGGGGCGGGCCATGACCGTCACCGGGCTACTCACCGGCCATGATCTAGTCCAGGGGCTACAAAACCGGCACCTGGGTGATTTGCTACTGTTGCCCGCCGTCATGCTCAAGCCCAGTGATTCTGGCGACCCGGCTGAGACCCTGTTTCTAGATGACATGAGTATTGCTGAGGTAAGTCAAAAACTGCATTGCCCGATTTTGCCGGTGGATGACACCGATGCGCTGATCAAGGGTTGCCTTGGGCACATGCCACGGCCCGCCTACGCAGACCTACAGCCAGCGGCAGGCTACTGGACCCCGTCTTAACTCGGGCCGATTCTTAGGGTAAACAAATTTTGAACTAAACGGTTTAGTATGCTATAACCAGTCTGGCCTAGCGTTACTGGTCGGGCCTTAACTGATCTATCGGTCTATCGGCACGAATCTTGGCTAGGGTGGCTCAAGTCATGCCAGATCCCGATATGCTAGGAGACTGAAGTCAAAAAACTTCAATAAACTACATGGGACTTATGCTGAACTCATATTGTTGCTGCCTGCTGTCCTTAGGATTAGGGGTTGTTGCAGCTTGGACACCGCTGCCCTTAATGGCTGCCACTGAAGCATCGGCCGACGATGACAACCCCACAGCGGTAGACACAACCGTAGTCCCAGCGGCTGATCGGTCGCCACAAGCCGCCCTATCCCTAGAACCCGGCGAAGCAGCAATTCCCTTGGAAGATGATCCGGCCGATGCCCCCTCCCCCACCCCACCGGCACAACCTCGGCCTGAAGTCGCTATTCCCCAATCCGATCGCCCCACCGAGGAAGGGTTTGACACCCCACCTGACTCACTCAATCCTGACCCTAACCCGTTGCTGACCCCCACCACCCCAGCAGAAGTAGAAATTATCGGCACCCAGCCCATTTCCCTGGAAACAGCGATTGAGTTGGCCTTTCGCAACAGTGAGACCTTACGTACCGCCCTATTGCAGCTGGAACGCAGTCAAGCCGGACTACAGGCGGAAAGAGCCGCCCTTTTGCCGACCGCCAGCCTGAATAGCAACTTGGAAACTAGCAACCAGGGTTTTTCAGGCCAGGGGCCAGGGGTCGGCGGTGGGGGGGGCACTAGCACCCGCCTAGGGGCCAATGTTAGGGCTGAGTATGACCTGGGGATATCTGGGGCGCGATCGGCGAGCATTCGATCTGCAGAAGACCAAGTCCGGTTGGCAGAGTTGGCCGTTGAGCAAACCCGTGAAGAGCTGCGCCTAGCAACCATCAATGACTATTACGCGGTGCAAGAAGCGATCGAACAGATTCGGATTAACCAGGGTTTCTTAGCGGAAGCGGAACGCAACCTCCGCGACACCCAACTGCGAGAAGAGGTAGGAGTAGGGACTCGTTTCGATGTGTTGCAAGCTGAGGTGCAGCTAGCAAATGCCCGCCAGTCCCTTACCCAGGCCACCAGCCAACGGCAAATTTCCCAGCGCCAGTTAGCCCGACGGCTGAATGTGCCTCCCACTATCGACATCACAACCCTGGCGGTGGAAATTGCTGGCAGTTGGCCCCTCTCCCTAGAAGAAAGCATTGTGCTCGCTTTTCAAAATCGGGCTGAGCTAGAACAAGCTTTGGTGGAGCGAGAGTTTAATGAATCTCAGCGACAGCTACAGCTGGCCCAAATTCGGCCTAATCTTGGGGTATTTGCCCAGTATGGGCTGCAAAGCCAGCTCACTTCCCCGGCTGGGGTGTCTTCCTCTGTGGATGATGGGTTCTCCCTGGGAGCCCAGTTTACTTGGCAGTTATTTGATGGCGGTGCCGCCAGAGCCCGAGCCACCCAGAGTGATCTGGACATTCAGACCAGCGAGTTAGACTACGCTAGCTCCCGTAACGACATCCGTGTAGAAGTTGAAGAGGCCTACTATACCTTGATTGCTAACCAGGCGAACATCGACACGGCCCGAGCTGCTGAGAATCAAGCCAGGGAAGCTCTGGAGTTGGCTAATCTACGGTTTAATGCGGGTGTCGGCACCCAGCTGGATGTAACCAGTGCCACCCGAGAGCTGACAGAAGCCCAGGGCAACCTGGTCAGTGCCGTGCTGGACTATAACCGTGCCCTGGCTCGCCTGGAGCGGGCAGTCAGCAATCTATCCACGGCCCTTAACTAATACTCTACGGCATAAGTCGGCCAACCCTTCCTGTCCCCTGTCACCTGTCCCCCTCAGCAACGATGGTCATACTTTTGCGAGGCAGTACCAAGCCATTTCTGCCCTTTAGATGATGTCAGTGTTCCCTGGTCACCTCTAAGCTGAGACAGCAGATTTGCGGTAAGTCTATGGAATTTCGAGAGCCTGGCTGGTGGCAGCATGGCGTGATTTATCAAATTTATCCTCTCACGTTTGCCGACAGTAACGGTGATGGTCTGGGGGATTTGCAAGGGATTATCCGGCGGTTGGATTATCTCAATGATGGCAACCCAAATAGCAAGTCATCCCTCGGCGTAGACGCCATCTGGCTCTCCCCCATCTACCAATCCCCCATGGTAGACAACGGCTATGACGTCAGCGACTACTACGACATTTGCCCCACCTTTGGCTGCCTTGATGACTTTAAGCAACTAGTCAGCGAAGCCCATGGGCGTAATATTAAAATTATTCTAGATTTGGTGGTTAACCACACATCCAACCAACATTCTTGGTTTATTGAGTCAAGTCGTAGTCGAGATAACCCTAAAGAGGACTGGTACTTGTGGCTTGATCCGGCCCCAGGTGGTGGCGAACCAAACAACTGGATAGCCTACTTTGGCGGGCCAGGGTGGACGTTTAACGAAGACCGTCAGCAGTATTATTACCACACGTTTAACGCTAACCAACCTGACCTTAACTGGCGTCATCCAGAGGTGCGAAAGGCTGTCTATGACATGATGCGATTCTGGCTGGACTTGGGCGTGGATGGGTTTCGACTGGATGCCTCCAGTACTTATAGTAAAGATGAACTCTTTCGTGACAATCCGATCAAGTTCGAAGCGACTGATCGCAAAGATTACAATAACCAGTACCACCTTTACAACAAAAATCTGCCAGAAAACCACTACATCATCCAAGAAATGCGGGCTGTGTTGGAAGAGTATGACGAGCGAGTCTTGATTGGCGAAACCTTCATTGATAGTCGCTTATATGACTCGATTATTTTCCACGGTGTTGACAATAACGAACTACACTTACCCCTCACCTTTGAGTTTGCCTTTAGCCCTTGGTATCCCGGTTATATTCAGCGGGAAATTGAAAAGAAAGAGTTGATGACCCCGCCAGAGGCTTGGCCCGCCTATTTCTTTGATAATCACGACCTGCCCCGCCATTTATCCCGCTGGATTGATTGCAGCCTATGTATCGACTCTGAGGCGATCGCGAAAGCCGCTGCCACCTTACTGCTGACCGTGCGGGGCACTCCCATTCTTTATTACGGGGAAGAAATTGGCATGGTTAACCATGAAGATATTCCCCCAGAAATGGCGAAAGACAAAGTGGTGATCGGCAACATTGACGGCGAGGTGATCCCCTCCCGGGATGGCACCCGCACCCCGATGCAGTGGGACGA
The DNA here is from genome assembly GCF_012911975.1 of Nodosilinea sp. P-1105. Taxonomy (GTDB): domain Bacteria; phylum Cyanobacteriota; class Cyanobacteriia; order Phormidesmidales; family Phormidesmidaceae; genus Nodosilinea. Next base: position 58,751 of record NZ_SMDQ01000011.1, on the reverse strand, counting down.
CTCTCCCCAGGCAGGTTTTAGCTTTGGCCAAGATGTTCAGCCCTATTTGCCTGTCAACGACAACTTTAAAACCCTTAATGTTGCGGCCCAGTCGCAAGATCAGGATTCTATCTGGCATTTCTATCGCCAACTTATTCAAGTGCATCGGCAGAATGAAGCCTTACACCGGGGCAGTTGGCGGAGTTTAATTCACTACCCCTACGAACATCTGGCCTACCTGCGCCAAACGAATCAGCAAACGGTTCTAGTCCTGATTAATTTTTCTGAGGAAAAAGAGCTGACCACTAACGATCCCATTCCCTACGACGATTGGCAGGTGTTGCTGTCCAATCGTCGCCAAACGGGCGACAAGCTCAAATCCCCTCAGCGGCTTCAAGGGTTTGAGATTTCAATCTTAGCCGCCCTGGATTAACGCTTAGTAAAAGTCGTAGTCGGTGACTGGGTTCATCGGGTCGGGGGCAAACGCCAACCACAGAGGGAACTGTAGCAGAGCCAAGCTAATCACCGACTCGGCTTCATCCACCAGAATAAACGGTAATCCCCCTTCAGAGGTCACCCGTTCAGCCCGCTGGGCCAAAGGTTCCGGGGCATCAAACAGCATCACCCCTTGGCCCGTACCAAAGTCGGCCCGGGAAATGCCCAGGCAGTCTTGCAATCCGCGCCGCCATTCTCCCAAGCGTTCAGGACTGTTAGATAGCACCAGCGTGCGCAGGCGATTGCCATACAGAGTGTGGAGAATCGATAGGGCCGCAGAGGCGACCAGCACATTCTGCAAGCGGCTGCCCATGCTTTTAACCGCCCCTCGGCCCCCCTGGGCAAAGAACCAGTTGGACACCCGCTCGGCATGGATCGGCTCGAAGGTGCGCCGCAATTGCCAGACCGGCCCATAGTAGTCGGGTCGCATGCGGTACTGATCTAGCAGGCTACGAACCCGGTCGGCTTGGTCTTGGAAGGTATTGGCGGCGAACCCTGGGTCTCCAGCAGCAGGGGATTCTGAACGGGCTGCACCCCGGCGAGGAGCTACGTCAGACTCTGGGGTGACAGCACTGGGGGAGGACGATTCCCGTGGGGCGATGTCTAACTGTTCAGCGGCTACGGCTAAGTCTTGCAGGCTACCCACCAGGTAGTCTTTGAACCCCTGCACCCGCACGGCCAAATCTTGGGAGGCTCCGGCAAAGGTGGTTTTCATTTCGGCCTGGATGCGCTCTTGCCGTCGTTCCAGTTTTTCAATATCCAGTTGTAGGATACGCTTACGCTGTTCCAGTTCAGCGGTACCCTGTTGCACCATACGGCTAATGTCAGTCTGAATTTTTTTGAACTGGTCTTGAGTCAACCGGTTATAGGCTGTCTGTAAGTCAGCAATGCTACGCTTCAAGTCTGATTCTTGTTGCTTCAGGGCATCTATGCGAGTACTCCAGTCAGACTTGAGCGCCGATGGATCGCTGCTGCCTGATGTCAGTGAATCAGAGGGGCGATCGGGCTCAGCGGGTTGAAAGACATCGTCCTCGGTTCCGGACCCTGGTTTAGCAAACTCATCTGATGTCATGGATATTTCTTGAGGTGTCTGTTGTCAGCCTATCAGATGAGCACTCAAGTTAACGCCTACGCGGCTTGTCCCCACTAACTTGTCATCCTTAGGTTGACCGTTTACTAAGGCAATCTCTGGATAACAAAATACCCCCGTAGGATGGGCAAAGCTTGCTTGCCCATCAGGTATCGAGCTACATCAAGGGAAAATCTTTCCTAGAGATCGCCTAAGCCAACTCTGGAGGGTTAGGACAATGGGTTTCTAGACAAGTGCGCAACTGGCTGGGGTTAAAAATAATCGGCAAAAAGTGAATGCTTTTCACCTCGCGAAAGTAAAACAAAATCGGCACGGGTGGCCAAAAAATTTGCCAGTATTGCCACTCGGCATAGGGAAACTGACGAATTAGCGTATCGCGGCGATAGATATCCAGGGCACTGTCGGTAAACCGCAAGGTCAGGGTTAGGGTTTGCACCATCAAAAACACCCCAAATGCACCGACCACGGCGCCTAGCCACAGGTTCAGCCACAATAACGGCAGAGCTAGCACCATAATCGCTAGGGGAATGCGATAGCTGGGGGCTAGGTCGGTGACAGCAGCAGTAGGAGGTGAGGTCACGGTGTCTGGCTTCGGTAGAGGATTACCTAAAGTATAGAAGATATGCCGGGCTGACCAGAGGCCTGAGGACGGGCTTGGGGCTAACGGTGTCACACCTCATTGCCTGAGTTAAGGTGCTTTTCCAGATTGGCAATCCGCTTTTGCTGCTGGCTGACAATGTCTAATTGTTGATTCAGATCGGCCTTCAGCTGTTCAATGTAGCGCTCATCCTTGGAAATTTCCATGGTTCTACGCACCGCGCTAGGCAACGACACCAGAATGCCAATCAAAATACCGATGGCCAGAGTACTCAGCAGCACCAGGGCTAGGGAAGCCTCAAAGTTCCAAATGGCGATATGGACCATGATCGGCACCGAGTTTTGAAAGGAAAAGATCACGGCTGCGATCGCAATCAGCAAGGCCAGGATTAAAAACAATCTCATGGTGCCGCTCCCTTAGTCAGACAAAAACTACCTTGAAATTACCACGAGAACCATAGCTTACCCAGAAGAAGCACTCAGCCCAGCTTTGCAGCCATACCCTGGGGTGGGGGCTTCAGGCCAAATAGGGGGCATGAGTACAGCAAGGCAGAAGGGTGGCAGGAGAGACCGGGTACACAAAGGTTCCCGCTTTGGCAAATAGGGAAGTTATTGCTGCCGAGCGGCACTCACCAAAGGTCACTTAAACAAGGTCACTTAAACTTAGAGGCCGCTTCTTCAAAAGCCACCCTCAGATCGTGCCAAGCGTCTTGCAGCCCCACTTTCACACTTTGCCAGGCATCATCGCTGGCGGCGGTCAGGTCAGACAGTCTTTGCTGCATAGCATCGCGCTTAGCCCTTAAGGCCGCAATTTGCTGATCCAGGTCTGCTTTTTTATCCGCACTGACTTGATTGGCCTTAGCCTGCATGTCGTCTAGCTTGGCCCCCCATTCCTGAAGCTGGGCTTCCATCTTTCCTTGGGATGTCGATCGGTCTTCCATGGTGGATACCTCAGTGAACTAATTGGGGAAATGAGCAGTAGCCCTGCCGAGGGTCGAGTATCAACGGTAGATGAAACCCTCTTACCTTTTAGTATAGAAGTGCTGGCCGCAAGCCTGGCTGGTGGCTTAAAGCTTCTTGAACACCTGGACAGGCCTGGAGCCCATCTGCGTCGGTTTACCCCTGCCGACCCAGATGGGCGATCGCGGTAAACCTGATTCCACGGCACTAGAATTAAGGTGTCAATCGTTAAGTATTGGTTCTGGGAGTCTTTGACCATGTCTACCGCTGCTCAAACCTTAGCTTTTAGCACACTGCTCAAGCGTCCGGTCCTGAATCGCCAAACTGTGGAAGAGTTGGGTCAAACAACTCAACTGTTGGTAGACGCTCAGGCACAGCGAGTCACAGGGCTAGTTTGCAAGTCAGGTTTTTTAGGTACCACAAAGCGAGCCTTTAGCTGGGATCAAATCGAGGCGATTGGTAAGGATAGTATCTTGGTCCGGGTGGCCGACAGCCCCCAGGCAAGTTCCCCTGACATGACCGAAGCGCCCATTGGTTTCGAGATTTTGACCGACCACGGCAACACGGTGGGTAAGGTCACCGATTTACTCTTCGAGCTGGAGTCTGGCCGAGTTACTGGCTACCTGTTTACCCCCCACGGGTGGAAGGGGCTGATGGAGGGCACCTACATCTTTGCCCCGATTGCCATTTCCAGTGTGGGTGAAAAGCGAGTCATTGTGCTGGAATCCGCCGTTGAAGCCCCCCAACAATACACCCCAGGCCTAGGGGCTAAACTCACCCAAGCCAGTGACTTTATTCAAGCCGACTACGAGCGTACCAAGCAAGATTTGGCGGATTTGCAGAAAGGCGCCCAGGATTTAGCCCATAAAGTTAAAGGGGAGTCCCCTAATACTGATGATTCAGCACAAGAGTAAGGGAAGGTGGGATAACCACTGGGAGCAAACACAAAAGGGACACCCTGTTTAGGGCATCCCTTTAATTGGTAGTTATTAGTTTGCTTGACAGCTATTACCTAGAACCTCAGTGCAGGATGTCGAGATCTCAAGCTCTGAGGATTCTTGATCTCATGGACCATGAACTTTGGGCCATCCCAGGGCAGAACCCTGGGAACTGTACCGGCGCTTTAGGCGATGGTGGCCATGCGCACTTCATTGGTGGTCAGCAGCTGCTGCAACTCTTCAGAATCAACCGTTTCCTTGTCCACCAGCATGTTAGCCAATTGGTCAAGAATGTGACGATTACCGGTCAGCACCTCTTTGGCCCGCCGATACGCCTCATCCACCAGAGAACGGACTTCAGCGTCAATGGTGGCGGCTGTGCTTTCCGAGAAATCACGCTCAGAGGCAATGTCGCGGCCCAGAAACATATTGCCCTGCTGACGACCCAGGGCCACAGGTCCCAACCGGTCGCTCATACCAAAGCGAGTCACCATTTGCCGGGCAACACGAGCCACCTGCTGCAAGTCGTTGGAGGCGCCGGTGGTGACTTCCTCTTCGCCGAAGATAATTTCTTCCGCAATTCGGCCACCCAAAGCCACAGCCATCTGATTTTGCAGGTAGGAGCGGGAGTACAAGCCAGACTCTAAGCGATCTTCGCTGGGGGTGAACCAGGTTAACCCACCGGCTCGTCCCCGGGGAATGATGCTGATTTTCTGCACTGGGTCGTAGTCGGGCATCAATGCACCCACCAGAGCGTGACCCGCTTCATGATAGGCCACTAGCTCTTTGCGCTTCTCGCTCATCACCCGATCTTTCTTCTCGGGACCAGCCAGCACCCGGTCAATGGCGTCGTTCACCTCATCCATAGAAATTTCGGTGAGATTGCGACGGGCCGCCAGAATTGCCGCCTCATTCAGCAGGTTAGACAGGTCTGCCCCAGTAAAGCCAGGGGTACGCCGGGCAATCTTCTGCAAGTCCACGTCTTTGGCAAAGGTTTTGCCCCGGGAATGGACGTTGAGAATTTCCAGACGACCAGCATAGTCGGGCCGATCCACCACCACCTGGCGGTCAAAACGTCCAGGACGCAGCAGGGCCGCATCCAACACATCGGGGCGGTTGGTGGCAGCAATGATAATAATGCCGGTGTTACCCTCGAAGCCGTCCATTTCGGTCAGCAATTGGTTCAGGGTTTGCTCCCGCTCGTCGTTACCGCCACCTAAGCCAGCACCCCGTTGACGCCCGACAGCGTCGATCTCGTCGATGAACACGATACAAGGGGCATTAGCTTTGGCCTGCTCAAACAGGTCACGCACCCGGGAGGCCCCAACCCCGACAAACATTTCCACAAACTCGGAACCGGAGATGGAGAAAAAGGGTACCCCAGCTTCCCCAGCCACAGCTTTAGCTAGCAGGGTCTTACCGGTCCCTGGAGGCCCTACCAGCAGCACCCCTTTGGGAATTTTGGCCCCAACAGCGGTAAAGCGGTCGGCATTTTTGAGGAAGTCCACCACTTCGGTCAGCTCTAGCTTGGCTTGTTCAATGCCAGCCACATCGCCAAAAGTGACCTGAGTCTGGGGCTCCATTTGTACCCGCGCTTTAGATTTACCAAAGTTCATGGCCTGGCTGCCGGGACCACTCTGGGCCCGCCGCAACACAAAGAACAGCACCCCCAGCAGCAACACGGGAATTAACAGGGTGCTGAAGGCGCGCACCCAAACGCTGTCGTCGCTTTGGGGCAACACCACAATGTCAACATTATTGGTTTCCAGGGTGTTGATGAGCTCCTGGTCATTGGGCAGGTTGACTATCACCTGACCGTTGCCTTCAGGATCGGTAAAGCGGGCGCGGGTGCGATCGGCACTGATATTGACCCGCTCAATTTGGTTGTTTTGTACAGCGTCTAAAAACTTGCTGTAGCGCCAGGTTTGGGTTTCCTGACCAGAGCCATCAAAAATGGCTGTGGCCAGAGCAATGACCACGACTACGAGCAAGGCGTACAGACCTGCATTTCTCCACCGTTTGTTCACCGGGGTAATGCCTCCACTAACATCTAGAACTGAAATGTGAATCTAAAGATCGATTTTGATCGGACAAGCCTAGAGAGACTATTGCTGTTTCCCTGAGGAAGCTGGAAATAGTTGAATCTGGGCCAGGAAAAATCGTTTAATTAGAAGGATATTAATTTATGTTAACGCGATCCGTTGGAATGGGCTATTGATCTTTCAGTTTTCTTGGGTTGGGCCACTGAAATACGGCCCTTAGTTCTCCCAAACAAGAATGTTGGGGGTCAAATTCCAGTCTACTCTGATCTTCTAAGACTGTGTGTATCGGGACGACCTGCACCACGCCGTTGGTATAGGCCAGAACCTCTAGGGTGGGGATCAGAGGCCGGGTCCAGGGCTGGGTGTGCACAGGTATACCCAGCCGATGGAAGTGATCAAGCACTTGCTGGCGAGCAATACCGGGTAAGAGGCCAGCCTGCCAGGGGGGAGTCCACCATTGCCCCCTGGCCCATCCCCACAGGTTGCCGGTGCTGGTTTCTAGCCAATCACCCGCGTTATTCACCAGGATCGCTTCTTTGGCCGCTTGGGCTTGGGCGGCTTGCAACGCCAGCCAACTGCCTAAATAGTTGCCGGTTTTGTACTGGGGTAACCCCCTGTGATAGGGGCCAGATTGGGCTACCCAGGCGGTAATACCTTTAGTTTGGCGGGTAGCCAGGTGGGTCGGCAGGGGCCGTCCCGTGATCAACTCGCGGCTATCTGGCAAGCAAGCGATGCGTAGCACCGGATAGTTACGCTTGAGGTGCTCTGCCCCGCGCCGCACCTGGGCCCAGTCTGGGGCTGGCCAATGGAAGTCGGTTAAGGTCTGCTGTAACCGATGCTGGTGGGCTGACCACTGGGTTAAGGGGTGGTCTAGGCTTTGGTCGTAAACCCGCAGGGTGGTGAACACCGTAGCCCCATAGAGAAAGGCAGGGTCGTGAATCCCTAGATCTATCCGATCGCCAGGGTGCAGGTGACCGTTAAACCAATAGGGCATAATTACCTATCCGCTGGTCACTGACAAGCCATCCACCAACACCGAGGGGGTATAACAGGACCCATTCCAGTCGGCGTCATTGCCCAGTTCCATCTGGTGTTTGAGCGCGGCATAGACATTGCCCGCCACCATCGTGTCTTTGATGCGCCCCACCAACTGCCCGCGGCGGATACGGTACCCCAGGTCAATATTGATGGAAAAGTCGCCGGAGATGCCAGCCCCACCCCCCAAAATTTGATCCACCAAAATGCCTTCGTCCACGCTGGCGATCAGTTGGTCCAGGGAGCGATCGCCAGGTTTGATCAACGTGTTGTAAAGACTGGGGGTAGGGTAACTGCCGAGGCCAGGACGAAACCCATTGCCGGTGGATTTGCCACCCAGGTCGCGACCCACGGTGCGATCGCAGTAAAACAGCTGCACCACCCCATTTTCAATGAACGTCAGGGGTTCGGTGGGGGTGCCCTCGTCGTCAAAGGGGCAGCTAAAGGGGCCGACCTCAGGGTCTTGGTAGAGGGTAATGGCGGCAGCGGTCATCTGTTCCCCTAGACCATCACTCCAGGGGGACGATCCTTCCAAGACTCGTTTGCCACTGAGGGCAGACTGCAGGGTGCTCCACAACATATCTGCGGCTTTAGCGGTAAAAATCACGGGCATGCGGCCGGTGTTAACCACCGTCGTTGTTTCCGCCCACCCTAGCCGTTGCAGAATTTGATCCGCCAGGCGCTGGCTATCTAAGCGATCCCGTTGGGTCTGGCCATCGCTGACGCAGAGAAAGTCATCCCCTCGAATCCATTCTGCGGAGCCGTAGGCGCTGAGAGTAGTATCGCTGTAGTAGCAGTCCAGTCCGTGGCTGTTGAGAATGCGGGTGGTTTCCAGATCGCACTCTAAATCGACCCCACAGATGCTGTCGGGATAGGCTCTACAGATGCGATCGCGGATCTCGTTTCCCCAGGTAATCAACTGCTCGACGGTAACCGCCTGCCCCATATCGGGGTAATGGTGGCGCCCCCCTGTCGTCAGTTCAGTTGGTTCTGGATCGTTGAGGGCGCTGATGGCTAGCGCTTTGGCCACAATGGCCTCCGCTGGCACATGGCCATAGGCCACCGCCAGACCAGGACGATTGTTGACCCATAGGCGTAGGGCGGTACCGGCTGCGGCAGAACTTTCTAGCTGTTTGAGGCGGTTAGCTTCAAAAAACACCGGATGCGACTGCGATCGCGATTGCAGCACCTCCGCCGCCTCTGCCCCATGCTTTAGCGCCAGGTCAAGCAACTGTTCAGCTAGCAAATCGTCGGGTAGGCAGGACTCCATAGGGGCTCAGCGGCAAGATAAAAATGGGTGAAACCTGCATCTATCTTCGCGGATGGTCGTCCCCCTGGGAAGGCTCAATCCTGATATCGATCCAGCCATCGCCACTGCACCCCTCCCCCCTGGGGCCAATCGGGGGTAATATAAATTCACACCTGGAGAGGTGGCAGAGTGGTTGAATGCGGCAGACTCGAAATCTGTTGTGGGGTCACACCCACCGAGGGTTCGAATCCCTCCCTCTCCGTTTTAGGCTTTTTAAAAATGCTGGGCTGACAGGGTTCACGGTTTAAGGTACGCGGTTTAAGGCGAGCCGTAGACCGTGAACCGTAGACCTTGCACCTCAGACCCTGTTAACTCGTCACGACTGGCATGACAGACCACTAGACCTTTGGCATAAAAAGCGCGACTCACCCCCGAATGACTGTAACGGCTCGTCCACTGGCTGTTTGGGCCTGCTCTGTGGTGGTGCGCTTGGCGATAGGAGGCTGTCCCGGTCGCTGGTCAAAAATCACCAACCAACCGCTACTAAGCCCCAACCCGCTCAGGTAACGGTCTAACTGCCCCAGACCTGCTTGCTTGGGGTCCGGTCGCCCTGCTCGCCACACCTTCAGTTCCATGCCCAGGGTGACATCGCCATAGCGCAGGCACAAATCCATCCGGTCAGAGCCGATGGCATATTCTCGCTCCAGGGTGCCACCACCGTTGATCACACGATGTAAAAAAGCCATCAGTACCAGGTGGGGGGCAATCTCGTGGTAGGGCGCACTCTTCAGCAGGGGTTGCCCATGCTGGCGCCAGAAGCTCAGAAAAGCCTGCAGCAATTTATCAGGGGCGAGGGTGCCATCTGAGTGCAACCAACTAGGGGTAATCTGCGGCAAAGAGGCCTCGGGGGTTTGACTCAAAACCCGAGGCAATACTTCCCGATAGATAGGGTTGGCCACCTGCAGTCCGCCTTGGGGACTGTGGCGGCAGAGGCCTAGATCTAGCAAAAATTGCACATCATCGGCGGGCACATTGCCTAGCTCTTGCCCTGCCAGAAGCGGTTCAATAATCGCTTTAACCCGGTCTTCCCGTAGAAGACTGGCCAGACTATCCAGATGCGTGTCTTGCCGTTGAATCAGAATTTCTTTAGCGATGTTCACATGGTCAGGGGTAATCTTTTCACTGAGGTTAGGGACAATAACCTCTACAATTTGGCGAGCTAACGCATTCACCAACCACGGTTGCCCTTGGGTGAGGTCAAAGGCCCTGTGTATGGCCTCCACAGAAAAGACCTGTCCGGTTTCTGCCGTGTGTTGCTGATAGAGTGCAGCGACATCTGCCTGCGAAAAGTTGCCCAGGGTAAGGGACTCAACCTTAATATTGAAGGGGCTGGAGGTATTGAGGCGGGTACTACCTCCAGCGGCAACTTTGTAGTCGCGCACATCCCTGACCCCGATCAGGGCTACGGATTGGGGAAACCCAGCGGGGCGGTTGGGATAACCAGAGCGTAACTGACGCAGCACCGAAATTAACGTCTGATCACCCAAGGAATCGATTTCGTCAATCAAGACAACCAGAGGACGAGGGGAGAGTTTGGCCCATGTGCTCAGCGCCGCCCCAATTTGTTGGCCCGGAACGGTCCGGGGCCAGGGGGGCGGTTGTAACTCTGGGGGTAAGCGAAATTGGGCCGCTTGCCGCCAGTCGCTCAGGATGGCCGCTTCTGCCGTGCCTGGATCATGGGGGAAGGCGGCACCCACTTCGGCAGACACCATAATGGCACTGTATTGTCCACTCTCTGTTAACTGCTGAGCCAGGGTGAGCATGGCCGTGGTTTTGCCCGTCTGCCGAGGGGCATGGATTACGAAGTAGCCCCGCTGGGCCACTAACCGCTCCAGGTTGGGCAGGCGTTTTAGCGGAGATAGCATGTAGTGGATATCGGCCTGGCAGGGGCCAGCGGTGTTAAACCATTTGGGCATCGCTTGAGGAACCGCAGGTGATAGGCTGCAGTCTCAAGCTTACTTTAACGATCGCAGCCATGCCCGCCACTCCAGTTCTGCTTTAACTTCATCCTGTCTGGCTATGGATACACGCCTGGAACCGCTAAGGGTTAGAATCTTCAGGAAAACTGTCTTGACGTCGGTTGGGGGCACCCCCAACCAGGGTTTGTAGTTCGGGCTCCATATTGCTGTTAGACCATGGCTCAGGTTCGTCCACCGGTCATTGAGATTCCGTTGCGTTGGGCGATCGCGACTCCCCTGGTGGTGCTGGCGGTTGGGGCGGTCAGCTTACTTACCTTTTCGACCCGGAATCTGATTGCCGACCTGGCAATTATAGTGGCGGCCCTGGGGTGTGGTCTGTGGATGGCCCAGGCCTTAGCGTTGCGGCTGCGGTGGCTGAGCCAAGCCAGTCAGGCCCTAGCCCAGGGCCGGTTGGATCAGCGTTTGCCGACGAACAGTCCGATCGCAGAGCTGAATACATTAGCCCGATCGTTCAACCAGATGGCTAACCAGCTGCAGCTGTCTTTCCAGCAGACTCACCAAGATTTAGCCACTTCAGAAAAAAAGTTTGCCACGGTGTTTCGCAACAGCCCTGACCCCATGGCGATCGCCAGTTTCCCTGACGGTCGCCTGCTGGAGGTAAACGATAGTCTGCTGGCGTTCTTTGGCCGCGATCGCCACGAGATAATTGGCCGCACCTCCCTGAACCTAAACCTGTGGGCTAACCCTGAGGACCGGCAGACTTACATCAATGCCTTGCAGCAGCAAGGTCACATCCGGAACCAGGAAGTGCCCCTACGCACCCAGTCGGGGCAGGTGAAAACAGCCCTGCTGTCTGCTGAGGTTTGCGCCCTGGATGGGCAAGACTGTGTGATTGTGATCCATCGGGATATTAGCGATCGCAAACAAGCGGAAGCCCAGCTGCGCCAGACCGAAAAATGGCTACAGCAATACAGCCAGGTGTCCCCCAGTATGATCTACACCCTGGTGGAAGCCCCAGGACCCCAGGGCAAGCGGGTCTGGTTTGAATATCTGAGTTCTGCGGTGGAAGGCATCGGCGAAATCACCGTGGAGCAGGTGATGCAGGATCCCAGTACAGTGATGGATCTGATTCATCCTGACGACCGAGCCGGGTATCTGGCCGCCGACGCCGAAAGCGAAGACCACCTCAGCCCCTTTTCCTATCAGTTCCGGATTATCACCCCTTCGGGGCAAATCAAGTGGGTGCATGCCCACTCCCAGCCCGAATGTCGCCCGAATGGGGAGGTGGCCTGGCACGGGGTCGTGGTCGACATTGACAACTACAAGCAGGCGGATGCGGCCCTGCGCCAGAGCGAAGCCCGGTTTCGCCAACTGGCTGAAACGGTCCAGGAAGGCTTTTTTGTCTACGAGACAGACTTGCAGGCCTATTCCTACGTCAACCCGGTCTACGAAGCCTTGTTTGGCCCTACCCCAGCCTTTGCCCATCGGCCCCCAGATCATTGGTTGGAACGCCTGCACCCAGAGGATCGGCCCCGAATTACCCAGGCTCTGAAGGCAAAATATCAGGGATATCACTTCGACCAGGAATATCGCCTGCTGCACCCAGAGCAGGGGTTGCGCTATCTGCGATCGCAGGCTTTTCCCATTTTTGATGTCGATGGTCATATCATACGCTATGTCGGGAATGTAGAGGACATAACGGCTCGACGGCGGGCCGAGGCTACCCTACGAGAAAGCGAAGAGCGCTTTCAGCAGGTGGCTAATTATATCAATCAGCTCTTTTTTGTCCGCTGTGCCCAGTCGGGTCAGTATCTTTACATCAGCCCTGGCTACGAGAAAATCTGGGGTCGCTCCTGCCAGAGCCTCTATGACAACCCAGAATCTTGGTTGGATCCTATTCATCCTGAGGACCGCCCCATGGTTCTGGCCTCCCTGCAAGAGCAGGAGATCAGCCATGGGGCGCACCGGGAGTATCGCATTTTCAGGCCCGATGGCACGATTCGTTGGGTCTCAGCCGAAATCTTTTTGAGTCTGGATGAGGCTGGGCAACCACTCCAATTCATCGGTTTTGCTGATGATGTGACCGAACGCAAACGGCTGGAGGACTCCCTACGGGCTCAGGCGGAAGAGGAGCGGCTCCTGGCCGATATCACCCAAACGATCCGTCAGTCCTTGAACCTGGACGACATTTTGGCGACTACGGTGAAGGCGGTGCAACAGACCCTGCAAGCCGATCGCACCTTGATCTTTCGCCTCACCGCAGAAGGGGTCGGCCAGGTGATTCAAGAAGCCGTCAACCCTGCTTACCCTGTTACCACCACCACTCAATGGGAAGACGAACACTTCCCGGAGGCCTGCTACGAGCATTATTGCCAGGGCCACCCACGCATTGTGCCAGACGTTGCCCTGGATCCCTGGGCTGACTGCCTGGTCGACTTTATGACCCAGATCGGGGTCAAGTCCAAGGTGGTTGCCCCCATTGTGCAGATTCAAGAGAGTGGTGCTTCAAGGGTGTGGGGGCTGCTGATCGTCCATGCCTGTGCCGACTACCGCCAGTGGCAAGGGTCAGAGGCTCAGCTATTGCAGCGGATTGCCAATCAACTGGCGATCGCCATTTACCAGGCCAGCCTATATCAGCAGTTGCAAGCCGAATTGGCCGAGCGCAAACAAGCGGAAGCCCGCTTGCAAGAGCAAGAAACCCTGCTGCGGGCCGTGGGGGATAACCTGCCCAAAGGGTTTGTCTACCAATTTATCCATGAGCCGGGTAAAGGCTTTAATTTCTCTTACATCAGCGCCGGTATTGAGCAGGTGGTGGGCTTAACCCCTGAGGTGGTGGTCAATGATTTTAATGCGCTGCTAGACCTAATCATTGAAGAAGATCGAGTCCGGCTCCAGGCGCTTAACCAGGAGTCTCTAGACAATCTCTCCCAGTTTGAGATGGAAATGCGCAAACGCACAACCTGGGGAGAGATTCAATGGTCAACGGTGCGCTCTATCCCTCGTCGTCTGGAGGATGGCCGCACCATTTGGTATGGGGTAGAACTCGATATTACCCGCATGAAGCAGGCGGAAGCCGCCCTCAAGGCCAGTGAGCAGCTCTTTCGCAGTGCCTTTGACGATGCCCCAATTGGCGTCTCCATCGTGTCGGTGGAGGGACGGTTTTTGCGGGCCAATAGCCGCTACTGTAGCTTGCTCGGTTACAGCGAAGCCGAGTTGCTAGGCCGCCACTTTGCAGAGGTGACCCACCCCCCAGACATCGAGGCTGAACTGGCTATTTTTCAGCAGATGCTAGCGGGAGACATTGACACGTTTGAGGTCAAAAAACACTACGTTACCAAGCAGGGTGAACGCATACCGGTGGTGGTCAATGCCTCGTTAATCGACGATGACCAGGGCCAGCCCCTCTATGTGGTGGGTCATGTTCAAGATATCCGCGATCGCCTGCAAGTCGAACGCCTGAAAGACGAGTTCATCTCCATTGTCAGCCACGAACTGCGCACCCCCATCACGTCGATTGAAGGAGCCTTAGCCCTGCTGGGGGCAGGCATCTACGATCGCAATCCTGAGAAGTCCAACGCCATGTTACGCATCGCCATCAACAACAGCAAACGGCTAGTACGGCTGGTGGATGACATTTTGAGTTTTGAGCGGCTGGAGTCTGGTCAGGTGCAGCTGCCCATAGAACCCTGGCCCTTGACAGATGTGCTACACCAAGCGGTCGAAGTGGTGCAGCCCCTGGCCGACCAGTTTGCAGTGAGGCTACAGGTCACTATCTGCCAGGCTGTGGTGCTCGTCGCCCCTGATGCCATTGTCCAGGCCCTGACAAACTTACTCAGCAACGCCATTAAGTTCTCAGAACCGGGGGACACCGTCTGGTTAACGGCAGCGATCACAGCGACTGGCTTGCACCTACCCGTGCCCCACGCCCACGCCCCCCACGTGCTGATCTCGGTTAAAGATCAGGGGCGGGGTATCCCAGCGGATAAGCTAGACACTATTTTTGAGCAGTTTCACCAGGTGGATGTGTCCGACGCTCGCAAAAAAGGGGGCACTGGCCTAGGGTTAGCCATCTGTAAGCGGATTGTGCAGCAGCATCAGGGCCATGTCTGGGTAGACAGTCTATTAGGGGAAGGCAGCACTTTTTACATGACATTGCCCATCGTGGAGCACCTGGATGACGCCAATGACTAAGCGAGTGTTAATTGTGGATGATGCTGATTTATTGGGTTGGTCGTTATAAAGGTCGTTATAAAGGTCGATCAAGAGGCCAGCCGTTGTCCTCGGTCCGACGGCAACGGCTTTCGATCCCAAAGTTTATGGCCTCTCATCAGTTTCATATATTTGAACGCTATGGTTTAAAATAAATATTCTAATTGCCATAATGCTATGGCCCCTAAGTCTATTCTGTTAATTGAGCATGAGCCGAGCATTCGTGAAGTGCTGAGTGCTTGTTTGCGAGAGCTGGGTGGTTGGAGAGTGACGGCCTCTACGTCCATCCAGGAAGGGATCGGGTTATGTGGCTTAGTCCATCCCGATGCAATTTTGGTGGATGCCTCAGCTCCAGAAGCCGATGCCCTAGTGTTTATTGAACAGCTGAAGCAGTACTCGGTATCGCTGGCTGTACCCCTTGTGCTAATCACGAACCGGGCCAATTGGTTTACGCTGCCAGAGTTGCACCAGATGGGCTTTGCTGGCACCATCCCCAAGCCCTTTAACCCCATCACCCTTTCGGCCTATGTGTCGCAGCTATTGCACTGGAATAGCCTGGATTCAAGTCTCCGGGCTGACCCATAGGCTCTCCACCACCACCCCCATCACCCCATCACCCCAATCGCCGAGCCCGCTTAACCCCAGGTACCCAAAAGCCAAAGTCCGTGGGGGCAACGGGCTCAATGTCGGGATCGTCGCCCCCGATTTGATTAGCCCGGATAATCCAGACGGTGGCTCCCAGCTGCAGAAAAATCATCGCCATAATGTCATGGGCCAGGCGGGGGAAAACTGACCGCCAGCTGGCCAGGGCATCCACCAGGGTTTGCACGGGGGTTTCTCCCACGAAGCGGCCCAGGGTCAGTTCCCCGGTGCGCCAGTCTGAGCGGGCAAAGGCGGGGGGCATGAGGCTGGCTTCTAGGGATGTCAACAGGTCTTTGAGTAACCAGAACCGTTGGGTTTGCTCGTGGTCGGGATGTTCGCGCAGCCACTTGAGCATCAGGGGATTCAGCTGAAATTCGGCCAACATGCGGTTGAGGGCGGTGGTCAGGGCTTGCACCGAGTCCTGCACACAGGAGTTGACCGGGCTGACGGAGGTGGTGCCAGTGCCATCGCCAACGCGGTAGCGGGCGGCCATCACGTCTAGCTCGCGAATCAGCCGCTGCATGGGGGAAAAGGTGACTCCATCGAAGTCGTAGTCTGTGGTGAACGGCGGAAACTTGATCAACACATGGGCCACAGGGCGAAAGCCCACCCGGCCAAACTGGCGATCGCCCATGAACCGGGTCCAGCCTACAGATCCGGCAATCACCGCCTCGGGGCTGTGGGTGAAAATCTGCCGGTAGTCGATGGCGAACCGCCGTTTGTCCGTCAAGGGCTCCTGGATGACGTGGGCCACCCCAAAGGAGAAATGGCCAAAGTACGTACCGGCAATCACGCCGGGTTCCTGTTTGGGGCCGCCTACCCCGCCATAGACTTCCATCACTAGGGCGCGATCGCCCTCCTGCCAGAGGTCGTCAGGCTTGGGAATTCCCAGGGCTTGGGGGTCCAGGTCTGGTAAAAGCAGGGCGTTAACCACCTGGCCCTTTTGCTGACGGGTGTCTCGCCAGTAGTCGGCCTTGAGGTAGCGGAGGGTGGCTTTTGAGCCAGTCACTACCCGATCTGCCGTCAGATCAAACAGGTGGTACGGGGCGATCGCCTGCACCACAAACTCCCCATCGCTATTCAGGGCACCATAGATGTACCAGCCCCCTGAATTCAGGGGGGATCGCTCGATCTGGCGGGTGGTGGACTGGTAAATATCATCTCGGTTGGGCTGCACCGCCGGGGCATAGACCACCTCCTCGGGGCCATCAAACTGGCCTGTCACTTTGCTGTAGTGACGCACCCGGAAGCGATCGTCCCCCACGGGTTCCAGGATTTGTACCAGGCCATAATAGCGCCCGGAGATGTGGATCGGGTCAGCCTGAATCACCAGGGTAGGGGCGTCTTGGTCACCCAACACCTGCACCGGCTCCGGCAACTGCACCATCACATCGTCGATGGGGTGAGCGCCAGCGATGGATTCCAGCGGGTCCACCTGGGGCCAGTGGTTGATGCGATCAGGATGGACGACCCCCTGGCGGCGGCTGACCTGCACCTGTTCGGCGAAGGCCACATCCATGGTCACCAGCTTGACGTAGGCCTGTACGGTCGGATCAGCACTCCATTGCAAGGCCATGGTGCGGCCCACAAGATGCTCATAGGCCAGCGGGGCATGGTGAATTTCGATCTGCACTGGCGATCGCGGCAATACCCCCGCAGAATCTGGCAGAATTAGCCGCCCCAGCCAGGCCTCCAGCGGTTGGTATAGATCAGGGTTGGGCCTTGGCCCCACCGGGTAATACTCGGGCCGGTTGAAGGGGGCAGCCAGGTAAAGCTCGTAGTTGCTAGGGCGAAAAAATTGGTGCCGATCTAACCCGGTGCGAGCCCAATCCTGAAGAAAAATGCCAGCGACAACGTCGACGGTTTGCTGCAAGTGGCTGCGGCCATCAGGCAGCCATGCCTCCGCTGCCATCGGACCAGTCTTGCCGCTGTGGCCCACGTCCCCCAGGGATACGGTCAGAATCCGACCCCGGCGTTTGGCCATATTCCAACTTGATAACAGGGCGATGGGCCAGCGAGCCGGAAAGTACCAACTTGCCGACTTAGCCACTAGGTCGCGATCGCCCACCAGATGATACACCCGCTCTGTCTGCATTGCCCCAGTGTTGCCGCTGATCACCCCGGAAATGGAAATCACCTCAATGGGAGCTTTGGTTGCCTGGACCAGATAGCGAGCCGAGCCCATGGACATTTGACCGCCGCCGCTAAAGCCAATCAGGGTGATCGGGGTGCCGCTGCCGGGTTGGTAGCCGTAGTACAGCAGACTATCGTAAAGCACCTGGGCCAGCCCTCGATTTTGGATCGGCCCATAGCGGGCATCGGCAGAAACCATCACCGCGACAATATTGCGGATATTAACGATAAAGCCAAACGGCAGCTGTGGCACTGCGGCTCTAAGGGTATCGACCAACCGCCAGACCCAGGCAAAGGGGTTACCTGTGGCCAGCCTGCGGTTACTCACCGAGTAGGGAATGATGCCTTTAACCAGCAGGATGTCAGCGGGCAGCAGCTCACCCAGACCAGCCAAGAATCGCTCGACCTCTGGCAAATAGTCATAGCTGCCCTGGTTAATGCCATCTAAATAGGTGACGTAGCGACTAATGGCTGTGTCCTCCTCAGGCGGACGAACCGGCACCCCGGGATTGATCGGCTGTTCCCTCTGCCAACCAGCCCACCAACTCAGCGACTCAAGGGGAGTCAGCAGAACCGCCACCCCAGCAGCTAGAAGGGTAATCGTGACCAAGTCAACGATCAGTTTGGTGGTTTCGTCCAGCGCCTGCAGCCAGATCGCCACCCCCTGCCGGGAACTGGCGACCATCCCCAACCCCACAAAGCCTAAAAAGGCAAAGGCAATCCAACGATAAATCCGCCGGGCCGAGGCGACCTGGGGCTGATTGACCCCCTCCTCTAACCAGAGGATGTCAGCCGCTGAGCGGCTAGGGTGGCTAGCAGCATCCAGCAACTCCTTTAGTTCGGCCCGATTCGTCACCAAGGGCAACCCAGCCGATTGCGTCTGCAACCATTGAGCTAGTACCGTCAGAGGGCGACCAATGGTGCGTTGGCCCAGCTGCAACACCAACCAACCCAGCCCGGCGGTGACCATGGCCTGCCAGGAGGTCAGGCCCAGACTAGATTCTAGGCCGACAAAAATGGCCAGCAAGGTCCAGATCGATAGCAACACCGAAATCGGCAGGCCAAAGTAGGGCAACGCCACCAGAAATTCCAGCATCATCGGGGCGTAGCAGAGGGCCAGGGCCATCGCTAATTGAGGGATGGACGTGTCAATGGCGAACAAAAACTCCACCACCCCCCAGATGCTAACCACCCAAAACAGGTAAGTGGCCGCAAAAATCAAGGCAGAGGTGACCAGGCTGAGGGCGAAGCGAAAGGGCTTTACCCGGTTAACAAACAACACAATGCTCTGGCCAATGGCCTCCGACAAACCAGCCAGAAGCAGCACCAGGAGTGCAATCCAGACCCCATAGGCAAAGGTGGCCAGATCGGCAAAGATATCAGGATCCAGGCTCAGGGCCCCCCTTACCAGGTGCCAAAATTGGTCGAGAAAGGATTCTGCCATGGGTGACCTATCACGTGAATGGTTAGACTTGTCTGGTCAAGCTGGGCGGCTCAACGTACCGAGAACGCCGGTACAGATCCCTGGGTTCTGCCCTGGGTTGCCCCGAAAGTCATGGCCAATCAGTCCAAAAAAACCTGGGATCTTGACATCCTGTACCAATGCTCTAAAGGCAAGGTTAGGGGCAGCCGCTTAGGTTAAGCTTCATCATCCTCCCCTGAATTTCCAGAAGTCTAGCTGACTTTACCGTCCTACAGAAACTGAATTAGATCTACTCAATCGGGGCCTCTAGCGTTCTGACGGTCTTGGGCAACAAGCAGGATAACCCCAGACACAGTAGACACAGTCCCAAAATAACCCCCAGGGTAAGCTGCATCGCTTCTGTGGCGGCGGTTTGCAAAATACTGTTGAGGACGGGCTGAACCCGCTCGGGCAGCTCGGCAAATAGCTCCTGGCGCTCACTGCGACGAAGGGTTTGAATGGCTACTAATAACGCCCGAATAGCCTCACGGCGTACTAAAGGGTCAATGGATTCCCCTAAATCAGCCACAACGCCATCCACAATTTTCATCGACACTGTACCCACTAAAACGGTGCCTAAAATCCCCCGCCCCAGGGAAGCACCCAGGTTTTGAAAAGGCCGGTATACCCCTCTGGCCTCGGCTCGTTCAGCTTCAGAGGTGTCTGCAAAAGTGAGGGAGGTAATGTAGGTGCCAAAGAGTCCTGTACCCAGGCCCATCACGACCAGGGAGGGTAGCAGGCCGAGGCTGGTGACCGGCGGCCGCACCGCCGCCATTAGCAGGGCGATGCCAATACTCTTAATCAGCAAGCCTAATTGCAACAAATAGCGGGGGGGAAACTGGGGCCGTCGCTTGGCTAGCACCAGCAATACCACCAGTTGCGTCAGGGTAAAGGGGATGACGGCGATCGCCGTTTGCACCGGGTTCAGCCCCACGACCGCTGGAATAAACTGAAACAGATTAAACTGCACCCCCACTGTAGCCATGGTGTGCAGGGTGCCGATCGTCAGCCCGATCGTATAGATCCGCCGGTTAAATACCCCCAGCCGCAGCAGCGGTGGGTAGCCCTGACGCGATCGCTGCCGCTCCCAAAAGATCAGTAGACCGATACAAATGAGCCCAGAGGCGATTAAGACCGGGGCAATGGAAATGCCAAACGGGGCCAGGAAAAAGGCTAACGTCTGGGGATCGGCCCTGGGTTGCCACCAGCCCAACTCAGCCGCCAGACTAAGTCCCACCAGGGTGAAGCCAAACCCTACCACTGACAGCAGACCACCCACCCAGTCAATACCCTGGGTGGTAACAGGGGTGGGCACTACCACCCGTCGCACGAGATACCAGATCGCGGGAATTAACGCCAGTTCAAAGGCAAAGGCCCAACGCCAGCTAAAGTCAAAGGCCATAACCCCGCCGAGGATGGAGCCAGTGAGGGAACCCAATATACCAGCGATCGCCAGAGCTACCAGACCATATTTACGGGCTCCCTCATTCTGGTACAACCCATCCATCATCGCCACCGGGGTGCTGACCAGCACCGCCGCCCCTAGCCCCGTCAGCCCTGCTAAGCCCAGGGTAAAGATGCCGATATTGGGGCTGAGGATCATCACCAATAGACCCAGGGCATACAATAGCAGGGCTATGCCCAGCAGGGGGCGACGCCCCAGCCGCCGACTCAGGTTTTCAGTGGTGGGAATAAACGAGGCGGTAACCAACGACATCAATACCAAAGCCGACTGCACATAGCCAACGCTAGAGTTAAATTCCCGCACCAGGGGCGGCATCACTGGCTGCACCACCCCAATGGTGTAAGACAGCATAAACAAGGTCAGACATAGTCCCAGGGGCCCACCCCATGTCTCCCAGAAGGTATGCGACTTGGTCATAGTAGGCACAACACCGTACGAAAAGACTGGCACCAATGGCCCAAAGGACAGCCCAAAGGTCATCAAAGCCTGGACCAAGGGGTTTTTGAGCACGCCCAGGGCACACTAGACTGACGCTGCTGGCAGTCCCATGGATCTTACCTTGGGGCTGCGACCCGGATTGATATCAGCTTATATCCCTGCTAGCCTTACCGTACCCCTTGCCAGGCTTACGCTATGCCCCTATCCCCACAGATCTATCGATCGATCTTAGACGGTCTGCATGAAGCTGTGCTTGTGATCGATGCAGAAGGGTACGTTTGCTTTAGTAATGCAAGAGCAAACGTCATTTTTGGCGATCCCTTAGGGGAAAATTGGCGCAGCTCTGGCGATGCTCAGAGACAATGGCTCGATCACCACTTGCGGCCACTAAACGCCTCAGAAACGCCCCTGGAACGGCTACAGGCTGGGCAGGTTTTACAAGCAGAAGAGCTGATCTTAGTCGATGGCGACCATCAGAACCCCCGGTGGGTTGCCGTTAGTGGCGGGCCTGCGCCGGGTCAGCCCGCAGGCGGGATCGTACTGACCATCCAGGACATCTCTCCCTACAAACACCGGGAGGCGGCGCTGCTGAAGCAGGCTTTCCACGATGAACTGACCGGATTACCCAACCGATCGCTATTTTTAGACCGGGTTAGTCACGCCCTAGCCCGGGCCCAAGAGCACCCCGGCCTCTTAATGGCCCTGCTGTTTATTGATTTAGATCGCTTTAAGGTGGTGAACGACAACCTGGGCCATGGGGTTGGCAATCAATTGCTGATTGAGTTGGGTAGCCGCCTGAGGGCAGCTCTACGACCTGAAGATACCCTGGCTCGGCTGGGAGGAGATGAGTTTGCTGTCTTAATTGAAGATATTCCTACGGGTTCTAGCGCCATTGCCATAGCCGAACAACTACGGTCGGTGGTAACTCAGCCATTTCAGTTGCAAGCCCAGGATGTTTACATCGATGCCAGCATTGGCATTGCCCTAGGACCAGGAAACTACGACAGTCCTGACCTCTGGCTGCGGGATGCGGATACAGCGATGTATCAAATTAAAGACATGCCCACCCAGGGCTGGCATATCTTTGACAGCTCCTTGCAGATTCAGCAAGACCAACGGCTACAACTGGAAATTGGCCTGAGACAGGCACTGACCAAAGGGGAATTGCGGTTGCATTATCAACCGATTGTGACCATCAGTAACCAAACCATCACCGGCTTTGAAGCCCTGGTGCGCTGGCAGCACCCTACCCGTGGCCTGTTACCCCCAGTTGACTTCATTCCTATCGCTGAAGAGACCGGGTTAATTATTCCCCTGGGCTGGTGGGTCCTGGAGGAAGCTTGCCGCCAAATGCAAATCTGGACGAGCAAGTATCCGGCCATGGCCGCCTTTACCGTCAGTGTGAACATGTCAAGCAAGCAATTTACCCAGCCCAATCTGGTTCAAAACGTAGGGGAAATTTTGAGCCGCACTGGGTTTGATCCCCATCGCCTGAAAATTGAAATCACAGAAGGTGTTCTGATCGATAACTCTGATACCATTATCACCATCCTCCACCAACTCAAGGCTATGGGGATTCAACTTTTGGTGGACGACTTTGGCACAGGTTACTCCTCTTTAAGCTATTTGCATCGCTTTCCGTTTGACTGCTTGAAAATTGATCGATCGTTTATCGAAAATGCCGATCAGGACTTTGAGAAGCTAGAAATTCTACAGTCGGTGGTGCGCTTAGCCTGGAATTTGGGTCTGGATGTGGTGGCAGAAGGCATTGAAACCTCTAAACACTACGCTCAATTGAAGGCCCTGCGGTGTGAGCTGGGTCAGGGCTATCTCTTCTCCAGGCCCTTAGCCCCGGATGCCATTGAGGCTATGCTGGTAGAGCGCCTGGGCCATCCCCTAGCGGTCCAGCCTAGCCCCAGCGTTTCCACCCTCCAAAACTCGGCTACCCCCTATGCTGATTCGCCAACTACGCAACTGCCCTGAGTTTACCGCTGGAGACGGCACCCAGCTGCGGGAACTATTGCACCCGGATAAGCAGGCGATCGCCCTCCGCTACAGTCTGGCCCACGCCACGGTGCCTGTGGGGCAAGTATCCACCCCCCATGCCTTAACCACCTCAGAGGTATATTACATTCTGTCCGGCCAGGGAGAAATGCACATTGGCGAGGAGCACCACCCGGTCCACCCAGGGGATGCGGTCTACATTCCCCCCAATGCCCGCCAATACATTCACAATACCGGCACAGAACCGTTGGTGTTTATCTGCATCGTGGATCCCGCCTGGCGCCAGGCGGATGAAACTGTTTACGACCCTGCCTAGCGCATCGGTACGGTCTGTCAAGATCCCAGGGTTCTTAGGCTGATTGGCCATGGGTTTCGGGGCACCCCAGGACAGAACCCTCCTAAGAAACACGGCTCCGATCGTAGGGTGGGCTCTGCCCACCAACCCCAGGAACCGCCGTCACCGGGTTTCTTCCTGCTCTATCGAAGGGCATCGCCATTAGTCACCCGCTGGGATCTGCACCAGTGTTCTAGTGGTCTGTCAAGACTAAAAATTAGGGCAAGTGCTTTGCAAAAGCCTTTTAATCCTCAGGGAGGTCGCTTCAACACATCAGGATCTTTCATCCCCTCCCACGGAAGGGTGCCCGGAGGGCGGGGTGGGTCCCTTCGGGCTTGCTTGACCCACCCCTACCTACTTCGACAAGTTGCCCCTCCGGGGCCGCTACACGCTAGCGAAGCCATGCCGCAGGCTATACAGCACAGGCCTCCAAAGGAGGGGATTTCGGACCTTGATGCCACCAAATCTCTACATCTGGAAACCCTAAATTCAAGTCTTGACGCTGCACTTCGCCTGGCCTGGTGCCGTTAACGGGTCACCTGCCGCATGTAATCGCCCCAAACAGTTGCCGCCTGGCCACTGCTGCCCCGGGTGGGGGAATTGTCATCATTGCCCAGCCAGACCCCAGTGGTCAGCCCCCGACCGGGCACCGAACCGACAAACCAGAGGTCGCGGTTGTCGTCGGTGGTGCCGGTTTTACCGGACTCCCCCAGACCCAAAAAGGCATTGCGCCCGGTGCCCCCCTGTACCACCCCTTGCAACAGACTGGTTAGGGTGTTGGCAATGCCAGGCTCCATCACCTGGCGGTCGGCATCCCCCGCCTGGCCGAACTCGTAAACAACGCGACAGGTGCTCAAATCTTCGCGATCGCTGCAATCACTGCTATCCAGCACCCGCACGATGCCATGGGGCCGGTTCCATACCCCATTGTTAGCCACCGCCGCAAAGGAGCCGGTAATTTCCAGGGGGGTGACTTCACTTTCCCCCAGCACCAGCCCTGGGGACGCCACCAGCCGCGACTCGATTCCCAGGCGCTGGGCCACCTGAATCACATCCCGCAGACCAGCCGCCTGGGCAATGCGCAGGGCCACCACATTTTCTGAGCGGGCCATACCGGCGTACATATCCAGCGGTGCTGACCCAGAGCGACAGCCCGCAAACCGCTGCCCATTCCACACCATCGAGTCGCAGCCAAAGGCGCGACTGGGGGGAATACCGTCTTCTAGGGCGGCCCCAAAGGCAAAGAGCTTAAAGGTAGACCCGGGCTGGCGCAGAGCCTGGGAGGCCCGGTTGAACTGACTGGTCTCGTAGTTGACCCCGCCCACCATGGCTCGGATTTCGCCACTGGCGGTATCGAGGGTTACCACCGCTCCCTGGGAATAGCCCAGGGTAGCCCCCCGGGTCGCCACGTCCTGGGCTAGGGCGGACTCTGCTGCCCGTTGCAGGTTCAGGTCCAGGCCTGTCTCCACCAGAAAGTTGCCTTCCCGGGCCAGGGAGGTACCCAGCACAGCCTCCAGCTCCTGAAAGATGTAGCTATAGAAGTAGGGAGCTCGGGTGCTCTGTAATTGCTCGATGGCGTCAGGGCTGATCTCAATCCGCGATCGCCGAGCCCGGCGAGCTTCCTCCTGGGTGACCATCCCCAGGGCCACCATGCGGTCTAGCACCCGGTTGCGGTAAAACACAGCGGCGTCATAGTTTTGTACCGGGTTAAAGGCATTCGGCCCGGGCAAAATTCCGACCAGAGTGGCGGCTTCTGACAGGGTGAGGTCGCGGGCGGGTTTGTCGAAGTAAAACTGGGCCGCATCCTCAAACCCGTAGAGATTTTCCCCCAGGTACACCCGGTTGAGATAGGTGAGCAGGATGTGGTTCTTGCTATAGAACGTCTCCAGCTTTAAGGCCACGATCGCTTCCCGCAGCTTGCGTCCCGCAGAATCTTCCGTCCCCACATACTCCCGGTAAACACTGCGGGCCAGCTGCTGGGTCAGGGTACTGCCCCCCTGGCGGATGGTGCCCCCTTGCAGGTTGATGAATGAAGCCCGGGCAATACCAATGGGGTCAACTCCCAGGTGCCAGTAATAGCGGGTATCTTCTGAGGCAATCACCGCCTTGGACACATAGGGGGAAAAGTCCCCCATGCGGCGCAGTTCCAAATGGGCTTGGGTGCGCTGTTCCCGCAGAGGAATTGTTTCACCATTTTCCTGGGCATAGATCATCACCGGCCCCTGAACGGAATCGGGCAAAGGCCGCACCGGAATCTTGGGCCACTCAATGCCGACGATCCAGGCACCGATTAAGAGCGACAGGCCGGTAAAGCCATAGAGGGTGTAGCGGGCGGTTTTAACATGCCAAGGGGGTGGATCTAAATAGCGCAGAGTGACCGCATCGGCTAGTTCTGCTGGCCCCAGGGTATACACATCCCCGTGATTCATCACGGTTTTGGTGATCCGCTTTTTATCCCGATAAATACCGTTGGTGGAGCTGCGGTCCTTGAGCACAAATGGCTGGCCTGGACGGTTGGTGTCGCGAGTTAGAGTGGCGTGCACCTGGCTGACAATCGGACTGGGGGCAACAATGTCGCACTGGGAGGAACTGCGGCCCAGAATGTAGTGCTCCCCCAGCAGGGGATAGGTGGCCTGTTTGCCCTGGGCCGTCACCTGAAGTTCGGCGGTACGGGCACCTGGCTTCACGGCCAGTTGGCCAAAGTCAACCTTGGCCTGAACCGCCTGGACCACTTGGGTCACTGTCTTCACAAAGGTGTTGCGGGGCTGGGGAGGATTTGGAGGCGTCATGGGGCAACAGGCAAGACCCAACCATAGGTACAGACCCTATTGTAGTCAGCAGGGGCAAAAGTGCCATGGCCCCTAGTCCAATTTTAAGGCTGGGCGCTGGCGACCACAGTAGAGCCCGAGGGCTATCAACAGGGCTATACCCACGGCATACTTCAACGGATTCGGTATCCAGGTTTGGGGTGAAAAGAAGCCTTCGATTAGACCGGCAATCACCAGCATAGGAATTAAGCCATATAGGAGCTTGGCCGCTTGTAAACCATAGACTCCTAGGGCATCCCGGCGACGGTAGACCCCAGGCAGCAAGATGCCTTTAGCCAGGAGTAATCCGGCCCCGCCAGCGATAAAAATAGCCGGTAGCTCTAGGGCTCCGTGGGGAAACACAAAAGCCCAGAGATCGTAGGCCAAATTGGCTTGGGCCACTAACACCCCCACACAGCCGATCATCAGCCCATTCATCACCAACACAAAAATGGTGAAGACCCCAGGCGGCATCAACCAGGGGGCTTGGGGCATCACCATTGTCACCCCACCAACGATGGTCCGCAGGGCCACCGTGATGTTGTTGATCATGATGCCGCTAGAGGCCACCGGTTCCATGCCCATGATCGAGACGGTCCAGAGTTCTTGACTGGTTTTCACCTCTTCCACAAACCCTTGCCCCAGAACTAGGCTCATAAAGCTGGGGTCTTGCCAGGCATACCACCAGCCGATACCGCCTCCAAGCCCAAACAGGAGGGTGGCGACGGCAATATAGCCCCAAGTTTGCCGGATGGTTTCGGGAAACCCGTAGCTACAAAAATCCCACAGGGCTTGCCATTCTTGCCGTCGCGACCCCTGGTAAATTTGGCTATAGCCCCGGCTGGTCAGATGTTGCAGGTCTTTGACCACCGCTGGCCCCACCCCGTGACTTTTGGCCCGGGCTAAATCCGCAGATACCGAGCGGTACAGGCTGGCCATCTGCCGCACCTGATGGCTGGACAAAGTGGGCAGCCCTCGCGTTTCGGCTTGGCTGAGTAGGGTCTCAAATTGCCGCCAGGTGGGCTCACGGCGAGCCATCCAACGCTGAATATTCATGAAGTACATCGGGAAAATGGTTCGGCTTGACTGAAGTGTAGGCTACTCTCGAAATCGATGGCTACCGGTTACTCGACCAATGTATTAGGAGACTGTACCCATGACCCCATCCACCAGTCCGGGCAGTCAGCTCGGCCCCCTCAACCCTGGCGATGTCGTCAGTGCTGGCATTCGCCTGTACCGCGATCGCTTCCAAACCTTTTTCCAACTGGCGGCCCTGGCCATGGTTTGGTTAATCGGGGGCGTGATTGGGCTGATGCTATCGATTGTTCTGTTTGCTGGATTGCTCACAGCCGTTGGTGGCGAGCTGCTGGGGGTTTTAGGCGGCTTGCTGGGGGCGGCGATCGGCTTTTTGCCACTGCTGTATGGCTCCGCTAAGTATTACATGCTCTCTAGCGTGATTGGTCGCCTATCGTTTCGCGATTTGCTAGATCAACCGGAAGTCTCGTTACAGGCCCGGCGTCAAGTGGCCCCTAAATTAGGACAGTTTTTGCTGCTGGGGGTGGTGCTGTTGCTCGCCTATATGGCCGCTTATCTCATCGGTACCTTGGCCGCCTTGATTGCTGGCGGGGCGCTAGGCTTTTTAACCGCTGGTATCTTGTCCGCCCTGATTAATGAGGCCGTGGGGGGCGTTGTGGGGGTCTTGCTAGGGCTGATGTTGGGGGGAGCCATTTTATTGATTAGTCTGATTTGGATCGCCGCTCGGCTGTTTATTGCGGAGGTGGTGCTGGCAATTGAACCCAATCAAGACGCTGGTGGCAGTATGGGCCGCAGCTGGGACCTGACCAGCGGCTCGGTGGTGAGAATTCAGGTGGTGTTTTTAGCCACCTTTTTAATTCAGAT
Organism: Nodosilinea sp. P-1105; assembly: GCF_012911975.1. Lineage (GTDB taxonomy): Bacteria > Cyanobacteriota > Cyanobacteriia > Phormidesmidales > Phormidesmidaceae > Nodosilinea. Next base: position 30,994 of record NZ_SMDQ01000011.1, on the reverse strand, counting down.
TCCGATTGTGATGGTGACTAACTATATCCCTACCCTTTTGATTGAGCTTTTGCCGGGAAATACGGCTTTCTCTGCGATCGCTACGGCATTGGGACTGGTGCTTAGCCTGGTGGGCAGCATTTTTGTGTTACCCCTCTGGCAGGCGGTTAAGGGGGTGCTGTACTACGATTTACGCAGCCGGCGTGAAGGACTGGACCTAGAACTGCGCCATTCATCTAACTAGGGATGGGGAGAGATGGGGCAGCTTAGACATAAAATCACGTTTGCCGGGGGGGTGGACTACGGTACTGCTAGGGATACCCTACAGCCAGCCCACGGCAGGACACCTAAAGCAAGGGCCTGGAACCGGGATGGCATTATTTAACACAGTCACCATTCGCACCCCCGAAAGTGTGGAATTGGAGTTTGTGCTGGCGGGCATTGGCAGCCGAGCGGTGGCGTTGGTGATCGATTACGTCTGCCTGGGGCTAGGGTTGCTAGGGCTGACCCTACTGTACAGTTTTCTGCTGGTGCAGCTGCTGGCTAACCCAGCCACCCTGGGGGCCGCCAGCGAGACGGTAGGCTTGTGGTTGACGGCCCTTTACGGGGTCTTCGCCTTTGCCCTGTATGTGGGCTATTTTGTTGGGTTTGAGACGGCCTGGTACGGCCAAACCCCTGGCAAACGTTACACCAAAATCCGGGTGATTCGGGATAATGGCCAGCCGGAGCGATTGCCCCAGGCCACCCTGCGATCGCTGTTGCGACCGGTTGACGACAGCTTCTTTATTGGCTTCTTCTGCATTTTGCTGAGCAAAACTGAAAAACGCCTGGGGGATAGGCTGGCAGGAACCGTGGTGGTGCAGGTAGACCCCAACACCCGAGGCCAAATTGGTATACCCGAACGCTCCCAGATGATCGGCAAAGACCTACTGGGGGTGATCAACCTGGCGCAGCTGTCCCCCGATGACTTGGCCACCATCCGCGAGTTCTTGCAGCGGCGCTCGGCCATGAGCCCCAAGGCAAGAGCCCAGGTCAGTGACCAACTGGCCCGACGGTTTAAGGCGCAGGTGGAGCTAGAGACCCTCCCCACAGAAATGACCACCGACACTTTCCTTGAAGCCCTCTATTGGGCCTATCAGCAACAGCGCGATCGCCTTCATTAAGTCCTATTGCCGATACCACAGCTCTTGTAGGGTGGGCATTGCCCACCACTTGGCAGAAAGTTTCCTAAAAGTCACCTAAATCCTATTGCCGGTACCACAGTTGTCGAGAGCCATCATTGAACATCAGCAAAAGCCGATTTCCCGATACTTCGTACCGGGCATAGGGGGTCCACTGGGCGGCTCCATCCTGTTGCACATAAATCACGTTGTTTTCGGTGCGCCAGGCCCCGGTGGTGGCCCCGCCAGTACCCGTATCCCCGCCAAAATCAGCCCCACTGGCCATGGTTCGGGCGTCGCCATAGCGATAGCGACCATCGGCACCAACCTGCATGTAGAGCACCGTCGCCACGGACATGCCCCCACCAGTCATCACATCTTGATATGACCAAACCCCCACCAGTGCCCCGTCTCGGCCACCCTCGGGTACGGCCGCGGCTGGTCCCGGGCTGACCGCCGCACTGGGGGTTGCGGCACTGGGGGTTGCGGCACTGGGGGTTGCGGCACTGGGGGCTGCGGTGCCACGAGTAAATTGAAAGGCCACCGGCTGACCGTTGGCCATGAGGGTAATGCTCAACTGGTCGCCCTGCTGGGTGATTTCGGCGGGCATGGTGCTATCTGTTTGGGGATCGTACACTTCTCCCTGGGCCATCCCCTGCCCCACCTTGGTGGCGATCAACAGATAGAGATAGCCGTCTGCCAAAATTTCCCCGTAGATTTCATCGTCGTCGCGATCGAGGTCGACCACGGCTTGGGTGTTGCCAACCTGGCCTGTGAAGGTGCCACTAAAGGAGCCTTCAGCCGCCTGGGCTGTGGCTAGGGCCAGCGGTAACGGCGATCGCGGTCCTGGAAAACCGCCCATGGCTGCAATCCCCACCGCCAGGCCAAGTAACGTTACGGTTATTTTCATGGCAAAATCCTCTACTTAAAGCCAGCATATCCGGCTCAAATGCCCTGTCAATACCCCGGTCGGGTAGGGTGTTGCTTAGTTGTCTCCTAACGTCTGCTGGGTGACGTTATAGATTTGATAACGCTCTTCAATCAAGCGATCCACATCTGCCGCCGCCAGCCGCTTCACATAGTTCAGCTTGAACTCCTCTAAAAAGTTCACGACCAACGCCTCTAGCTCTTCGATATTTTCGTTTTCCTTAATCTGAGTTTTGAACGTTTCCGTCAATTTTTGCATCAGGTTTTGGGTGAGATCGCGGCCGGTATCGTCATCCATGCTGCCTTTAATGATGCCGTAGGCGTTAGCCGAGAGTTGGGCCACCACTCGCTGAGCCACTTGATCCGATAGGTCGCTAATGCCTGGCAGCTGTCGGAATCCTTTGTAACCCGGTGCCTGGTCAAAGGCCTGGCGGATGCTGTGCTTGAGCAGGGCATCGACTTCGGGTTTCACCTGGGGGATGACGTTGTAGATGGCCAGGGCCACCAGTCGCTGAGAGAGCACTTCCAGGTCATTAACACCGCTGACATCGATGTAGCGTCGGTCATTGGTACGCAGTAGGCTTTGGGTCAGGGTGCCATCTCGTACCAGGGACTGCATTTGGTCAATCATGCGCAGCACCACCACCTCAGTAATTTCTACGGCCACCTGGCTCATGACAAAGCGGCTAATGCGGTTTTTAACGGGGTCCAGGTTGATGATGTTGGACTGGTTAATGCGGATAATCACCGGTACGACGCGCAGCAGCGCCAGCCAGGGTAATCGCAGGGCGCTGAAGGGAAAAATCAACAGCAGGTCGTACCAACGCCAGAGGATGGCATCCCGCCAAGTAAAGTTTTTGTAACGGCGATCGAGGTAGAAGCTACGGGCCAGCAACTCTAGGCCAAATAGCAGGTTAAACCAGATGTCAATGCGCCAGAAAACATCCACAAAGCCACCATGGAGGCCAATGTTGCGGAAAAAGTTAGTCTCGATCAGGGGTCTGACGTCGTTGTTGAAAAAGGCAATCTCTCCCGGAAAGCCAGCTTCGCTCAGGTGCTCGAAACTCCAAAATTCGGTCATAGCTTCCGAGGCAGAGTCAACGTCCATGCGATCGCGCATTTCATTTTTTATCCGCTCCAGCGCCCCTGACTTATTAGCCACTTGAAATGGATTTTCGGCAATCATTTCAACGCTCTGCTGCTGCAAGTCCTCCAGAATCAGCTGAGCTTCAGGGGAGGTAATGCCGGTCTGGGCTACCTGGTCTTCCAATTCATCGACGGTATCTAGGTAATGGGTGGTAAACCGATGGGGCTCAATGCCCTTAAAGGTTTCCCCATACCAGGTGGTCAAATCGGGCAGAAACCGCAGGTACAAATCCCGCAGGGGAATGTAGCTTAAATCGCCGATCACTAAAATCAGATTTAGCAGAGCCGCTAGGGCCATCACACTCTCAAAGATGCGAGACGTGCGTGACCGGTTAGTTCGGGCTTCATACTTAGAAAATTCGCGGCGATCAGAGGATTTACGGGAACGAGATAGCGCAGCCATGGCAGTAGACCCAAGAGCTTCCTTTGAAACAATGCCTGGTCTTGGCCGATTTGTCATCTTACGATTCGCTACCATGGTTATTAATATTTGTTAACAAGCCTGAATGACACCCATGGCCGCAGCCGTTTCCCACTCCTTGTCCGCCGATACCAACCCCGCCGAAACCTACTGGACCTGGCGCGATCAAGCCATTCACTATGTACGGGCTGGCGAGATCAGGGAGGATCGCCCGCCGCTACTATTGATCCACGGCTTTGGCGCCTCGACCGACCACTGGCGTAAAAATATTCAAGGGTTGCAGGCCGACTTTCAGGTATGGGCGATCGATCTGCTGGGGTTTGGCCGATCGGCTAAACCTGCCTGGGACTACAGTGGCAGCCTCTGGCAAGCCCAACTCCATGACTTTATTAGCGAGGTCATCGGCCAACCAGCGGTGCTGGCGGGTAACTCCCTGGGGGGGTATGCGGCGTTGTGCGTGGCCGCTAACCATCCCGATGCTGTGGCCGGATTGGTACTACTGAACAGTGCCGGTCCCTTTTCCGAAGCCGCCACTGGCCAACCCCCGCCGAAACGGCTAACCCCCATCGCCAAGCTGGTGCAGTCTCTGATGCTGCAACCCCTGCCCAGTTGGCTGCTGTTCCAGTACGTGCGTCAGCCAACGGTTATCCGCCGCACCTTGAGCCAAGTGTATTTAGACAAATCGGCGATTACCGACCAATTGGTGGAGGATATCCGCCGCCCGGCCTGTGATCCAGGGGCCGCTAAGGTGTTTGCCTCGGTGTTTAAATCCCGCCAGGGGGAAACCGTGGATGCCCTGCTGCAAAAGCTCACCTGTCCCCTACTGATGCTCTGGGGAGACGGGGACCCCTGGATGAACTGCCGAGCAAAAGGAAAGCTGTTTCGCCAGTATTACCCAAGTTTGACAGAACACTACCTGCAAGCGGGCCACTGCCCCCATGATGAGGTGCCCGAGCAGGTGAATGGGTTACTGCAGCAGTGGGTGTTGGGGGAGGTGGAGGTGAAGGGGTGGGGGAGTGGATGGGTGGATGGGTAGGGGCGGACCTGTGTGTCCGTCCTGGCAATGAATGGGAACGGAGGGGAATTTTAGATTTTAGGTTTTGGGTTTTGAATTGAAGCCGTAGGGTGCATTAGCGGCCAGAGTCTGGGTATCGGCGGTCAACCTGAGGCCGCAATGCACCGGTAGGGGATCAGGTGTAGACACGGAGCGGCTTCCCGGAGGGTAGGGAAGGTGGCGTAGGGGCGGACCTATGTGTCCGCCCTAGCGAGGAATGGGAGCGGAGGGGAATTTTAGATTTTGGAAGGCTTTGCCCTCCCCGCAGGATATTTTGAAGTCGTAGCGTGGGTTAGGTGGGCGGGGTTAGGGCGATCGCAGGTCACCTGAGTCACCGCCGTAACCCACGATTGGGGTGTAGATTCATTCGTCACCGATCAGGTGGGCCTGTAGCAGCGGCAGATCCGCTTTCAGCAGCACCGCCATCCGACCCAGATAGGCGTTGCCTTCCTGGTCGTAGGCCAGTTCTTGCCAGTAGGCAAATTGTTCCCCCTGCCGCACATGGCCGCGCAGCCGCAGGTTGGGATTCTCGGTGGCCGCCGTGCCAGCCCGCAGGGGATAGCGAAACAACTCTTCTGCCTGGCGATAGTCGTTGAACACCTCAGGACCATAGATCAGCCGCAGGGACTCTTCCAGGCGATCGCTGGTAATCGGATTAGCGTGATCGACAAAGGTAAATCGCTCGGTGCGAATGGTGCGGCGGTTAACATCGGGTTGTACCCCCGTGACTGGAAACACAGACGCCTGAAAGATAAACCGCTGGCCCGGTGCCGCCACCCGATTAATGGTCAAACGTTCGTTGGGGCGAGGCCGCAGGGTTGGGTTATTACGTATCCAGGTCTCGACAACTCGCACCGACTGCCCTGGTAATGCGATCGCAGGGGGGGCCAGCAACCCCAGGGTCACAATCCCCAGTCCGACACTTCGGCTAAACCACGCCACCATTCGTCCATCCTCCCTCAAGGAACCCGTGCTTGATGATAACAAGCCTGGGAAATAACGGACTAAACCAAATCCAAGTCCTAAACCTGGAGATTTGCCTGGGAAAACTCCAGGTCTGGACCTGGTCTGTCTGGACCTGGTCTATAGTGCTTCTCCTATCCCGATCAACTGAGGGCGTTGCGGTAGTCATCCAAAACTGCTAATACCAGGCCCAGCTTGCGCTGATTTTCGGCAGAGGGAGCAACCAGATAGCTTAAGAGTGCAAGATCTCGTTCAACTTCGACTGCAGCTCGGCGAGTTGCTTGTTCTTGTTCCTCAACTCGGCGTTGCTCTTCCTCAACCCGGCGTTGCTCTTCCTCAATTCGGCGTTGTGCTGCTTCAGCCAGGCGGTTTGCCTCTCGGTTTCGACGGTCCCACTCAACGCCGAAATTAGCAACCGCAGCCACGAAGGCCGCCATGGTGAGCCGGTGGATTCGACAAGCTCACCACAGGTTGCTCCAGATGCGGGGGTTGGCGATGAGTCCGAGGAAGGTGAAATCTTGTTCATTGTAGAAACGCAGAAAGGCAATGCTGATCAGCAGCAGTGTCAGGACCGTAGCTGGAATCAGAGATAAAAAGTTGAGCCAAGCAGTCATATACCCGGTACTTCAAGTTTAGCGGATGGCAGGTCTGAGCTGAGGGCCGAGCCTTTAAACAGAATGCCCTGATGGAAACATTTCCATCAGGGCAACGGGGTCTGGGGGTTAACCCTGACCTGGACCGGCTTAGTATTCCGGTACTGAGGGATCTACCTCTTTGCTCCAGGCGGTGATGCCGCCTTTGACATTGGTGCCTGCAATGCCGTGCTGCTTGAGGATACCCAGAGCCTTGGCCGAACGACCGCCCATCTTGCAGTGGACAATCAGCTTGTGGCCATTGACCAGGTTTTTCACCTGATCCACCCCATCGCCATTTTCAATATCGGGCAGGGGTACCAGCACCGACCCAGGAATTTTGGCAATCTCATATTCATTGGGGTTACGGACATCCAGCAGCAGCACATCCTTGTCGCCCTGGTCTAGCACCTGCTTCAGTTCGGTGACCGTCATTTCAGGAATCTCAGCCAGGGCCTTTTGGGCTTCTTCCTGGGCCTGGGGAATGCCGCAGAACATGTCGTAGTCAATCAACTTATCGATCACGGGACGCACCGGGTTAGGCCGTAGCTTCAGTTCCCGGAAAGTCATATCCAGGGCGTTGTAGAGCAGCAGCCGACCGCTAAGGGTATTACCCACCCCCAAAATCACCTTGATGGTTTCGTTTGCCTGGATCACGCCAATGATCCCCGGCAGTACCCCTAGCACGCCGCCCTCGGCACAGGAGGGGACCAGCCCCGGCGGTGGGGGCTCGGGGTATAGATCGCGGTAGTTGGGGCCATCCTGGTAGTTGAAGACGGTGGCCTGGCCTTCAAACCGAAAGATCGAGCCGTAGACGTTGGGCTTATTCAGCAGCACGCAGGCATCGTTGACCAGGTAACGAGTCGGGAAGTTGTCGGTGCCATCCACCACCACATCGTAGTCTTTGAAGATATCGAGGGCGTTATCGGCGTTGAGCCGGGTTTCGTAGAGATCCACCTGGCAGTGGGGGTTGATTTCCAGGATGCGGCCTTTGGCGGACTCAATCTTGGGCTTGCCAACCCACGACTCGCTGTGGATCACCTGGCGATGCAGGTTGGATTGATCGACCAGATCAAAGTCAACAATGCCGATGCGGCCAATGCCAGCGGCGGCCAGGTACAGCAGCAGCGGAGAGCCCAACCCACCCGTGCCCACACAGAGCACACTGGCGGCTTTGAGCTTCTTCTGCCCGTCTAGGCCCACTTCCGGCAAAATAATGTGGCGGGAGTAGCGCTCGTACTCCTCTTTGGTGAGTTGGATGTCGTCTAGGTTAGGGTTGAGCATGGTCTCCAGGGCGGAAATGTGATGAGTGCAAACGGAAACGGTACGGGGCAATACCGAAATCACACATCTCTTCAGCTTAGGACAAGAATGGGCTGTTGTTGGCAGATGTGCCGATGATTTTCACGGGCTCGGGCTGAAATTGCTGCTGGGGGCCAAGTCGCCAACTGGTTAGATCGGCAACGGTGCCTAGCTGTACTGAGAGAATGACGTAGGAGTAGATGGGCCAGGCTAGGGTGCGATCGCATTCTGAGGGTACCGCTGGATGGTCCGGGTGAGAATGGTAAATGCCGATAATCTCTAGCTGCTGCTGCCGCGCAGACTTTTGTACCCCCAGCATTACGGTAGGGTCAATCCAGTAGCGATCGCGCCGCCCATGGCCTGCTTCAGCTGTACCACTGGGGTCGGTATCGTCCAGCAGCGAGGGCTCCCAGGCATTGGCCACCGGGACGATGTCTAGGACTTGGCGATCGTCGTCCTCCGGTTGGGGATGATCGCAGCGATTGTTATCCAACTCCCGTTGCCCAAGGATTAAGCCGCAGCATTCCTGGGGATAGGCGTCTACTGCGGCCGCCACCATGGCGTCGTGATGATGTGAAGAAAGATAAATGGCCACGACTCTATGATCAGCTTAATGCTCGCGTCCTTGTATATATCCTTTATACCGTTTTGTACTCTACCTCGACTTGGCACTTCTGCCTGAGCCATTGCCAAATGGCTTTATAGCTCGGAAATCCAGTCGACGGTGGGCAGGTGCCCACCACTGGGGAGCCAACTTTTTAGAAGATGCCTAAGCCACCAGCGACTGCTTCTTAAAGGTGGAAAGCCCGGCATAGTTGGCCCGATCGCCCAGTTCCGCTTCAATCCGCAGCAGCTGGTTGTACTTCGACAAGCGCTCACCCCGGCAGGGCGCCCCCGACTTGATTTGGCCGGTCATGGCTCCCACCACCAGGTCAGCAATGAAGTCGTCGGGGGTTTCCCCAGAGCGGTGGCTGACCATGCAGGTATAACCCGCATCATGGGACATCTTGATTGCCGCCAGGGTCTCGGTGATCGAGCCAATTTGGTTCACCTTCACCAGGGTCGAATTGCCCACCCCGTCTTTAATCGCCTGCTCAATAATGGCGGGGTTGGTGACAAAGGCATCATCCCCTACCAGCTGAATGCGATCGCCTAGGCGTTGGGTCATCACCTTCCAGCCCTCCCAGTCTTGCTCGCCCAAGCCATCTTCGATGGAGACAATGGGGAACTGGTTTACCCAGCTTTCCCACAGGTCAATCATTTCCGCCGAAGACTTGCGGCTATTGTCAGAATTGTAGAACAGGTAGCTGCCATCTTCTTGGTACAGTTCACTCACCGCCGGGTCCAGGGCAATGGCGATGTCGGCCCCGGGACGTAGGCCTGCTTTCTCGATCCCCTTCAGAATCACCTCAATAGATTCCACATTGCTTTTCAGGTTGGGGGCAAAGCCGCCTTCATCACCCACCCCGGTGCTGTAGCCTGCCTCGTTCAGCACGGCCTTCAGAGCGTGGTACACTTCGGCCCCGTAGCGCAGGGCCTCAGAAAAGGAGGGGGCACCCACGGGGGCAATCATAAACTCTTGGAAGTCAACGCTGTTATCGGCGTGGGCCCCACCATTGATGATGTTGAAGCAGGGCACCGGTAGCAGCACCGACTCGGCACTGCCCAGGTGGACATAGAGGGGAGTATCGGCGGCGATCGCCGCAGCCCGGGCCACCGCCATGGACACCCCTAAAATCGCGTTTGCCCCTAACTTACCTTTATTCTCAGTGCCGTCCAGGTCCAGCATTTTCTGGTCAACGGCCCCTTGGTCGGCGGCATCCATCCCTTGAATGGCCGGGGCAATGGTGTCATTCACATTGGCAACAGCTTTTAGCACCCCTTTACCGCCATAGCGAGATTTATCGCCATCCCGCAATTCCAGGGCTTCCCGAATGCCAGTGGAGGCCCCAGACGGTACAGCGGCCCGTCCCTTAGCGCCGCCTTCTAGCACCACATCGACTTCTACGGTGGGGTTACCCCGAGAATCCAGAATTTCCCGCGCCTGTACCGATGTAATTGCAACCATAACCATTACTCCGTTGGTGATTCAATCAACCGCTGTCAACGTCTCTGTTGGGGAGAGCGTACCAGACGGTAAACAAGTCTGTAGTATCCTACCGAGCGAGCCCTTTTTCCTACTGACACAATATGCGTAGCATGGACACTGAACTCAGCTAAATGGGCAGGTCTGAATCCATGCTCTGGATAACGTATGAGCTGACATACTCTTAGGTGGATAGTACCGGACCTGGGCCCATAGGCCGCTAATTCTTAGAATCCCCTAAGGATCACCATTTGATGACTTTTACGGTGACCCGAGTTTCACAGGCCGTCGGTCTCCTAAGTCACAGATGACTCCACTACGGCCATCTGGCCCTGACACTGGGGGCAAAGGCCAAAAAACTCTAGGGTGTGATAGAAAATCTTGAACTTATGGGCCTGGTTAAGCTGACGTTCTAGGTCGTGCACCGGGCATTCGTCAATGGCAATGGTATTGCCGCACTGCAAGCAGGTGAGGTGATGGCGATCTTCCTGGGGCAGGCTGTAAACTGACTCCCCCGAGGGCAATGTGCGCATTTGCACCGCTCCCTCTAATTTCAAAGCATCCAGGGAGCGATACACTGTGGCTAGCCCCATAGAATGGCCCGCTTGCCGCAGCTGCATATACAGCTCTTGGGCAGAGATTGGCTGATCTTGCCCTTTTAAGGCTGTCAAAATTTTGTCTTGATTGCGGGTTCGTCGCACCATGCTGGATCACTCGATTTGCTTCCATTTTATCAATCTACCGATACGGTAGGATGATGAGGTTATTGATTTATGCTGGTTTTCTACCCCCAGCTGGAGCTCGCTGTGCCCCACTATAGTGCTCGCATCTACGTCACCCTGCGCCCGTCTGTATTAGACCCAGCCGGGACCGCCGTGCAATCTGGCCTGGCCCACATGGGTTACGACAATGTGGACCAGGTGCGCATTGGTAAATACATCGAACTCACCCTGCAAGCAGATACCGAAGCCGCCGCTACCCAGCAACTCGATCGCATGTGCGATCAACTCCTGGCTAACCCGGTGATTGAAAACTATCGGTTTGAACTGCAAGCCTTGGCTGCGGCTTGAGGGGTAGGGGATAGGGGACAGGAGATAGGTGTCAGGAGACAGGAGATAGGTGTCAGGCTAGATAACCCACCCCTGCCCCTCCCAGGAGGGGATGCTGAGACTGAATCCCTCCCCAGGGCGGACACCCAGGTTCGTCCCTACGTCCCCGCCTCCTCCGAATCCCCCCATTACCATTCCCCCCAGGGCGGACACATCGGTCCGCACCTTCCCCAACCCATCCACCCATCCACCCATCTACCCCCGTTACCATTCCCCCCAGGGCGGACACATCGGTCCGCCCCTACGTCCCCACCTTCCCCATCTCCCCCACCTCCTCATCACTCCACCTCCCTACCCATCCACCCATCCACCTCCCCCACCCCATCACTCCCCCACTCCCTCCCATGAAATTCGGTATCATTGTCTTCCCTGGTGCTAACTGCGATCGCGACGTGGCCTATGTGACCCGCGATATCTTACAGCAGCCTACCCGCATGGTCTGGCACGAGGACAGCGACCTGGACGATATCGATGTGGTGGTGGTGCCTGGGGGGTTTAGCTATGGGGACTATCTGCGGTGTGGGGCGATCGCCCGGTTTTCTCCTGCTATGCAAGCTACCGTCGAGCACGCTAACCAGGGCAAGCCTGTACTGGGCATCTGCAACGGCTTTCAAATTTTGACCGAGATGGGGTTGCTGCCTGGGGCGCTGATGCGTAATCGGGATATGCGGTTTATCTGCGATCGCGTACCTCTGCGGGTAGAGCGTACCGACTTAGTTTGGACCCAGGGCTATGATCCCCACCAGGTGATTACCCTGCCCATTGCCCATGGGGAAGGCTGCTACTATGCCGACGACGCCACCCTGGCGGACCTAGAAGCCCATGATCAGATTGTCTTTCGCTACTGTGGCCCGGACGGCCTTGTCGATCCATCTCAAAACCCCAATGGGTCGCTCCATAACATTGCTGGCATCTGTAACCGCCAGGGCAATGTGCTGGGGCTGATGCCTCACCCCGAACGGGCTGCTGATGCGCTTGTTGGCGGCACAGATGGCCTGCCTATGTTTCAAGGGCTCCTCAAGACTCTGGCGGCGGCCTAACTGCGGCTATGTAGCGATTCCCGATTGAGTGAGGTACGCCTTGGCCGAGTTCTGGATTCCCCCAGATTGTAGCTGTCTAAGTTATGCGCTTGCACCCCCTTTGTTAAGGGGGACAGGGGGAATCCCGACGATGATATTTCACCCGAAGGAAATCTACTATCTCTTCTTAGCCAGGGAAAAATGACAAATTGCCGTTCCCAGCCCCCTAGAGCTTGTTTATGCTGGTCATAGCAATTCATTTGGGAGCGAGGGTGTGCAGGGATTTCTGATTGTGATCTTGGGTTCACTTTGCCTGGCCCTGCAAAATGTTGTCGTGCGCGTCATTTTTTCAGAAAGTAACCTATTAGGACAAGTCGACTGGGGTGGGTTTATCCCCCCTACCCTGGCTAACTCCCTCTTGGTGCTCCAGATGCGATCGCTGCTGATTTTACCAGCGGTGGTGTTGCTGTCTTACCGGTTATATCCCTCTACCACCAAGGCTCTGCGTCAGTTGACCCAGCCCTCCCAGCGGCGCACCCTAAAGCTGTCACTGATTAGCAGTAGCTTTTTGTATCTAGCCCTGGCGTTGCTCTTCATTGCGATCGCCAGCATTCCAGCCGGGGTGGCCACGGTGCTTTTCTTTATGCACCCTGTGATTACTGGCCTATTATCTTGGTGGGTATTTGGCAGTCGCCCCACCCGGCTGCGGCTTGGCGTCACCGCTGGTGTTCTTTGCGGCAGTATCTTGGTGGTACCAAGCTTTGTGGGGTCCACCGATAACGCCATGTGGCTGGGGGTTGGGGCCGCCCTGGGGGCCAGTGTGGCCTATTCGCTCCAGGGGGTTTTGGCTCAAATTTGCTTCCGGCAGATCCACCCTGTTCCCTTCACCCTGATCAACTTTAGTGTGATGGCGTTGCTATCGACCCTCAGCTTACTGGTCATCCAGATCGATGTACCGCCTGGTCAGTGGGGTTTACTCTGGCTGCTGAGCCTGGTGACCGCAGGGTTGACCCTACTGGGTCAACTGTTCTATAACATCGGCATTCATCTGGTGCGGGCTGCTTCTATGTCCATTGTGGCCGTCAGTAACCCGGTGTTTACTGTGGCGATCGCCTGGATTCTGCTGCAAGAGAGTCTTCAACTGCGACAGATGGTGGGTATGGTACTGGTGGTTATTAGCATCGTTGCCCTCAGCCAAGAACGATCCCAGCCAGGGCAGGCTTAAGCAAACGCCGATCCGCCAAGGGATGGGGGCACATCTTGCCAGCGACCGTTGCCAATCGCCCGTACTGCTTCTGGCAAACTCACATCGCCGGTGTATAGGGCCCGCCCCACAATCACCCCGGCCACTCCTTGAGCTTCCAGGGGCAGCAGCCTCAACAGGTCTCGTAGGGCACCTACCCCCCCAGAGGCGATTACTGGCATGGAAACCGCCTCTGCCATGGCCCGTAGGGCCTCAATATTGGGGCCTTTGAGGGTACCATCCCGCTGAATATCGGTGTAGATCACAGCCGCAGCGCCCCGTTGCTTCATCTGTTGGGCTAGGGCAATGGCTTCCACCTCAGAGGTTTCCAGCCAGCCTCGGGTGGCGACTTTTCCATCCCGAGCATCGATCCCTACGATGATTTGACCGGGGAACGCTTGGCTGAGGTCGCTAACTAGGTTCGGGTTGTCCACAGCTGCGGTACCCAGAATGGCATAGCGCACCCCCAAGGAAAATAAATCTGCCACTCGATCGCGATCGCGTAAGCCTCCCCCCACCTGCACCGGCACATCCACCGCCCGCACGATCGCCTCAATCGCCTGCCAGTTTTCGGGCTGGCCAGACTTCGCCCCATCCAGGTCAACCAAATGCAGGCGGGTTGCCCCCTGGTCAACCCATTGTCGAGCCACCGCCACCGGGTTATCGTCAAACACCTGGGACTGAGCGTAGTCGCCCTGATAGAGGCGAACACAACGCCCATCAAGCAAATCGATTGCGGGGATAACGTCCATAGGTCGCAAGAAGCACAGCGTTCGTTTTCAACCTATCCATTCTATCGAGCTATCCCCTATTCACCGGTACCAAATTCCCGTAGACTCCTAAATGCGAATCATCAGCGAGAATCATGCTAGACCTGACTGGGAAAAAGGCCCTTGTAACGGGCATTGCCAACAATCGATCGATCGCCTGGGGCATTGCCCAGCAACTGCATCAGGCTGGAGCCACCCTGGGGGTCACCTATTTGCCCGACGAAAAAGGGAAGATGGAAAGCAAAGTAAAAACCCTGGTGGAGCCCCTCAGTCCCAGCCTGTTTTTGCCCTGCAATGTGCAAGACGAAACCCAGGTTCAGGCCGTCTTCGACACCATTCAGCAAGAATGGGGCAAGCTCGATATCCTGATTCACTGCCTCGCCTTTGCCAATCGGGATGATCTGGCTGGCGACTTTAGTAACACCTCCCGACAGGGCTTCCAGCTTGCCCTTGATGTCAGTGCCTATTCATTAATTACCCTGGCCCGAGGCGCCAAGCCTCTAATGACCGATGGCGGCAGCATTGTCACCCTGACCTATTTAGGGGGCGCACGGGTTGTACCTAACTACAACGTCATGGGCATTGCCAAATCGGCCTTGGAAATGAACGTACGTTATCTAGCCTCAGAACTGGGTGCCCATAACATTCGGGTGAATGGCATTTCTGCCGGGCCTATCCGTACCCTGGCCTCTTCAGCGGTGGGCGGCATTTTAGACATGATTCACCATGTGGAAGCCGTAGCTCCCCTAAAACGTACCGTCACCCAAACTGAAGTGGGCAATACCGCCGCTTTTCTATGTAGCGACCTGTCGAGCGGCATGACCGGGCAAATTCTTTATGTCGATTCTGGGTATTGCATTATGGGAATGTAGGGCATGCTAAGCCTATCCGATAGTTTTCCTGCAGCATTGAATGGTAACGGTTAGAGGATGACATGCTACAAAACAAGCAGATTATCATCAGTACCTTCCGAGGCTATCTCGACTTTTTAGCCGAAAGCCAGCCCACCTTATCTCCCGAGGCCGCCTGTCAAATTGCGGCCACCTTGACCCAGGCCGAATTTAGCCTACAACTGGCAGAAAGCAGCCGTAAGGCCTCTTAGGTTGTCATGCTCGCGGTTTACGGTTTGCGGTTTACGGTTTTTCCTTGCACCGTACACCCTATAGAAACCCTTGAAAATCCCCAATAAAGGGCTGCCTTGAAGTAGGTGGCCCTTTAGTTTGAGGGGATCACACTGCGATCACCTCTATCGAAAGGTAAAACCCGACATAGGGTATAAGTAAACCAATCAGTAACTTATGAGTTTGATTACGAATCCCGTTCAACCAGGCCGGAAAAATACAAGACAGTCTTCAGGTTTTCCCGTAGTATCAGAAATGTGGCCGGTCTATCTAGAACAAGCCTTGGGAACGCTATTCCAGGGAAATTCTGTAGATCGAGATCAATGTGTATTTGATGAGAGGATAGCATCATGGCAAGCTACAAAGTTACGCTGGTCAACGAGTCAGAAGGTCTAAATCAAACTATCGAAGTTGAAGATGATACCTATATTCTGGACGCTGCTGAAGAGCAAGGCTTAGATTTGCCCTACTCCTGCCGTGCTGGCGCTTGTTCTACCTGTGCCGGTAAAATCACGGCTGGCAGTGTTGATCAGTCTGATCAGTCTTTCTTAGATGATGATCAAATTGGGGCTGGGTATGTGTTGACCTGTGTGGCCTATCCCACCTCTGACTGCACCATCATTACTCACCAAGAAGAAGAGCTTTACTAAGAACACGCATTCGAGAACGTATCCGAAAACTAGGTTTTTTGGACTATAGCTCAATGGGCTGCGACCGTTTTCGAAGATCTTTAAATTAGTTTGTCTTCAGCCATAGCAAGTTTGGTTATGGCTTGGTAAGAGCACTAGTTATCCCTTAGCGCCCTTGTTAGAGGGTTAAGGCTGATTGACTGACAAAAGTGTATAGCCCTCACCCTAAATCCCTCTCCCAGAGCGGGAGAGGGACTTTGAAAATCAAGCTACTTTTCCGGCTCCCCTTCGCCCCTTGTGGGAGAAGGGGTTGGGGGATGAGGGGAAACAAGATTTGTCAGTCAACTAGGGGTTAAGGTTAATACTCACTCAGTTAGTAAGCATTTTGAGCAATTGAAACTTGCGCTTGCTCTTTGGCTGGGGTAACAGTGAGGGGCTGACTAGCTAACAAACTCTGAAATAGCTCAATTAGGGAGGCATTCAAGTCAACGAATGCCTCCCTTGATTTTTATGGACTTGAGTCAAATTTTCACAAGTCTAATGATAGGAATCGGTTGAGCGAGTGGACGTTGCCCACTCAACTGTTCTCAACGGTCTCGGGCTACTTGGCTGCCGCCACGCATTGGTCAACCAAGGCTTTCACCTTATCGACGTTTTGCCAACCCAAAATTTCGGTGACTTTCTTCTCTAAGTTTTTGTAAGAGCGAAAGAACTCTGCAATTTCATCCAGCCGATGGGGCGCGACGTCATCCAGGGATTTCACCTCGGCATAGCGGGGATCTTCGGCCGGCACGCAAAGGATCTTTTCATCGCGATCGCCGCCGTCGATCATTTCCAGCATACCGATGGGGCGAGCCGCAATCACACAACCCGGGAATGTGGGCTGATCCATCAGCACCATACCGTCGAGGGGATCGCCATCGTCGGCCAGGGTGTTGGGCACAAAGCCATAGTCATAGGGGTAATGCACCGAAGAAAATAGCACCCGGTCGAGGATGAAGGCATTTAAGTCTTTGTCAAACTCGTACTTGTTTTTGCTGCCAGCCGGGATCTCGACCAGCACATTGATCAGCCCAGGTTCTGGTTGGGCAGGAATACGGGATAAATCCACAACGCTACTCCAATGGAAAAGACTTGAGTATTTTACGGGGCAGTGACCCCTTTTTCAGGAATTATTCCCTATCGTCGATCAGGGGTGGGCGTCGTAAACAAGACTGGATCCGGGGTAACGCCGGTGACCGTCGAGAAATGAGCCACCATAAAGAGCGGTAAGGTCAGGGTCAGAATCGCGATCGCCAGACCTAGCAGACTGGACAGTTTACTCGGAGGTTCCCCTCCAGGGGTATCAGGTTGACTGGCAGAATCCATACAGTGAAGTGTCTGAAAGCAGCAAGAAACGCAGTGTTGGCACCAGCAGGTGATCAAACCCTGCGCCTGGAAAGCCACAATGGCTAAGAACGATCGATCTAAGCGTACGTTGGCGTTCGCTTAGGGGCCATGGGGCTTAGGGTACAGATCAAAACCAGCCTACGAGTAGTTGTTTGGCGACAAGCAGGGCTTTTTGCGAAAAGCGGAACTGCCCGTCGAGGCTGGTATAGGAATTACATCAATTTGTCATGGGTACTTTCTCAGACAATCTTAAAGATCCTTCAAAAATAAATCGTTAGACAAATCACAAAGTAGCCACTCTCTTAACCAAGTCATTCCGTTGCTTGGGGAACAGTAGCCCCTGTAACCGTCTAGCCCGCGACCATAATCACAACCAATTAGCCATCTATACTAGCATTCCCGGCCAGGGGATGGGGATGACGGTTTGCCGACCCGAGAGCAGGAAACCTTAGGCAGGAGACGGTGATCCCATCTTTGCCATGGGCCCTGTACCTGTGGGACACCTTGCCTGTCAGGATTTATCCTGCTGGGCCTGCAGCAAATGATGAATCGCTTGAAGCTCATGCAAAATTTGCCGCATTAACGTTTGAGTCACGGTTTCTTCCGAAGGCTGCACCTGAATCGTCGGGTTTAAGCCCAAGACCTCCTCCGCAAACCGTCTGACTTCCTGGGGGTGAAATTCCAAAGGGTCATCTTTATCACGACGGATCTCTGGATTCAATTTCTTGGGATCGTAGGGCGGGTTGAGCAGTTCGGGATCCGTATTAGCATAGCGATAGACCGATGCCCGGGACCGATTGAGATATCGCTGCACATCCTCAATGTTCAACCGGTTCGTCGTTCCGTCTGCAGACACCTCACCTGGAGCACCCGAGAACGACGATAACAAGGATTCCCCTGGGCCAGGGGCAATAAAATCGGTATTCATGTCAGCAGGGGATGGAGTCCTCTGGCTACTTTATCAGGTTTGCAGTCACCCCTTGGGGCCAAAGACAAGACTGGCTAAAAAGGTGCTTAGGGTTTAGCTATCTGTGCTACAACCGTGGCACAGATTGGGGGATGGGGAGACATCATTGGTGAAACGTAAACAGATTGTGAAAGGCAAACGGCGATCGCATCAGGCCAAGCAACTCTCTATCTTGGCGGCAGGCATGTTTGCATTTGGGGCCTTGGTGGGTCTGACCGCCTCTGACTCTGCATCCGAAGTATCCCAGGGTAGCAACAATACCCATCTAGAGCCAGTGGTCAGAGGGGCACGGCTGCCCCAGCCCCTGGCCTTGAATGGTCGTCCCCAGCTCAACCCCATCCCTGCTACGGTCGATGTTTGGGACTGCCAGGTGGTAGTAGTCGGAGGTTCCCTTGGGGGGATCGCCGCTGCCGCCCATGCTATGGCTGGCGGTGCCCAGACCTGTTTAATCGAGGTTGCCCCCTGGCTGGGGGGACAAATCAGTGCCCAGGGGGTATCGGCCTTAGACGAGTCCCTGCGCATGCGTCTGAGCAATAGCTTTTCCCCTAGCTGGCTGCGCTTTCGCCAACTGATCAAGCAGCAGCCGGTGCCATTACCAGCCTGGAGCCCAGGCGGTAGCTCTCGCACCGTAGCCGACCTGAACAGCTGCTGGGTGGGCGGGCTCTGCTTCTCACCGATCGCTGGTGCTGCCGCTTCAGAGCAACTGTTGCAATCAGCCCATCAGGCCTCCCCAGATAGTCGTTGGGCTACTATGACCGCTTTCAAAGGGGCTGAATTTGATGTCACTGGGCGCCACATTACCGCTGTCTATGGGGTTCAACGCACCCCCCGAGATCCCAACTACTATCCTAAAGGGCGACTGTCTGCTGAGCTGGCTGACTGGTATAGCTGGTCGCCGACCGACAACTTCGACAAGTCTCCGGTGAAGCTACAGCCACCCCCAGGACAGTCGATGGTGGTGATCGATGCCACCGATACCGGGGAGCTGGTGGCCTGGGCCCAGGTGCCCTACCGCCTGGGGTCTGAATCTCGGGAAACCACTGGCGAACCGAATGCCGCCGCCTTTGATAACCCCGATTGCACCCAGGCCTTTACCTACACCTTTGGTCTGGCTATCCACGACGATGGTGGCGATAGTCTAGCCGCCCTGTCGCGACTGAGGACCACCTATGGGTTACACGAACACCAATCCGTGTTTGACCTGGAGGGCTTTCCGTTCTTTAGTGGCAAGAGCGTGTTCCACTATCGCCGCATTGTCAGCCAAACCCGCAACAATCCCTACACTGGCGCTCCAGCTCGGGGGGATATTTCCATGATCAACTGGACCCGGGGCAATGATTGGAACTGGATGGATCCGCCTCTGGTTTTGAAGCACCATGAGCTGGCGGCTTCAGGCCAGTACCAAAACTGGATGGGGGGCTTGTCTCAGTCGGCCTTGAAATTTGCTGAAGAACATGCCCTGATGTTTGCCCGTTGGTTGCTGGAAACCCAGTCCTCCGCCGATTACCCGCTGACGTATCTATACGGCTCTGACAGCCCGATGGGTACTCTGTCTGGGCTAAGCATGGTGCCCTACTTTCGAGAGGGGCGACGGATTTTAGGTCGTACTGCCTATGGCCAGGACGCGTTTATGCTGCGGGAAAACGATCTGCGCTATGACTTTCCTGAGCAGCGCAACTTTGCTCCCACCAGCGTGGGCACTACCCACTACGCTATCGACATCCACGGCTGCCGATACCGCAATTGGGGACCCTCTGGGGATGCGGTCAGTGCCCCAGCCCAAGAACCCCGGGTCCGCCCAATTCAAATTCCGCTTGAAAGCTTGATCCCCCAAGGGGTGGATAATCTGTTGATTGGCGGCAAAGCGATGGCAGCTACCCATATTGCCAATGCGTCTACTCGAATTCACTATGGCGAATGGCAAGCGGGGGCGGCTGCGGGGGTCACAGCCAGCTGGTTGATGGCCACGGATGCCCCGGTGAGCGATCCCCCCAGTATTGTGCCTGCCGGCACCATGGGCCAGCTACAGCAAACCATGGTGCAGCAGGGGCTAAGGTTGAGTTTCTAGTCCGGCCTGATAGGAGGGTGACAGGTATCAGGTGACAGGTATCAGGTGACAGGTATCAGGTTGTCAGGAAGGGTTGGTGACTTGTGCCGCAGGTAACGCCCTGGCTCAACTGCTGCCCTGGTCTTACTGAACCTTTATGATTTCCTGGTACGTTACTCGACGGTGCTGGCCTATTGTATTGGTGCCATGTGTCAAGCTCCCAGCAGGCTTGGGGTTCAGGAGTTATGAACGTTGGGGTATCCCAAAATAGAACCCTGAGATCTGTCCCGGAGGTCTAGACACAGGGGTACCCTGGGCTGGGCTTGTATGGTTTTGATGTCTTGACTGACGACCTTTAACCTAATTGGGAGAAACGTGATGGGTTTCCTGGGCAAGCTGTTTGGCAAAAAAGAAGAAGAGAAGGCAAAAGCCACCCCTAAGGTGGATGTGAAGAAAGCAGCGACTACGGCCAAAATTGAACCCGCCAAGGTGGGGTTAGACGGCAAGTTTGATGAGAGTGGTCTGGCTAAGCGGGTGGCCAAGGCCTTTGATGATGCCGGTATGGCTGATAACGTGGGGCTCTGGGTGGCCCAAACAGGATCAACGGTGGTGCTGAAATACAACCCAGATGCCAATGGGGTGTTAGACCAGGCCAAGAAAATCGCCATGACGGTGGACGGGGCCACTGCTGTTAAAACTGAACCCAATAGCTAGTGTTGAGTCAAGCCTAAAAATAGGATCCTGCAGGTTGGGTGGCGCGCCACCTAACCTGCCAGAACTGGCCAATCTGAAAGACTTGTTTTGTCACGAGTTCCAGAGGGACAAGATAGCAGCAACCAGGCGATCGCAGCAGAGAACCCCGAAGACCTCGCTGCTGTGATGCACGGGCCTCATGGTCCCACGTCAGGTAGTTGGTCAGGGTCAACGCCCTGCGATCGCAGGTAAGCTTCTAAACGCTCTCTGGCCTGCTGCTCCTGTTCTGCCCGCTGGCGTTCCTGTTCTGCCCGCTGGCGTTCCTGTTCTGCCCGCTGGCGTTCCTGTTCTGCCCGCTGATGTTCTACCTCTTCCGGCAGGGGAATCAGCTCTCCTGCTGCCGTAAACCAGCGCAACTGGCGGTCATAAATTCCCAGCTGTAACCCTAGCTGCTCACTGGGCAAGCGTCCATCCTCCACTGGCGTGATCGTTTCGTAGCGCCCATCCACAAGATGGAACCCAGCAAACTCTAGGGTTTCGGGGTGGAACCAGTAATACTCGGGTAGCCGCCACACATCCTGATACAGGGTTTTCTTGGCTCCCTTGTCTACCCTGGCGGTGGAGCTCGAGAGCAACTCAATCACGACATTGGGATATTTGCCACCCTCATCCCAAATGGCCCAACTACGGCGGTCTTTTTTTTCGGTTCCCAGTACCACAAACACATCTGGCCCACGAAAGTCCCGCGATTTTAGTTGTTGGGTGTTGTAGTAAACCGTTAGGTTGCCGGAAATGTAGAAGTCTTGGCGTTCGCGCCACCAGTGCTTTAGTAGCCGAATCAGTAGATCAATCTGATCGCGATGGAAATCGGTTTCCAAGGGGGGCTCATCACTGTAAAGGTTAGTCGGCGGCAGCTCAATGATGTCGGCGATGCTTTCACCGGTAGCGGGAGGATTTTGATCCACTCGAACCATAGCCAAACCCCCAGAATGGTTGGCTTTAGTATAGCCCACGGCATTTAATGAGCGGAGGCAGGTGATGAACGTTTGCGCCTCATGACCCTGGGGTCATACCTGTTGGCCTAAGCATCGACGGGGGTGGCGGGGGCGGGGGTTAGACGGGTAACCAGGGCGAGTTCCACCTGGTTTTCGGTGGGAGCATTGAGGTCGGCGCGGATGTTGGGGCCAAAGAAAGTTTCGATTTTGGCTTTTTTCTCTACCCAGGTGGAGAGCGGCACCGTGGGCGAGTCAAACTCCAGCACCAGGGCGTAGCAGCCATCCACGGCAATCTCTCGCACCCCGGTCAGCTCCGGGCATTCTTCTCCAGAGGGGCTAAGGCCAAGCTTTTGTAAGGCCACATCCAAATGGGCCTCCTGGCCATAGCGGTAGCGGGTCACATCCTGCCGCACCTGGTTTTGGGTGGGCGTGGCCTGGGTGGCCCGCAGGTTAAGTATTTCTGGGGGGGTGGGTTGGGTATAGGGGGCGGGCTCTAACTCCGCAGCTCGCAGGGCCAACCCCCCCAGCAAAATGGGAATGCCGTAGAAAAAACCGGCCAGGTTCAGGGTGGCATTATCCTGAAAGTAGGCGACAAACCCAACGACCGTGAGCACACCGCCCACCCCCAGCAGCACTAAACTGAGATTGATTCGCCCTAACATGGTGTCTTTAGCCTGAACGTCACTGTTATTTATCATGCCCCCTTCGGGGTGAGAACGGTAGGGCCAGTTCTAGAAGACGACAGCAAACCAGCGGCAACTGGCTTATCCTGTCAAAGAAGCGTTGTGAGCATAACCATGGAAGCACAGGTCATTCGCGATCGCATTACGACCATCAGAACCAAACGAGAAGCCCTGATTCGCCTGTTGGAACAGCCTGATCTGGGCACCCTGCGGATTGATGTGAACCAGGCCTTAGAAGAAATCGACGATTTGCTGGAAGAATTTGATCGCACCTTCCCGGCAGGATGATAGGTTGAATGCTGGATTTACATCGAGTTTTCATCCTGCCATGGCCACCAGCTACACCGTCGAGATTAACCATCAGGGCAAGACCCATACCATTACTGTTCCAGACGATAAGACTGTTTTGACCGCCGCCCAAGAGGCGGGGTTAGAGTTGCCGTTTTCTTGCAGTGCGGGGGTTTGCACCACCTGTGCGGCCCTAGTACTGGAAGGAAATGTTGATCAAACCGACGGTATGGGCGTTAGCCCTGATCTGCAAGCCCAGGGGTATGCCCTGCTTTGTGTGGCTTATCCCCGCTCTGACCTGAAAGTGGAAACTGAGAAAGAAGATATTGTCTACCAAAAGCAATTTGGCCAAGGGTAATCCCAGCGTAGGGACGCCCCAGGGCAAAGTCGATATCTTGGCCATACTGACGTAGAAGCAAAGGCGGTAGGTCCATGGCCCTAGTCACACAGTTCATCACCCTGGAGATCAGCTTGGTTGATGCCCAGGGTGACTTGGTTGCCTGGGTTGAAGCCGCCCTGGCTGAGCAGGGGTATCCCCTGCGCTGGGCGATCACCCACGTCGACCCTGGTTCCCGTATGGCCACGGTGGAAGCTGTAGTCACCGTTCAGTCTTAATGCTGTTTGGCTCACCTATGGTTCAGGATATGTGCCACCGCCGTCCCTATACGGCTGTTTTAGTGGTGCCCACCGGCATTGGGGCCGCCATTGGTGGCTATGCCGGGGATGCCCTACCTGTGGCTCGGGGGCTGGCTGCGGTGGTGGACACCCTGATCACCCATCCCAACGTGATGAATGGGGCTCAGCTATATTGGCCCGTAGCCAACGCGCTCTATGTGGAAGGGTATGGTCTAGATCAGTTTGCCGCTGGCCGGTGGGGGTTACGCCCGGTCCATGGCAATCGCATCGGCCTAGTTCTTGACCAGGGCATTGAAACCGAACTGCGCTGGCGACACCTGCAAGCGGCTGAGGCTACTCGGGCTACCTTGGGGTTAAATCTGACCGATTATGTGGTCACGGACGCCCCTTTGGGGGTAGCACTACGTACAGCCGTGTCGGGGGCCACCTGGGGCACTATCCAGCAGCCGGACGCCTTGCTACGGGCCGTAGAGAAAGCTTTGGCCGCAGGCGCTACGGCGATCGCTGTGGTGGCTCGTTTTCCCGATGACACCGATGACACGGTTCTGCAAAACTATCGCCAGGGCCAAGGGGTGGATCCTCTCGCTGGGGCTGAAGCGGTGATTAGCCATCTAGTGGTACGCACCTTCCAAGTGCCCTGCGCCCATGCCCCTGCCCTCAGCCCATTGCCCTTAGATCCCAAAATTTCCCCTAAGTCTGCGGCCGAGGAAATCGGCTATACTTTCCTACCCTGTGTGCTAGCCGGGCTCAGCCGAGCCCCCCAGTTTGTCATGACGACCGCCCAGGGAACGGCTCTTTGGGCCGATCAGGTGGATGCCATTATTGCCCCCACCAGTGCCTGGGGAGGGAGCGCCGTCTTAAGCCTCAGCCGTCCAGGCGTCCAGGCGATCGCCGTAGATGCCAATACCACGACCCTGGACGTACCCGCCGCTACCCTTGGCTTGCCAGTGGTGCGAGTGGCCTCTTACCTAGAGGCTATTGGCCTGATTGCCGCCCACCGGGCGGGGGTACACGCTCACGCCTTAACCGCCCAAGTGCCTAGGTTGCAGGTGGTAGGCCAAGGTTTTCCTCCCTTAGACAGATAGAACCTCGTAATTCATGTCGATAGAATTAGAAGTATTCATTATTATCACTGTCAAGCTGAGTTAAGCCTTAGGTTTCATCATCGGTAGTGCGGATGGTTTGTGGCTGCTTTAGGGCCTCAGTAAAGCCACTGGACAGGTGACCGGTGAACTTTATGCCGGGTTAGTCAGGCTACCGACAATTATCGCTTAGGCGGCGTCAGGTTAACTGTTTCCAGGCTTGGCCCGACTGTCACCCGAGGAGCACCTATGGAAGATCGGATTGTTAACGTTTTGCTGGTGGAGGACGATGAAGTGGACGTCATGAACGTCCAGCGAGCCTTTAAACGCAGCAACATCACCAACCCGCTCTATGTTGCCAACAATGGTCTGGAAGCCTTAAGTATGTTGCGAGGCAACGATGATAGGTATGACCGCATTCCTGGCCACCGGCGGATTATCTTGCTAGACATCAACATGCCGAAAATGAATGGCATTGAGTTTTTACACGAGCTGCGTCAAGATGACGAGCTGAGTGCCACCCCAGTGGTTGTGTTGACTACTTCTGATGAGGACCAAGACCGGGTGGAAGCTTACCGGTTGAACGTGGCTGGTTATATTCTCAAACCTGTCACCTTCACCAACTTTGCCGAGGTGATGGCAGCCCTGAACAAATATTGGGCTCTGTGTGAAATTCCTTAAGTTACTTACCCCTAGCTCCTGGATTACCATAGGTAGGACCATTGCCAATGCAAGCAATTCCTAAAGGGTGGGCCGCCGCCATGGCTAAGGAGCTAACGATTTTGTTGGTGGACGATGATGAAGTCGATCGGATGGCGATTGGTCGTGCTCTGAAGCAAGCGGATTTACAGGTCACCATCACTGAAGTCACGAACGCCGAGAAGGCCCGGGAAGCGTTGGGTACCCAACGATATGACTGTGTCTTTCTGGACTATCGCTTACCTGAACAGGATGGCTTATCGCTGATTCGTCAACTGCGATCGGAAGGGGTGGCGATTCCGCTGATTGTGCTGACTGGGCAAGGGGACGAAGAAATTGCTGTCGATTTGATGAAAGCTGGGGCCAATGATTATTTGGTCAAGCCTCGGGTTTCCCCTGACCGACTGGCGTCGTTGTTGCGCAACGCGATGCGGGTCTACGAGGCCGAGCAGCGAGAGGCCGAAGCCCGAGCTAAGCTCCACCAAACGAACGCTTTGTTGACGCTGCAAAATCAAGAACTGGAACGCCAGCGCCAATATATTCAAGACCAAAACTTAGAATTGTTGGAGGCCTACCGGGTGAAGTCGGAATTTTTGGCCACCATGTCCCACGAATTGCGCACCCCCTTGAATGCGATTCTGGGATTTTCGCAAATTCTGGACACCCAGGCCAAAGGGCCACTAAACGACTATCAGGCTGAAATGATCAAGCGTATTTTTACCAACGGTAAAAATTTGCTAAACCTAGTCAATGATATTCTTGACCTCTCCAAGTTAGAAGCTCAACGGCTCAGCCTAACCCCTGCCCCCGTTGATTTACATCGCCTGGTGATGGCGACCCTGTCTGATCTCCAGTCCCTAGCGAGTGAGAAGCAGCTTACCCTGGATACTCAGCTGACCCTAGAAAACCCCATTGTGGTGAATGACGAGCACCGGCTGCGGCAGGTGTTGGTGAATTTAGTCTCCAATGCGATTAAATTTACCGATCGCGGTGCCATTCGGATCAGTGTTACCGCCAAAGATGCTGACACCATTACGTTAACTGTTGCCGATACTGGTGTCGGCATTGATGCCGACCACCTACCCCATATCTTCGAGGCGTTCCGTCAAATTGACCAAACTATCCGTCGTCGTAATTCTGGTACTGGCCTTGGGTTAGCGATTATCCATTCCCTCGTGAGCTTAATGGGAGGGAGGATTACCGTGGATAGCCAACTGGGGCAGGGCACCACCTTTGCGGTCCATCTACCCCGACAGATTCAAGGCAGCAGCAATCCATAACCCGCCGAAATCCCTCTGGTCGGGGGGGATAGACCATGGGAGAATGGTAGTAACGATTTCCCCTAAGAATTTAGCCTGTGAAAGCTCTTGTAATCGGCAATGGTGGCCGTGAACACACCCTAGCCTGGTGCCTGTTGCAGTCTGCGGATGTGACGGAGGTGGTGTGCATCCCTGGTAATGGCGGCACTGCGACGTTACCCCAATGCCGGAACCTGGCCATGACCCTGGATGACTTTCAGGGCATTGCTCGTTTTGCCCTGGTGAATAATTTTACCCTGGTGGTGGTTGGCCCAGAGCAACCGTTAGCCGCAGGCATTACCGACTACTTGCAGGGGCAGGGTTTAAAGGTGTTTGGCCCTAACCAGGCAGGCGCCCAAATTGAGGCTAGCAAAGCCTGGTCTAAGGCGTTCATGGTTGAAGCCGGTATTCCTACGGCCCGGGCGGAAGTGTTTACTGACCTGAACCCAGCCCTAGCCTACGTGGAACAGCGAGGGACCCCAATTGTAATTAAGGCCGATGGTTTGGCAGCGGGTAAAGGGGTGACAGTGGCCACCACCCTCAACGATGCCATCCAGGCATTGAAAGCGGCCTTTAGTGGCAAGTTTGGGGTGGCGGGCCAGACCGTTGTGGTAGAAGATGTTTTGCTTGGGCAAGAGGCGTCAGTGCTGGCGGTTACCGATGGCACCACCATTCGCCCCCTGCTGCCAGCTCAAGATCATAAGGCGATTGGGGAGGGGGACACAGGCCCTAATACCGGTGGCATGGGCGCCTATGCCCCAACCCCGGTGGTGACCCCCGAGATTATGACCCAGGTGCAGCGACAAGTGCTGGAACCGGCGATCGCAACCTTAGGGCATCGAGGCATCCACTACTGTGGAATTCTCTATGCCGGATTAATGATTTCACCGGAAGGGGTTCCCAATGTGGTGGAGTTTAACTGCCGCTTTGGCGATCCCGAGACCCAGGCGGTGCTGCCCCTGCTGGAAACCCCGCTGCACCAGGTGATGCTGGCCTGCATTGAGGGGCGCCTGGCCGACTTTCCCCCCTTGCAGTGGAAACCGGGGGCCGCCGCCTGCGTTGTGGTGGCCGCCGAAGGATACCCAGATAAGTACCCTAAGGGGATGGAGATTTTTGGCTTAGCAGAAGCCGCGGCCACCGACGCCCTGGTCTTTCAGGCTGGCACTCGCCGCCAGGGCAACGCCATTGTCTCAGATGGGGGCCGGGTGCTGGGGGTCACTGGCCTCGGGGATAGCTTTAAAGCTGCGATCGCCAATGCCTACACCGCCGTTGATCATATCTGCTTTGAAAATATGTACTACCGTCGCGATATCGGCTATCGAGTCATGGGATAGCCTTGGCGCTGATGTTTGGCGACATTTTGGCGACATCAACTGTCATAGTCGGGGGCTGCGGGGTTAGCAGGGAGGTATATCGTTAGATCACTTGGCAGCTTTCCCCTGACTTAGATATCATCAAACTATCTGAGTCATGTTTAGCAAATGCTTCGAAAAGTAGATCTCTGTAAGCAGATCTTCGCTTTTGTTTACGGTGTCACAGATGTTTATGGTGTCACGGAGTGTTCCTATGGCTTACCCAATCAAGCTTTTACCAACCTTGGCCGGTTCCCTAGCCGTTCTGGGGGTTGTAGCTGCTGCCCCAACGGCCCTGGCTACAGATACCGATCCTAATCGTGCTCCTGTGGTCGATACCAACACCGGGTTCGGTAGCAGTGATAGCCGTGGCGGTGGCCTGTTTGGGGAATCATCCAATCCGATGGATCTGCTGCACCGGGCAGTCCTGATGAATGAAACCAGCTTATCTGACTTTAGTCGTCAAAACCAAGGACGAATGACCACTGAAGCCGATCGCTTTCGCAGCTTGCAGCAGGAAGCAATGCGTCAGCAATCCCCGGGCACCCTTGATGTCGAGGCAACAGAGCCAGCCGAGCCTAACCCCTTTTAATCATCATCGGCCCAGATGGGCACCTACGTTTGGTCTACGGAGAGACGTTCTGACTGCTGGCCAAGATTTCTTGGCCGACAGCCTTATAGTCCTGCCAACCGGCTTCTGCCTTAGGGTCTTTAACGCTGTAAATCACTTGACCGGCTTGGGCGGCTTTTTGAAACGCCGCATAGCGACGGATCCCTCCTTCCAGTACCGGTAAATCGGTCTTGGCTAACATGGCCCTGACTTCCTCCCCTGCTTTACTGGGGCGAGGGGGAATGGCGGTCAATAGAATTTTGTAGGTTTTGATCTGCTGGCTCACTAGATATTGCACCATCAGAGCCAGGGCATCCAGGGCCAAAATGTCAGGGGTGGTGGGCAAAATCAGCAGGTCACAGGCATTGGCTAGCAGCACCAGGTCATCGGCCATGGGCCGGGCTGGGGTGTCGATCACCACATGACCATAGGGCCGGAGCGGCTCGGTGGCTTGCCATTCATCCACCACCCGAAAGGGCAGGTCTCCTCGACTGGCCCAGGCTAAGGCAGACCGATTAGGGTCAGCATCGATCAATAGGGTCTCAGCGCAGCCCTGCAAAAAGGCGGCCAGGTGAATGGCTGTGGTGGTTTTGCCTACGCCTCCCTTGAAGCTGGCGACGGTGATGATCATGGTGGTAGCGGGCTAAGCGCTGAGACTTTAAAGGCTAGACTGGGCCATAGAGCTCGAATGAGAGCGGTTATTCATGGTTATTCATCGACAGCCATTAACGATAAAGTAAACAAAAGTATGACGGTTACTCAAGGGTGGCGGACGGGTCAGCCTCTCCTGATCGCGATCGCTCAGTCATCTACCCTTTTCCTGGTTTCATGGTCCCCTGTACATTCCGGCTCGATCTGCCCCATCCGCAGGCCACGAAAAACCTGGGCCAATCCCTGGGTCAGCACTGCCCAGCGGGTATGATTTTGCTGCTGTCGGGGGATCTGGGGGCAGGCAAAACCACCTTGGTGCAGGGTATTGGGGCCGGATTAGGCCTTGTTGAGCCAATCGCCAGCCCCACCTTTACCCTAGTGAACGAGTACCTGGAAGGCCGCATTCCCCTCTACCATGTTGACCTATATCGCCTTAGCCCAGCTGAAGCCGTCTCCCTTTATCTCGATAGCTATTGGGATCCGCTGGAAACCACCCCTGGGTTAGTGGCGATTGAATGGGGCGATCGCCTGTGGCCCCCTCCCCCCGATGCCCTAGAGATCACCCTCACCGACACTGCCGCAGGGGGCCGCCAAGCGACCCTGGTGGCCATCACCCCTGACCATGTCACCCTACTGGAGAACTTGCCGGACCATGGCCTACTGGTTAATGAAGTCTGAACCCGATGTATACAGCATTGATGACCTAAAGCGGGATAACACTGAGCTTTGGGATGGGGTGCGTAACTATCAGGCGCGCAATTTTCTAACCAGCATGGCGGTGGGAGATTTAGCCTTTTTCTACCATTCCAACACTAAACCCCCTGGCATTGTGGGCCTGATGGATGTGGTCGAGACCCAAGTGGTTGACCCTACCCAGTTTGACTCAGCCAGTCCCTACTATGACCCTAAGTCATCGCCAGAACAGCCCCGTTGGCACACAGTGACGGTCGGTTACAAAGAAACCTTTGCCCCCGGCATCACCCTAGACCAAATGAAAGCCGCCTTTACGCCCGAGGACCTGTGGGTGGTGCGCCGGGGCAACCGCCTCTCGGTGATGCCTGTGGCTGATGCGGTGGCCGCCAGGCTTTTGGCCATGGCCCGTGGCCAGGATAAGCCGTAAGCTGATCGGACGATTCACCAAAGCACCATGTGGATGGACCTATTGTAAAACTGGCCGCCTGTTTCCGGGCTGGAGGCCGTAGGACTGAAGTCATCAGTACCCCCCAAACTACGGTAATTGCTATGTTGGCTGACTTACCCCCCCTGTACCGCTCGGCTTGTCTTCAAGCCTTGATTGGTCAGACCCTATCCTTAGGAGAATTAGCCCCAGAGGTAGAGACGATTATTGCTAACATTCAAGAACAATCTAACCTCACCCCCCTAGAGTTAGATCTGATCGATCGCTTGCAGCATGCCTTAGCCCAAGGCCAAGTCTTACAGGGGGCGTGGGTGCCGATTCGAGTGTGAAACCCTATGCGCTTGCCCGATGAACCGGAAACCCCTGCAAGCATCAACATCGTGCCGATGATTGATGTGGTGTTTGCGGTGCTGGCCTTTTTTATTATTTCCAGTCTGTTTTTAACCCGCAACGAAGGGTTGCCTGTGACCCTGCCAGGGGCACAAACGGCCGAGGGGCAGCCCCAACAGCGACTGGTGGTCACCCTCGATTCCAGTGGCCAGGTGCTGATTGGCGATCGCCCCTATGACGACAACCAGCTGCTAGCAGCCGTACAGACGTTGATCACCGATACTGAAGGGAGCTTGGTGGTAATTCGGGCTGATGCCAGTGTCCCCCATGGCCGGGTTGTCACGGTGATGGATCAACTGAGAACCCTAGAGGGAGTGCAGTTAGCCATTGCCACCCAACCCCATGACGCCTTGGCCCCTGACCCGTGAAGTCACAGCCACCCATGAATTAACCTGACAAATGCATTAGCCTATAGAAGCGCAGTCCAGGCCGCTATACCCCACATTCCGCCCTTTGAAGTGTCACATTAGGAATTAAGACGGCATACTTTCAGAGGTGATGAAACGGAGGCCAGT
>NZ_SMDQ01000109.1 GCF_012911975.1 Nodosilinea sp. P-1105 | reverse complement strand
CAGCAGGGGAATATCGTCAACCCGTTCTGTGATAACGGTTAGAGGAGTTTCCATAGCCCAAATCTAACCTAATTGGCCGACCTCACTCAAAAATGAGCGAACCGGGAGCAGCAGTAATGCGAAACCACATTTGCGCCGCTGGATGGTCTGGCTCCAGCCCGGTAAATCGGAAGAGCCAGTGGGCCAGGGCTAAATCGCCGCTGACGGTGATAGTGAGATCTTGGGTCTCTGTACCAGAAGGATTGGGCATACAAGGGAGGCTGGTTGCCCACAGGTGGTGACAGGCGGCAGCACCCCGGTGGGCCAAGGGTGGCTTCATGTCAAAAACGACGATATCTGGAGCATAAAAAGCCATAATCTGATCCAGGTTTTTGGTGCAGATGGCTCTGGCGTGCTCTGTAATAATTTGGCGAATCTGGGCTTCATCTTGAGTAAGTGAAGGATTGTTAGTCGATGTGAACGTTGTCATCAGTATTGCTCCTTTGTTGATGGAGAAAGGACATGAACTCGGGCTCTGGTTTTCTGTATGGGCCAAATAGCAGGACGAGTAATTTACAGGCGATCTTGTTGCTGGTTTGGGATGCTGAAGCCGTTAAGGCCCAGGCAGGCCCGGTAGTTCCACCACAGGGCGAATTTCCACCGTGCCCTTATGAACAGGGGGCAGGCGTCCGGCAATGTTGATGGCTTCATTCAGATCGCTGGCGTCAATTAAAAAGTAGCCGCCGAGCTGTTCGTGGGTTTCGGCAAAGGGGCCATCGGTGACCAGGCGTTTGCCGTGGCGCACCCGCACGCTGGTGGCAGTCGATACGGGCTGGAGCGGCGATGCCCCCAGGTAGCGACCACTGGCTTTGAGCTGTTGGCTGATCTGCACCGATTCGGTCAAGCAGTCCTCCTGCTCCCGTTCGGTCCAGGCATTTTCATCACTGTAAATAAGCAACATGTATTTCATGGGATTGGCCTCGGGTTAATGGTTGATCTGTCAGCTTCAGGCCCCGTAGGTCGGCTGTTGGGGCCAACCCGGTGGCGAATCTTCAAAGTCTTCCTGGCGACCATAGGGCGTCACATCCAGAAGGCTGTAGGCATTGGTTAACCCTTCAACGCCACGGGCGTAGGTGGAGTAGGTGTGGAAGACGTCGTCGTCCAGGCGAAAGAAGACGCTCAACCCGTGGTTTTCACCCTTCATGAAATAAGACTCTTCTCGCTGCTCCAGTTCTGCTTGATGGCGGTAGTTGTATTGAACAGGGGTCACAGATGAGTCTTGGGTAACGTGAAAGTCGTAGTTGAAATCGCTACCAAAGGATGACCTGTGCTGGTGAGTTGACGTTGTGGTTGTGACTGGTTAGGTCGCAATAGTCAAAGACTGGCCTTCGGTCATCGCCATCGTTTGTGCCCAATCGGCCCGATTCAGGCGATACACCGAGCAATCATCGGAGCCAAAGCGGCGGTGCTCCACAAACGTAAACCCCTGGCGCTCGTAAAAGCGGTGAGCTCGGGTATTGCTGGCCAGGGGATCCACCAGCACAGCGGTGACGGCAGGGTCGGCAAAACAGTGGGCCAGGGCAAGCTGGATCATGGTGGTGCCGTAGCCCTGGTTCAAATCGGTGGCTTCCCCAATCCAGATGTCGAGGGCGCGCAGATTGGCGGGCACATCGCCCCAGTAGTGGGTCGGCTCCTGGGCTGGGTCGATGATTTCAATAAAACCAATGGGGCGATCGCCTAATTCAGCGATCCAATGCTCCTGCCAGTCGGCAGGGGCGGCAAAGTCTGACTCCCAATCCCAGGGGTCGTTGGGGTTAGCGGCGATGACGTGGGGCTGCTCGTCCCAATGGCGTAGCCGGGGAATGTCGGCGGCGGTGGCAGGGCGTAGGGTGATCTGGTTAGACATGGATCTGCGATCGCGGGACAACACCAAACTGCAAACACAGCATAGTTCTTTAGTACTATACTGTAGCCAGACGAAATGAAACGTTAGAAAACAGGCCGCCATCGCTCCGGTGCTGTCTTTGTCATGGGCGGCCTGCATGACGTTGTTGGCGAGTCAGTCTATTCTTGCGGCGTTATCCGGTGCGACATGACGCTGATGTATTCGCCATTGCGCCCGGTGGGGATGGGGTCGAGCCAGGCGATTCTTTTGCCCTCCGGGCAGGCTTCGCCAACGCAGTAGTGCAGCACTTCCATGCGATTGATGGCTGCAACCACGGCGGCGTAGTCGCCTAGCAGGATGTGGCAGAGGCGATGGCCCTCTGGGCCGGTAAAACCAACGGGCTGGTAGGTAGGCAGCCGGAACTGGGTGGAGACCTTGAGGTCTCCAGGATTGGGTTGATACATACGGGCTTCTCCGTTTTCGGTTTAGGAAAACGGGGAACGATCTAGCCGTCCCAAATGAAGGTAAAACAAGACGCTAGCTCTTAGAATGGCTCCTAAGGGCATCTCACTTACCCACGATAAGAGGGATGTCTCAGGGGATTTGAGGAGTTGCCGCTCCTCTCTTCCCCGCCTAGAAGTCATTCCCCGCAGAAGCATCATAGGCTAAGTGGCAGGGGAGTTCAACCGTATTGACGAAGCAAAAATGAGGGGGCAGGCCCTATGATTCAAATTTAACTTAATCTACCAGAAAGTGCCTTCTCGGCTTTACCCAGCACCCCCGACGAGTTTGGCCGAGAATTGCTGATTGCCGCTGTGGTGAAGTGGTACGAAGTAGGGTTGATATCTCAATCAAATTTATGAAGTAACTCAGCTAGGGCGTAAGTATGTTGTGGTTGCTTACCGAGAGGTCAGCGCTACCGATGGTTCTATTTTGAGGCTTATCTAACTCGTCGCCCATCACAACAAAGTAGCGAGTAGGGTGGGCACTGCCCACCGCCTCATTTATTCACCTGCAACCAACCCCTCCCCAATATAATTATTGGCTGCTTCCTTCATTCTGTACCCACAACCCCAATCCTCTTCATAAAATCCCTCCCTTACAAACTGCCGAAAACTCAAAAAATCCCACTGATGCGGACACTCCACCAACCCATGTTTCACCGGGTTGTAATGCAAGTAATTGATGTGCCCTACCCAATCTGCTTCATCACGAATGGTGTGCTCCCAAAATCGCCGTTGCCATACGTCGCTTTCACGGTGTCGTTGACGAGAGGTACAAACATCCTGAGGTAGCGCAAAACTGCCCTTGAGCGATCGCGTAAACAGCACCTTTAGCCGCCCAACTCGCTTTGAGTAATTGTCATCATTTGGGGGCAGAGTCCATACAAAATGGATATGGTCAGGAAGGACGACGGCGGCGGTAATGTCAAAGGGCATTTCAGCTTTAACGGTGGCGGTAGCGTGGCGCAGGCGTTTTATGTTGTCGGGTTCTGTAAAGATGGGTCTGCGGTTGAAGGTGACTAGGGTTATAAAAATGACTCCGCCGGGAGTGTAGGCGCGTCGATAATCGGGCATTTGGATATAGGGAAGGAACTCTAAGCTATTGTTCCCGATTTGTGGCACTAGCGTGAGATCACGCTTTCACCTGCCTCCGGGTCGTGATTCATGGCTGCTTTCCGCTCCTGATTAGACAATTCGCCGCATCGAGTCTGCATTTACCCGATCTCGGTTCGCGAAATCATCGGGGTGATGGCAACATGGCCCTGTGTAGCGCTGTGCTACAGGAGTGGTGAGAAATTCGGGTAGCTGTCTGTACAACCATTCTCTCGGCTTTGTCTGCCAGCAAAGTTCTTGGGCAATTGGATTGGGTTGTCCCTACCGTAAGTGGTTTAGCAACGCTTTCAACAACATTGTTGAGCCAAACAAATACACAAAAAATGTGGGTGCAATCTCGCAATATTTCTCAGCAGTTCCAGACACAACTTTTTCTTTATGTACAATGTAGTGGGGAATATGCAAGCGTACAGGATGATTCAGAACGACTGCAATTGTTTTCGAAGCGTTTAATGGAGGTTTGGTCACAGGCACAAGAGAATTGGTCGCAGCAAGCATCTTCTGGAAAGTGAGTGCGGGCGAGATCGCCGTAGGGTATGTTCCTTAATTCAACTTTTCCCACTCCACCGATAGATTTTGGGGAACGCACCTTGCTTATGAATTACTTGAAGTGCGATCTCCCAACTCATGAGCGGAATTGACCGAGATATTACCCCTGATCCCCGACCAAGTTTGGTTAATCGCCATTTACCAAATACTCCTCAAGTCCAGCGGCTGCTCCGCAGAGAAGGTAGAGCGCATGTATTCAACGACCTCGAAACCCTAAAACAAGTCACTCAGGCTATCATCGCAGGTGGAGAACGAACTGGGGTAGAGGATAAAGACGATGATTACGAACGGTATGGACTCTACTTTTCTGAGCCAATCGGTTACATAATTAGAGTAGATGGGAGCCAAACTCCGCTTTACTACGGCGAGATCAAAATTGTGAAAACAACAGGTGAGTATCATGCAATCCCACGCACCAGCCCTCGCAGAACAAGCTAAAACCTGGAAATTCCTGGAACTTTGGGTTGATCCAGTTCTTTTTCCGCCTAAGATTCTCATGCTGGTGGGTGCCCAAGATGGTACTTGTCGCATTTTTAATCCTGCATCTGACTATAAACTTGTAGTCACCCACTCCAGTTATCAAGCAGCCCAAGAGTGGCTCCTTGAGGATGAATATGAACGAGTCAAGGGGCAACTTTTGGCTGAAGAAGTTCTTTAATCAAGCGATTAAACTCTTGCCAAAACGCTGTATAACAAGTCGTTGGAGCGGCGGATGAAGATTTGTTGCTTCGTTTAAGTGTTGTCTAGCGCCGCTCAACTTGGTCGTTATGCCGACTATTCTGTGGCGGGGCAATCCAAGACAGATGCTTTTAGGTATAAAAAACTACCTCGGCAAGGATCTGGGTAGGCGGTAACATTGGTGGGTTACCGACAAACGCCTCGGTGCTACCGCCAATGCCCATCCCCCAAATTGTGATCGACACCAATGTCGTTGTTGCTGGGCTACGTTCTAGAAACGGGAGTGCTTTTCGTCTATTAGGACTGGTTGACAGCGAGCAGTTTAAGATCAATCTTTCTGTACCGCTAGTTCTGGAGTATGAAGAGGTTTTATTGCGGGAACTGCCGAATCTAGCCATTAATGCCTCAGATGTACAAGATTTCTTGGATTTTCACTGCGCTGTTGCGATTCATCACCAGATTTTCTTCCTTTGGCGACCTTTCTTGCCCGATCCAAAAGATGACATGGTACTGGAACTGGCGGTTAAGGCGGGCTGTGATAGCGTAGTGACATACAATATCAGCGATTTTGCAGGCATTGAGCGATTTGGGGTTAGTGCCGTTACCCCGGCCAGTTTCCTGGAGTCTATTGGAGGACTGTCATGAGCACGTTAAGCATCCAGCTACCCGACTCCTTATACAAAAGCTTGCAGAGCCTTGCAGAGCAGGATGGGGTTTCGCTCGACCAGTTTATCGCCTTGGCAGTTGCCGAGAAAATTTCAGCATTAACGACTGAAGGGTATTTGCAGGAGCGCGCCAGCCGGGGTGATCGAGCAAAATATGAGGCTGTGTTAGCCAAAGTCGCTGATGTTGAGCCAGAGTTGCATGACCAGTTGCCGCCAGCGTAACAACCCGCTTGCACCCGATAGTGCCCGCCGTTTCCCCGCTCACGCCACCACAAATAGCCGTGCAGCGGGCGCACCCATCACCGCGTCGTATCGTCCTGCGGCATCCAGAAAGGCGTTCCACTCATCCAGCAGGGGCCTGGCGATGGCGGGAATGGTATAGCGCAGGATTTCGCCAGTAGAGCGGTGCTGAATTTCGACGAGGCCGAAGGTATCGGGAGGGCTGGGCCGATCGGCCACCCGGAGCCTGCTCTGCCCTGGGGTAGCCACCGCCGCCAGCATGATGCCATCGACCCCGCAGGGGCAGGGAGCAATGGCCCTATGGGCCGGTCTTTGACCATCGCGCCATCGTAATAGGTCACCACCAGCGATCGCGGCTCAGCCTTCAACCGCTCCCGTGCATCCAGCCCTGGGGATTGTGCGATCGCAGTTGGGGCCAGATCATTCGGATCATCCCGTCACCCAAAACGAACGCCCCTGGCGGCACGGGCGATCGCTCTAGAATGCCGTTGACAGAGGAAGCTAAGATTAGCAGTGAGAGTCATTTGCCCTAAAAGCCTTGTACCAACCGCTATGAGCCTGCAACTCTCCATCCCCGACACCATTCTTCAGGCCATTCGCCTGCCAGAGCAGCGCATCGAACAAGAACTGCTCCATGAGCTGGCTATCGCGCTCTACACCCAGGACTTGCTGTCCTTGGGCAAAGCCAGAGAACTGGCCCAGATGGACAAGTACGAATTTGGCCAACTCCTCGCCCAACGCGGCATCCTGCGGCACTATGGCACCGAGGAACTAGAGGACGACCTGGCCTATGCGCATCGTCAGTAACACCTCCCCCATTCTAAATTTGGCAATTGTCGGTCAACTCGACCTGTTGCGCCAGCAGTTTGGTCAGATTCAGATTCCACCTGCTGTCCTGGATGAGTTGAAGACTGATGAAGAGCGTCCCGGTTCCCAGTCCATTCGAGCCGCTCTTACCGCTGGCTGGATTCAAGTCCAGCCCTTCAGCAATCAATCTCTTGTTCAACTACTGCGGCAAAGCCTGGATGGTGGTGAAGCCGCAGCAATTGCGTTGGCTCTAGAACAACAAGCTGATTGGATACTGCTGGACGAGCGGGACGGGCGGAAGGTGGCTAAATCTCTGGGGCTTCAAGTAACGGGTGTGCTGGGTGTTTTGCTCCGGGCAAAGGAGTCCGGCGACCTTCCACCCTTGCAACCCGTACTTAAAGATCTCATTCAAAACGCGGGCTTTCGAATTAGCTCAGAGCTGCTGACAAAAATTTTGCAAGCATAAGGAGCATGGGGGATCTGCTCAGCATCCAGCCACATAACAAATCGGTGCAGCAGCGGAAAAAATAGAGTCGGTGGTAATACCAAGGTTAGTCGCTGCCGCTGCACTTCACCGTTACATAGGAAATGGGTGCGATCGCTTAGCTTTTAGACTTAGCTTGCAGGCAAACTGCCATCAACATACGCTCCAGTAGCTCATTCGAGTTCAGTGAGGGAAAAGTTCCGTGGGGACGGGGCTCTGATTTGAGCATTAAGATTTTCTCCTGCACCTTGAGCCTGACTGAAGTCAGAAGGTTAACAATCTGTTTCTGAACCAAATTGGAAACCATCACCGCGTCAGGCATGATGTTTACTTAGCTGAGTTTAATTTTGCCTCTAGGCCAAGGGAGGCAACAGCTTGAATGAGGGAGTCCAGAGAGATTTACAGGTTAATAGTTGTGGTCATAGTAGTTGTCTCCCAGAATTTCAATATCGGCCTTGCAATCCAAAATCCCCAATCTAAAATCCAAAATCGTCACTCGGGCACTGTGACCATGCGCGCCTCAATACCCTCCCACACCTGAGGTGACACCCGTACTGCTGCATCCTTGCAGCGAACCATGAGTTCTAGGGTGTAGAGATATTTTTCTAGCCATTGTGTCTCCTCATTAGAAAAATGCAAATTTTCAAATTCAAATCTTAAATTATCAGAAAAGCAGAGGATAATTCTTTGGGTAAATTCTTTCCGTTTTCCTAAAGAATCTCCTTTGCTTGGAGTCAAACCTTCTAAAAGATCTAAATTTATATTTAGATTGCTAATTAAATCATCTCTGAAAATCGCCAAATTTTGATATTCCTGAACGAGGTCACGGGCAAGGTCGAGATCACGAGCAAGGTCGAAAATGAGGGCACGGTCGAAGGCACGGTCAAGGGCGCGGTCGAGAGTAAGGGCTAAGTCTAGGTCTAGGTCCAAGGCAAGGGCAAGGGCGCGGGCGCGGACACGGGCAAGGGCGCGGGCAAGGGCGAAGTCTAGGTCTAGGTCTAAGGCAAGGGCGAGGGCGAGATCGAAGGCGTGGGTGCGGGCGAGGGCGAGGGCGAGGGCGAGGGCGAGGTCGTGGTCGCGGGCAAGAGCGCGGGCGAGAAAGATGGCTGCTGTTCGTTTTGCAGCGTCCTTACCTCCTCCTGGAGATCCTTTGGTGGCGGCTGTGGCCCAGGTCAGCAGGGATTTGAGTTTCGGCGTAGAAATGTGGGTCTGCGCTTGCCGCTCCAGGGTTAGCAATAGCTCATCAGCTCCGCGCCTGCCTGGGGCCAACCCGGCCACCAGCAGAAACACCTCTCGCCAGTGCTTCTCAGTGGCATGGTCGCGCACCAGTTGATCAATTTTGTTGTTGTCCACAATGCACTTGGCAGTTAGGTATTCCTGAAATGTCAGGTGCGAAAAGGAATAGGCATCCCTGGCCCGTTCCACCAAAATGCCCTGCTGAATCTCGATTTCTTTCAGCACAGTTTCGGCATCCAGGTGGCGGGGTGCATTGAGGTTATCCACCAAAAACTCACGAATCTGGCTGATCAGCCGATCTTTGGAAAAGAAAAGCTGGTCATCCACAAAGCTGGTGTAGGCAATCTCCGCCAGCATGTCTAACTCCAGCTCGGCGCTGAGTTCTTGGTAGATGGGGTTGCGCTGGATGCGTTTTTCAGAGGCCCACTTTCGTAGCAGCACGTCTAGCGATTCGCCATAGAGGGCGTGGCGCTTTTTGGGAAAATCTTGGAACTCGTCGTAGACAACGCACAGCAGGGTCAGCAACAGGGGGGTTTGAGCCAGCTCTTTGGCGGCTCGGTAGTCAGGGCTGTTCAGTAGTTCCCAGCAGCGATCGGCGGTGTTGGTTTCGGTGTCGCGTTCTTTTTGGAACCAGTTTTGAATGAACTGCTGAATCTGTACGTCCTCAAAGACAGCCATGGCCACATCTTTGAACCTGCGGAAGCCGCCAAAGGTGTAGGCAGCCACCCGACAGGAGGCGATGTAGCGGTTGTCGCTGTAGCGATCGACCAGGTTTTCGATTTCAGTGATGGCGTGGTTGAAGGTGGCGCTGGGCACTTCGTCCAGGCCGTCCAGCAGCACCAGCAACTTGCCGTTTTTGAGAAATAGCTCCGTCAGTTCTTCGGGATGGGGAAAGCCGCAGGTTTCTAGCTCGGCGGCAATGACGGATTGAATGCTGAGATCAGCCTTGTCGAACTGGCGCAGCTCTAGCATCACCGGAATGCA
This sequence comes from Nodosilinea sp. P-1105, assembly GCF_012911975.1. GTDB lineage: Bacteria > Cyanobacteriota > Cyanobacteriia > Phormidesmidales > Phormidesmidaceae > Nodosilinea. Next base: position 636 of record NZ_SMDQ01000109.1, on the reverse strand, counting down.
GGGGTGCTGGTAAAAAATCTGCTGGGGTACCAGCAGGTTGCCGGGGTCTTTATCCGGAAAATCGCGGCGGCCCAGGGTCCGCAGCGCCTCCAGGCCCACCTTGCGCAAAAAGGTCGATTTGCCTACCCCAGGCCCGCCCAGTACCATCAGGTACTGCTGTTCGTTGGCCACTTGCAGACCGGGTTTCTTCTCAGCTGTAGTAACGTTGAAGCTGCGCTTGCCGCTTTCGCGGTACTGCTCTTGCAGGGCATCTTCCGACTCGAAATAGCGCAGGGCGGAGCGATCCAGCAGTTGTACAGCGGTATAGATTTCATCCAGGCGCACAGGGTAGTCCATGCGCACGCAGGCGACCTTGAGAGTGCCGTGGCGATCGATGTAGCGGCGCACGTAGTCTACCAAGGCCTTTCGCAGGGCCAGGTTTTTGCCAATGTCCCAGTCCAGCTTTTTTAGGGTTTCGGTGCCTTTGTCCTTCACCAGGCTGGTGATCAGGCTACCCAGGCCAACGGCAGCGGCACTGATCAGGGGTTCAAATCCGGTCATGGCAAGGACGTGGGTTGCGGTTGCCCACTACTATAGCCTGGGCGTTATGTCCTAATCGAGCGCAGTCGCTTCATCAGGGCGGGGCGATTGCTATAG
>NZ_SMDQ01000108.1 GCF_012911975.1 Nodosilinea sp. P-1105 | reverse complement strand
CCTTGCCCGTCAGTCACTAAAAGCACAAACCCTCAGTCCCTTTCACTTAGAGGGTTTCCCGGCTTAAATCACACCCCGAAAATTGTATTCATCAGAACCATGTCTTTCGGGCGAGGCTTCTTTCTGACTTAATCAGCAATTTATTGATCGCTTATTTTTCTAGAACTACGTTAGCAAAAGACTATTTCTTCAAAAGAGCCAAGCAAACAGTTAATTTGGCATCTATCAACATGACAATTCTGTCTAAATTCCCGGTGCCGATCTCGAGCCCTAAAGAGCAAACCCAAATACTTGAAGAGATTGAATCGCGTCTTTCTATATGTGATCAGCTCGAAGCCGATATTGAAGCTAACCTTAAAAAAACTGAAGTTCTTCGCCAAAGTATCCTTAAAGAGGCTTTTGAAGGCAAACTAGTGCCCCAAAATCCTAATGATGAACCAGCTTCCGTTCTGTTGGAGCGTATCGATAAAGAAAGGAGAAAAAATATTGAGGAAGCGAAGAAAATTAAGAAAGTTCGGAAAAAACAATCTGGAAGGCAAAAGAAACGGGACAAGATGGCTAATTTGCGTGATGTATTAGAATCTACGGATGGTTGGATTAATGCTCAAGCACTATTCCAGAAATGTGGAATTGGTGACAATTCAGCTACTGATACCATAGAAAACTTATACCTTGAGCTAAGGGATTTCATAAAAGATGGCGCAGTAGAGGTTGTCAGGCGTGATGATGAAGATTGGCTACGCCTCGTTCCTATGGAGGAAAAGTAGCTATGAGACTGAATCATTTTTGGATAAGAGAATATAAAAATCTCAGGGATGTATCAATTGATTTTGATGAAGATAACTGGGTTACCGTTCTTATAGGATGGAATGGAACGGGTAAATCTAATGTTTTAGAGGCTCTAGCCGCACTGTTTCGAGATTTAATAACAGAGAAAAATGATAAAAACCAAAATAGGAGGCCTTCATTCTCATATAAACTTATTTATCAATGCCATGAAAATTTAATCTGCATTGATGCAGACCCGAACCGAGATCGGGACTCATATCAAATACATGTACAAAATGGCATCGAAGAGGATAATCCTTTAATTCAAGAGACGGTTTTTCAAAAATCTATTTTTTCTGATGAAAATAAAGGGGAATTAATATCATTCAATAAGTTCAAAGAACGTGATTATGAGTACTTGCCCAAATATGTATTTGGTTATTATTCAGGTAACAGTTCCCGAATGGAAGATGTTTTTCGGAAATATTTAACAAAATATGATTCTGACCTAAGAAACGGAAAAGATCCAGGGCTAAGACGCTTATTTTATGCACTGCCTGTTTATAGTCATTTTGTTCTTTTGGCATTCATCCTTAATCAAGATGATGCTGTCAAGGATTTTTTGGAAAACCAGCTAGGTCTAGAACCCGAAGGCGGCATAGACTCAATTTTGTTCGTTATGAGACAACCGTCTTGGAGTAGCAAACAAGGCGATCCCCGATTCTGGAACGCTAGAGGAGTAGTTAGTCGATTTCTCGACAGATTATATAGTGTTGCGCTTGCGCCAATTCGGATAAAGCGAAGAGTTAAAGTATCTCTATGGAATACGAAAACATTAGAATTTTTATATCTTTATCTGAAAGACTTAAACTCCTTACGTGAACTAATTGGAGATCAATCGCCTCGTGAATTTTTTCGAGATTTGGAAAGCACTTATGTTTCTGAGCTTATTGAAGAGGTCAGAATTCGAGTAAAACTTCGAAAAAATGATGGTTCAGTCACTTTCAAGGAACTAAGCGAAGGGGAGCAACAGCTTTTGACAGTACTCGGGCTATTACGGTTTACAGCAGAGGAAGAAAGTCTATTTCTGCTAGATGAACCAGACACGCACTTAAATCCACGTTGGAGTGTCGATTATTTAGATTATTTGCAGAAGTTTTTAGGTACTGAGAAGACTAGTAGGGAAAGCAGTCATATTGTTTTAACAACGCATAATCCACTTTCAATAGCTGAACTTGTTAAAGAACAAGTTCAGATTCTTAGGAGAGATCCAGACGATTTAACCGTCAATGCCTTTCCTCCAGATGATGACCCCCGAGGGATGGGATACTCGGGGATTGTTACAAGTGATATGTTTGGCTTAGCCGCAGCTCTCGATAAGCACACTTTAGATTTATTAGAAGAAAAAAGGTTGATTACCCTGAAAGATGAGCCTTTGACAGAAGAAGAAGCCAGACGATTAAGTGAGATTAATAGAGAACTTGAACCTTATGGTTTTAGGCATGAAGCTAGAGATCCGCTTTTTCGGGAATATTTGAAAGCAAGATATGACTATGAAAAAAATCGTCTTCAGGGAAATAGGATTGCAAATCTACCTGCTCAAGAAAGACGGTCCATCGCACGCGACCTAATGTTACAAGTCATAACTGAGGTGTCGAACCAATAATTCTAACTATATGAGATACATAGATAACCGACAAATTCGATTGCCGGAAGGCTGGGTAGAGGAGGCTAGAAATGCACTAGCATTAGTGCGAAGTGGGCAAAAAAACGTTAATGACTTGGGCGATATATGGAGAAAACTAAAAGACCCACTAGCTGATTTGTCTAATGATAAGTGTTGGTACTGTGAATGCCATCAAGAGCGCTCAGATGACGCAGTTGATCACTTTCGCCCTAAAAATCGTGTTTCTGGATGCCAAAATCCTCATAGTGGATATTGGTGGCTAGCATTTGAGGTGAACAATTACAGATACTCATGTACTTATTGTAATAGTCGCCGTAAGAATTGTGAAACAGGTGATACTCAAGGCAAAGGAGACTTCTTCCCACTTATCGATGAAGGAAGTAGAGGATATCAAGAGAACCAAGAAAGGTATGAAAGTCCTGCACTGATTGATCCTTGTAGGCCTCTAGAGCCGGGATGGATAGATTTCTATGCAGATGGTACTCCCTGCGCTAAATACCCACAGGTAGAATTACGTAGAAAGAAGGCTGAAGCATCTATTTATTATTATCATTTGAATCACCCAGATATAATAGAAGCCAGGAGACGTATAGCTGTTGATATAGGCAGTTGGATCGATGAAGGCGATGAGCTATACGAGCAATTAGATGAATCTACAGACGCTGTACAGAAAGCATTCTCAGGAATTATGAGAAACATCATTACAGCGATGAATGAAGGTTCGCCCTATTCTGCTTTTGTTAGACGAATTGTTAGAGATCATCGTGATAAAGCATGGATTGATGATTTATTTCAAATACTATAGCGGTTCTTGATTGGCTGAAGTACATTGAATTCCTTGCTACATAAGGATTGCAGGACTTAGGCTACACCTCACTCGGGTGAAAACCGCTATATAGTGTTTTTACGTTTTATAGTCCCTTTCATACTTTCCTATGAATACCACCGCCAGCATCGTCTCTAAAGTTTGGAGCTTCTGCGACATCCTCCGCGACGACGGCGTCGGTTACGGCGACTACCTAGAGCAGCTCACCTATCTGCTGTTCCTCAAAATGGCCGATGAGTACAGCCAGCCCCCCTACAAAAAAGATGTGGGCATCCCCGCCGACTGCACCTGGGACAGCCTGCGCACCAAAAAAGGCGCAGAGCTAGAGACCCACTACGTCACCGTGTTGCGCCAACTGGGACAACAAAAAGGGCTGTTGGGCCAGATCTTCACCAAGTCCCAAAACAAAATCCAGGATCCGGCCAAGCTGGCCCGCATCATCGACATGGTCGATCGCGAGAAATGGAGCACCCTGGGCAAAGATGAGCACGGGCGCGACATCAAAGGCACCATTTACGAAGGGCTACTGGAGAAAAACGCCGAAGACACCAAAAGTGGAGCCGGACAGTACTTTACCCCCCGGGCTCTGATCTGGGCCATGGTAGAGTGCATTCGCCCAGAGCCCCTGGCCACCATCGCCGACCCGGCCTGTGGCACTGGCGGCTTCTTCCTGGCCGCCTACGACTTTTTGACTAACCCAGATAACTACCAGCTCAACCGCGACGAGAAGAAATTCCTCAAATTCGAGACCTTTCGGGGGAACGAAATTGTCGCTAGCACCCGCCGCCTGGCCCTGATGAATATGTTTCTCCACGACATCGGTGACATCAGCGGCGAAAGCATGATTGATCCCAAAGATGCGCTGATTGCTCCCCCCGACGAAACCTACGACTACGTGCTGGCCAATCCTCCCTTCGGCAAAAAGAGCAGCATGACCTTCACCAACGAAGCTGGAGAACAGGAAGAGCAAGATCTGGTTTATAACCGCCAGGACTTTGACGCCACCACCTCTAACAAACAGCTCAACTTCCTGCAGCACATCCGCTCTATGCTCAAAATCAGCGGCAAAGCCGCCGTGGTGCTGCCCGACAACGTGCTATTTGAGGGCGGAGCCGGGGAAAAAGTCCGCAAAGCCCTGCTCACCAAAACCGACCTCCACACCATCCTGCGCCTGCCCACCGGCGTATTCTACAAACAGGGGGTGAAAGCCAACGTCCTCTTCTTCGACAACAAACCCGCCGCTAAGGATCCCTGGACGAAGGAAGTCTGGTATTACGACTTCCGTACCAACATCCACTTCACCCTAAAGAAAAACCCGATGCGGCGGCAGGATTTGCAGGACTTCATCGCCTGCTATAACCCTAAAAATCGCGGCGATCGCACCGAAATCTGGTCAGAAGACAACCCCGAAGGCCGCTGGCGCAAATTCACCTACGAGGAGCTGATCGCCCGTGATAAAACCAGCCTCGATATCTTCTGGCTCCGCGACAAAAGCTTGACTGACCTCGACAGCCTGGATGATCCTGACGTGCTGGCCCAGGAGATTGTCGAAAACCTGGAGGCTGGACTAGAGAGCTTTCGGGCGATCGCAGGGGCACTGGGGGAGAAGTAGACGATATACGCTTATACCAATCCTTTATGAAGTTGCACTCAATAAGGGGCTGAAGCCCTTGCCCTGTAAGGGGGTATTAGTTGCAAGCTCACATTGAATTAGTGTTAGCCCATAAGCTCAATAGAAGCAAGATATGACAGATTGGTCCTTCACAACCGAGTTTGACCTAGAAGAGTTTATCTGGGCAAGTCTAGAACCACTCCTCAACCTCAAGCCCCTGGCCCGTCAGTACGGCATCCAGGGCCAGATCTGCGACATCCTGGCTACTACTCCAGAACGGCAGCCCGTTGTCCTTGAGCTGAAGAACGTCGAGGATCGCCATGTGGTGCAGCAGCTCACCCGCTACTACGCTGGCCTGCGCCAGGGCCAGCCCTTTGCAGAACAGATCGATTACAGCCTGCCCATCCGCCTGGTGGCGATGGCTCCCACCTTCCACCCCCACAACCACATCGATCGGGAGTACAACTGCCTCGACCTGGAGTTCTACCGCTTCAGCATTGCTGACGACGGCGATCGCTTCAGCTTTCAACTTGCCAATGTGGATTCAGCTACAGAGACAGCGATTGAGGTAGGACCCAGGTTCCATCCTTTCCTCCAACCGACAGAGGAAGAATCGGCATTGGCCCCACCGGCGCTGGTCATCGGGCGGCCACCCAAGTCCTTGCGATCGCAGCTAGAGGCGATGGCTCCAGAGCAGGCAGAACTGGTGTTAGCCTTGCGGCTCCAGATCCTTGAGTTTGACGATCGCATCAGGGAGGTAGGCCGTTCGAGTCGGACTCAGTACGGTTTGGCCAAAGGGGAAAAGGAGGTCTATAAAACCAAGCTGTGTGCCGAGTTTTTGCCTGCATCTGGAGTTTCTGTGCTGCCTGAGCTATACCTAATGCTGCCTTATCCGAAGAAAGAGGTTGCAGGCCCAGGCCGCTACAAAAAAGAGCGGGTAAAGGGCTTGGCCTGGGCTGGCATCTCGCTGTGGTTTGACGTAAAGCATGTCACCTTCTACCTGGGGAAAAGTCGCACTGGCTTTAGCTATCAACTTTCCTATGAAGACTATGCCAAGCTCTGTGGACGCCTACTAGACGATCAACCACAGCTTGGGTCTTACAGGGATTTGGTTGCCTTGGCCCTAGCGGAATGGAAGCAGGTGGTAGACGGCTAATCATCGATCGCCGTGGTCATCGCCACATAGAGCAACCGGGCCTCATCTGCTGATTGTTATAGCCGTTCGGCAGGAAGCCCACCCCAGGGATGAGCACCTTAAGGCTTATTTATTTTGATCTACCCCTGTGGAGGAGTCAGGAAAGGCACCCCAGAACATCTTTATACGGGCAGCCACGCCAGGATGGATGTCTGGTTCTGAGACAACTCTCCCCGCTGCCGCGATCATCTCAACGGCTCCTGCCGGGTTGATACCCAAAGAGTAGTTAGCCCGACATGCAGACATATGACCCTGGTTGACTGACAAAAGTTGTTGGCCCTCACCCCCAACCCCTCTCCCAGAGGGCGAGGGGAGCCGATCCACTCTCTTGTTCCCTCTCCCCTCGGGAGAGGGCTAGGGTGAGGGGCTTCCGAAGGATCTGTGCATAAGTTTTGTCAGTCAATGAGCATATGACCACCGTTGCTGAAAGGGGCAGGTGTCGGCATCCCTTCACACAAAGGTGGGCCTACACCTAAACCCTATTACAGGCCAAACTCAGCGATTAGGTCTTCGTCAGAGTCATCGGCAATGGTGGCAACAATAGTCATCAGACGAGAAATTTCGGCGGGGGAAATGTCCTGCATAATGCGGCTAGATATCACCAGCACCTGATTCCCGGAAATGCCAAATCGGGCTTCCAGGGTTTCGTTGCAGTTCATCTCTAGCAGGTGTCGCATCAGGCGGGGCTCATCCTTAGCGGGTAAGGGCAACACTGGCGACCACACAGTCAGGGTATCCGCCTCAGTTTCACCGGTCAACTGCACATAGACACTGACAGTACCGTACTTAAAGGTCCAAAGATGCCCTTCCTCCGTGTGGCTGACCATCGCCCCATCCCCCTGGTCAAGGCTAGCGATCACCGCTTCAATCGTCTCTATATAAGACGCAGAATCCAGGTCTGATACCGTTAAGGTCATGGGGTAATCGAAATCCATAGTGTTGTTAGCCATAACACAGAGCATCCTAAACGTGCGGCTACCATAGTGGCTCTATCCAACTGTAGCCTTAAGTGTCCCGGGTTACCAGAGCCGCTAAAGCCGTTGCTCTAGGGTCTTAAAGCTATCGATATCAGACGGGGTGGGGTGGTGTTCAACCGGGGCAATGCTAAATCCAGAGGTAGAACAAGCTTGCTGCCGTTCTGGGCGCGACGAGTAGCGGCAAAGGTGCTCAATGAAGTGAAACACCACTTTCGGATCTGACCACTGCATTTCCGCCCGCTGTTTCAGAATAATTAGGGCTTCCTTATCGCTCATTGAAGTACGCCACCCCTTACGTTGGCGGCACGAGACCCAGGCATTCAGCACTTGAAAAATGCGGGCCAGGTGGCAGTTGGGAATGGCGCGCAGATGGTACTGCTCCAGCACTAAGGCCACATCCTTAAGCCCTGAATCTCTGGCGATTTTGGCACTTTCTTCAAACAAAATGTGCATTTGGTTAATCACCTGGGCATGGTCCTGAAACTCTTGGGCCAGGCAGTCATCACTCAGGTAAAGGGCTCCTAGATTTTTAAAGTGAGCCGCTAAAAACAAGGTTTTCTTATCTTTCTCACTGAGGCCCGAAATACTGCCATAGGCAAGACATAGGTCGGCCAGCAAAATGGATTCTTCGAACAGCCATTGCTGCTTATGTTTAAGCAAGCTCCTGAGGAGTTTAACGTAGCTGTGGAAGCTAGGGTAGCTCATGGGGGTCTGTTCCTTGATAGTGCCGGGGGAAAGCGCGACCAATGTACATCAAACCCAAGTCCAGACCTGGAGTTCCGCCTGTGGGAAAACTCTAGATCCCGAGCTGGACTTGGTATACATCAACTTACCCGCAGCTTACTGAAAAGTAACTCTAAGGCTGACAAACGCTTTCTCTGCCCAGGTAGGGTATCAGGCAGAAAAAACAAGCATCAGAGTTATGACACAAGCAGCACCCAACAGGAAACACCCTTAGTTTAATGCAAGATGACCCGTTGTCCAGAGAACCTACGGCCCTTGGCGAGCCACAGGCTTACTTCCAGGACTTATTTTCCAGGTCGCGTACCTGGCGCTCTAGGCGATCCAGGCGACCCCGTAGCTCATCCATTTCCGCCTGGCGAGGCACCCCCAAATCTTGCAATGTGTTGCGAAACAGCCGCTGAAACTGGTCCTCCAGGGCACTGTTGTTGACATTCAGCTGGACCATCACATCATCGACGAAGCTACGGGCCTGGTCTGGGTTAAATTTGCCTTCTCGTACCCACTCTTCGGTCACTTGTTTCAGCCTCTCAGCCACTAAGGATGTGGTTCCGACACCAATCATTAGCAACTGCCGCAAAAGGTTGTTGTTGTCCATAAACCTATCTCCTGAGGGATGATGTGCCCGGGCTTGGTAGTTTGCCTTTCGCCAGGGGCAACCCCGTAACCCCCCGCTTTATTGTGTCAGACATCTGAAGATTTCTCAGGTATTGAAAGCCGTACCCTATGGGTTCACCCTAGTACTCTGAGGCATAAGTCGGCCAACCATTCCTGATACCTGAGACCTGACACCTGAGACCTGACACCTGAGACCTGACACCTGAGACCTGACACCTGAGACCTGACATCCTCAGCAACGGTGGTCATATGTCTGCCAGGCAATACTAGCCCCGCACCTCTGACTTCCGTAAGGTTGGATACAAAGTTAACCCCCTATTTGTATTGAAGTATAGGGAGTTCTTGCTGATTTATCTATCCTTCGGGCATTGCGCTTTGGCTAGCGTTTATCCGTTGCTGGATGCGGCCCGTCTGCTCCACGACCTGCAAAAAGTTCATGGGATTGCCCAGTCCCTCAGTGGCAATCTCGATCCCAATGCCGTAGCTCGCCAGATGACCGTATCTCTGGTGGAACAGTTTGATTGTGCCTTTGCCCGCATCTGGCTAGTGGAGCCCGATGGCGCTAATCTACGGCTGGTGGCCTCATCGGGCCTGTACACCCACATCGATGGGTCCTTTGCGCGGGTACCCATGGGGGCCTACAAGGTAGGTAAAATCGCCCAAAATCAGGTGCCTTTTCTGAGTAACCAACTGGCGGACGAACGCTGGGTCAAGGATAGACAGTGGGCCTTAGACAACCATATCCAGGGGTTTGTGGGCTACCCTCTGGTGGCCCGCCAGCGAGTCCTGGGGGTGTTGGCCGCGTTTAGTCATCAGCCTTTTGCCCCAGAATTTCTAGAAGTAATGCAGGTTATTTGTATGACCCTGTCGGTCGCCCTCGATGCCGCCTTACAGGCTAGTCAGGGGGACCGGTCAGCGATCGCTACCGCGATCGCCCCGCAGCCCCTGTCCGATCGAATTGCGGCGATTTTGGGTAGCACCCGCCCACTTTTGGTGGGTACAGAGCAACCGTTGCCCATGTCACTGGCCTATGGCTTTTTGCGCACCGCAGAGCTGTTGCAACGCCTGAGGTGCAGCTACTGTCGGCTGACCTATGACCCTAGCAGCGTTACCCTGGAGGCGATCGTCAGCCAGTCCCCTTACCAGAGTGGAGGCTGTGGTCAGGTTGGGGGGGGAGAGCCGTTACTCTTTGATGATTTGCAACAGTTTACCGCTTATTTAGGCGGTAGTCTGCAAGCCAAGCCTGTAATTTCCGGTCAAGCCTGGCAAATCGCCCTAGCGTTACCGGTGGTCAGGGGCGATCTTACCCTGTCGGTGCAGGTGCAATGTCGATATGGGGTGCTGCAACAGGCGTTTACCCAACTGGCCCGGCGCGCTGGCCTCAGTCTAAAGGAACCAGCGGCAGTGCGGATTACCGATAGCACTGTTCTGGCCGCTGGTCCCCCTACTTTGTGGATTCAGCAACCTGGCCGCCCCCAGCCCACCGGGGTAGCCGCCACTGTAGATTTAAACGTGACCGCCGCTGAGTTACTGACGCAGGTCAAGGGGATTGTCCATGGGCTTAGCGGGTGACAAGGGGACTCAAAGCTTCAGGGGACAATGCTTTGAGAGAATAGGAAGGACAAAAAATAGGGAGT
>NZ_SMDQ01000107.1 GCF_012911975.1 Nodosilinea sp. P-1105 | reverse complement strand
TGCTTCCCCCGATGGCTGGTGCCGTTCTTGGAGATATCGTGAGACCCACAGGTCGGACAGGTCATCTCAATAGCCATGCGCTTGTCTCCCTGGTTATCGTGGTGGCGTAGTCTGATTTTCCTCCGTCCCGTGCATTAATGCACTACCTGACTCCTGACTCCTGTCCAAATTTTAATTTCTTTCTCAGCTTCACTTAAATTGTATCTCAGACTACATTCAGCTGCAGCTCAGCTGTGTGCCCCACTATAAAACTTACAGGCTAAGGGGGCACCAACAGGTTCCCTCTCTTCGGAGGGACAACTCTGTCCCGCATTTAAGGAGAACTCAAGGAGAATCCTATGAAACGCTATCTCATCTCTGGTTTAACCATCGCAGCCGCTACTTTACTGATCGCTCCCATGGCTATGGCTGGTGGTCCTTTGCCAAGAACTGGCCAGGTCACGCTTCACGACTCTGAAGCTGACTTCAGTGGCGATGGCAGGGTCTCCATCGGTGAACTGGTGCGGTACAACCGCGACCAACGCGGCTCTTAGGGAGTTAACCAGACACTAACTGTTAGACTTTATCGTCACAGCTCAGCCCGGGTGGGAGGACCATATCTCCCATCCGGGTTTGAGTTATCTGGGAGGTTGTTTCTCAGATAGTTCTCATACTGACTTCAGGACAGCTTCAGACGACCGCGATTAAGTAAGAGTGTTGCGATCGCCATTAGGGACGACGACGACATTGCTCACCCGACCTAAAGCGCAACGCGACTGGTATGAACTTGCTGAACTCAAGCCTGAGGGCTGATAGCCATGAACTTTAAATTCAAATACCTAGCCATCTTAGCCACCGTTGGGGCCATTGGTATGGGTTCTGTAGCCGCGTTAAATAGTCCAGCCGGAGATCCCTGTGCCGGGGCTGACCCTTGCGCCCCGGCGGCTAGCCCCGCCGATCCTTGTGCCGCCGACCCTTGCGCGGCTGACCCCTGTGCGGCTGACCCCTGTGCCGTAGCCGACCCTTGCGCCGCCGACCCCTGTGCGGGCTAAAACCGCCATTCTATAGGCACTTAGACACCACTGATTCTACTGTTGTTGAGGTTCACCCCAATGTATACATCTAAAGATTACGCCCTGCTAATTTTGCGCCTAACCACCGTGTTTGTCTTTTTACCCCACGGGTTAGCTAAAGCCTTTGATTGGTCGATGGCGACTGGCATGTTCTCAGCCATGGGATTCCCCGGATTCTTTGGTCCGATTATTGGCATTGTGGAAGTGATCGCCAGCTTGCTGCTCATTGTTGGTCTGTTTACCCCATGGACCAGCCTGGCGATTTTAGTGATCATGGCGGCGGCGATTACCGGCGTTCACCTACCCGCTTCCATTGCCGCTGGGTCAGCCACCCCTGCCTTAGAACGGGATGTTGTCTTGGTTGGAGCTGCCTTAATGTTAATGGCCTTTGGTCCTGGGGCTGTGGCCCTAGGGCAGCGCAATGCCCCCATGGTCAATGCGGCCTCCCAAAGGTCAATGGAACAATAGACAAATGGCACCAAGACTTGAATAACTATCAAATTATGGATGTTGCCGAGTTATAGAATCTATAATCGCAATCTTCGCTGGTGCCCTGGCTCTACCGCCGGGGCGTCTATCTGAGGTAGCACAGTGACAGGCAGAGGTAGCAAATAACAGCGCTATGGTGACATCAATCGGTTTAATGTTAGCCGCTGGATTAGCGCTAGTCCATGGCTTTATCTCTCGCCTAGAGGTGGATGTCTGGATACCTGAATATCGCTGGATATCGTTTACCGGCGGCGTTTCGATGGGGTATATTTTTCTAGAGGTGCTGCCAGAACTCAGCCAGGCCCAGACCGAGTTTGCTGCCACGTTTCCTCAGATACTGGGAATCCTAGACCACCACATCTATCTGATGGCACTGCTGGGGTTGACGGTATTTTACGGTCTTGATCGCCTGGTGCTAACCTCCCGTCAGTTCAACCGCACCAACTATGATCGCGATCGGGCTAGTACCCGAGTATTTTGGGTTCATATGGCGGCCTTTGCTGGCTTAAATGTGATCTTTGGTTACCTGCTGCAAGACCTGAGTGAACACAGCTTGATCGAGTGTCTGCTGTTCTTTATCGCCGTAGCGCTGCACTTTTTTATCATCGATCATGGACTGCGCGAACACCATGAAGCGCTTTACGATCAGCGGGGACGTTGGTGGTTGACTGGGGCCATTTTGGTGGGGGCGATCGCCGAACTATTCATTCACCTGGATAATGCGATCGTTGCGTTAGTGTGGGCCTTCCTGGCTGGTAGCATCATCCTGAATATCCTCAAACGAGAGCTTCCCGAAGCCCAGAAAACCTGCTTTTGGTCATTTCTGACCGGAGCCACCCTCTATTCAGGGCTATTACTGCTGATTTAAACCAAATCCAAGTTCAGACCTGGAGTTCTGCCTGGGAGAAAGTTCCAGATCCCGAGATGGACTTGGTATAAATCGGCGTCTCAATGGCCTGGGATGGCATACGCTTAGCTAATCCTCAGCTTGCTCTCAGGTAGTCCAGTTAAGGTCGATCCTCATACTCCCTTTTAACTGGTGTTATGTTCGATCGTTCCAACCATGGCTAGGCCGACGCCCAGACTCTTCACCCTGGGGCTAGGTTTGACCCTGGGGTTATCCCTGGCCCTGGCCCTGGGCTTAAGCCCCCAGCACCTGTGCCACTTACTCTGCGATGCCCTCCTGTGGGTCCAGGCCCGGGGTGTAGTGGGGGTGATCGCCTATGTGGTGATCTACAACCTGGCTACGGTACTGTTTGTGCCAGGAGCGCTGCTCACCCTGGCGGGCGGGGCCATCTACGGTCTGGGCTGGGGTTCGCTGTATGCCCTATTGGCCGCTACGTTAGGGGCTACAACAGCCTTTGCCATTGGCCGATACCTGGCCAGGGGGCCAATCTGTCGCCGACTGCGGCAGCACTCCCAATTTCAGGCTCTAGACCGGGCAGTGGCGCGATCGGGGGTTAAGATTGTGCTGCTCACCCGGCTGTCGCCATTGCTGCCCTTCAACCTGCTCAACTATGCCTACGGGGTCACCAGCGTGTCATTCTTCGATTACCTGCTAGGCTCCCTGGGAATGGTACCTGGCACGGTGATGTACGTTTACCTGGGAGCTTTGACGGGGGATATTGCCACCCTGGGTAGCCAGGCTGACCTGCCCGCCCCAGCCCGGTGGCTGCATGGGGGGTTGCATGGGTTGGGGCTACTGGCGACTGTTTTTGTGACGGTATGGGTGGCCCGCCGAGCAAGGCAAAGTCTGGAGCACATGGAATCCTGAAGGCGGAAGGCAGAAAAAGATTAGGACCTCGCTGCCTGACACAACGCAGAAAAACCCTGATATATCGTAGGTTGGGTGGCGCGCTAGCAGAACCCAACAAGTCCTAAATCCTTGGCGAGTGTTGGGTTCCGCTTCGCTGCACCCAACCTACAGAAGAGATGTGTCAGGCAATCAGAATTAGGCCTGAAAATTTTCCCTACTATCGCATCAAAATTTCATCAATTTCTATCAATATATCCTTATCAAGGACTCAGTTTATTCTCAGTTAACCCGGACATTCTGAAAATATTCGCTCTTGTCAATGCGTAGAGCAGCTAACTATCATCGGGATTTCCAACCATGAGCATCTCTTCGTTTCGTCTGACCGACCGGACAGCATTTGAGCAGTTCAAGCAAGCTCACCCTGAGCTGGGATCTGCCCTCAAGATTGCGGCTATTTCTGAAGCTGAGTTTGTGCGAACCTATGGCCATAGCGATGGCCTGGACCCACGCCAGGCCTACCGCATTCACCAAACCGCTGTGCAGATACAGCAGCAGACGGCTTTAGTATGGGCCAACCTTAAGGACATGGCCTCGCCGTTTTTGCGCCAGACCTTATTCAACAACATTCCCCAGTCATTTTTAGAGCAGCAGCAGCAAATTCCAGGCTACGATCGCCTGTTTGGCAGCCTCGACTTTATTGAGTGTGATGAATCCCGCTCAGTACTCAGTCCAGCGGCTTATTTTGTCGATTTAATGCGCTTTATTGAAACCAATATTACTAGTCCTAATTCCAATCCTGACGCTGATCAAGGGATTCCAGAAGACTGTCGGCTCGATCAGCGCCGCCTTGATCTATTTCACCTGCGCCTTGATGATGACAACACCCATACCCTGATTCCCTACATTGACCTGGTGAATCAGGTCCTGGAAACCCTGGTGACCACCCCAGACCAGGCCGATGCGGAAGCGGCGATCGCCGAGGCGGTGTTCCCCCAATCCCTGCCCCTGAATCTGCCTTTGGCGGAAATTCGCACCTACCTAAACCAGCTCGATCTTGATTTGCCCCAGCTCTATGACACCCTGGCACCGCAGCCAGAGGCGGTGGATGCAGTCCGTCGCCGGGAGCAGTTGGCCCTTTCCCCCGAAGAATTTGCCCTGTTGGGGCAGCCGTTGGTGGATCAGCCAGACCGTTTGGCGGCGGTGTATGGCTTTGAAACCTTGCCTGAGGCCCTTGCCGGGTTAGCCTCGGTCACCACGTTTTTAGACCGCACTGGCTTAAGCCGCCAGCAGCTGAGTGACCTGCTGTTTCAGGATCTCGATCAAGCTGAGGTGAATGCGGGTTTGGCCCGATTGTGCTTTATCAACGCCGTCGATGATGGGTTAGGCCACCTGCAGATTGAGTCAGACGCAGGGGATGCCGATGACCCCACCCGGCCCCCAACTGAGACCTTACTGAACCTGAGTGCAGCCAAGCTGGATCGGGTCTATCGCTTTTTGAAGCTAGCCCGGCGGTTAGCGTGGTCGTTTGTTGATTTGGATTGGGCCTTGCGATCGCTGTCCACCCCTTGTACCCCAGAGCGGGTGCTGCAATTCGATGGGCTGAACGATTTTGTCCAGGTTCCAGCCCCTGGGGAGCCAGCTGAGGTCGATCAGCCCCAGGGATTGGCCACCCTAGGGGACAGCTTTACCCTGGAAGCCTGGGTGAATCCTACCCGTCATCAGGCCAACCCCATCCTCAGCCGGGGTCAGGAGGGGAATCTGGATATCCATTTTTTGCTCTGTCTGACCGCCGATGGGCGGGTGGCGTTTTATGGAACGGCGTCCGAAGATGACGCTCCGGCAATCAGTGTGCAACCGGTACCTGTGGGCGAGTTTACCCATGTGGCGGTGACGGTGCAGACCGCCCGCAACCAATCGACGGTAAGGCTATATTTGAATGGTGAGCCGACCCAACTGGAATTGCAGGGTCAGTTCGATCAAGCTGTTACTCTGCCCGCAATCCAGCCCCCCACCGGGGATCTGGCGGTGAACATTGGCCGCAACCTTAGCGATACCACCTTTGCCGGGTTGATTAAAGAGGTGCGGGTGTGGTCCCAGGGGCGATCGCCGGAATCCGTTGCCGCAAACCGCTACCGGCGCTTCAGTGGCTTTGAACCGGGGCTGGTGGCCTACTGGCCCCTGACCGAAAGCCATGGCCTTGAGCTTTTGGATCGCACCCCCTACGGGCAGCATGGGGTGCCCGGCGGCGATCACCTGGTTACCCAACCCCGCTGGGTGACCGCTGACCTGGTGCTTGAACCCCTACCCCCGCCGATTGGGGCCACCCGCTACCGGTTTAACGGGGTTGACCAATACCTGGCCCGGCGGGGGGTAACGGGGCTGAGCGCCGAGCAGCTGACCCTGGAAGCCTGGGTTTATCTGGATGCCGCTGGGGTGCAGCCGATTTTGCATTTGGGCTCGGCGGGCGATCGCCAGTCGCACCTCTGGTTTGGGGTAAACCAGCAGAACCAACTGGTGTTTCGCAGCGCCAGCCTGGGGGATCAGGACTTTGGCGGTGATGGGACGATCGATTTGGAACGTCTCACCCATGTGGCGGTTACGGTGGATAACCGCGAGGTGCGTTTCTACCTGAATGGCAGCCTGGACCGCCGCCGCAACCTGCCCCGTAACTCAACCTTTCGTCTGGAGGGGGATGACCTGTCCATCGGCCACGACTTCAGCGATCGCTACCTGAGCGGCATCCTGCATGAGGTGCGCCTGTGGAGCCAGGTTCGCCGCCCTGTGGACCTGAACAGCTTTCTCCAGCGGTCGGTGCCTGCCCTGACCCCGGGGTTAATCGGCTACTGGCCCCTGGCGGACATCACCGCTGAGCAAGCCGCCGATCTGAGCCTGAATGGGAATGCCCTCTATCTGGGCGGGGTCCCGGCTGATTTTCAGCCTGCCCCGGTGACCGTGGCTCCATTGCAGCCAGCCCTGCCCGTGGCCATCCCCGGCACCGCCCTCTGGTTCAATGGCGATCGCGATCGGGTCGTCTTGCGCCAGGACGCCAACTTTGGCCTGGGTCGCCATCCCCGCTTCACCCTAGAGTTTTGGTTTAAGCCTACCCCGCCTACCCTGCATCCTGAAGCCCCCCAGTTGCTATTCAGCCAGGGGGACGGGGAAGCCGGGTTAGCCATTTATGTAGAGCAGCAGCGGCTCTATGGGATCGCCTGGTGCGCCAACTATGAGCTCACTGAGGTGCAGGAAACGGTGCTGGCCAGTGATCCCACCGCCCTGTCAGTCAATCAATGGCACCATGTGGCCATTGTCCATGACGAAACCCAGCACCTGGACTACATCGAGTTTCGCGGCTTTTTGGACGGTATCGCCCTAGACGAAATCAGCACCACCCATCCGAACCAGTCCCTGGAAGCGGGGCAGCGGGGCCACCGCCTCAGCCCCGTGGGACCCGCCTACCTGGGCCACCTGGACGACAGGGCCATCACCCGCCTGACCGGGGACTATGTCCGGCTGATCGATAGCCGCTTACAGGGGTTTTCGGGGCAAATGGCCGACTTGCGGCTGTGGAACCGGGCCAAAACCGCCGCCGATGTGGAGGCAGAACGCTACCACGACCCGCGCTTATTTGGGGCCGGACTGATCGCCTACCTGCCTTTGGATGAAGGCCATGATGTCACCGTCACCGACCGGGTCAACGGCTACACGGGCCAGCTGCGGGGGGAAACCGCCGTGTTGATGGCCGCCCCCCGCCAGGACCCGGAATGGCTGAACCGCTACACCCACTACCAACCGGCTGAGACCGCAGTGCTGGACTGGCGCAACTATCGCTTCACCGGCCTGCTGTATGTGCCTGACCTGCCCGCCGATGCCACCACCGGCGGCCTGGGGGTCACCGTCCTCAGTCGTCACCCGGAAGCTGTCGATCAGTTCTATCGCCTGGCGCTGACCTGGCCAGAGGGACAACCCACCTTTAGCCTGGATGCCCATCCCCAGGGGGTACAGCCCCTGGAAATCGAGCAGGCAGATTTTCCGGCGGTAGAGCCTGACCGGTGGTATGCCTTCTCGATTGAGGTGACGGATGAGCAGTCAGCGGCACGCACCCGCCTGGCGGTCAGCCTCTGGCCTGCGGGAACAGCCGCCCCTGACGCCCCCCAGGGGGTGGCCTATGACACCAGTGACGTGCGCCTGACCTCGGGGACGGTGGGCCTGTGGGTGGCGGGTCACCAGCCGCAAACCCTGGCGGCCCGGTTTAACAACCTGCGGCTGGTGACCCTGGATGAAGCAGACCAGGGGAGCGAAGAGCTACTGAAGACCAGCTTTACCGAGTACCTGCCGGGGGATACCCCTGAGGGGTGGGTCAGTACCGTGGATCGGCTTACCCCGGAAGATACAGCGGATCTGTTCCAGGCCCTCGATCTAAACGGCAAGACCGTGCTGGGCACAGACAGTTCCCTGACCGGCACCACCGCCCACTATGCCCCGGCTGGGGAAGACACCCTCGGCTGGAGCCACTACCGCTACCAGGGAAAACTGCGCTTTACCGAGGCTGACAGTGGCATTGGCCTGACGGTGCTCAGCCGCACCCCCGCTGGTGTCGATCAGTACTATGCCCTGCGGCGAGATGCCGATCAGCCCACCTTTCAGCTGGTGGGCCATCCCCTGGGGGTGCAGCCCCTGACTGCTGAACCTGACAGTAGCCTGGATTCTGGGGTGCTGCCAGAGCCAGACACCGATTACCGGGTCACCATTGAGGTGGAAGCCGGGGCGGAAGCAACCCACCTGCGGGCCAAAATCTGGGTGGCGGGCACCCTGGAGCCCGAGGACTTTCAAATCAAAGCGGTGGACAGCAGTGATGTGCGGATCACGGCTGGCACGGTGGGGGTGTGGACCGCCGGCCCGGGTCGCAAAACCTTTGACGACCTGAAGGTGCTACAGGAAACCCTGCTGGCCGAGGACTTTAGCGCCTATGGACCCGAAGCAGACCCGGCGGACTGGGGACACACCGGGGCGGAAAACTCGCGCCAGGCTGTACCTGACTTGTTCCGCACCGCAGAGCAAGACGGTGTGATCGCTTTAGGCACCCAATCCCGGCTAGGAAACATCCATAGCCACTACCAACCGGCTGAGGCCCTGGACTGGACCAGCTACACCTACACCGGGCGAATGCTGATTACCCCCGAGTCTAGCGGGAGCTTTGACGGCATTGGGGTGACGTTCTTTAGCCGCTATCCCGATCCTGACATTGGCCCTGACGAGAACCACGACCAATACTATCGCCTGCGCCGCTTTGGGGGGCTGCGGACCTTCCACATTGCCCCCCATCCCCACGATGTGCGTCGGGTGAACACCGCCGGGCGGGATACGGGGGTGAACCCCCAGGCCAACACCTGGTACCGGTTTTTGATTGAAGCCCACGATGGGGGCGATCGCACCTTAATTCGGGCCAAAATCTGGCCCGAGGGCACCCCTGAGCCCACCGAGTTTCAGGCCAACACCTCCGATGACAATAACGGCAGCAATCGCGATCGCCGGCGCCTGACCGCTGGCACCGTTGGGCTTTGGACCGCCAGGGCGGGGGAAAAATACTTCGCTGATCTGACCGTGCGCCGGGGGGTCTACCTGTCGGCGGCCCTGGACCTGGAGGATTGGCTGACCACCGGCGCCCGCGACCCCTTTGAACCGGACGAGACCTTGTTTGCGGTGGAGCGCATCCCTGACCATCCCATGTGGCGTCAGGCAGATGACATTCCCCTGCTGCGGCGACCCCTAAACCTGCAAGCCCTAGACTTTGACGGCGATCGCCAGTACCTGGCCCTGGCGTCGTTAACCGGCGGCCTGGGCTCTGGCTTTACCCTGGAGGCCTGGATTCAGCCCAGGGCAATTGACCGGGCCAACCCGGTGGTAAGCTGGGGGCCAGACACCTGGTTTGGCCTCAACGACGAGGGGCAGATTACCCTGGTGACTGGGGAAAGCCTCAGGGGGGACATATCCCTACCCACCGATGCCTTTACCCATGTGGCGATCGCGGTGGCCGACGACAGGGTCAGCCTCTATGTGAATGGGGCGCTGGAGGTGGAGACCCCGGTCTCAGAGGTGGATTTGCCCCTGCCCACGGCGATGCAGGTGGGCCGCTCTGGAACCCAGTACTTTGGGGGCCAAATCCGCGATCTGCGCCTGTGGTCTACCGGGCGGTCAGAGTTTCCAGTGGCCCAGCGCTACCAAACCCCTGACCTCACTGCTGATGCCCTACTGGCCTACTGGCCCTTTGCCGAGGTTGAGCAGGCCTACAGCCTGGATACCTCGACCCAGGCCAACCACCTGCGTCTGGGGGGACTGGAACCGGCCCGCAAGCCCACCCTGCTCCAGGGCGATCGCCCCAGCGATGCCCTATTCTGGCAGCAGCCCCAGACCAGCCTCAGCTTTACCGCCCCCCAGGATGGGCTGCTAGTCCCCGCGATCGCAGCCCCACCCAAACGCTACACCGTCGAACTCTGGGTGAAGGTGAACGATCCTACCTTGACCCAGCGCCAGCAGGTAATTTACCACCGGGGCGATGGTCAGCAGGGTCTGGTGATCTATGTCCACGATGGCCGGTTGTACCTGGGCGGGTACGACCAGGCTGCCGGTTGGTCGGGCACCTGGTTATCCAGCGATCGCATTTTGGCCGAGCGCTGGCACCATGTGGCCCTGGTGCTGGATGGTCGCCCAGAACTACGGCCCCACGCCCTGCGGGCTTACCTGGATGGCAAGCTGATAGGGGTAGGGGATGGCAGGCAACTCTCGGCGGCGGGGTCTGCCCACCTGGGCCTGGCCGCTGGGGATGTCCGTTTCCACGACGGTCTGGCCACGGCCACTGACACCCACCTGGTGGGGGCCGTCCTGGAGCTGCGCCTGTGGACCACCGCCCGCACCACCGCTGAGATTCGGGCCAACCGCTACGGCGCCCTGAGCGGGGATGAATCGCACTTGGCCCTGTGGTGGCGCTTTGACGGCATCACTGAAGCCAACCCAGAGGTGGTCGATGGGTCCGGCCAGGGACAACCAACCAGCCTGGCGGATCTGGACCGGCTGCAACCCCTGGCCCCCCTACCCCCAGGTGGCCCGCCAACCCTGGCGTTGACCCCAGCCACCCTGGTGGAGTTGGCCAGCTTCCAGCAATTGATCGCCCGCCACCGCCAATCCGTGGAGCGATTGACCGCCCTGTGGCACGACCTGCGCCACACTGGCCGGGCCGATGGTCGGGTCTTTTTTGACCAGGTGTTTAACCCCACAGGAGGCAGCCGCACCCCGTGGCGCTACCACGACCCAGCCCGGCGGTGGGATGTTACTGGCCAGGAGCTGCCCAGCCGCGATCGCGCCATCCGCAGCCGCCTCATGGGGGCCTTACAGGTGTCCAGCGATGACCTGGATGCCCTGGTCAGGCAACTCAGCGGTAGCGAAACCACCCTCGCCCTGGATACCCCCTACCTGCGGCAGCTCTATCGCCTATCGCAAATCCCCAGGGCGCTACGGCTGAGCCTGCGGGAATACCTGTTGCTGCTGGAGATGGTGGGTCTGTCCCAGGTGGCGTCCCTGGCGGATCTGGAGCGGCTGAGCCAGCGGATTACGGCGATCCGTCGCATTGGTCTCAATGTCGATCTGCTCAACTTTTTCGCCTACGACGTTCCCAGTGCCAGCGTTCGCCCCCCCTACACCGATGCCACCCTGCGCAACGTTGCCGATGACCTGGCGAACCAGTCCATCGAGTTTCTGGTTACCCCCATTACCTTTGTCTCCGACCAGATTAGCGAGTTCGAGTCTGGGGAAATCGTCGCGTTCTTTCGCCCCAATGGCGATGACATCACTGTCGGGGCGCTGACCCGCCGCTATTTTGTCGATGATTTGGGGGCGGTCAGCGATCGCTACCAAACCCCTGAGGACCTGCAAGACCTGGCGATCGCCCAGGACTGGGCCGCCCCCTTCAGCGCCCTACCCGCCGAGGCCTTCAGCGCCCTGCAAACCGCAGGCTTTGTGAACGAGTACGGCATTCTGCTGCGGCCTGAGGACTTGGACCTCCCGGTTCGCTCATTTCTAAGGAGGTTCCTCAGATTCTGGCCCCAGCCGAGTGTAAATACTCACCGGGAAGTTGA
>NZ_SMDQ01000106.1 GCF_012911975.1 Nodosilinea sp. P-1105 | reverse complement strand
TCCTTGAGTTGCACCATACACCTGCTCTGTCAGAACAGTGCAAATATACTGAAATTCTGTTTATCCGAACAGTATTGGGCTCGATAGGCTAGAACCGCCATCGAGTCGGCATCCCAAGTTCTGCCACCGTGTTTTGGGCCTGCATTGACAGGGCATCGATGGTCCGAGGGGCAGATTCTAGGGTGACGAGACCAAGCACAGTCAGCAGTAGCGTTAGTATCGTGGCATTCCAGGCTTTACCGCCAATGCTCGTTTCACGAATAGTGGGGGCGCTGCGGTAGATCTCTAGGGGGACATAACTGCCCAGCGAAAGTTCTGGCATGCGAGCGCGATCGCCTGAATCAGAAGTAGAAGATTGCATCGTCTGACTCCTAGTTAGCGTAACGGACACCACGATAAGTCAGCGCTACAGGCTGCTGTCGTCGGGTGACTGTGAATTGCTTGCGGGCGTAGGGCTTGCCCATAAACATAGCCGTGTCCCCAGTGGGAAGGACATCGGCAACGGTGGTAGAGGCGGTGTAAGGTTGGCCAAGAAAAGAGAGTTGCATAGCTGAAGCTCCTATAGAACTTGGAGGATTTATCTTGAGTCCCATAATGCTGGAGCTAGCTGAGTCAGGTCTGATTGAAATCTGAGAAAATCTGAAAAGGTAGCTGAGTAATCTGAGCATTGACTAGAAAATCCCTGATTCAGCCCAGGCATTAAAAAAGCACCCCCCAAAGGGAGCGCTACAGATTGCATTTCTCACTTAACGCTAATGCTCATGAAGCATGGGCGTAGGACACTGTCATGATTCGCTGAGATTTCCAGAGCGCAATTGACCAGTTTGGAACGGAGCTAAAGCCCATGTTTTCAAGGTTCAGGCGGTTTCTAACCAATCAAAAATCTGCCCTAGCTGATGAGTCGTGACAAACCCATACTGATAGAGCACCATTGGCAGCAGGTTGGGTGCGTCCTGAGACTGCCGCAGGCCCAGTTCAATGGAGTGGGCGGACAATGCCAATTGCCCCTGAAGAAACTCCAGGAGTCGTTCGTGTTTACTCATAGCGGCAACAAAATAATTACTTGAAATTGTAGGTGAAAAGTCTAAAGTTCGCCATAGTCTTTAGGAAGACTCTAGAAATAGTTCACCTAATTCTTTACACATCTAAATTAATTCCTGAAATCGCCTCAGATTAAGCCTTTTGGCCGATCAGCAGCAAAAATTAGAATACTTTTAAGCGCTACTGAAAGCTCTGAAGTAACTGCCTGGAGAGGTCCTTAGGTTATTCCTCTTCCATCAAAGCTCCATCCTCGTCCTCCACCTCAATCTCCACATCAGCGCCTGCTGCGCCGCCAATCTCCAGCTTTTCGCGCACCTGGGCCTCTACCGTCTTAGCAAACTCTGCATCTTCTAGCAGCCGCTGCACGGTATTGTCGCGCCCCTGGCCAATGTTGTCGCCGTCGTAGCTGTACCAGGCCCCCTTGCGGACAATTACCCCGGTCTGCTCCGCCAGGTCTACCAGACAGCCCATGGTAGAAATACCCTGGCCAAACAGAATATCAAACTCGCCAATCCGAAAGGGCGGGGCCACCTTGTTCTTGGCCACCTTCACCTTGGCCCGAATCCCGTACTCTTCGGTGCCTTTCTTCAGGGTTTGGATGCGGCGAATATCCAGGCGTACTGAGGCATAAAACTTCAGGGCATTGCCGCCGGTGGTGACTTCCGGGTTGCCATAGGAAATGCCAATCTTTTGGCGCAGCTGGTTTAGGAAAATCACCGTACAGTTCGATTTGCCAATGCTACCGGTAATCTTCCTCAGCGCCTGGCTCATCAGCCTGGCCTGAAGGCCCACATGGGCATCCCCCATTTCCCCTTCAATCTCTGCTCGGGGCACCAGCGCCGCTACCGAGTCAATCACCACCAGGTCAACAGCCGAGGACCGCACCAGTTGATCTACCACCTCCAGGCCCATCTCTCCGGTGTCAGGTTGAGATACCAGTAGTTCGTCAATGTTGACGCCTAGCGCAGCGGCATAGATCGGGTCCAGGGCATGTTCTGCGTCAACGATAGCGGCGACACCGCCCAGTTTTTGTACCTCCGCTAGAGCATGCAGGGCCAGAGTAGTTTTACCGGAGCTTTCCGGGCCATAGATTTCAATCACCCGCCCCTTGGGGAGGCCACCGCCCAGGGCTAGATCCAGGGTTAGCGCCCCGGTGGGAATCGTCTCTACCTTCATGCGGGCGGCATCCCCCAGGCGCATGATCGCCCCTTTGCCAAAATTGCGCTCGATCTGGCCGAGCACCATGGTCAACGCCTTCTCTTTCTCCACCTGTTCCGGCGACTTCTTGGGTGCGTCGTCTGCTTTGCTGCTTTTCCTGGTTGCCATGATTTCCTTGGTGATACAGAACAAGACGGTACGGAACAAGACTCCTGAAACCCAGCACAGTTGTCTTTAGAGAACTAGTTTAGTACACTTGTTCCAAATCGCAATAGGTCGTTATCTAGACTGCGCAGGATAACTGATAGCAAACCTCCCACCCAAAGGGGGTCCACCGTGACCAAGCAAACCGTAACCGAATTTGTGGCCTTCCCCGATTGGCTGGTGGCTGTTACCCACCGCCGCACCAGGGGCTTTTTCTGCTGGGTAATTACCCCTGAACTGGCGGCCCTCACTGATGGCGAAACCTACCCCACCAGCCAGGATGCCCTGGAGGCGGGCCGCAGTCTGGTGTACTGCTCCACGGGGCCACCGATTGACTTTAGCCGCTGTCGCCTTTACCAAGGTGATCTCTAGACAAGATTGTCCCTTGACGTAGGACGTAGGATAGGCCAAGAGCCTGGCCCGTGCCCATCAACTATCGAGCTCCGTGCCAGTCAGTTGATAAACGTCCTGTTTACCCTCAGCCATTTTCATCATGGCCCCCTTACAACTTGGTGTCACGGACAACAGCCTTAACCTTTATGCACTGAGGGGTTACACGGCACTGGAAAGTTCACAGAATTGGCGATAAAGCACTGTTTGTGGGCTTGCTGATGCAAGTCAACTGCCAACTGTTGATCGCTGTCGGGGGTGATGGTCACCGCTGGCCGCAACAGCACCTTGGTAAACTGCCCCCGGCCATCGCTGGTTTCTAGTAGAGTGCCCACCGGGTAATCCACATAGTGGGTCACAACCACCTGAGATTCGGCACATAGATGCAGGTACCACAGCATGTGGCAGCTGGACAGAGAGGCCACCAGCAGCTCTTCGGGATTGTATTTCGTTTTGTCCCCCCGAAAGGCTGGATCAGCGGAGGCTTCGATGGTGGGTTTGCCCGTAGCGGTGATGGTGTAGGCGCGATCGTAGGCCTGGTAGCGCTGGGTCCCCTGGCCGGTATTGCCAGTCCAGCGAATCTCCACCGGGTAGAGGTGGGGTTTAGCAGTCATCATCGGTGTCCTCACCAGGCTATTGCTTGCTGTTCCACGGTTGCGACAAAGGGGCCTTTGCCGTTTATGGTCCCTTTCATATCGTTAGGATACCGCCTGGCCAGGGGGTGCTGGCGATCGCTGATGGTGAATCTGTAGGAGCAAGTCCTGTGCAAATCGAACTGACCCGCTTTCGGGTTAAACCCGACAAAACAGCCCAGGTAGACGCCTGGATGACCACCCTAAACCAGCGCATCGCCGATGTGCGGGCCACCCTAGACCGGGAAGAAATGCTGGTGGAGGTAATCTTTCGAGAAACCATCGACGGCCATGAGTACCTGAGTTGGTTTTCCATCCAGGGAGAAAACGGACAGCCCGTGGAAACCTCACCCCATGACTTAGACCGGGTGCATTTGGAGTTTTGGCGAGACTGTATCGATCGCGATTTTTCGCCCCAGGATGCCACGCCCCAGGTGGTGATGATGCCCCTGGCGATCGCAGATCACCTGGAACAGTATTTGCAAACCCTACGAGCCCGCAGCGATTAACCCCCGTCCGGGCGGAAGAACGAAAAAGGAAAGGAGAAGAGCGAAAAGGGAAGAATCCAAAATCCAAAATTCTCCTCCTTCCCCATTCCCCCCCAGGGCGGACACACAGGTCCGCCCCTACGCCACCTTCCCCATCTCCCCCACCGTCCCCAACCCTCCGGAAAGCCGCTCCGCGTCTACACCCCATCACCCCCACCTTCCCCACCTCCCCATCACCCCACCTCCCCACCTCCCATCACCCCACCGCCCCTCAAATGCCACGCCCGGGGATGGAGAAACGTCCTAATCCCAGCCAGGGACAGGGTGGCCCCCAGGCCAGAGTGGCCACGACCGCTCCAGGGAAGGCGGGGACTGACGCGATCGCAACAGTTCCAATAGGCGGTACCGGTTTTGAGCTGGCGCAGAATGTTGATGGCGCGATCGCGATTCGTCCCATACACCGTCGCCGTCAGGCCGTAGGGGGTATCCTGCATCAGCGCCAGGGCCTCTTGATCGCTGGCCACCCGCTGAATCCCAATCACCGGGCCAAAGGTTTCCTGCTGCATCACGGTCATGGTGTGGTTAACCTCAGTCAAGACTGTGGGAGCGAAGTACCAACCGGGACGATCGACTCGCTGTCCGCCACAGCGGAGCGTTGCCTCTTTGGCCAGGGCATCGGCCACCTGGTTCCGAAGCACATCCAGCTGGGGCTTGCGACTGACCGGTCCCAGGTAGGTGATGGCGTCAGTGGGGTCGCCCAACTGGAATCCTTGTAGAGTGGCCATAAAGGCATCCAGGAACTGCTCGTACACATCGGTATGAACGTAGATGCGCTCGACCGCGCAGCAGCTCTGGCCATTGTTGTAAAAGGCACCATCCGCTAGCCCCGCTGCGGCCACGGCCACATTGGCATCGGCACAGACATAGGCCGGGTCTTTGCCCCCCAATTCCAGCTGAGTGCGAATCAGTTTAGGGGCAGCAGCTACGGCAATCTTCTGCCCGGTGGCATAGGAGCCGGTGAAAAACACGCCGTCGATCGGTTGCTCTAGCAGGGCGGCCCCTGTTAACCCAGCCCCGACCACAGGGGTGAAGACAGGCTTGGGAACGCCTGCTTCGTGAAGCAGATCGGCGATCGCCAGTCCCGTCAGGGTGGCCACTTCCGATGGCTTATACAACACGGCATTGCCCGTCAGCAGCGCTGGCACAAACACATTCCCCCCCACAAAGTAGGGGTAGTTCCAGGCGGAAATATTGGCCACCACCCCCAGAGGCTCATAGCCAATCACCTCTTCTAGGGTTTCCTGAGCCGGCGGTGCCTGGGCCGGTGCGCAGTAAACCCGCTCGGGGGCCAGCACCCTGGCCACATTTTCCACAAAGAAATCGATCCGATCCGGCAATGCCAAAATCTCATGGCGGGCCTGGGTGATGGGTTTGCCAGTCTCTGCCGTCAGCAAAGCCGCCAGGGTATCCACCCGCTCGGTCAGCAAATCCCGAAACCGCAAAATGGGCGAGATGCGATCGGCCAAAGGCAGCGCCGCCCACTCCGGCTGGGCCTGCCGCGCCCGGTTGTATTTTTGGGCGACGGCGGCTCCGTCATCTACCGACATGTCTTGAATCAATGCCTCGGTGGCGGGGTTAATGATAGAGAGTAGGTTGGCCATGGCGTAAGGAAGTCTTTCTTGTCGATGGGGGTCTGGGGCCATTTCGCTGGCCCCGGCGGTAGGCTTTGCTGATTGCCCCAGATTATGCGCCGCGATCGCAGAGAACTTGCCCAGATGGTGCATCGCTGCGCAGATGCACCCTACGGTTGAACGGAAGCACGCGCAGGGTGGTTAAAAAGCATCTTGGTAGATGGCGTAGAAATCTGTCTCCGTAACAGGTCGGGGGTTTAGCGGATGACAGCCATCCGCGATCGCCACCGCCACCAGAGCAGCAAGACCGTCAGGGGTGACGCCCAAAGCTCCCAGCGAGGTGGGAATGCCAATGGACGCCGATAAGGCCACAATCCAGTCCACAAACGCCTGGCCATCGGTGGCCCCCGGCTGCACCACCTGGGCCATTCGCAAAAACCGCCCTGGGGCAGCGGGGAGGTTAAACCGCATCGCCGCCGGCAACATCACCCCATTGGCCAACCCGTGGTGGGTGTCAAACACCGTTGATAGGGCATGGGCACAGGAATGGGTGACGCCGAGCCCCTTTTGAAATGCGATCGCCCCCATCATCGCCGCATTCAACATGCCGCCCCGAGCCACCCGGTGGGCCGCTGCTGTGGCCTCGTCAAAGACTGCTCCCGCCTGCGATCGCCGGGCAAAATCGACACAAGCCTGCAGATGCTGGGCCACCAGGTAAATGCCTTCCAGGGCAATGCCGTCGCAGAGGGGATTAAAGCCCTGGGCCAGAAACGCTTCAACCAGGTGGGTCAGGGCATCCATGCCGGTGGCAGCGGTGATTTTGGCAGGCAGCCCCAGCAGCAGTTCCGGGTCGGCCAGCACCACCCTGGGCAACAGCTGCGGGTCGAAGATGATTTTTTTGGCGTGGGTGTCGTCGTCAGAGATCACGGTGCTGCGGCCCACTTCGCTGCCAGTGCCCGCCGTGGTGGGCAGGGCAACGATAGGCGGAATGGGCTGATCAATCGGGCGGGTGCAGTGGCCATCTTCGTAGTCGAACAGGTGGCCAGGGTGATGGGCCATCAGGGCGATCGCCTTGGCCACATCCATGGGCGCGCCGCCACCCACCGCCACAATGCCGTCGGCCCCGCTGGCTTTCCAGGCGTCAACTCCGGCATTCACCTGGGAAACCACGGGGTTGCCCCAGACGCCGCTAAAGGTAGCGACTCCAAAATCTGTAAGGGCGGCTTTTAGCTCGGGGAACCAGGGCAGTTGGGCGACATCTTTGTCGGTGACGATCAGAACACGCCGGATGCCCAGCGCTGCGAGTTCGGCAGCGAGTTCGTGTCGTGCCCCCGGCCCAAAGCGAATGCGGGTCGGGAAATTGTAGGTGTAAATAGAACCCATAGAAATTTGCATACCGGAGAAAAATCAGCACTCAACGTCCCATCCTTGGAGGGGTGCCCGGAGGGCGGGGTGGGTTCAAAGACTGGGCTCACCCACCCCTATCCCTCCCAGGAGGGGACGGATGAGAAGTCCCTAAATATTTACGTATTGGTTCATCTCCCAAGCGGTGACCTGGGCATTGAAGGCATCCCACTCCTTGGTTTTCATGTCCAAAAAGGTCTTTGCCCCCAGATTCCCCAGGGTGTTCATCAGCAGAGTATCTTGCTTCAGTGCTTCCATTGCTTCATGGAGGTTGTGAGGCAGGGTTTGTAAATCGGGGAACTCGTCGGCGCGGGCAAATAGGTTTTCATCGATGCGCTGGCCCGGGTCCGCCTGGGTGGCCATACCCTCTAGCCCCGCCGCCAGGATACCTGCCGCCGCCAAATACAGGTTGGCCGCCCCATCCACCATGCGACATTCAAAGCGGCCCGTGTCGGGAATGCGGATCAAATGGGAGCGGTTGTTGCCACCGTAGGAAATGTAGCGGGGGCTCCAGGTGCTACCGGAGGCAGTGGTACTGGCCCCCAGACGACGATAGGAATTGCAGGTGGGGGCACAGAGGGCCGCCAACCCTTTGCCGTGGGCCAGCACGCCGCCCAAAAAGTGGTAGCCCAAAGCAGATAGCCCGCCATCATCGGCCCCATCAGCAAAGGCATTGGTGTCGCCCTGCCAGAGGCTGTTGTGGACGTGGCCGCCGTTGCCCGTGATGTGGCTAAAGGGCTTGGGCATAAAGGTGGCGGTAAAGCCCCGTTGCTCCGCCAGGGTCTTGACCATGTACTTAAAGAACACATGGCGATCGCAGGTGGTCTTGGCATCACTGTAGGTCCAGTTCAGTTCAAACTGACCGTTGGCGTCTTCGTGGTCGCACTGGTAGGGGCCCCAGCCCAGGTCTTCCATGTAGGTGACCAGGGTGGAGATCAGATCAAACTGGCGCATCAGGTTGATCTGGTCGTAGCAGGGGCGATCGGCGGTGTCCTTAGGGTCAGCAATGGTGTACCCCGTTTCCGTCTGTTTCAGCAGAAAAAACTCTGCTTCCACCCCAATTTTGTAGGCATAGCCCAACTCCGTTGCCTGCTCTAGCACCCGGTTCAAAATCATCCGTGGTGCCGCTGGAAACGGTTCCCCCTCAAAGTAAACATCGCTGGCTACCCAGCCGACGGTGGGTTCCCAGGGCAGTTGAACCAACGAGTCAGGATCCGGAACTGCTGCAATTTCCGCTGACTCTGGCCCCAGGCCCAGGTTTGAGGCAAAGGAGCAGAAAAACGCCCCATCCTTTTCCACCGATGCCATTTGGGAAGCAGGCACCAACTTGGCCCGGGTACCCCCCAGCAAATCGGTGTAGGACACCAAGAAAAACTTAATTCCCAGGGCCTTCGCCCTTTCCTCCAGGTTTTGCACCTGGGTTAACATACCGACCATAGAACAACTCCAGGAGTTTCAGCCTAGTAAACCAGGCTGACGCTGGCCGGGTTGTAGCTGTAGCTACGTCAATTTCCAAGGCACGATGGTTACGTAACTTCCCCCGGAGCTTATGGTTCTGCAGCCCTAGGCATGTATAGGGGTCTAGTATCAGGACTGATTGCCTAATGTCTGCAAAAATCATTTGCAGGTCAGCTGTCAGTTCAGGCAAGTCCTGGTGCTCTACTAGCCTATGAATTTTGATCAGATATCTCGATTTGGAAGCCACGTTCTTTCAGGCGCTCGCAGGCACTTTCTACATCAATTTCCTCCCCGGCCTCAATCACTGTGATCCATTTGGTGGGATCATCCAAGTCCTCTAAGTCTTTCAGCCGCTCAATTGCCCTAGCCTCTGCTGATGCCTTGGGAACCGGCGGGGATTCTGCCTGACCATGCTTCCAGGCGATGTAGGCCACAAAATCTTGAATCGTGCGAAGCTCATTGGCCGAGAGGGTCTTTAGTTGCTCGGTAATTTGCTCGACCAGGGGGTGAATGGCGGTGTCTGGCATAGGGCTCGATGAATCAGGACAGTCATCGGACGGTAAAGCACAACTCTATTCTATCCAGGCAGTCCCTTGCACACTGCGACACAAGTCAACCCACTATTCCTAGCGCCTGAAACCCTAGCAAGGGCCACCCTATGCCTGCCCAGTCGTGCAGGTCATCGCGGCTCTAGGATTCTCCTGGCGATCCCTAACTGGCTCAACCACAAAAATATTTGCCAATCAAGGAAAACTCTGGGATAACTTGATATAACAAGTTTGCTCATGTCCCTGGATACCGACGCTGGCTGATTGGCGGCGGTTAAATGGGCGTGTTTCCTGAATCTACGCCGCAAGGGCACGGTTAACCCGATGAATATTCTAGTTGTTCAACATGTGGAGGCTGACCCCGTTGGTATTTTGGGGCGATACCTGGAAGTGAAAGGGGCCTGGTTGCACACCTGGTTGGTCCCCCAACGCACCACGCCACCCCAGGGCCACTATGACGGCTTGATTGTGCTGGGCGGCCCCATGAATGCCTGCGACGATGAGGCATTTCCCCACCTGAGGCGGGTGGTGGCGCTGATTCGTCAGTTTCACCAGCAGGGCAAGCCGGTGTTGGGGATCTGCCTGGGGGCACAGTTAATCGCCCGGGCCTTTGGCAGTCGGGTGTATCAAAACCACCAGCCGGAGTTGGGCTTTACGCCGTTGTTTCCGATTGGCGAGGCTCCAGAACCTTGGGTGCAGACCTACCCAGCCGGGATGCCGATGATGCAGTGGCATTTTGATACGTTTGATCTGCCTGCGGGGGGGCAACTACTGTTAACCAACAACGTCTGCCCAAATCAGGCGTTTCGGCTAGATCACAACATCTATGGGCTACAGTTTCATCCCGAAATTACCCCAGCCATTGTGATGAATTGGATGGCCTTTAAGACGGAGTGGATCGAGACCCACTATCCCCACCTGTTTGAGCAACTACAGGACCAGTTGCGGCGGTATTGGGTGCCATCGACCCAGTTTACCGAAACCCTGGCCAATGCCTGGTACGACCAGGTGGTAGCGGCGTCCCAAGCCGTTGCTATGTTCCCCTCTGGTTGACTAGAGGGCCGCTGCACCATACGACCTCAGTTTTTTGCCCTATCAAGTCATCGTGTTGTTTGAGGATTGAATCGAATGCCCTACCCAGACGTGATACCTCTGAATTCAGATTTGCAGGCGTTGCAGCACCGCCTACAGCAACAGGGGGTAAAGTACGCCCTGGCCAGCTTTGTTGACATTCATGGCATGGGCAAGGGTAAGGTCGTGCCCCTCAGCCACTTCGATCGCATGATGCAGGGGTCTGAGCTGTTCACGGGTGCTGCTCTAGATGGGGTCCCTCAAGCGATTAACGATGACGAGGTGGCGGCTATGCCTGACCCCGACAGCGTTACAGTATTGCCTTGGAACTCGGAAGTGGCCTGGTTTGCCAGTGACTTATATCTGGCAGGTCGGCCGTTTGAGGCCTGCTGCCGCACCATCCTAAAACGGGTACTCGATCAGGCGGCGGCCATGGGCTATCGGTTTAACTTGGGCATTGAAACCGAGTTTTTCATTTTCAAAGAAACAGACCAAGGATTTCAGCCAGTCAGCGATCGCGACAACTTGTCCAAGGCGGCCTATGCGCTGCCAACGGTACTCGACAATTACAAGATTCTAGATGCGATCGTCAGCGCGATGAATAGCCTGGGCTGGGATGTGTACTCCTTTGACCACGAAGATGCCCAGGGTCAGTTTGAGACCGATTTTACCTACTGCGACGCCCTGAAGATGGCCGATCGGCTCACTTTTTTTCGGCTGATGGTCAAAGAGTTGGCGCGATCGCAGGGCTACTTTGCTAGCTTTATGCCCAAGCCCTACGGCAACCAGACGGGCAGCGGTGCTCACTACAACATGTCTTTGGCGGATCTAGAAACCGGGCAAAACCTATTCGAAGATGCCAGCGATGCTTGTGGCCTGTCTAAGCTGGGGTATCAGTTTATTGCTGGGGTTCTGAAACATGCCAAGGCGATCGTGGCCGTCACCTGTCCGACTGTGAACAGCTACAAGCGGCTGGTGCGCCAGGGCAGCATGTCGGGCTTTACCTGGGCGCCTGTGTATATCTGCTATGGCAATAATAACCGCACAAATATGTTGCGAATTCCCATGGGTGGGGGGCGGGTCGAGTGCCGAGCCGCTGACATCTCCACCAACTTGTATTTGGGAGCTGCCATGATTCTGGCGGCTGGCCTAGAAGGTATCCGTGAGGGGCTCAACCCCGGCGAACCCCACCGGGAAAACATGTATACCTATTCTTCAAAGGAGCTTCAGGCGATGGGCATCGATACCCTACCGCGCACCCTGGGAGAAGCGGTAACTGCCTTTGCCGAGGATCCTCTGAGTGAAACGGTGATGGGGCCATTGATGTACAAGACCTATGTTGATTTCAAAGCCCAGGAGTGGGAAGACTACCACAGCCATATTTCGGATTGGGAATTGCAGCGCTACCTGAAATTTTTCTAATGTGAAACCCTATATAGGGTCAGGGCTAAGAACTAGGGCTTCACCTGAAATGGCTGGTTGACTGACAAATCTTGTTTCCCCTCATCCCCCAACCCCTGCTACGCACGTCCTACGGCCTACTCCCACAAGG
>NZ_SMDQ01000105.1 GCF_012911975.1 Nodosilinea sp. P-1105 | reverse complement strand
TACACATAAGTCCTGTGAGACCCTTGTGGGCAGGGCTTTCCCTCCATCCCCCAGCCCCTTCCTCCCAAAACGGGAGGTAGCGCTTTGCGCTTCTCGAAGAGTAGGGGAGTAGAGCTTTCAAAGCCCCTCGCCCTTCTGGGAGAGGGGTTTGGGGAGAGGGCCAAGATGTGTGTACTTAGTAGCCCGCTCTGGGAGAGGGATTTAGGGTGAGGGCTATACACTTTTGTCAGTCAATCAGCCTGAAATGGTTACGTAGGCGAACCTCTGCCACACTACTTCATCCTGCCATGAATCGTTACAAAACCTTCTTTACATCCTGTGTTTGGCGGTAGTGCTCGAATTCATAATATTCCTGAGTCTGCTTTTGAGCTTCCACCACTTTGAAAACTCAGTTAGCCCAGGAAATACGTTTCTGTGGTGCAGCCCAGCTGTTAACCTAGGGTGCATAGTAGAAACCCGGTTTTCCTACTTAAGGTAAACAATCGAGATAATTTTCCAGGTCCCAGTTGGTGGTCGTGGCTAGAAACCGCTCCCATTCATCCCGCTTGTACTGATCATAAATCCGGTACATTTCCCCTGGCAAAGCCGACTTGATCACCTGATCACTGGCCAAGCAGTCCAGGGCTTCCCCCAGAGACATGGGTAGCTTCTTCACTTGCTTACCGTCATCCATCGCTTCATAAATGTTGCGCTGCTCTGGTTGGCCGGGGTCAAGCTGGCGGCTGAGGCCATCGTCAAAGGCTTGCAGGAGAGCGGCTGCCATCAGGTAAGGATTGACCATCGAGTCAACGGCCCGATACTCAAACCGCCCCGGGGCCGATACCCGTAAACCGCAAGTGCGGTTCTGGTAACCCCAGTCAGAATACACCGGTGCCCAAAAACCGGCATCCCACAGGCGGCGGTAAGAGTTAACCGTAGAGCAGCCAATGGCGGTCAGGGCTGGTAAGTGGTCGATTACGCCCCCAATGCAGTGCAACCCCACCGGGCCAGGAATCCGTTTGGAGGTGCCCGCCGCTGGCAGGAAGGTATTGTCGCCCCCCTGGTGATAGGTGAAGTTGCCCGCCATACCTGGCAGGGTGTCAAAGCCGAAGGTTTTCAGGGTGGTGTCGCCGCCCTGCCAGAGGGACAGGTTGTGGTGACAGCCCGAGGCTGACACCCCCATAAACGGTTTCGACATAAAGCAGGCGATTAGGTTGAATTCGCGGGCCACCTGGGCACAGATTTGTCGATAGGTGGAGAGGCGATCGCAGGTGCGCAGGGCGTCATCAAACATGAAGTTGAGTTCCAACTGCCCCGGCGCGTCTTCGTGGTCCCCCTGGATCATGTCCAGCCCCATGGCGCGGCTATACTCAATCACCCGCAGAAAAACGGGGCGCAGTTCTTCAAACTGGTCGATGTGGTAGCAGTTGGGCTTGGTCACCCCACCGTTGGGCTGACCATCGGGGCCTTTTTTCAGCCACATCATTTCCGGCTCACAACCGTGGCGCAGCTGGAGCCCGTGCTTGGCCTGAAACTCGGCATGGAGTCGCTTCAGATTACCGCGACAATCACTGGTCAGAAAAGCGGCAGCATCCACCTCTTCTTCGCGGTTACGAAAGCAGACGCAGTAGACCCGGGCCACCCGCTGGTCCCAGGGCAGTTGGCAGAAGGTTTCGGGGTCGGGAATCGCCACCAGTTCGGCGGCCTCAGGACCGTAGCCCAGATATTGGCTGTGGCGATCCATCGCCAGGTTGGCCGTGGCCCCATACACGAGCTGAAATCCCCGCTCAGCGGTGACCTCCCAGTAGTCAGCCGGAATTCCCTTACCCACAATCCGCCCAGTTACAGAGATGAACTGGTAGTAGATATATTGAATGCCCAACTCATTAATTTTGGCGCGGACTTGTTTGACCAGTTCATCCCGCCCTGAGGCATGGGCGTAGCGCCCTAGATCGGTTGATGTATCGACCCGGGTTAAAACTCCAGTCACCGTCAGACCTCCTGGGCGTTACAAAGCAGCTAGGGTTGGTCCCAGTAAAGCCAACTTGTTATAACAAGTTTGTAGTCCTTGATACCTATTGCAACGTCAAGTCTTGAATTTAGGGTTAGCAGATGTAGAGAATTGGTAGCATCAAGGTCCGAAATCCCCTCCTTTGGAGGCCTGCGCTATATAGCCTGCGGCATGGCTTCGCTAGCGCGTAGCGGCCCCGGAGGGGCAACGTGTCGAAGTGGGTAGGGGTGGGTCAAGCAAGCCCGAGGGGACCCACCCCGCCCTCCGGGCACCCCTCCGTGGGAGGGGATGGTAAGTCCTGATGTGTTGAAGCAAACTCCCTGAAGATAAAAGGCTTTTAAACCGCTCACCCTAATTTTTAGCCTTGACAGGCCACCATCCTATTATTCGTCATCCTAGAGTGAGGCCTGTGTGAGGCCTGTGTGAGGCCTGCCAGTCCCGTGGCCGCGGGAATCTGCTGCGGGAACTATCCGTTGGATTCTCGCCTGGCGGGAATGACAGGCCACAATGCACCTGACACCCTTAGTCAGCGTTGTCGTACTTATCCCAGACAGTACTATGGCCTGTTTCCCTGGCCGCTAAACCGCTTGGTCAAAATTCGCATGATTTCCCCTGGATTGGGGCTGGGTAGGGGGCGCGACCAATCGGCTACTTCCGCAAAGCCCAGCCGGTGTTGGGTGACCACATAGTTGTTCACCACCTCCAGGGAACCAATGGCAATCACCCGCAGAATATTGGCCTCATCGGTGGCGGGCAGGGGCAACGGTGGACGTTCAGACGACATCACAGGACTCCAAAATACTAAACATCAGCAGTCAGCACCGGTGACCAACTGACTTCAGTATGCACGCTGAGCGGACTCAGGTCAAGCTGATCTACTCCTCGTCTGTAGAAGCGTCTGGGGGAACTTCAAAGTTGGCTTGTTTGGCAATCAGCTCCAGGAACTTCGATGTACTGCGATCGGGGTCATAGACGCCGTTCTCCCATTCGCTGATGGTTTGGCGGCGCACCCCCAGTTGCTCGGAAAATTCCATTTGCGTTAGGCTCATGTGTTTTCGGAGCGCTCTGATGGCGTCTTGTTGCCAGACAACTTTGCCATCTTTAAGTTGAATGTTGTAGTGGGCCTGAACCTTACCAAAGGTGACGGTTTCTTGGTCGAGATCAACGGATTTGACGTGGTAACTCGCCCCCACCCAGGCCCCTGACTGGAGAGCACCAGGGGTTTCACGGTTGCTCCACCAATTTTTGCGATCGCGGGCTGACTGGGGTAGCGATCGCCCCAGCATGGCCTCAATTTCGGCAAAGGTCAATGTCGTTTCCGCTTGGCCGCAATGTTGCAAATGGTCAAACAGTGGATAGTATTTGCTGCCAGGTTTCATAGGGAGCCAGCCGTCACGGCGTCAAAGAGATGGACATCAGTTCCCTATGATGCCTGAAAACTGGCGAGATGTTACCAATTGCTCCAATAGGTTTCCCGATAGGTTTAAGGAGCCATTTCCGTGATTTGCCCCCCCAGGTTTTCGACAATGGTGCGGGTGTTGGCCGCCATCATCCCCAGGTAGCTATCCCCATCGCTGCCCGGAGCCCCAATCGAGTCAGAGTAGAGCTCCTGGGAAGCCAGGGCCACCCCCGCCTCCTGGGCCACCGTGGTGATTAATTGGGGATTGATCGTGGTTTCAGCAAAAATGGTCGGCACCCCCAGGGTTTGAATCGATTCCACCAGTTGTTGCACGGTGCGAGCACTGGGTTGCTCTTCGGTGCTGATTCCAATCAGGGTTCCCACCACCGTCAAGCCATAGGCATTGGCGTAATACTGGAAGGCGTCGTGGGTGGTGACCAACAGCCGCTGGTCTTCAGGAATGGTCGCAGTTTGTTCGCCAATCCAGTCATGCAGTTGAGTCAGGTCAGCCACATAGGCTTCAGCGTTCTCTGTGAACAGATCCGCTTGGTCCGGGGCCAGTTCAATCAACTGATCGCGAATCACCGCCACCATGGGTACCACGTTGCTGACATCTCCCCACACATGGGGATCGGGCACGATCGCGCCGTCTTCCTCTAGGTCTAAGGGGGCCACCACTTCCCCCAGGGCGACCCGCTGGGCGCTTACCCCGGCCGCATTGATCAGCCGAATCAGACTGGGCTCCAGGTCATAGCCGTTGTAGAAAATCAAATCAGCCTCTTCAAAGGCGATGCTATCGGCGGGCACCGGCTCATAGATATGGGGATCCGCCCCTGGCTGCAAAATGCCAGTCAGCTCGATTTGGTCACCGCCCACCTGCTCAACCCAGTCGGCAATCATGGTGCTGGTGGCGACCACCGTAGGCCTAGACGCATCGGCCTGGGGCGAGGCGCCCTCTGGCTCAACCGCATCACAGCTCACCAGTCCCAGCCCTAGGGTCAATAAGGTCGCCACCATTCCCCCATACCTGGGGAAGAGATTCATGTGTTCCATGGATTATGTTTCATATTTCTTTCATTTTTACGATACAATAAATTTCATAATCGTTTCATTTTTGATGCTGGCACGTCAGTTTCTGACGCTTTTGCTGCTGTCTTTGGGTTTCACGTTTCGCGCTTTTGCGACATCGTCTGTGTTGGAGATCTTGCCATGGCACCGTTGGCCAAAATTACCGTTGACCACCTCAGTGTTCGTTATCGAGAGGTGCAGGCTCTGCGGAATATTAACCTGACCCTCAGGCCCGGTAAGCTGATTGGCATTTTTGGCCCTAATGGAGCCGGTAAAAGCACCCTAATTAAAGCCATGCTGGGGCTAATGCCAGTGACCACCGGCCAGGTCACCTATGGGGCTCGCCCCCTGGCACAACAGTTGGAGCAGGTGGCCTATGTCCCTCAGCGATCGCAGATTGACTGGACCTTTCCGGCCACCGTGTGGGATGTGGTGATGATGGGTCGAGTGAAAAAGACAGGCTGGCTACATCGCTTTTCAACCGTTAGTCGGCGACTGGCCCAGCAGGCCCTGGGGCGGGTCGGGATGCTGGAATTTCGCGATCGCCCGATTGGAGCCCTGTCTGGGGGCCAGCAGCAGCGGGTGTTTTTAGCTCGAGCCTTGGCTCAGGAGGCAACTGTTTTCTGCTTTGATGAGCCCTTTGTCGGGGTAGACCAAAAAACTGAGGCGGTGCTGTTCCAGATTTTTCGAGAGTTGGCGGCGGCTGGCAAAATTGTCATGGTAATAAACCACGACCTGGGCGAGTCGATCACCAACTTCGACCAGTTGGTGTTGCTCAACCAAGAACTGATTGCCGCTGGTCCCCGGGAATGGGTCCTGACCCGCGACCACATGACCCGGGCCTACGGCGGTCACATTGGATTCTTTGGCCATGTGGCTTGAGGTAGCCTGGCTCAACCCCCTGCTAGCGCCGTTGCAGTATGCCTTTATGCAGCGGTCCCTGGCGGTGGCAGTGATGGTGGGCATCATCTGCTCGGTGGTGGGCAGTTACCTGATGGTGCAGCGGTTGGCCCTGCTGGGGGATGCCATTAGTCACTCGGTGTTGCCGGGGCTGGCGATCGCGTTTTTGCTGGGGGTGAATATCTTTATCGGGGCGTTCATCGCCGGGGTAATTAGCACCGTGATCATTTCTTGGATCCATACGCGATCGCCGATCAAAGAAGACGCCGCCATGGGCCTTGTGTTTTCCGCCTTCTTTGCCCTCGGGATCACCCTGATTACCACCATCCAGCGGGATAACAAAATTGATCTCAACCACTTTCTGTTCGGCAATATCCTCGGCGTTACCCCTGCCGATGTCCGCGATACCGCGATCATCGCCGCCCTGGTCTTGCTGACCGTCGCCCTACTTTATAAAGAGTTGCTGTTTTACAGCTTTGACCCCCTGGGCGCCCAGGCCAGCGGCCTACCGGTGGGCTGGCTAAACGCTGGCCTCATGGTCCTAATTGCCCTGACCGTGGTGGCCAGCATGAAAGTGGTGGGCGTAATTTTGGTGCTGTCATTGTTGATTGCCCCAGGGGCCACCGCCTATCTGTTGGTGCCCCGCCTGCATCAAGTCATGGCCGTGGGGTCTGGAGTTGGGGTCTTGGCCAGCGTTAGCGGCATGTACCTGAGCTACTACCTCAATTGGCCCTCGGGTCCCGCGATCGTGCTGGTGGTGTCCATGTTGTTTGCCCTGGCCTTTCTGTTTAGCCCCACCCATGGGGTGCTCACTGGCCCAGGCAGCAGGGTAGGTCACTATTTGAGGACTTGGCTAAGACGCCAGTAAAGCGTGACTCTGTCTAAAACAGTGGTCTAGGCGGCATTCTGACGGCTGTTGACTAAGGTGGTTAGCCGGGTCTGCAAATCCGCTGTTAGCTCCTTGGCCCCAGCCTTCAGGGCATCTGGCGAGTCGTCGCCATTGAGATAGTGCCGAACCGCGATCGGATCGCCAATGGTGATCTGGACTGGGCAACGCCAGCTGGGGTAGGCTTCACCGTAGTGAATATCCACTGGCAACACTTGCACATTTAGCTGTGCTTGAGCGGCCTCTGCCTGTACCGCTAACCGCCCCAACCCCGGCTTTAGGGGGTGAACCCGGTCCTCGCGGCGAATCCCCCCTTCTGGGTAGATCACTAACATTTCGCCCGCTATTAGCAAATCAATACCGTAGCGCAGGCTGGCGATGGTGGGGCGACGCACATTCACTGGAAACCCGCCCAGGCGACGAATAAACCACCCTTGAATGCCGCGCACTTCGTCAGCGGTGACCATAAAGCGCAGGTCGCGGCTGGTGGCGGGGCGTCCAGCCGCCAGCGGTAGCATGATCGAGTCCCAGCGAGCCCGATGGGTCGGGGCTAAAATCACGGGTCCGGCTTCAGGCAGATGGTGTTGCCCAGCAATGGTGATGTCACCAAAGTAGGCCGGTATCACCAGATACCGACCCAAAAAGTAAGCTAAAGGGGTCAAAATTGGCGAACAACGGGACTGCACTGGAGCCTTAGACGGACTGGTGACGGATTCAGAGAACTTCAGGGTGGACATAGGTAGGGTTGACAGAATAGCCATAGACCAACGAGGGAGAAACATCGGAGTAGGCAAGGATGCCAGAGTTTGACGCAGATTCCAGCCCAACAATATCGATGACTCAGACGTTGGCTGCAGCCAAGTCCATGGATCTTGTCAACAGTTTAGATATCGCATTAGCTGGAACACTTTTACCTTAATACCGTCTTTGAAAAGAGCGCATCTTTCACAGGACAGTTCAGGGGGTGTCATGGGCGGTTCAGATTAGGTTGCCCACCCTGACGGCGTTGACGGAACCAGTGTTGCAACTGATACTGACAAGGTTCAGCCAAAATGCCGGCTAATACCGGTAGTTTGTGGTTCGAGCAAGGACCACCAGGGATATTAATGACTGATCGCACCGCTCCAGCCTTGGGGTCACTGGCCCCATACACCAGTAGCCCCAGACGGCTTAGGGTAATCGCTCCGGCACACATGGGACAGGGCTCTAGGGTGACATAGAGGGTGCAGTGGTTAAGATGCCAGTTGCCCAGCTGGCGGGCAGCTATCCGTAGGGCCAGTATTTCGGCATGGGCGGTGGGGTCTTGGTCTTGTTCGCGCCGGTTGCCAGTTGCGGCCAGCAGCTGATCCTCAGGGCCAAGGATGATCGCGCCTACCGGCACATCTCCGGCATTACCTGCCGCTTCCGCTAGTTCCAGAGCCCGCAGCATCCAGCTCCGGTGGCGTAAATAGGTCTCATCGTCTAGGGCTGGGGGAGGAATTGGGTAAGGCATGACTAGGATTCCAGGGTTTGAGCTAAAGAGTCCAGGGCGGTCATCAGGTTGGCCTGGGTCCACAGCAGGGGGGTGGTATCGTTAGGGACGTAGCGGCCCTGGCGCAGATAGTACAGCTCGGGACAGCAGTGGGGGGGCTGGTTATGGTCAGTGCCGGTAATTTGCCCGAGGGAACGGTTGAGGTAATACAGTTGCCGATCGCGGTCTTCGGCCTGGCCCCGCTGCTGAAACCAAGTCCCGTAAATGACCGATACAATCGGGTCAAACACACACCACTGGGCTTCTTCCCCGGGGGTCAACAGCCGGTCACGATGGGCCATCGTAGTGCTAACCTCTGCGGTACGATCCGCCTCAGCCAACTTGTCTGGGTAGTCGGCACACCAGTAGGAATCCCCCAGGTAGCGCTTGATGCCGTAGTCTCCGAGGAGATGGGTCGTGACATTATCGACAATCTGCTGGGCCATGGCCTCCGGCACTACCCCCAGGGGGTAGATCAAAAACAACAGGGCGGCATCGGTAGGGCGAGGGTGCTGGGGTTGTACGCATTCTGCTGGCAAGATAGCGCTTAGGGCGGCTTGGCCTTGGGCGATCAGGGGCGCGATCGCCTTAGGAGCACACCGGTCGGCCACCTGGGGCTGCTGCTGGGCCAGGGCCAGCAATTGTTGTAATCCTGCCACCACAGCCCCAAGGCTGGAGGCCTCTACTTTGGCCGCTTCTTCCCAATGGCCGTTATCGGCATCCTGCCAGTACTGAATGCGCTGCAAATAGGCTGGAAAACGGTTCAGTACCTCCAGGGCGGCGGTATCCACGACTAAGGCCTTGGCTTGGGCCAGCCGACAGTACAACCATAGAAAATACCCCAAGGCGTCGTTCTGGGCGTGGGGCCAGGGTTGGGGGAGGGGAGCCAGGGTATCGCCCACAAATTTAACGGCTGGTCGTCGGTAATGATCCGCTGGGTCCACCTGGCCGTGGATAATGGCATCGAACTGGGGCAGCTGCTGGACAAAGTGCTGCATTAGGGTCTGCATTGCCCGGATCGCGATCGCCCCCTGACCGGTCACCCAGTGGGCCTGGGCAATATGAACCGTATCGCGGACCCAGACGGCATCGTAGCCGGTGTAGCGGGTCTGGTCGGTGACCGTCGCCGCCGGAAACAAGCCATTGGCGTAGGTGGGAAATTGCAGGGTGCCCCGTTGGTGTAACCAGTGGCAGATCGAGTGTAAATCTGTAGCCGTGTAGGTGGGTCGCAACTGCGATCGTAGCTCAGCATTGTGGATCTGAATCGGGGGTAGACGGGGGACAACCATGGGGCACTAAACATGTCTCAGCCAGCCCATGACAGGCCGTATTCAGTGCTAGGATACAACCCAATGTCGGTTCTAGTGGGGATCAGCCACTAGAGGAAACGGGGAAAGTGCAGTAAAAATCTGCCGCTGTCCCGCAGCTGTAAGCCGATTTTAGATTGCGAATTTTAGATTTTGGCTGGATATCTCTCCAAAATTCAAAATCGCAAATCTAAAATTGTGTAAGTCAGAATGCCCGCCGACAGGTCGTATACCCCTAACAGCATCTGCGAGGCACAGATGATGGACCTGAATGAAACTTGATCGAAGCTTACCGACCCCAGCCACGCTCTTTGTCTGTTCCCTGTGCCGCTTTTCCCAGGCTGAAGCCAGCCGTGAGGGTACAGCCGGAGGGCAATATCTGATCAACCAGTTGCAAGCAGCCCTTAACGCTCGACAGCTGGAGCAGGCCGTGACCTTGCAACCCCTGCGTTGTATGGCCGGGTGTCACCAACCCTGTAACGTCACCCTGGCCGCCCCCGGCAAGTTAACCTTTATCCTCAGCGGCGTTTCGCCCACCGAAGGGGCGGAAACGGTGGCAGAGTTCTGCCAGCAATACACTGACACGGCAGGGGGGCGAGTGTCCTACGGACAACGACCTGTGGCCATTCGGCAGGCCACAGCCTTTGTCTTACCCCCATTACCCTGCGGTCATCCGTAGCTTGGGTCGAGCTGGCTAGAGCATCGGTACAGGATGTCAAGTCAGACGTGACGGG
Source organism: Nodosilinea sp. P-1105 (assembly GCF_012911975.1). Taxonomy (GTDB): domain Bacteria; phylum Cyanobacteriota; class Cyanobacteriia; order Phormidesmidales; family Phormidesmidaceae; genus Nodosilinea. The sequence continues at coordinate 2,221 of NZ_SMDQ01000105.1, read as the reverse complement.
TCGGCAGGGCCTGCGGTTCACGGCCTACGGTGCACGGTCTACGGCTCGCCGTGAACCGCTTACCGTGAGCCGTGAACCCTAAGTCACACCTCCCGACATTAGTTTTTTGACTCAACACCAGGTAGGTGAGCTGGTTCGGCCAGGGGGGGAGATATGCCATAGTTTGATTATGCTTTTGCCAAAAACTCATCCCCTGTCGCGCCTTCTCCACTATGGTCGAGTCTACCGGCCCCAGATGGTGGCGGCCATGGTGTGTTCCATCCTCAACACTATTTTTGACTTGGCTCCGCCCTACCTGATTGGCATCGCCATCGACGTGGTGGTGAATGAAGAAAGCTCACTGATTGCCCGATTGGGCGTCACCAGTCTGGTCGGCCAGCTGGGCATCCTATCCCTACTCACTCTGGTGATTTGGAGCCTGGAATCACTGACTGAATACGGCTATGGTCGGTTGTGGCGCAACCTGGCCCAAGCCCTGCAACACGACATGCGGATTGAGGCGTACAGTCACCTGCAAGAGCTTGACCTCAGCTACTTCGAAGACCGCAGTACCGGGGGCCTGCTGGCCATTCTCAACGATGACATTAACCAGCTAGAGCGCTTCCTCGACAGTGGTGCCCACAATCTGCTGCGGTTTCTGACCACCGTCCTGTGGGTTGGGGGGACCCTGCTGGTGTTAGCGCCATCGGTGTCGTGGTTAGCGATGCTGCCCATTCCCTTTGTGCTGTGGGGAGTGGTGGCGTTTCAGGCCAGGTTAGCGCCCCGCTATGCCGATGTGCGCGAAAAAGCAGGGTTGATTAGCGGCCGCCTCAGTAACAACCTGTCGGGTATAGCCACAATCAAAAGCTTTACCGCCGAGGCCTATGAACGCGATCGCCTCTGTCAAGATAGCGAAGCCTATCGCCGCAGTAATCGGCGAGCCATTGCCCTCAGTGCCGCCTTTATTCCCCTGATTCGGATTTTGATTTTAGTCGGCTTTACCGCCATGTTGTTTTTTGGTGGCTTGCAGGTGGCCAACGGTCAGTTATCGGCCGGCACCTATGGATTTATGGTGTTTATCATTCAGCGGCTGCTGTGGCCCTTTACCCAACTGAGCCAAATCATGGATGAGTACCAGCGGGCCATGGCCTCGGTACGACGGGTGTTAGGCTTGCTCGACACCCCAATTTTGGTGCCCCCCGGACACCAGCCCTTGCCCATAGACCAGGTACGGGGAGAGGTCCAGATCGAGCATGTCAGCTTTGCCTACGCTGGCCATACACCAGTGGTCAGAGACCTCTCCCTCACCATTCCGGCGGGGCACAGCATTGGCGTCGTGGGGGCAACCGGTTCAGGCAAAAGCACCCTAGTCAAACTCCTGTTGCGGTTCTATGAGCCCCAGCAAGGGGAAATTCGCATTGACGATCAGCCCATTCACGGCACCAACGTCAAAGATGTGCGGCGCTGCATGGGCTGGGTCAGCCAGGACGTGTTTTTGTTCCATGGCACCGTGGCTGAAAACATTGCCTATGGCACCTTTTCGGCTACCCCAGACGAGATTATGCAGGCGGCAAAACTGGCAGAGGCCCACGAGTTTATTCAGCAATTGCCCCAGGGCTACCACACCATCGTCGGTGAACGGGGGCAAAAGCTATCTGGGGGCCAGCGACAGCGGTTGGCCATTGCCCGAGCCATCCTTAAAGACCCGCCCATCCTGATTTTGGATGAAGCGACCTCAGCGGTGGACAACGAAACCGAAGCGGCCATCCAGAAATCTCTGGCGGTGATTACCCAGAACCGAACGACTATCGCGATCGCCCACCGCCTGTCCACCATTCGTCACTGTCACTGCATCTACGTCATGGCCCAGGGGCAAATTATTGAGCAGGGTCGCCACGAAGCCCTAATCGCGATCAATGGGGTATACGCCAATCTCTGGCGGGTGCAGTCAGGAGAGCGATTTAAAGCGGCCACCCTTAGGGGAGGCAGTTAGTGCTCTACGGCATAAGTCAGCCAACCATTTCTGATACCTGACACCTAAAACCTGCCCCCCTCAGCAACGGTAGTCATATTTCTGCCAGGCGGTACTAGCCTTTGCCTAAATCCTACATTCCGCACTTTCAACTGGCACAGCGAGAATTAACCAGAGACCTCAGTAGAGGAGATAGTATTTCCGGCAGGGCGCTCCAAAGAATTGCAGGATATGGCGACGCTCATCGGTGAGGTTGACCACCTGGTGAAC
>NZ_SMDQ01000104.1 GCF_012911975.1 Nodosilinea sp. P-1105 | reverse complement strand
TCAACTTCCCGGTGAGTATTTACACTCGGCTGGGGCCAGAATCTGAGGAACCTCCTTAGAAATGAGCGAACCGGGAGTGTGAGGTAGATCCCGTATGAATTAGTAGAGAGCGGCCTTCTGCCTGCCTGCCCTAACTAACTAGGAGTTGGCTATGCTAAAGAATGAATCTTGCAAGCAGGTTAACCTATGCCCCCTGCCTTTCCTGGCATGAACCCTTACCTAGAGAGCCCCGATCTGTGGACAGAGGTTCATGCCTGGTTGATTGTGCAGCTGGCCCGCCATCTCAACCCAGTCTTAAAACCTAAATATCGGGCTGCCGTTGAACAGCGGGTCTATAACGAATCTTTGCTGGTCGGCATCCCCGATGTATCTGTATTTCAAGGTAAGGCCGGTCAGACCCAAGCCACCACAACCACTACTCTGAATAAGCCGATTAGGGTTAATCTCCCCATGAGCGAGGAGGTGAAAGAAACCTATCTAGAAATTCGCCAGATTAGCACTGGCCAAGTTATTACAGTGATCGAGGTGCTGTCGCCCAAAAATAAGCGATCGGGGGAAGGACGTAACCATTACACCGCCAAGCGCCGCAAGGTGCTGGAAAGCCACAGCCACTTGGTCGAAATCGACCTACTCCGTTTTGGGGAACCGCTGCCTATGTCCGGCAGTATCCCATCTGACTATCGTATCCTCATCAGTCGTGCCGCCAGCCGTCCCGAGGCCGATCTTTATCCCTTCAATCTACAGGAGCCTATCCCTGGCTTTTCCCTGCCCCTTCAGCCCGGAGATGACGAACCCACCATTGATCTCAACTCGGTGTTACAAGAGATTTACGATCAAGCCTCCTTCGAGCTGGTGATTGACTACACTCGACAACCCGTTCTTCCCCCCGTCACTGAATCAAGTTTTCAGTGGATTCAGGCGCTGAGGGGCTCATAGAGCATCCCCGGAAAAAATTAGTTTCCAGGAATACCTCAGACAGGCGATCGATGAACTCTGCTCTGTAGGGTTTTGTTTTCTGGATCAAGAAGAAAATGGAAAACGCACAGGATGGGAACAGGCGAGCCAGGGGGCGAGCCAAGGGTTGGGGGAACGGGTAAAACTGCGATCCATAAAACCCAGCCAGGGAGGTAAATTCCCCAGCAACTTCCCGATAAAACAGCAAGGTGTCATGTTTAGAAAAGGGTCGGATGTGGGCAGACACCATTTTGCAGCAGGTAGGATGCACCCCAAATAGGCCCAATAGCCGGTTATGCAGTGATAGAACATTAGGTACTCCCAGATACAGATGTCCTCCCACTTTCAGAGTTCTGAATATCTCATGGTTGATCCAGTAGATTTCTTTGGTGTGTTCTAGCACCTGATTGGCGATTACAACATCTACTGACTCGTTCTCAAGGGGCAACGGTTCCGCTTCAATGTTGACTGAAATCGGCTTAATGCCAGCCGCCATTAACGCTGACGAATTCCAGTCACCATAGTCGACCCCAAAGCAGGTGGCATGGGGATGGTGCCCCAGGACAATCTGCAAATCATCGCCACCGCCACAGCCAATATCCACGCAGGTGTCAATGGCTAGGCGTTGTACCACCTGTGCCAAAACATGGCGTCCGTAGGTTTCACGGTGATCAACAAAGGTTAGTCGGCTGGTGGTGCCTGGGGTCACATTTTGAAACATGGCTTAATTCTGAATTAATTGGCCCTTACCCTAGGGCCGCCAGGACATCCTGACGGGTGATATCACTGGTGACGAACGCAGATCCCAATCCCTGGGGCATGACAAACCGCACCTGGCCATCTTCTACCTTTTTGTCCCCCTGTAGCAGGGTAAGAATGGCTTCAGGGGCTAACTGGGAGGGAATTTCGGTGGGCAGGCCGGTTTTCTCAATCAGCGATCGCTGCCGTTGCGCCTCCTTTTCGGTCCAATAGCCACGGGCCGTGGCGATTTTACCGGCGGCGACCATGCCGATCGCCACCGCTTCCCCATGGTTGACCCCCTTGTAGTGCATCAGGCTTTCCACCGCATGGCCGATGGTGTGACCGTAGTTAAGAATCGCCCGCAGGCCCGCTTCTTTTTCGTCCTGGGAAACCACATCGGCCTTGGCCTGGCACGATCGCGTCAAAATGGCATGCAACAGCTCTTCCCCCACATAGCGGTATTGGTCTAGGCGGGGAGCGGCCTCCAGGGCCTGGAACAGGTCCTGATCCCAAATCACGCCATATTTAATCACCTCTGCCATGCCAGCACGAAACTCGCGGGCGGGCAGGGTTTTGAGCACGATGGGGTCAATCATCACCAGGCGGGGCTGGTGGAAGGCACCAATTAGGTTTTTGCCCTGGGGGTGGTTGACGCCGGTCTTACCGCCAATGGAGGCATCCACCATGGCCAACAAAGAGGTGGGCACCTGCACGACGCTCAGGCCCCGTAACCAGGTGGCGGCGGCAAAGCCGGTCATGTCGCCAATCACCCCGCCCCCCAGGGCCACCATGGCTGACTTGCGCTCCAGGTGAAAGGCCAGAGCGGCGTCATAGATTTTTTGGATGGAGGTAAGGGTTTTATAGCGCTCCCCGGCGGGCAGTAGGCAGGTCTGCACCGTATATCCCGCTTGAGTGAGGGAGGCCACTAGGCGATCGCCGTAGTGCTTAAAAATGGCCGGGTTAGAGACCACCAGTAGCTTTTGCCCTGGCTTGACCAGAGGGCTGCCGGGGTCGGCCAGCCAGGTGCCGACGTGGTCTAATCCCTGGGCGGCGACCACCACGTTGTAGGGGTGGTCAGGCAGCGGAACGGAGATTACAGTTTTCATGGCGGCAATGGCTGGCTGGTCGATCGAGATTATGCTTTACCACTTTAGCCCCTCCAGGGCAGACATATGGGAGGGCGGACTCATCCACCGATCGCCTCCGTTATCATGCCCCCCCAGGGCGGACACATGGGTCCGCCCCTACGTACCGCACCCATCAACCCCACACTACAAATCAAATCCAAAACCCAAAATCCAAAACCACCTCCCCACCCATCCACCCTTCGACAAGCTCAGGGCAGCGCCCATCCACCCTTCGACAAGCTCAGGGCAGCGCCCATCCACCCTTCGACAAGCTCAGGGCAGCGCCCATCCACTCATCCCCCCACCTCCCCACCTCCCCCATCCCGTGGTTCAATAAAACAACACGCTGTTATGGAGAAATACCCATGGGTGGAGTTGTTGCTTATGTCTTGTTTCTGTCGGCCATGATTGGGCTGGCCCTGGGGCTATACTTTGGCCTGCGAACAGCCAAGCTAATCTAGTCGGTTGGGGGCTGATGTTAGGGTCGGGATAGCCTGAATCACCGCTAGCATCAGCCAGCCCAGCACATTGGCCCGGGCGTCGTAAAAGGCCAGGTCAAAGATGGCGAAAAGGACATTGCCGCCAAAGCCGATGAAGTAACCGGCCAGAATAGCTTTTGGGGCTTTGGCGATGGTGGCATCCAGAAGGTGTTGGCTGCCCTGGACCATGATCCAGCCGACGATGATGGTGAAGCCCAGGGCTACAGGAATACCCGCTTCCAGGGCGAGCATCAGCCAGAGATTGTGAGCGTGACCCAGGGAGTCGTAGAGGGGCACGGCATGGGGCTCGTAGAGTAGCTTAAAGGTGCCCAGGCCGGTGCCCAACCAGGGGTGGTTGGGAATCATCTGCCAGGCGACCTGCCACACATCCAACCGCAGGGTGATGGTTGAAAAAGATTCTGCCAGGCTGCGGCCACCGACCCCCCAAATCAAGGTGCATGCGGCGACGGTGGCCAAGCTGCCCAGCCCGGCCAACAGCACTGGTCGGGCTGGCTGCACCAGGGCAAAAAACAGCAGCACCTGCACCCCGGCCACCAACAGCCCATTGCGGGAGCCTGAACAAAAAATGCCAACTAAGCTCAGGCAGGTGGCGGCATAAATCCACAGGGTTAAGCGGCGACGTTGAGAAGTCTGTAGGCAATAGGCACAGAGCCCTAGGCCCAAACCAAAGACCATCACCATATAGCTGGCCAACACGTTGGGGTGGCCAAACACAGAAGAGGCCCGATGGCCGTAGTAAATGCCGCCATAGAGCCACTGGAGCCAGGGCAGGTTAAGCCAGCGGCTATAGTTTTCGGGGGCATTGAGGTAGTATTCGAGAACCGCCCGCAGGTTAATGGGGATGGTGGCTAGCAGCAGCACCAGGGCCCAGGTGCGTAGGGTAGCCAGGGGTTGCTGGAGGTTGATAAGGGCGATCGCGATCGCCCCATAGAGCCCAAAAAATGGCAAAAAGTTAGTGAGTTGCAAGACCGACTCCCCTGGGGCCTGGGACCCTAGGGTACTGAGGATCAACCCCAGCCCCAGCCAGCCCCAGCCCTGACCATAGAGCAATTGTCCAACCGCCTGCCCCCAGCGCTGTAGGCTGAGACCTAAAAAGCCCAACAGCCCCAACAGAGCTGGATACACCAAGTAAGGTAATACCAGCAAACTGCCGACGACCAAATCCTCTGGGGTGAGCAGAGACGTTTTTACCCGTTGCAGACTAATAGGCCCCATCTCCCACCATCACCACCCAAACGGTTCTCAGCAAAATGTAAATATCAAGCCAGACAGACCAGTTTCTCACATAATAGGCGTCTAGGTTGACCCGCTCTTGGTAGGACACGTTATTACGCCCTGACACTTGCCATAGCCCCGTTACCCCAGGTAAGACTTTGGTGTATAGCTCGTACTTGTCGGCATAGCGCACAACTTCGTCCCGCACAATCGGCCGTGGCCCGACCAGGCTCATCTCCCCCCGCAGCACATTCCACAGCTGGGGCAGTTCATCCAGACTGCTGTGGCGCAACCAGCCCCCCAAGCGAGTAATCCGGGGATCATACCGGAGTTTGTGATCCTGCTCCCACTGCGATCGCAGGTCAGGATTCGCCGCTAGATACTCTTCCAGTACCTGGTCGGCGTTGTCGACCATGGTGCGAAACTTCCAGGCCACGAAGGTGCGCCCATCCCGCCCCAGCCGCCGATGCCCATAAAAGATTGGCCCCGAGGAATCCAGGCGCACCAACAGGGCGATCGCCGCAATCACCGGCAGCAGCCCCAGTCCGACCACCACAGTCAGCACCAGATCAAGCAGCGCCTTGGCCATGCGAGGACCAGGCAGCAGCAACTGCTGCCGAATTTCCAGCCCTAACATGCCCCCCAGATCTTTGGGGCTAACCCACAAACTGGCCACCCCAAACAAATCAGGAATCATCAGCAGGTGAGGAAACCGGTGACCGTACTGCTCCAAGATCTGTAACAATCGCTCCCGCCGCAACCCTGGCATGGCCACAATCGCGTAGGAAATCTCCAGCCGCCGGGCGATCATCGGTGCGGCGGACAGCGGTCCCAGCACCGGCACCCCATTCAAATCGCCTCGCTTGGTGGCATCATCGTCCAGCACCGCCACTGGCTTCAGCCCAAACCCCGGGTGGTGATGCAGACTTTGAATCACCAATTGCCCGGTTTGACCAGCCCCCAGCACCAATACGGGATACCCCCACCACCTCTGCTTCGCCCACAGTTGCCTCACCAGCAGCCGCCCCAGCAACACGGCCACCAGAGACAGCAACCACGCCATCAGGAACACACCGCGCGAGTAGGTTTCCCCCTCCCGGGTTAAAAATAGCCCCGCCCCCAACACCAAATAGGTGAACGTGGTGGATAGACAAATGCGCCGCAGTTCATCCACCGGGCTCACACCCACCGCTGGATACAGCCCAGCCACCGCGTAGGCCAGCAAAAATACTCCCAGAATTGGCCACAGCTGCCCGTACAGCGCTGGCGCATACCGGCCGTCGAACGCTAACCGTAGGTAGACGCTAACTGCCCCCGCCAACCCTAAGGCGAGAGCATCCGATAGGGCCAATAGGGCTACCATCGGCAACGGACGCACCGACATCCGTAAGGATGCCACCATCGGTTTCACTGCTCGTTGCAGGGGAAACATAGTTTTCCTCACGACTCCTGCATCACCGCCATTACTCTAGTGCATCCCCTCGCTGAAATTGCAGCCATTTATCGTTGACATAGGTCAATAGTTGCTGCCGAAACCGTGGTGCCGAAAAGGTCTCAGCATGGCGGCGAATCAGCTCAGCCGAAAACTGGCTGCGGTTCGCTTCAAAGGCCCTCACCGCATCGATCAGGTGATCCACCGTTTGGTATTGAAACAATACCCCAGTTTTCCCTGGCTGTACCGTTTCGGTACAGCCTCCACGCCCATAGGCAATCACCGGAGCCCCAGCGGCCTGAGCTTCCACCACCGTGATACCAAAGTCCTCCTCGGCTGGAAAAATAAATCCCCGGCAGCGTTCCATGTACTCTGACACCACTGAATCTGGTGGGTTCCTGAGAAAGGTAATATTGGATTTAGCCAGCCGCTGCAGAGAGTCCATGGCGGGGCCATCGCCAATCACCACTAGGGGCAACCCCAGCTGGTTAAAGGCCTGTACCGAAAGATCGACGCGCTTGTAGGGCACACAGCGAGATACCGTTAAATAAAACTCGTCCCGGGGTTGATGCCAGCGGAAGCGATCCACCGCCACGGGCGGATAAATCACCGTGGCCGGGCGACGATAGGTTTTCCAAATTCGCTGGGCCACAAACCGGGAATTGGCCACAAAACAATCGACCCGGTGGGCCGCCGCCACATCCCACAAGCGCAGGTAGTGCAACATGAACCGGGTAAGAGCACCCTTTAGACCGCTGGTCAGCCCCGCCTGCTGCAAGTACTGCTGCTGCAAATCCCAGGCGTAGCGAATGGGGGTGTGCACATAGCTAATGTGCAACTGGTGGGGGCGGGTCAGCACCCCTTTAGCCACCGCATGGTTGCTGGACAGCACCAGGTCATAGGCCGACAGGTCAAACTGCTCAATCGCCAGGGGCATCAGCGGCAAGTACTGACGAAAATGCCGCCGAGCCCAGGGTAACTGCTGAATAAAGGAGGTTTGTACCTGGGTGTTGGCCGGGATTAGGCCCCTGGCATCATCCGGCAAAAACTCCACCAGGCTGAATAAGTCAGCCTGGGGATAAACCGCCAGCATCTGTTCGACGACTTTCTCTGAACCGGCGCGGCTGACTAACCACTCGTGCACCACCGCGGTGGTGGCCGGTTGATCAAGATTGGGCTCTAACACACTTCAGAGGAACCAGAGGAACCTTCGATCTTTAGTTCTCCAGAGGCTACCTTATCCGACACTAGCTGCCGTACCATTTCCAATTCTTCAAAGGTGACTTTGCCATCCGCTTTCATCGTGGCTGTAATGGCCTGGCATTCGGCTTTGGTAAGCACTCCATCGGCGATCGCCTGGTCGATAGTCTGCCGCAGGTTGTCCAATTCCTGTTGCTCTTCGACGCTTAGTTCTTTAGCCATAGGGGCACCTCTCTCCAGTTCCATGCCAATTTTATCAGGGCAGATCCCCCATCCCCCCAGGACAGATATTCAGGGCAGACACCCAGGTCTGCCCCTACGGACAGCTGCCACGGCCCGATATGCCGTTGTAATCAATGGCCACCTGGGAGCCGTTGCCGGGGGTTCCCCCCGATAAGTCCACCAGTTCCACCCGATAGGTGCCGCCAGTGGGGGGGCTGGCACTGCCCTGGTAGAGGGGTTGCCCCTGGGTATTGCTCCCCTGACGACTGAGGGTGCTATCAAAGGTGTTTTGGGTTTCCAGATTGACGAAGCGTACCAGGGTAAACCTGCCGTCACTGTGATAAGCGGTAAAGGTCATCGCCTCCGCTAACCCCTTGCAACTGTTTTCGGGCCGAGCTGTAGGGGGTAACGGGGTGGCTCGACCGGCAATGTTGACAAAATCCCCCCGAATCCAGCCTTCTGCCCCAGACCGCTCGAATTTAACGTAATACCAGGTGCCATCACTGCCCTGGGCCGATCGCAGCAGCTGCACTGGGTCCCCCACCAGGCCATAGCCCTTGGCGCTAGCGGTGGTGCTGGGCTGCGATCGCAGGTTGATTCGCGACCCGGGCTGGGCCGCAATTAATTGGGCCGCCTGGGGTGGGCTGAGGGCGGTGCCAGTGGTCTCTGCCCTTGGGGCTGGAGCGGGGGTCGGTGCTGCGGATTGGCTCTCGTCTGCGGCATCCTGTTCTGGGGTTTCGTCCACCTCCAGATCTAGGGGCAACTCGTCCTCGGGAGGGGGCCGGTCTGCCTCCTCAACGGCCTGCCGGCCCCGACAGGCGATCGCCGATACACTCAGCACACAACATAACCCCAGGGCAATCAACTGATTCGGCTTTGACATCGTGCTACCCCACCGGAGACAGACACCAGCTAGCATAGCGTTTGGGTCTGGGATCATTGGCATATTGCGATGTGGTGTTACAAGCGCCCCTGCCAAAGCGATGCATCTTAGCTAAATGCAACGAAGTGAAACGTTAATTTGCTGACTCGCCCCTGCCCCCAGCCTTAGCTTTAAAGTAAAGGTAGATCAAATGTTTTGTTCTGGGCAAAAGATTTAACCAGGAGGACAACATGACACCTGAAAATGGCACATCCCAAACACCATCCCACTACGATCCACACCTTGTACCCGCAGAAACCGCCGCCCGAGCCCAGCGTGAAGGCAAAGCCTTTGGTCATGTGGACCACGATCCTCAAGATCCATCCCAGGTGCATACCCGGGACGGCTATACCGTTGACCAGGAGGGCTTGATCAACAACTATGCAGTTGAGCCCCCGATGTACATCGACGAACCAGGGGACTTGAGAGAGGTGGAACAGGCCAATGCTGAACAGCGGGCGGCAGACCGCAAAGCGATGGAGTCGTCCCACGATTGGCATCACAAGGGTCCTGGGATTATTTAAAGGACTTTCTGAAGAGGAGTTTTTGATCCCGAAATTAAGTTCTGACGCTGTCAAGTCTTGAATTTAGGGTTAACAGGCGTAGAGATTGGTAGCCTCAAGCTCCGAAATCCCCTCCTTGGGAGGCCTGCGCTGAGCGTGTCGAAGTGGGTAGAGGTGGGTCAAGTAAGTCTGAAGAACCCACCCCGCCCTCCGGGCACCCCTCCCAGGAGGGGACCACCCTGCCCTTTCCTGCGGAACGCTTTTGCTCGGAACGCTTCGCGAACGCGAACGGGCACCCCTCCGTGGGAGGGGTGAACATTGGTACAGATCCCTGGGTTCTGCCCTGGGATGACTCGACATTCACTGTCCATGAGCCCAAGAACCCTGGGATCTTGACACCCTGTACCGCTGTTCTAGACGCCCAGGATTTTGTCGTCCAGCCCAAAGTCCACTTCGGCCTGATCGCGGCCAGAGGGAAGGTAATCGTTGTGAAACGAATCCTTCAGCCCTGTGACCAGGTCATAGGTGGGGGCCCAGCCCAATTCCGCCTGGGCTTTATCGATGGTGGTAAAGAAATGCTGCACCCGCATGGGAAAGGCTTTGGCTTTGCCAAAGTCGAAGGCTTTAGGGTCGTAGTGCACCAGGTTCAGGCGGGCAGGGTCTTTACCGGCGGCGATCGCACAGGCCCGGGCCAAACCGTCAAAGGTGACGGCTTTTTCGCCAGAAATGTTGTAGATCTGGCCGATCGCCGTTTCGTTGCCCAGCACGGCGGCCATGGCCGCAGCCAGGTCCTGGACATGGCCTAGCTGGGTCAAATGCAGGCCATTACCGGGGATGGGGATGGGGCGATCGCGCACTACCCGGTCAAAAAACCACGACTCTAGCGGGTTATAGTTCTGGGGGCCGTAGATATACACCGGACGCACCGAGGTAAACGGCACGTTCTGAGCCTGCAGGTAGGCCTCGGTTTCAAATTTGCCCTTGTGGCGGCTCTGGGGATCCACCGCATCCCCTTCAATATGGGGCATCTGGTCTGACTTCAGGTACACCCCAGCAGAGCTGACATAGACAAAATGCTGCACCTTGTCCCCAAACAGCTCCACCAGGGGCTGGGTGTCGCTCAACTCGCGCCCATTGTTGTCAAAGATAGCGTCAAACGATTCGCCTGCCAGCTTGGCTTTTAGGCCCTCTGCATCTTTGCGATCGCCCACAATGGTCTGGACTCCAGCCACAGGGGCAGGGTGGTTACCCCGATTAAACAACACTACCTGATGGCCTCGATCCACCAATAACTTAGTTAAGTACACCCCAATAAATCGAGTGCCGCCCATGATCAATACTCGCATGACCCTCTCCCAACGCTGGATGTATCCCTATATTAAGCCGGGGTGATCCCCGAAATTTACTTTAAGAATCAGGGGATTTGGCTGGAGGCATCTTAAGCTAACCCGTAGATATGGGCCAGATCTTCCGCGAGAGCGGGGAACCCGCCTAAAATGTTATGAGTTGAGCATCCGCCAACCCACCTAGCGTGAGATCACATCTACATGCGAGAGCTGGACAACGCCTATCGAATCCTTGAGCTTGAGCCTGGTGCATCCCTAGACGATGTCAACCAGGCTTATAAGGATCTGGTGTTTGTTTGGCATCCTGACCGCATTCCCCAGGATAACCAACGGCTATACCAAAAGGCCCAGGATAAAATCAAAGCCCTGAATCAGGCCCGCGACTTGCTGCGCACCCACAGCCGCAATGGCCGCAGCAGTTACCCAAGTGGCTCCTCCAACCGCTACAGTGCGCCTAACTACAGCGCCTCGGCCCAGGCTGAACGCCGCTATGGCAGTGCCTATCGCTCGGCTTATAGCAGCTCTAGTTACCAAGACAGCAGCTACAGCAATGGGACGACGGGCAGCAGCGGCGATCGCTACCAGGGGTCCTACCAAAATCGCTACTACCGCTATCAGCGCAGCCCCTACGGCAGCTACTACGGCAGTGGCCAAAGCGCCGAAACCACCAATGGCAATGGTGGAGGCAACGGTACCTCATCCTCCCAATCAACCTCATCCCAGGGGGCTGGGGCCAAACGTTCGTCTCAACGATCCTCCCAGGACACTGGACAGCCCTACCAGTCCTACCGAGAACGGCGGAATGCGGCGGCAGGGGTTGGCCGTTCTAAACCTACTAGCGATCGCCCCAATGCCCCCAGTGGGTCTACCTCCGCCCAGGGGCAAACGCCCCCATCCGGCACAGGTACGGCGGCTAACTCTGGGGCCAGTCAGAGCAGCACCACCCACAGAAATAGCCATTCTACGGGTAATGCCACAAGTCAGACCGCATCAGCCGCCAACCAGGCCTATAACACCTACAACGCCCACACCCGCAATTCCCCCAGCAGTGCTCACCGATCGCGCCAAAGCCGCGACCTGAGCGGAGCCGACATGCAGGGCGCCAATCTACGGGAAAAAGACTTTGCTGGTCGTAACCTGAGTGAAGCCAACCTGAGTGGGGCTGATTTGAGCGACACCTTTTTGCACAAGGTCAACCTCAATCGGGCCAACCTCAGTAAAGCCAAGCTGTTCCGCGCCAACCTGCTACAAGCTGACCTGAGCCACGCCAACCTGCGGGAAGCCGATTTAATTGGGGCAGACTTTAGTGGCGCCGACCTCAGCGGCGCTGATCTGAGTGGGGCAAAGGTGGCCGTAGGGGGCCGTACCATGGTGAAACTCACCGGCACGATTCTGACCGGGGCGATCATGCCGGATGGGTCGATTCATGATTGAGGGAAAAGGGAAGAGGGAAAAGGGAAGAGGGAAGAGGGAAGAGGGAAGAGGGAAGAGGGAAGAACGAAGAGGGAAGAACGAAGAGGGAAGAACGATGTCTGCACCCCAATCTGTGACCAAAACTGAGGCTAAGCAGCTGCTAGAACGGATGATCTTTGACACGACAGCCCCCCAGGACTGGGTAGACGATGTGTGGGGCCTCAGCCCCATGATGGGGGACAGTGCCGCGAAACTATTAGAAGCGTTTTACACGCTAATTGACTGTTGCCCTGAAGAACAATTGGACAACCTGGTCAAGAGTCTCTATCGAGAGCAGTTGGAATTCTAAGGAGATCTCTAGGAAAGAAGTTCCCAACGTTATCCACCGACCAGCACTAGGGTAGGGTGGGCTCGGCCAGCCCTGTCAATGTGAGGCAGATTTAGGGGTCGATCCCTCGGATTGGCCGCTGAGCCAAGGACTAGAAGTCCAAGGCTCAAAGCCGAAATCCTCTGAAGAGGATTGGGAGCCGAGTTCCCCAGTCTGCTTTAGCAGACTT
>NZ_SMDQ01000103.1 GCF_012911975.1 Nodosilinea sp. P-1105 | reverse complement strand
ACTCCCTATTTTTTGTCCTTCCTATTCTCTCAAAGCATTGTCCCCTGAAGCTTTGAGTCCCCTTGTCACCCGCTAAGGCAGCAAACTTAAGCGACTTCCCCCAGGGTAGGGTGGATGGGTGGATGGACAAGAGGGAAATTCAAAATTCAACCTTCATCCTTCTGCCTTTATCCTTCATCCTTCATCCTTCTGCCTTTTTCTGTGTCTGCCCTGGCGGGGCATGGGTGACCTAGGGAAAGCCTAGGCGGATCAGTTTCCTAGAGATTTGGGGAGTTAGGGAAGTGCTAAAGCTGGGTTCAGGCACCTGTCGGGCAAAATAGCGCCCCATCACGCCGTAACCAATCAGTCCGGCCCATTCTCGTAGCACTAAAAATCTTTGCCTTTGGGGGTTTAACTCCTGGGGGACAGGACTGGGGTGGGGAATGACCTCAAAGCCTAGGCTGCGAAAGGTCAACAGCGATCGCGCCATGTGGGGCGGGTCTGTCACTAAAATCACCTGTCTGACCCCCTGAGGTTGAAGTAGGGCGGCTGTAAACTGGGCGTTTTCGTTGGTGGTGGCGGAACAGGGCTCGCCATCAATGGCAGACGGGGGAATACCAGCCGCTTCAAGCATCTGGCTCAGCTCGATAGCATCCCCTCCGCCACTGGTAAAGACCAGAGGAGCTCGTCGCTGCTGCCACAAATCAGCGGCCACCTGCACTCGACCGGGTCTAAATGGCCCCCCCCGTCCTAGCACGACAATGGCGTCCGCTGTCTGGCCAGTATCCTCAGGAATTAAGGCCGCTAACCCTTGCCCCCCGACTCGGTAAAGAATCGGGGAGGCGGCTAGGGCGCTGGCCAGCAGCACCCCTAAACTGATGAGGCCAATTCGCCGCCGCCAAGCCCGGCTAGGCAAGGCCCAGAGAGCAGCAATCAAAATGGCAAGTAGGGGTAGGATGATTTGGGGCTGAACCAGCAGACGCAAAAATCGCACAATGGTCCCTGTGAACTGCCCAGCCGTTGTAACCTGGCACGCCGATGGATCAACCATAGAACCTCCGGGGACAGAGTGAGTTAGCGATGCAGTGCCCCAGATGGTTGAGGCCCACAACGGAGACGGCTTACACTAGGGCCACTAGACATTGCGATCGCTGTTGTTACCGAATATTAAGATAGACGAATAGTCCTGCCGCTGGTGCTGTTTAAACGACACCTCACTGTTTCTTGATATCTGGGATTTTCTATGGTGCTGAGTGCGACCCAATCTGTCGATAGCTTTCGGATTACCTTTGCCCCCCTATCTTTGGACGAGGCCTATGCCCTGGCGAATGACTCTGCCAATGGGGCCGTGGTGGTGATGAGTGGCATGGTGCGGGACAATACCGACGGCAAACCGGTGGTATCGCTAGAATACCAGGCCTACGAACCGATGGCTCTGGAGGTATTCAAACAGATTGCTACTCAGATTCGCGCCACCTGGCCCCAGGTCACCCGGGTGGTGATTCATCACCGTACTGGTCAACTTACGGTGGGGGAAATTAGTGTGCTGGTGGCGGTGGGTTGCCCCCACCGAGGGGAAGCGTTTGCGGCCTGTCAATATGCGATCGACACCCTCAAGCACAATGCCCCGATCTGGAAGAAAGAACACTGGAGCGATGGCTCCACCAGTTGGGTGAGCATTGGCAGTTGTGAAGAAGAAGACTAGTACTGCTTGGCGGAATTGTCCTATAGACCATTACCGTTAAGCCCATTACCATGGCCAACGCGGCAATCCGCTGCGGCGTCTTGAGAAAGACACTGGAGGTGACGATAGGTGATGCGGCTGGGCGTCTCGCCCGACTTGGGGCGTCCGGCTCGTTCGTCGTACTCCCCATGGACGCTCAAACTACTACTACTGTTGTAGTGGTAACAGCGGCTCACCAGGGCAAAGGTGCGATAGGCATCCATCGCAATCCGGCTGTACAGCGCACTGGGGCCATAGTCCCACAGCTTGTCAAGCATGCTGCCTAGGAAGTCATCTCAAAAATCAGTACCTGTTAAATTACCTCATTGCATCACCCAACCTGCGGAATGTGCGTACCCACACGCCGACTGCCCACTCGCCCAACTGAGTTTGCTGATGTGGTTAGGGGTGGGTCAGTCAAGGATAGCGTGGTAAGTTACAGCACCTAGAGTACTGATATTCTGCAGTAGTTAGGATTACCTGGCGAGTCCCTAAGAGGCCAGGGCCACTTCAACCACCTCTTGTAGTTGGCCAGCCTGGTACATCTCAATCAAAATATCAGAGCCGCCCAAAAACTCGCCATTAACGTACACCTGGGGGATCGTGGGCCAGTTGGAATACTCTTTAATCCCTTGACGGATGTCAGGATCAGCCAAGACATCAAAGGTCTCGAAGGGGACCCCCAGCACATTCAAAATCTGCACCACATTATTGGAAAACCCACACTGGGGCATCAATTTATTGCCCTTCATAAACACCATAATGGCGTTGCTCTGGACCATTTGATCGATTCTGTCTTTAACCGCTGCATCCATTGAAAAATCCTCCACAGGTTAATTGGGCTAGGCGGAACTAGGCACTTTGGACCGCAGCCCAAGCGTCAGGGGTGTATGTCTTTAAAGCTAGCGCATGGATGGCCTCCGACGACATGGCTTCGCGTACGGCCCCATACACCATTTGATGCTGCTGCACTAGGCTGCGACCTGCAAAGTCAGAGGAGACCACCACCACCTGATAATGGTCGCCACCCCCGGTCAGATCCTGCACCTGCACATCAGCGTCTGGTAGGCCAGCTTTAATCATCGTGGCCACTTGGTCTGGGCTAATCATGCAAAAGTCCCCTACTGGCAATATTCTTGTGGGCGATCAACATTGGCCAAAAACCGTTCCCCCATACTCATTTTGCCATTGAAGGCAGACTAACCGAAAGGGAGTAACCATTGAATTTAGCAATGACCTGACAAAGCTAGGGATTAGATGAGCTTGCAGCCCGCCCCGCATAGGGCTCTTCTACAAAGCCGAGCTCAAACAACTGTTGATAGGCTCGCTGCCCCAGTTCACGGGTGGGTTGCTGGCTCCGCAAAATTTCCATCAACAGGGGGACAGCCTGGCTCGTGCGGTCTTGGGCTCGATAGACCAAGGCCAACTGATAGGTGGCTTGGTCGCGCATCTGAGCGGTTTCCAGAGCCCGTTCGCGATTGCTACGGTTAATTTGGGTATCGACCCCGACAAACATCTGGGCCAGCTCTTGATAGTAAGTCGATAGCTGGTTGAGGGTCTCCCGCGCCTCTTTTAGCTTGGCTTCGGCGGTGACAAAGTCTTGATTGGCGATCGCGGCTTCGGCCTCAGACATCATCTGAGTGGCTGAGGCAATACTGAGGGAGCCATCAGCGGGTCGAGCGACCGAAGCTGAGGGAGCCGTCTCTACCTCGGGCGTCTGAGCCAGCGCTGGGGCAGCACCAGCCACCAGGGACAGGGCCAACACTGATACCGTGGAAAAACCTGTCAAAGGCTGCAGCAACGTGCGAAGTGAAACGACCATAGGACTATCAAAGGGGGTGAGGGACAACCAGCGAAAAAATTACTGCCGTATCTTATCATCTCGGTATGACGCACTCCTACCGATTGGCCCTAGCCAGCCACCGTGGGAGTGCGTACATGGATGCCTTTTCTAAGACTAGGGTGGGGGCAATAAAGTTCCCGCTCAAGTTCCTGTTTAACCTTTGGTAATGTCAGGCTATGACGTTTTCCCAACCTCCGGGCTCAGACCCGCCAAATCAGACTGGACGCCGTGGTGGCCCACGGGAGGCTTTTGTGGGGGAGATCTTGCAGCGGGGGGGAGAAGAACTCCTGTTGACGAAGGTATCCACCCGGTTCACCACCCGGTTGCGTGCCCCAGAGGCCCTGGACAGCCTGCGTCAGACCCTGCAGCCGGAAGCGGTGCGAGCAGTGGCCGCAGGTCAATTGGTGGAATGGCAGGTGGACGCCGACCAGCTAGAGCAGGCGATCGCCCAGGCCCGGCAACACCCCCAGGTAAAATTTGCCAGTCACGTTTATAGCCTGGTGGACAGTCCTCAAACCTGGCTGTACTTAACCGACGAGCTAACGGTGCAATTTTCCCCTGACACCCCTGCCGCCACCATTGAGGTAGCTCTAGCCGATCTGGGATTACGTCTGGAAAAACCCCTGGAGGGAATTGCCAAAACCTTTGTGGTCAGGGTCACATCAGCGGCGACCGAGAACCCAATCAAGCTGGCCAACCGGCTGATGGGCCAAGCCAGCGTCCTGATGGCCGAACCCAATGTGGCGGTAGAAACCGAGGGGCTATACCGACCCACGGATGAGCGCTATGCCCAGCAGTGGCATCTGTCCCACCAGGGGGGGCAATACCTGGCGGCCGAGTCCCACATTCAGGCTGAAGCCGCCTGGGAGGTGACCCGGGGAGCCCGATCGGTGGTGATCGCTGTGAGCGATGATGGCTTTGACCTCAACCACCCTGATCTGCAGGGAATGGGCAAGATTGTTGCCCCGATCGACCTACAGGACAAGGACTCCGTACCCCTGCCGGTTAAGCAGAACGAAAACCACGGTACGGCGGTCGCCGGGCTGGCGATTGGGGAAGAAAACGGCATCGGCATTGTCGGGGTCGCCCCGGGCTGTGCCTTTATGCCCATTCGCACCACGGGCTTTGTGGATGATGCCTCGATTGAACAGCTATTTGATCAAGCGGTACGGCGGGGGGCAGCGGTAATTTCCTGCAGCTGGTCGCCCGCCACCAACTATTTTCCCCTCACCACCCGCATGACCCAGGCGATTACCCGAGCCGCCACCGCTGGTCGCCAAGGCAAGGGCTGCGTGGTGGTATTTTCGGCTGGCAATGCCAATCGCCCCGTCAGCGGCGTAATTAACGAAACCCAATGGCCCCAAAATGCCCTGAGCGGCCCCACCCGTTGGCTCAGTGGCTTTGCCATTCATCCCGATGTGATTGCCGTGTCTGCCACCACCAGTCTGGGCACCAAGGCCGCCTACAGCAATTGGGGAGAGCACATTGCAGTGGCTGCCCCTAGCAATAATGCACCGCCGAGTATGGCCCTGCCCCGCATCGGCTCGGTGCCCACCGGGCCAGAGCTACGTCAGTATTTGCCAGGGCGAGGCATGGTCACGAGCGATCGCACCGAAGGGCAGGGCTATAGCAGTAGCGCTTACACCAGTAGCTTTGGCGGCACCTCTAGCTCCTGTCCAGTGGTGGCTGGGGTGGCGGGGTTAATCCTCTCGGTCAACCCCAACCTGACCGCCCGACAGGTGCGAGAGATTCTGCAAACCACTGCCGATAAGCTGGTGGATCGTAACCCCGATCCCCAGTTGGGGCTGCGCCACGGCACCTATGACGGTCAGGGCCACTCCAAGTGGTTTGGCTACGGCAAGGTGAATGCCCAGGCGGCGGTCAAAGAGGCCCAGCGCTCGGCCTGGGGCGATCGCCGGGTGACCCAAGTCGTCACCCAGGACAATCAAACGGCGATCGCCATTCCCGATCATCAGCCCACTGGGGTCGACAGCGCCATCACCATCTCTGACTCGGGCACCGTTGCCGACGTACAGGTCAAAGTCTCCCTCGATCACGACTTCTTAGGGGACATCAGCCTCACCTTGATTGCCCCAGGGGGCATCCGTGTGCTGCTGCAAAGCCGTACCCTGGGTCGCCAAACCCAACTGCGCCAGACCTACACGCTGCAAACCACCCCAGGGCTGATGGGTCTGTTGAACCAGTCTGCCCTGGGCGATTGGAAACTGCGGACTGTTGACCATGCCCCTGCCGCTACTGGCCAGTTGCTGGCCTGGGAACTCACTCTGGGTCTGAATAACCCGAGTTCGGGGGGCTAGGGGGGCCAAGTAGGCCCGGTTGCATTGCAGGTTACTTATGTATACAAAGTAGCCCAAGGAGGAGAGGTCGCTATCCCGCACTGACGTTAAATAGCAACCGCTAAGCTTAACTTTGATCCTGCAATTCCGCCGTCTTCACCTGCACCACCTGGGCCCGATCGCCTCGGCGGATATCCAGCTGCAGGGTATCGCCAATTTTGGTGTCTTCCACCCGAAGTTGCAGATCATCGGCATTACGCACCGGGGCATCGTCTATGGCCACAATCACATCCCCTCGGCGCAGCCCGGCTTCAGCGGCTGGAGTCCCTTCTAAGACGCGAATAATCAGCACCCCGTCCACTTCTGGTAGGTACATGCCAGCATTAATATCCTCGTTGTTGCGACGGGCCATGTCGGGGGTGAAGGTGGCAATTTGCACCCCAATGTAGGGGTGGGCAATGGATTCGCCCAGGGCCAAACGGTCTTTAATTTCTTTGGCTTTGTTGATTGGGATAGCAAAGCCAATGCCCATGGCATCAGCCCGAATGGCGGTGTTGATGCCAATTACTTCGCCATTTTGGTTGACCAGGGGACCACCAGAATTGCCCGGATTAATGGCGGCATCGGTTTGAATGAACTCCAACCGCTTGCCCGGGATGCCCACAGAACTGCTGGACCGCTTCAGGGTACTGACGATGCCCAGGGTGACCGTATTGTCTAACCCCAGGGGGTTTCCTACGGCGATCGCCCAATCCCCCACATCCACCAGGTCAGAGTTGCCCAAAGCGGCGGTGGGCAGCGTGTCATCACTGTCATCAATTTTGACCACAGCCAGGTCAGTGACATCGTCTACTCCTTCCACAATGGCATCGAAGCTACGGCCATCTTTGAGGGTTACCACCACTCGGTCGGCCCCATTCACCACATGGGCGTTGGTCAAAATGTTGCCGGTCTGGTCGATGATGAACCCGGACCCCTGCCCCCGCAGCAGTTCTTCCTGGGGTTGGCGGGGCAGACCGCCGAAAAAGTCGCGCAAAAACGGCTCATCGTAAAACGGGTCAGGGGCTCGGCGGGTGACGGTTTTTTCGGTGTCGATTCGCACCACTGCGGGGCCAACCTTACGGACGGCCTGGGCCACAAAACTCTTTTCACCAATGGCGGCTTCAGCAGCGGTTTGGGCCTGGGCCGGAGACACCAGTGCGGTGGTCAATACCATTAGGCTAACCAGAACCAGGGTCAGCAGTCGTTGTAGGGGGATCCAAAGTCCTCGTTTCACAGGGCAGACCTTTGTGTGACAGTAAGCATCAACTACAAAAATTGTTTCATAACAGCTAACAACCAGGGGGAGGGGGATACCGAACCCGACGGGGGGTGCGCTACCCCTGGGGCCGGATGGCCTCAGCATTAAGTTTGTTAAATTGCTGTTAAAACTCGAGGTTATCCTCGCCATTCTCCTGAAAGCTTAATTTATAGAAACCATTGGGTTTATCGGTGGGTGCCGAGGGGTGTCCATTGATTGCGCTAGAGGCGCACCCACTCTGCTGTACCCACACTGCAACGATTATGACCGCTAACTACATTATGGCCCTGGATCTGGGCACCACTGGCAACCGCGCCATTATCTTTGACCGCGAGGGTCAAATTGCTGGGCAGGCCTACCGAGAGCTGACCCAGTACTACCCTCAGCCCGGCTGGGTCGAGCATAACCCTCGGGAAATTTGGGAGGAAATTGACTGGGCGATGGGATCGGCCATTTCCAAGGCCGGTCTCAATCCCAAAGACATTGCGGCGATTGGCCTGACGGTACAGCGGGAAACCTGCTTGCTGTGGGACAGCAGCACCGGACGCCCCCTAGCCAATGCGATTGTTTGGCAAGACCGGCGCACGGCGCCCCTGTGTAACCAACTGCGAGAGGCCGGGAAAGCCGCAGAGATCTACGATCGCACGGGTCTGGTGTTAGATGCCTACTTTTCGGCGACTAAGCTGGCCTGGTTGCTGGACCAGGCTAAAAAAGAAGCGGATCCCCCCGTAGACTTTGACCAGGTGCTGGCTGGTACGGTCGACAGCTGGGTGCTGTGGAACCTGACGGGGCGGCAGGTGCATGCCACCGATCACAGCAATGCCAGTCGCACCATGTTGCTGAATATCGACAACGGCCAATGGGACGATGACCTGCTGGCGTTGTTTGATATTCCGGCCCATATGATGCCAACCATCAAACCCAGTGTGGGCATTGTTGGCCACACCGACCCCGCTATTCTGGGGGCCGAGATTCCGATCGCAGCGATTTTTGGCGACCAGCAGGCGGCGTTATATGGCCATGGCTGCGATCGGCCTGGGCTGCTGAAATGCACCTATGGCACCGGAGCCTTTTTGGTGTCCCATACGGGGGCTGAGGTGGTGCGATCGAAAAACCAGCTGCTGTCCACGGTGGCCTGGTCCCAAGCCAATGGCGATGCTCGCCATCCCAAAATCGGCTATGCCATTGAGGGCAGTATGTTTACCGCCGGGGCCTGTATCCAGTGGCTACGGGATGGATTGCAGTTGATTTCCAACGCTGCCGAAACCGAGTTTTTAGCCCAAAAAGCCGGGGGCAATAACGGTGTCTTCTTTGTGCCTGCCCTCAGTGGTTTAGGGGCTCCCCACTGGGATATGAATGCCCGGGGCTCGTTTCAAGGGCTAACTGCTAGCGCCCAACGGGAACATCTGGTGCGGGCAGTACTCGAGGCGATCGCCTTTGAGGTGAACGAGGTGGTGAACGCCGTTAACCAGGATGCCGGTATCCCCATCCGCCAGTTAGTGGTAGATGGCGGCGCCTGCAACAACGACTTTTTGATGCAGTTCCAGGCGGATGTGTTGGGAATTCCAGTGGAGCGCCCCGAGGTGCTAGATGTGACTGCTCAGGGAGCCGCCTTTGCCGCTGGGCTGGCCGTTGGCTTTTGGGACGATTACCGCGCCCTGGTAGAACGTCGCCCCATTGACCGGGTGTTTGAACCAGGGGACCGTCAGAAATCTGCCCAGGCGGACTTTCACCTGTGGATGGAGGCCGTCACCCGGGCCAAAGGTTGGATCAATGAGTAAGGGGAGTGCACTGGCGCAATTACAATTAATCGCGCCTAATACTGTTTTGATGCACGGTTGATGAACATTCTGCTAGTTGACGATGAGGTGGAATTAACCGAGCCCCTGAGCCGCCTGCTGAGCCGCGAAGGCTATCAGGTGGATGTGGCCACCGAGGGGCTTAAAGGTTGTGATCTGGCCCTGCAAGGGGGCTACGACCTGTTGATTCTGGACTGGATGCTACCGGGGCTGAGCGGCTTGGAGATTTGTCGTCAGGTGCGATCGCGTCAGGACAATACCCCCGTCTTGTTTCTCACCGCCAAAGACACCCTGGATGACCGGGTCGATGGCCTCGATGCTGGGGCCGACGACTACCTGGTCAAGCCCTTTGAGCTGCGGGAACTGCTAGCTCGGGTGCGGGCGTTGCTGCGGCGATCGCTCCAAGCAGAGTCGACCAAGGGGGAGCAGGCTCCCCCACACCTTAGCTTTGAGGGGCTAGAGCTAGACGAAGCCAATCAACTGGCCTACCGCCAGGGGCAACCGATCGAACTGTCAGATAAAGAAACCCGACTGCTGGCCTATCTGCTGCGCCACCCCAACCAGGTGTTGACCCACGACCAAATTTACCAGGGGGTCTGGGGCGACCAGGAGCTCCCCAGCAGTAATGTGCTGGCCGCCCAAATGCGCCTGCTGCGCCGTAAGGTTGAACCCCGAGGCACCCCACCCATTATCCACACGGTTTACGGCAAAGGCTACCGGCTGGGTCACTAGGGCAAAAACCCGCCCATTACCCTCCCAAGCATTGACCCACCCCTGCCCCTCCCAAGAGGGGATACTGTACGCATATCTTTTGCGAAACTGGGATACACCCGGAGGATCGAACCAGGTCAATCAAGCAGAACCCCAGGTCTGACCTAGACTCGGCTTAATTCTGGTTTTCGTTCTTCTTTTTTCGTTCTTCTTTCTTTATCTCCCATGCCTTCATCTGACATCGTTGTAATCGGTAGCGGTATTGGTGGCCTCTGCTGCGGGGCATTGCTGGCCCGCTATGGCTACAGCGTCACCCTCTGCGAAAGCCACACCATCCCTGGTGGGGCCGCCCACGGCTTTCAGCGCCAGGGTTTCACCTTTGACTCTGGTCCTTCCCTCTATTCTGGAATGTCCTATCGTCCCTCCACCAATCCGCTGCGCCACGTGCTGGATGCCATCGACGAGACCGTGGACTGGGTAAACTATGACACCTGGGGCGTCTATATTCCTGAGGGCCAGTTTGATACCACCGTGGGGGCCGACCAATTTGTTGACGTGCTGCGCACCCTGCGGGGGGATGCCGCCGTCCAAGAATGGCGACGGTTGCAAGCGGTGATGGCTCCCCTGGGCCGTGGTGCCACCGCCCTGCCCCCCGCCGCCCTACGCTGGGATTGGGGGGTGCTACAAACCATTGCCCCCTATGCCTGGACGCTACTGCGTAATGGACCAGCGCTGGCCCAGGCTAGCGCCCCCTTTAGTCAAATTTTGGAGCGCACTGTCAGCGATCGCTTTATCCGCGATTGGATGAACTTACTTTGCTTTTTGCTGTCGGGGCTACCGGCCACCGGCACCAGCACCGCTGAGATGGCCTTTATGTTTGCCGAATGGTATCGCCCAGGAGTCACCCTCGACTACCCGATTGGCGGTAGTGCCGCCCTGGTCAACGCCCTGGTGCGGGGGCTGAAAAAGTACGGGGGGACCCTGCGCCTGGGGGCTCATGTGGAGCAGGTTTTGGTCACCGACCAGCGGGCCACAGGGGTGGTGTTGCGGTCTGGGGAAACCTTGCAGGCCAATAAAGCGGTGATTTCCAACGCCTCCATTTGGGATACCCTACCTCTGATTCCCGACGCTGCTTTGCCCAAGGCCTTCCTGGAAGAGCGCCAGGCCACGCCCCAGTGCGAGAGTTTTATGCATCTGCATTTAGGCATCGATGGCACTGACCTGCCCCCTGACCTGGCCTGCCACGCCATCGTGGTCAACGACTGGGATACCCCCATTACCGCCCCCCAGAACCTGGTAGTGATGTCCATCCCCACGGTACTGGACCCGTCCCTAGCGCCACTGGGGAAGCACACCATTCATGTCTACACTCCAGGTAATGAACCCTACGACCTCTGGCAGGGGCTAGATCGGCAGGGAGCCGCTTACCAAGCCCTGAAAGCTGAACGGGCCGCCTGCATGTGGCAGGCCCTAGAGCGGGTGATTCCTGACATCCGCCAACGGGTGGAGGTGGAACTGACCGGTACCCCCCTGACCCATGAACGGTTTCTGCGGCGGCAGCGGGGCACCTATGGCCCCGGTCTACCGCCCCAGCAGGGGTTATTGCCCGGCCCCAAAACTCCCCTAAAGGGGCTGCTGTGTACCGGCGATTCGACGTTTCCGGGCATTGGTCTGCCAGCGGTAGCCGCCAGTGGGCTGATAACGGCCAATACCCTGGCCTCGGTTCGCCAGCACCAGCAAATGTTGCAGCAGGCTCTCTAGAGCATTGGTACAGTATGGCAAGATCCCAGGGTTCTCAGGCTGATTGGCCATGAACTTTAGGGCATCTCAGGGCAGAACCCTGGGATCTGTACCGGGGTTCTAGGCGCCGGCGGGTGTCAGGTGCTGGGTGTCGGGTAGCAAGTGGCGTATCCCTTAAGGTGGGAAGCTATGCCTGTCATAGGACTCAGGAGCCAGGAATCAGAATACAAGAAAGATCTGGATTCTGGCTCCTGGCCTAGCCAAACTTTCCCAGCTTAACGTTCATGCCCAGAGGACTACTCTATCAGCAGGGTTTTAGTCAGAATCACCATCCACACTTCGACTCCGCTCAGTGGAGCCCCCTCGACTGCGCTCGGTAGAGCCCCCTCGGCTGGATTCGGTGGCGTCTGCTCGGAGGGGCTAACCGCTGGGGGAGTTCCGCCGCCCTGGGGCACTGGCAGGGGATCGCTCCAGTCGTTGGGCTCGGCATAGCCCAGGGCATGGAGGATTTTGATCGTCCGGTCCAGGACGGGCAGGCTGCCGTAGAGCAGATGGCGGACTTTTTCGGGTCGAGGCGGACGGGGATTGCTGGCCGACGGCGGCAGACTGGACGCACTGCCGGACGCAGCACCGGCGCCCGGTTCAAGATATTGCAACATCGGTTCTGTTTCCTTTTTTTGCGTTTGCAGAAAACAAACCCTTCGCCGCCATCCCTTCTTGGGAAAGGCAGGGGTGGGTTTGAGGAAAACAGAACGCGAAAACCCTAGCCACCCACGCTGGACGTGCAAACTGGGTGCTAGGGTTGATCCTAGCCTCGCAATCTGC
>NZ_SMDQ01000102.1 GCF_012911975.1 Nodosilinea sp. P-1105 | reverse complement strand
TGCTTCCCCCGATGGCTGGTGCCGTTCTTGGAGATATCGTGAGACCCACAGGTCGGACAGGTCATCTCAATAGCCATAAACTTGTCTCCCTGGTTATCGTGGTGGCGTAGTCTGATTTTCCTTCGTCCCGTGCATTAATGCACTACCTAACCATGGTTATGGTAGAAACTGGCGATGATCCTGGTCACGCTCCGGCTCGACACACCTATGAAAAGTTAGGGTTTAGGCTCTGGCCGGTTGCTCGATACTTCAAGCAACTCTGAGGCTGTGGTGATGGGGCCGTAATGGTTGATTGATTAGGAGATCCTATGGAACTACCTGCCTCAGTGAACATCCGAGCCGCCACTCCCCAGGAGGACGGAGTGATTGCCGAGCACTTTTACCGCATGTGGCGCGATCTGGGCATAGACGATGCGGTGATTTTGCCCCAGTGGCCCACCCTCTGCACCGAGTTCATCGCCCATGCTCGCCAGCACCTGCACTACCAGGCCTACGTGGCCGAGGTGGCTGGGGCCATTGTCGGTTCCGCCGGAGGGCAGCGCTTCGCCGGGCTGTATCCGTGGATTATCGATCTCGCCCACCGCCAGTACGGCTACATCTGGGGTGTCTACGTGGAGCCGGAGTACCGCCATCGGGGCATCGCCACCCGGCTGACCCAGCTGGTGGTGGAGCATTTGCAGGGCATCGGCTGCACTAAAGCGGTACTAAACGCCGCCCCCAAGGCCCGCCCGCTCTACCAGCGCCTGGGCTTCGGCGACAGCAATCTGATGGAACTAGATCTAAGGAAAAAGGCAGAAGGATGAAGGCAGAAGCAGACTACCTCGCCTCCTCGGCGGTGATCGATTGGCAACACCCGAGCATTTTGCCCTTGGCGAAATCCCTGACCCAGGGCATTTCCTCTGCTCCAGAGCAGATCAGGGTGGTGTACGAGTGGGTGAGGGATGACATCGCCCACACCTACGACATCGGCGAGTCTCGCGTCACCTGCACCGCCTCCGAAGTCCTGCACCAGGGCCACGGCTTCTGCTTTGCCAAGGCTCACCTGCTGGCGGCACTGCTGCGCCGTTGCGGCATTCCCACCGGCTTTTGCTACCAGCGTCTACTGTTCGACGACGCCCAGCCCGACCGATTCACCCTTCATGGTCTCAACGCCGTCTACCTGGCCGAGCTAGACCGCTGGGTGCGGCTAGATGCCCGAGGCAATAAACCCGGCGTACAGGCCGAGTTTCACTGCGTTGGCTCCCTGGAGCCGGTCTTTGACCCTCGCGAACAACTCGCCTTCCCCATCCGTCCCCACCTTGGCGAGGCCGATTATCCCACCATCTACCCCCAACCCCACCCCAAAATCATCGCCGCCCTAAAAACCCACCCCACCGCCCAATCCCTCATCGCCCACCTCCCCGCCACCCTCTAACCCATCCACCCATCCACCCATCCACCCCATGACCCACTCCCCCACCCCCGAACCTAAGTCAAGCACCTCCCCCAGAGCCCCCAGGAGCTAGCCGATACCCTGGTGCTGGCCCTGGCGATCGTCGAAGCCTCCGCCAAGATGCGCACTGACCCACCCGTCGATGCGCCGGAGGATTACACGCTGCCCGTATGGGCAGAGGAGATTCCGCTGCGGCTGATGGCGGCGGCCCCGGTGCCGGATGAGCGATGTATGGCGCAGCTTGAGGTGCCGAGGAACAGACGATCGGAACTCATGATTCGGCTTCCTGGCGTTTGGGGGTGCCGTAGAGGTAATGGTCATGCTCGATTGACCAATCGGATGGGGCTTCAACGGTGCCAGTGAGAGACTCGAGGACATCCCAGGCATTGCCAGAATCTTGAAGATGCTGTTGCCGTAGGGTTTCAATGAACTGCAAGACTTGCTGCTGCAAGTCATCAGGCAAATCATTCATCTCTTCAATGACCTGGGTAATAATTTCGTCACTCATTAGAACTCCTTCAAAAAGGTAGATGACTGAAACAAAAAATATATTAGTTAGACACTTGATGAAGTTTCTCGTTAAAAGATCTTCTATTACTCTCCCGATTGCTGCATCTGCATGGATCTCAATGACTCCTGGCATAGCGAGATTTTTGGCTAATCTTTCATAGGCATAGCGAGTAATGGTAGCCACGTCATGAGTAAGCAAAATACGTCCTTGATGAGCGGCCCATTCAAGCACAATCGGATCATCTTCTCCTGATAGATTAATATCCTGAACACGAACAATATCGATATCTGGATTGCGGCGCAGTAAGCCTCGAATGATTGTATTGTCTAAATTTTCATCGGCTAGCAGTTTGATCATGCTTGCTGTTCAACTCTGCGGGCGAGTAAACGATCTCGCAAACCTTGGGGATCAAATCGAGCCTCATTCATTTGGCGAATTTCTTGACCTTGCTGCTGTCTCTGCTGGAGATATGTCTCTACATCCTCCTGGTGGTTGAGATAGAAAGCGATCGACGCATAAACGTCACCTAGCCTTAAGGATGAGTAACGATACACGATCTCTTCAGCAGTTGCCCCTTGTTTGAATACAGCAACCAGAGTATCTAAAGTTACTCGCGTTCCACTGACTCGCACTACTCCATCAGTGTTTACAGTCAAAGGCGCAGGTTCAGCTTTTATTGCAAGGATCATCACTTTAAACGATTAGGACTTTAGTGAATTCAATCTTAGTATTTGATGCATATTCCTGATAAATTTTTAATCTACTAAATCACTCATACTCCAAGAAACCTCATGGCCTCCTTTCCGCAAGTGTTTGTCGGCATAACTCGTAAGTAGAGAGAAAAATTCTGCCTAATACGCCTATGCGGGAGGTTAGGTGGAAAACTGGCAGCCTAATACCTCTGTAGGGGTAATTAGGCAGAAATAGATCAGCCTAATTGCCCTATATGGGCAATTAGGTAGAAAAAATCAGTATAACCAGCCTCTCAGCCCTAGCCGCGATCGCCCCATCTTCTCCCTCCGCCTCACAAACCGCTATCACTTAAACCAGGTCTGCCTCAGCCCAGCCATATCCCACTCCGCCAGTTTAGCAGCGGCCTCATAGGTACTGTGCAGAAAATCCAGCAACGCCTGGTCAGGGTCAGTTGCCTCGCGCACGGCATCGTAGGGCAAAACAAACTCCCCCAACCCCTCATGGAAAAACGCCGCTTCTGGCTGTACGATCGCATCTTTAAACCCCTCTGGCGTTGGGTAGGCGTAGGCATAAAATGCTGGATAACCCAGGCCAGTGCCGGGCCAAAACCCAGCACTGCTGACCTCCTGGCAGTAGGCCTCCTGGGCCACATCGTCCGGCATGTTGGGGATGCCTCCTGGGTGCGGCGGTGCAGATCGCCCCGAAAACCGGGTCACCGCCAGGTCAAAACTGCCCCAGAAAAAATGTACCGGGCTGACCTTGCCACAAAAGTGGGAGCGAAACTCCCGAAAGACGCGATCGCTCTGCAACAGCACCCGCCAAAACCGCTGGGCGGCCTCAGCATCGTAGGCCCCGTGGGTATCATCCTGCTCGAAGGGGATCGCGTCTGGGATTTCATTTGGTGTGGTGTGGATGCGTACGGGGATTTCCAGTTCCTCCAGGGCCGCCATCACGGCCTGGTAAAAGTCGGCCACGGTACGAGGTTGCAGGGCCACCGTGCGTTCCTGCCCCGCACTGGTGACAATGCGCAACTGGTGGTCAAAAAAGTCGAAGTCGATCTGAAAAATCTGGTCATCGTGGGGAATGGTGCCTGTTGTGAGCCCTCGGGCCGTCAGGTATAGGGGCACATGCCAGGAGTGGTTGATCCATGGCGTCTGCACCAGGCGAATTTTGCCCACAACCTGCGTCCACAGGTGCAGGGTGGTGCAGGTGTCTTGCCAATCGTCGAGCTTGAGCGGCGGCCAGTGATGCGCCATAGCGGTTCTCCAAATAATGTCTTGCCCTGGATGATTGCCATGCTAATGCACCAGGACGCTGGTGGATCTGGGGGCGATCTCCGTCTATTTTTGTATAACTGCGCCAACCAGTTCAAGCTGCTTAGTTAAATGCTCTCGAAAGCCATCCAGTCCTCCCTGGCTATCCCACCTCTTGCGAAAAGTCTCGAAAGACCTGAACTCATAGGGAATTCCCTTTTGGATAGAAATATCGAAGCCTAGAACATCTTCCCTGCGAGGAAGCTCATGCCAATCAGCTAAATTAGGTTGCCACCAATTAATCTTGACATAGCGGTGAGACCATCCACCCTTCTCGTAAGGCTGTTCATCAAGGACTTCAACAACATGAGTGATTCTCGCATGTTGAGTGAGTAGCATTAAATCTCCCGATTTCAGCACGTCGGCTCCACCACTCTTAAACCCCAGCGGTAGGATTGTAAGGCCATTACTCTGAATAATTGGCTCGTTTGATTCACTGATTTCTTTAGGTGATAATGCCCAATAATGAGGCCAATCCTTACCGGGAGTGACTACTTTAATCCAGTTCAGACGAGACAAATCCATGTTCTTAGACTCCTTAAATGAAAAATCAAAAATACTGTTGTCAAACGTCAGCTCTAACCTTAGATGCAAAAGCTCATCAATTTTTTGCAGTAGATCGTAACTAATGGTGCCGGTTTCTCCCTTTTCGAGCTTGTACCAATAGGTAGGCGTAATGTCTAATTGCCTGCATATTTCCAGCAGACTCATATCAGCTCCTTTCCGGGCAGAGCGTAACTGCTTCGGAAGATTTGGCAAAACCATTTCTTGAACCCGTCTAACCCTCATTGGTAGTAGATGCCTGGGAAACTTAAAATCAACACTAAACCAACTATAAACTTATAGTTTATAGTTGTCAACAACTGTTGGTTTATAGTTTGTGATGCGTCAAATCATTGATTACGTCCGGAAATAGCTTATTTATCTGGATAATCACTCGTGACCAGTACTGCTTCGACAGGCCGTCGGGGCGATCGCGGCATTTGAGGTCCTCGGCCAAACCGCACCACCAGATCGGGGCGTTCCGCAGTCAGTCCCAGGGCCTGGGCAAATTCGGGCCGCAGGGCGGCTTCTTCCACCGGCTGGTTCAAAAAGGCATTGCGAATGCCCAGGGCTGTGGCTTGTAGGGCAAAGCGCTCGTAGCAGCGGCCCACCTCCACCCAATGGGCCGGGTCGCTGGGTGCCGACACAAACACCGCCACCCCCGCCGAGCTACGCAGTTGACGGACACACTTTTCATTCTCTGGTTTGGGTCGCAGCACCAGGGGTAAAATCAAACGTCCCAGCCAGCGGGGCAACGATGGATTGCCTGAGGCGGCACTGTAAAGCCCATCCCCCTGGCGTTCTGCCTCGGCTTGGTTAAAGCGAATCCATGCCGTCAGTTCTTTCACAAAGGCGGGGTTGCGCAGCTGGGCCGTGTTACCCCGCACCACAAACTGCTCCACCACGGCCAACTTCGCTGGGTTGGTCAGCAGCACCACCCGCACTCCGTCTCCGGTGCCCGCCGCCGCCAACTGTTCTAACTCCTCTGGGGCCAGGGGGTGACCGTTGTACTCTGTGCGGCTGCACTGGCGGTGGGGAATGGCATCAAACAGGGGGGTGGTCTCTGGTGCGCCAGGGGCAAAGCTCAGGTGGACAGCCCCCGTCTCCGCCCCCGACTGATCAAACCGCACCTGCCCAGTCAGACCATGGGCCTTAGCCGCCTGCAGTATGTTTTCTGCGGCGCAGCCCAGAGACACATAGAGGTGGTGGTCGTCAGGATCAACCACGGGGCAGCGGCGGGAAAAATCGGGCAGAATGGTGATGGTCGTTTCCGTCATCCGGAACCGCCAGCACTGGGTGTTGTGGCTGGAGGCGGCCAGGGTGCCGTAGCGCACCAGGTCAGTCAGGAGGTTAGTGTTTTCCATAGGAATGCCTCTGAGAGGGAAAGGCCAATCAGCGGTAGCGGACTCGGTCGAGGGTACAGCGAAAAAATTCGCCTTCAGGCTCAAAGCGGCCGGTGCCGAAGAACCACCCGGCTCGAATCTGGGTGGGGAGCGTTCCACAGAGCTGGCAGGGAAACGGGTTTGGTTGAAGTCAGCCGTTGGGTCATGGTCCCCTCCTGAAGGCAGGCTGAAGCGATCGCCTTGAGTAGAATGACTTATGATCCTAAATTCTAGGGCGATCGCCCTAGACCTAATTCAAAACGACTCAAAACTTATCCCCTGAGCCCATTCGCTAAGTCCATGGGAAACCCGGTTTCTCCTTTGTTATTGGCCAAGTACTATCAAATCGGCCAGATGTGACTACAAATCCTTGGGGTTTGGGGTGAGGACGTTGGGAGAACGTCACTTAGAGAATTGATATAAATCAACCAGGCAAGAAACCGGGTTTCTGGAAATGTCCTATCCTGTGGCCCCTGGGGGTTACTGGGCTTGGGCCATCTAGCTCTCGGCTCGCCAATAGATGTAGGGGCGAGTCACTGATAGGTCGGCGTAGCGGATGGTGCGGGCACCGCCGTCATCGCTCAGATTGAGCTCGAAGTGAACTTTGCCGTTGCCCAGGTGAACGGAATACATGGCCAGGAACTCTGATTCAGCGGTGCCCGAGCAACTGGCAAACTCTTCCTGCAGGGGGGCGACGTAGATGATGCGCCGGTCCTCTGAGGAAAGAATCTCGGTGGGACCGGTGGCGATCGCCGGAAAATCCACCACCACAGTATGGTCTGCGCCACCCTCAAAGCCCTGACTCATGACCCATAGGTCAACGGTATCGGGGCAAGTGCCCGCTGCGGTTGTCACCGGCAGCTGCACATTGGGGGCAGTAAACGTGTCGAAGGCGGGGCGAGTCACCTCGCCGGTGGGCGTAGCCGTAGGGGGGGCCGTGGTACTGCAACTGACCAGCAAACAGCTGCCCATCACTGAAGCCAGTAGAGATTTCGAGAAGAAGCTAATCATCGGTTAAGCCATATCAGCGGCGGCTAAGGTTTTATAGAGAAGAGATAGTCATGACGCTAGCCTAGCGACCTCTGTCGTCTGGCCAGGGCCTGGTTACAGAAGTGGTAACAAAATCAAGGCACCCTGCCGTAATGGCAGGGATTGCAACAGAGGATTAATCATCGATAGAGTGGCAAAATCCCTGAAGCAATCACGTTGCTATACCAAGGAGTAGTTGATATTTCATCCCTCATGTTATTGACAACAAATCACTATCATCATTGGCTTTTGGGTATCCCTTCCATGTTCGAACCAACGCCCCTACTAGCCTCAGAAACCGAACAACAGCTCCTGGCGGATGCTAGTGTTGCCGAGATCGCTAATATCCTCACAATCTTGCTCCTGGTGGCAACAGGCGTTGCCCTAATATCCCGTCGCTACCGAATTCCCTATGTAACCGGGCTGGTCTTAGCAGGGCTGGCCATCACCGAGTTTTTGCCTCAGCCTGTCCGTTTGGATCCTAATTTAATCCTAAATTTACTACTGCCCATTTTAGTCTTTCAGGCGTCTATCAACACCGATCTCAGTCGTCTTCGCAGCACCCTAACGCCGATTAGCTTGTTGGCTGGCCCTGGCCTATTTATGGCGTCTGGCATCACCGCACTAATCCTAAAATTTGCCCTCAATATGGATTGGATCCCAGCCCTATTGCTTGGGGCTATCCTGGGAAACACAGATACGATCTCTGTCATTGCTGTCTTTAAAGAAATCAAAGTTCCTGATCGGCTTGCCACCATCGTAGAAGGGGAAAGCCTTTTCAACGATGGAGCATCCCTGGTTCTATTTAGCCTCATCATTGAGGCTTACACGACCGGTTTTTTTACCCTCGCAGGGGGCCTACAACAACTGTTCATCGTGATCGTCGGAGGAGGTTTGCTGGGGCTGGCCATTGGCTATCTATGCAATAGTTTGCTTGTGGCTCTATCCGATGATTCCCTAAGTGGAATATTGCTAACGGTAGCCGTTGCCTTTGGTTCCTTTCAAGCCGGACAAGCCCTGCAAGTATCAGGTGTCGTCGTCGTCGTCATCGCTGGTTTAACGATAGGCAATCGAGGCTTATCTCAGTCACTGTCTGCCTCTAGCAAAATCACGTTGATCAACTTTTGGGAATATGCTGATTTCTGCGTAAACACATTCATCTTCTTGCTAATTGGCCTAGAAGTAGACTTACTAGAAATGTGGAATATTCTTCCAGCTGTTTTTCTGGCCATACTAGCCTACCAAATTGGCCGAGTTCTATCTGTTTACCCACTCCTGGCTCTCTCTGGCCGTATCGACTTACCCATTCCCATCCGATGGGCCCATGTTTTATTTTTAGGCAATATTAAAGGCTCACTATCAATGGTGATGGCCCTAAGTATTCCAATCACTGTTCTGGGGCGGACCAATTTAATTACATTGGTCTATGGGGCGGTTTTGATATCTTTGGTAATTCAAGGGCTTAGCTTATCATGGCTGATAAAAAAAGTGAATATTACCCCTGTTTCAAAGACTCGACAACAGATCGAACTCGCCCAGTCCAAATTAATTTCAGCCAAAGCTGCCCAGGCAGAACTATTAAACATGCATAATTCTGGCATTTTATCTAAGTCGATGTATGAAGAAATGCGCGCTGACTACCAGGTTGGCATTGCAGAAGCTGAAACCCAACTACGACAACTTAACAGCCGTGAAGTTACCGCGAAGAAAACCAGCAAGGGTAAAGTCTCTAAATTTAATGGTATCAAGCGACAGCTTTTAATGGTAGAACGCAATGCCCTGAACGATGCTGTGCGTAAACGGATTATATCAGCTGACATCGTTGCAGATCGCATCCGAGCTATTGATGATCAGTTGATGAAACTAGAATATTGAGGTCCACATTGGGTTGTAACAAGTCAATGATTTCATGCAATGTTTCTGGCTTCGTTACAACCAGAACTTTAGAATTAGGCTCCAAAACTGTATCTCCATTGGGAATGACTAAGTTCTTATGGGGATAAGCTTGATAGCCAATAATTAGTGAACTAGGTGGGAAACGAGGATCCTTAGCGATATCGGCTAGTCTATGCTTGGCAAAGGTACAATCTTCACTAATGGACAGCTTAAGGACCTCAATTTGCCCTTCTTCAAAATGCATAATGGACTCAACCTGGGGATACTCAGCGGCATTCACCATGGTTGAAACCGCCAGATTCACGGTACTGATAATGCGATGAGCCCCAGCATGGCGTAAGGGATGTTCAAAATCTCGATGGCGTAAACGGGAAATAATATGAGGAACTTTATAATGTCGGGCTAAAGAAACAATAGCCAGATTTAAAGCGTCATAACGCAGTGCCGCACAGACAATATCAGCTTTGTGAATCCCAGCTTCGGACAGGGTATCAGTACTGACAGCACTGCCTTCAAAGGCCATCACCCCCAGACGTTCTCTGGCGTAGGCACAGGCTATTGGGTCAATATCGATGATGGCAACTGTGTGCCCTAATTTAACCAACCGTTGGGCTAAAGTTCGGCCAATCAAGCCCGCGCCACCAATTAGTACGTACATATATTTTGCTGCGATGTCAATACATTTGCTCCCTAAGGTTTTTAAATAATAGCTGTCTCGATAGGAAATGACCGTCCCTGGTGGATGACCCTTCCAGGGTGCCGTAGGGTTGCCAGACCTCCACCTGTTGTCCCAAGGTGATCAAAAAGTCGCCCCGGGGGCTGAACTGAAAGGGGCCTACCTCATGGAGCTGCGACAGCGGTAGCCCCGTCGCCACCGACCAGAGGGTGATGCCCTGACGGGGAATCGGCTCGCTTTCGGTCAGCGGCAACAGCAGGGTGCTGGTGGCCAGGTTTTGGCCGTCGGGGCTAAAGGCTACCAGGCCGGGGTTACTGGGCTGAATCTGATGGTCGGCGGTCTGGTTGAGGGGGATGAAATGCACCGTTCGCTGGGTAGCCAGGTTCCACAGACGGGCCGTGAAGCCGTCACTGGTGGCCAGCCACTCGCCGTTGGGACTGTAGGCCAGGTGGCGCAGGGGGTCGTGTACCGTCAGGGTGAGCTGACGAGCGCCCGTGATGGCGTTCCAGAACTTGAGGCTGTTGTCGGCATCGCCCGTGGCCAGGGTTTGGCCGTCGGGGCTAAAGGCCACCGGCAGCAGCGGCACAGCGTTGCCCGCCCGCTCCACCAGGGTGCGGATCAGCCGTCCGGTGGGCACCTCCCAGAGCTGAAGGGTGTTTTGGTCGGTGGCGGTGGCCAGACGCTGCCCGTTGGGGCTAAAGCGCAGGGTGTGGACGATGCCGTGGGCGGCGGGGAGGGGGATGGTCTGCAACAGTCGTCCGGTTTGCAGATCCCAGAGTTTGACGGTGTGGTCGGCGCTGGCGCTGGCCAGGGTTTGGCCCGTAGGGCTGATGGCGATCGCCCGCACGGCGTAGCGATGTCCCTCAAAAATCCGCACTTGCTCGCCCGTGGTGGCCGACCACAGGCGCACCACCCCGTAGGACAGGCCCGCTGCCACCCACTGACTGTCGGGGGTAAAAGCCACCGCATTGGCTACATCCCCCACAATCCGGTTTCCCTGGCCAGGGGATTCCTGGAGTGGGTGGCCCTGGGCCGAAGCCGCCAGGGCTGGCCCCCGGTGCAGGGTAATAATGCGGTTGCCGCGCTGAGCATTCCAGAGGGCCAGAGTACTTTCCCCCACTGAGGGGCAGCCCGCAACATAGCTGTGGCTACCGATGGCCACCACCGCCCCATTGGGGCTAATGGCCGAAGACACCAGGGTAATGGGGCATTGGGCATCAGGGTAGAGGGACTTGAGATCGATGGTGTAGGCCAACTGGGGCCGCTGCCAGGAACCCGCATCGGGCACCATCAGAGCCAGGGCCGTATCCACCCAGGCATAGAGGGTGGGAATGTAGCGATTGAACCGCTCCCCCTGCACGTACATGGCGTCGATGGTACAACTGCCGCAGCTCTCCACCTGGAAAAGGCGAGAAATCTGCACCCAGCTCACCCCAGCCCAGGGCAGATGGCCCACCGGAGCCTCCAGGGAATGGGTAATTTCCATCTCGGTCAGCCATTCCCCGGCGATGAAGGTGGGGTCTCCCAGGCCGGGGGGACGGGTCCAGCCGACGCGATCGCCAAAAGCCTGCGCGGCTGTGGCTGAATCCAACGGATGCTGGGCGCGCACTTCGGCCCAAATGCGCTGCTGCACGCTAAAGCCAAACCGCCCGCCGCTGGCCTCCACCCAGAACTGGTCGAGGGTTTGCAACACCTCTGGGGGAATGTTGGTGGCCAGACCCGGCCCCAAAATATCGCCACCGGGGTGAATCCAAGGGTCAAGGATGCGACGGGTTTCGGCATCGGCAGCCTGCCAGTCTTGGGCGACCAGGTGCGATCGCAGTGCCTCCACATCCACCGCCTGGCCCTGGGCCTGATTGCTCTGGGGCCGCGTGGGGTCTATCTGGGCCTGGGCGGTGCCCATGGTCCAAGGATAAGCCAGGGCCGTACCCAGCAAAACTATGCCGACTACAGCCGGGAATTGCCAGAAACGTTTCATAGGATTAGGGGCAAAGAGGGCCTGGGCGAAGGATGCCGTGACCTGATACGAGCAACCCAGCCAAAACCGAGGATAAGGGAGTCTGTCTTCCTTGACCTGAGGCGATAGTCGAAGACTGGCCGAGACGGCCATTGCCCTGGAACGATGGAAGCTCAGACTACGGTTACTTCAACGACAGCAAGACGCATTCCTGACGCTTTAGCTAACTCTTACGTTACTGGCTGGCAAGTCCTTTGTCGGGGTTGTTTCCAGAACTGAAACTACTTTACCTCCAGGTGCGATCGCACGGTCAGAATTTCGTCTGGGCGCAACGGCGCAATAGCTGATTTGGGTACCGTTACCACATCCACCGATTCGCCTAGGGCGTTAAACACTTCCAAGATGCAACCCTCTTCGCTATCGTCTGGGGCCGGGACGGTATCAATAAAGGTGGCAATGTCGCCCTGCCGGAGGTTGTACTCCGGGAAGTCCCGATTCAGGGAAACGCGGCTATACAGTGAAATTTCAGGATCTTTCATCGCTTTGGTTTGAGCGTGACGAACTGGATAATGTTGTCCTTGGCACGTTCTATCCACACTGTAACAACAAGTAGGTCACCTTTGGGGCCAGAGATTGGGCCTTCAACCCGATAATAGGTTCCGTATTTATCTTGACGATCTGAAACAGCATCATAGGTCTGAATTAGGTTAAGGATAGCTTGTTTACTCCCGGTTCGCTCATTTCTAAGGAGGTTCCTCAGATTCTGGCCCCAGCCGAGTGTAAATACTCACCGGGAAGTTGA
>NZ_SMDQ01000101.1 GCF_012911975.1 Nodosilinea sp. P-1105 | reverse complement strand
CATCCCCCCACCTCCCCCACCCCCTCCTCCTCCTCCTCGCCGCCCACCTCCTCGGTGCCACCCTCTACCTCTGGCCCACCCCTAACCCTGCCGACCAGGCGATCGCCCTGGGCATGGTACAGGGCAATGTGCCCACCCGCGAAAAGCTGACCGCCGCTGGCATTGCCCAGGCGTTCGATGGCTATACCCAGGGCTATCGCACCCTGGCGGCCCAGGGGGTGGATGCGGTGGTCACCCCCGAGGGGGCGATTCCGTTGATTTGGCAGCCCAACTTGCCCCAGTTTGCCGCCCTGACCCGCACCGTTGCCCAGGCCGGGGTGCCCCTGTGGCTGGGTACCGTGATGCCCAGCACCGCTGCCGAGGGCCATGCCCAAACCCTGCTAGAACTGCGCCCTACCGATCAGGGAATGGCAGTACCCCAGGCTCGCTATGACAAGGTGCAACTGGTGCCCCTGGGGGAATACATGCCGCTGGAGCCGATTTTGGGGCAGCTGATTGGTCGGCTGTCGCCCATGGATAGTTACCTGGTGCCGGGTCGGCCTGATCAGCGGTTTGAGCCCAGCCTGGGGCCAGGGATTGTGGGGGTTTGCTACGAGTCGGCCTACCCCCGGCTGTTTCGGCGCCAGGCCAGAGCGGGGGGGGAATATATTGTCACGGTGTCTAACAATGACCCCTACCCCCTGGGGATGATGCGCCAGCACCACGGGTTTGATGTGCTGCGGGCGGTGGAAAGCGATCGCTGGGCGATTCGGGTGACGAATACGGGGTTGTCGGGGCTGGTGGATGGCCACGGTCGCACCCGCTGGTTAGCGCCGACCCACACCTATGTGGCGCACAGGGCGACGCTATACCGTCATCCCTGGGCCACGCCCTACGTTACCCTAGGGGATTGGCTCACCCCTCTGCTGGTAGGCCTCACCGCGATCGGGGTGGTCCGTCGGCCTGCTAGCCGTGGGGTACGGCGATAAATGAAGTATCGCGAAAATACCCAGGCTATTTAATCAAGCTTTGACTAAGATGGAATCCTCAGGGCACATCGGGTAACGTATTTCGTCTTATTAAGTTGGTCTCGGTATCAGGTGAGGGCTAATGTCCGTGATTACACGGAAGCTTTACAGGCCTGATGGCTTCGCTAAACTATGTGGGTATCTTGATCTGTAAGCTCGGGTCCGTTGGGTGTTTGCCCGCTTGAGGTTTATGGGTCAATATCCCAAGCACACGGAGCACCCGCCCCCTGGTGTCGGGTTCGAGGTTTACCAGGGTATTGTCAGGGTCTGTCTGCCCCCCGGCAGGCTCTAGGGCTGTGGCAGGGCCAGGTATGGCGCTGCTGATGCGAGTTCTAGATGTTGTTGTTTGGCTAATCGGTCTTTGAAAATGCATCGTCATCTACTGCGGCAGGTTTGGCGGCTTCCTAAAGCGGCGCTGAAGCGATTAGTGACTGGGTTGTTGCGGGTTGTTTTGTTGGCGAACCGACCGTCCCGTTGGGCGCGGTCGGGTTTTGTGTTGCCGACGACGGTGTTGTTGACGCTGATGGTGGTGTTGACGGCGACGGCACTTGCCTATCGCACCTTTACCCGCAGTGATATGGCGATCTCCCAGCGGGAGCAAGTGAGAGTCGCTAATGTGGCTGCCCCAGCAGTAGATCGGGCCAGAGCCAAAATTGAGTTCTTATTTAACAATGATCCACGTCTGACTGGCGGGTTGCCTACCAGCGACTTTTTGGCCAGCATGATGCTGGATGAACCCTATATTACTGATTTGTCTGCATTGCCTGGCGATCCATTTACCCTCCCGGATGAAGAGCGGCTGGATATCAATGGTGACAATACGTTAGATAACGCCTGGCGTTTTGACGATAACGGCGA
This sequence comes from Nodosilinea sp. P-1105, assembly GCF_012911975.1. GTDB lineage: Bacteria > Cyanobacteriota > Cyanobacteriia > Phormidesmidales > Phormidesmidaceae > Nodosilinea. Next base: position 10,872 of record NZ_SMDQ01000101.1, on the reverse strand, counting down.
AACTATCGTTTATTCAATTTTGGTGGATGACATTGGCCCCAAAGATATCTCCCCTGATAGTGCTGAAGCGATCAGAATCCAAGATCCAGTCAATGAAGACAAAGCCCAGGCTTTAGTGACCCGCACCGGGCCTGTTGCGGCTACAGCGGCTTCGCCAGCCTGTGTGAACGCCCGGTCTGAAGCTGGTTGGCAGGTAGTAGACCAGGGTAGCAGTGCCAGTCTGCAAAAGAATTTTCAGATCAATGTCTTTGTGCCTAACGAAAGTGACGCGAATAGCACAGTAGAATCCTTTGAGTTTCAGCAATCCCGCATTGCCGACCGGGGTAATAAGTGGGCTGCCTGGTTCCGCTATGACTTAGAAGCTTATCCTGGTTCACCCTTCACAATCAATGGGGCTATGCACACAGATGGCAACCTCATTCTTGGTGGATTCCAGAATAACTCTAGTTTTGAGTCCTATAAAATTAGCTCTCACAACTCTTGCGTATATGGCAGAGAAGCGTCAGAGGTAACTGTTGGCGTTGGTAGAAATAATGACGATTTCCAAGGCCAAATTGTTAAAGGAACAGTCGTTCAAGATTCCTATGGTGGTCAAGGCCCTGTTACCATTCATGTCTGGGATGGCGATAATCAGGAACCAGTCACCAATAGACAGCTAACTGATAATAATGATTCGGTTAGAAATGGTAGTCCTGGCGATGTTGCGTCCAACCCCTTGGTTCTGTTTACTGCAGATCGATTAGAGAGTAACAATGCTGCAACCTGGCAGCGAGATGCGGCGTGGTTAAATAATCCGATTCATGCTGGTGAGCGTGATGGTGCCTCTCGTGTGCTCAACAAGCGGGTGCCGAAGCCTTTTGTAGACGACTTGTTTAGGGCCGATAACAGATGGGGGCCAAAGCCTCGCTATGATGAAACTGACACAAGCCTGGATATTACCCAAAATGCTAGAGATCTTGGTGATGAGATTAGTACTACTGGTTTCGAGAAGTTAAGGGACCCTGTCGAAGGATTAGATGGCTACTGGGAACGGCAGGCCATTGCCCATGGTTTGCGTCTTGTGGTAGGTGAACGCCTAGAGCTAGGAAACCCCGTAGAGTGGAATCTTGATCCCTCAGTGGGTGAGGTGGCTGAAAATGCCGATCGTCTATATCCGCCTAGTGCAGAGCGCACAGTAGGTAACAAGATCGGTGCTAATGAGTATCGCCAAAAGCGTTCTCTGCGAGACAATTTGGCCGCAGTTCAGAGCATGGCAGTTTACCACTTTGAAGGGGGTGGTATGGCCAGTGACGGCGAATTCCCGATGGCTTGCTATGCATTAACAGCTCACCCTGGTACCAGGAAGAGCATTGCTAACAGCAGAACCTTTGGTCAATGGTTGTCGGGTGGCCCTAGAACTGACTTTTTCAATGGCCAGGGAACCAATGGCTGGGAGTTTAAATACCATGATGACTTTGATAAAGCCAGTGAGTTTGCAACACAAGTTGCTGCAAATCAGCCGTTAGGGAAAGCATTAAGGAACTTAGCTCACTTTGCTGGCGATCCTAACGGTGGTGCTCCATCTTTCCCTGCTGTACAAGATAGCCTTGTGCACCCCTACCCTCAACAAGCCATGTGGGGAGATTTTTCCAACCTACGAAGGATCATTGATGCTGGCGGGCTAAATAGTGATAGTGCCTTTAATGATCTGAGCCCTGCTGACAAGTCAACAGTTCACACTGCTGCTTGTACTCTTGGGGTTCTGGCCTACAACATGGGCAAGGAACTCCAAGATTTTAAGATTCTTATGAGTGATCCTCCTCCTCCTGGCTTTCCAAACCTCCAAAGCATCAGCCAACGATTTAATAACTTGATTGGCAGAATCGCTCTATATATTGCCAACGACACACCTCCCGGACCTCAATATAGTGGTCTCGTTCAAGAGTTGACCGGGCTTGGCCTAGATAGGAATTCATGGATTAATAGGCGAATTGTACCTATTGTTAGGAATGAAAGGGCTAAAAGAGATCCCGTCACAGGAGACCTTGTAACCACTGCCAATGGAAACTTAATTATCCTGGGTGATAGTGGCGAAGATTTAATTGACGGCATTCCTCTGGAGACTGAAAGAGACCCAGTCACCAATCAAGAAGTCGTCGTTGAGATGGATAACGATCCTTATGCAGGTAACGCAGCTACTCTAACTTACTTAAGGACAAAGGCTGATCAATACCTTAGGGAGAACCAAAGGAATCGTTTCCTTGGCAATCTAAAAGATGCCAGTGGCAATGATATTGCTGACACCCAAGGAAGATCTCCAGGAGGAGCTTCAGAATATTTCAACCAGGTTGAATTTGAGCAATGGAAAAAAATCCTTCCCTATGGAACAGGAAACCTGAATGAAGATAATGCTCGACTATTTGAGGATTATGCAAACCGGGTCAACCGTATATACGCCCTAATTAGAGACCGTGACTTGGGTTTCAAAGAAGGCCAAACGGCCAAGACATTTGAAGAAGGCGGTAGAGAGCTAGACTGGGATGCTGACACTGGTTATTTAGTTACTGTTGACTACGGTACTGGTAATATCCCTATTAGCCTTAGAACCAATTGCGACCCTAATGTTTTTAGGCCAATTTTGGCTGGTGGCGGTGGCGGTGACGACAACGTCGGTGTATCGGGTCTAGTAGGCTGCAGTCAGCGCAGTAATATGCCCGTTAAATTCCCCTCCCTTTACTACCTGTTTCCTCTAGAAGAGCATGATCATGACGGAGCAGATTATCACGCTCAACCGCAGGAGGAGGAGTATATCAGTCAGGATTACATCCGCGATGAAAATAGTGACTTCGATTTTGAAATCGTCACTAAGTCTGAGGCAAATGATACTGCCATCATTGAAGGGGTTAAAGAAATTGCTGCAGTACCTAAAGCGGTAAATCTATCTGACTGGGTCTTGCCTGTAACTGGTGACCGACCTCGGCTCCCTGCTGAGCCTACTCACGCCCAAATTAATGCAGCACCCTTTAGAATTAACTTGCCAGGTACTACAGCTGCTGCTGATGTAGCCTTCCTAGACAAGGGCATGTTCGATGGCCGAGAGCAAATGGCCATTCGAGTGCTGGATATGGATATGGCTACCTTGACCTCTGAAGAGCCTAATGGAGCTACAACCCCCTGGATCCCTGATATTCAGTGTGATCCAGATGATCTAGATGGTCCGGACTGCAACACCTTCAGTGAAGGGATTGTCTATGCCTTCCGCGAAGATGCGGTGCGTGAAGACGAAATTGTGCGGCCTAAGCGAGCCAATCAAGATGCTGACGACTGCTTGACTGTTGCAGCCATTACCACGGCCAACTGTCGGATGCGCACAACTCCAGACGATGAACAAGATCCGCCTCTGACGGAATGGGGTGTTAGTCTCAAGCCTGTGGACTTTGTGGCAGATCCTGATCGTCGTCCCCACGGCTTCCGGTTCCGCAACGGAGCTGACATGAGCGCTGGCAGAACCCGCGATGTAGGGATGACCTTTGTTACCGATAACAGTGCCTACGTCCAGGGTGACTTTAACCGTCACTTTGGCAGGGTCAGACACATTAATAACGCCGGAACCCAAGTAACAGCTGGTGCTGACTCGATTATGGAAGAGTTCCGGGCCACTGTTATGGACAAGGTGTGGACTGAGGCTAACTTCTACACAGCCAGGACTGAACAAGGCGATGGCGGTTTGAACCTGAACTTTGCCCGACCAGAAACAGATACCTGGCGACCCGTAGAAATTCTGGCTGATGCCTTTACCATCCTGTCTGGCAGCTTAATTGATGGTGCAGCAGAGGACACCTTCACTATTGCCAGACCCGGCAATACACAGCCAACTAACACCTCTTACATGAATCAAAGTCGTCCAGATGATGATCTGACAGGCGATGGGTTAGTACGGGAAAACGGGGTTGGCTCCCCGGTGTGGATTAACCGCAACGGTGATGCCTTCATCGACGATGGCCCTGTTAGTGAGGAAGTAGCCGCTGGTGATTGGACTGGCCTCAGGGATAGTGATGGCAATCGTCGCAGTAATCTTCACCGGATTGATGAAGATGACGTACGAGTGAATGCCGTGTTTATTGGCGGTATTGTGCCGAGCCGTCCGGAACAGGCTTATGGTGGGTTGCACAACTTTCCGCGCCTAATCGAGCACTGGCGAGAAGGTGGTAACCAACGCCCTCTGATTATCAGCGGTGCCTTCTTACAACTCAACTTTGCTACAGCGTCTACGGGGCCTTTTGAGCACGATGCTTGGGAACCGGGGGCTAGCCCTGATAACAGTGAGCGTCTCGGCTACTACTTCCCACCCCTGAGACGGTGGGGTTATGACCCAGGCTTGCTATACTACCCGCCAGCCGCAGCGGCTCGACGCTTTATCTCGGTAGGGACTCCTCGTAACGAGTACTTCCGCGAACTACCTGCTAACGATCCCTATATCAACCTGCTGCGCTGTGCCAGGGAAGAGGGTGAATTCATCTTTGATCCACCAATCAGGGGTGACAGTTGCCCAACGTCTAACTAAGCGCCTTCACGCTCCCCCCACTGGGGGGAGTCAGTCCATCAAATAGGGCATGTACCATGTTGATTCCATTCCGTGACCATTGCCGATTACCCCTGGGGTCAAATCTCAAACCGATGACTAGGTTAGGGAATAACCCTCAAGAGCAAGGGCTAACGTTGATTGAGTGCTTAGTAGCCATCATTATGGTTGCTCTAATGGCCGGAGCCATTGCCCCAGTCATGGTGATTTCGGTTGCCACTCGGGTCAATAGTCAAAGGGCAGAGCAGGCCCTGGCCCTGGCCCAAGGTGAAATTGACACGACCCGGGTTTTGGTGGAACGGGGCGATTATGCGGCGGCAGATTTACCCCCAGTTGCTCAGGGTGTTACTGATCGAGGGATTCGTGATGCGGATGGTCCCGATCTAAGCGTCACTGATGAGTCTAGCTTTGACTATGCTCAACCGATCGATATAGATGGTGATGGGCAGGACAACTTTTTGGTGCAGCGGTTTAGGGCAGCAGGACAGTTGGGGGCAGACGGGACTCCTATTGCCTTTGCCATGGGAGTGCGAGTCTATGACATCAATGTTGACGGTACAGGTAACTTGCCTACTGATCCAGCGTCTCTAGCCATAACAAGTGGTGAAGGCGATCGTTCCAGTCGTCCGCTAGCAGCTTTGTACACCACCATTGCTGTAGGCGAGCAGGGCGATTCTTTGTGTGACTTTATTGAATATACCAATCGTCGACGAGAGACCCCGCTGTCTGATGCCCAGCTTAGTATTCCTCCTACTTGCAACCCACCCAATACATCGGATGATGCTGCTGACGAATCGGCCGATAACACCTAGCTTTAACAACCCTCCAACACTCCACTGGTCGACTATCCTGTCTTGATTTCATACGCTTCTATCTACTTTTCATTTGGCAGTACCTGACCCATGACCTTCCCTCTGTCGCCTAAAACCATAAGCCGCTTAATCTTGCGAAAAGATAAGAGTCACCAGCAGGGTTTCACCCTGATTGAGTTACTGGTTTCACTTATCGTTGGTTCCCTGATTGTGGGCACCATGCTGTATTTCTTGGTCGAGTTATTAGGTGTCAATGCTAGGGAAGAACGACTCACCCAGGCTCAGCAAGATACTCGACGCGCCCTAGACTACATCAGTCGCGATCTGCGAGAGGCCATTTTTGTTTATGCCGATCCTGAGGCGATCGCTGACCAGCTTAGCGATGCTCCTGCTGATAGTACTGCCGTTGTGGCCTTTTGGCGATTGCGACCGATTACTATCGATCGACCTAATGTAGCTGGCACAGCGACTAGCTTAGGTACATGTCCTGCAAATCGCGCTGATGACTGTGAAATTTTGCGGGTACGCCACAACGTTTATGATTTGGTTGTGTATTTTTCTCGGGAAAATCAACCGGGAGAGATCTGGTCTGGCCCAAACCGCATTGTACGCTACGAACTGACGAAGTACGCCCATGTGGGTAATTTAACTCCTACCCCTGGCTATGTAGATCCTTCTATGTTAGGCAGCGATTTTCCAACTTGGGAGCCTGATGGCGATACCCGAGGTAACGCTGTTGTGCTAACCGACTCGATCAGTGACCATGATGAGGATATAGCGGTCGGCTGTCCTAGGGCAAATATGCTTCAATTTCCAGCAGACTCGAACAATTTCTTTACCTGTGTCATTGATGACAGCGAGGATAATGGTGACGACGACGATGACAATGATGCAGTGCCAACAGCCTTAGGTCAAAACCAAAGTTTGTACGTTTTCCTCAGAGGTAGCATCGCTGATAGGGGGGCTGACCGTCCGCTTACCTTTGGACCAACTAGTGATAGAAGCAGCTTACCTACTTTAAATACCGAAGTTCAGGTGCGGGGTGTGCTTGAAAAATTTAGTGACAGCACTGACTAGCGATACGATACTAACGATTAATGACGCTAGGTAAGCCAAATATGGCGATTCTTTGTCCAGCTAGCTCTTCCATCTCTTATAAGCGGTGTTTGCAATGTCCTCCTTCCTCCCAAATAAAGCTAAGCAAACGGCTGGGTTCACCCTGCTAGAGGTGTTAGTGGTGGTCATCATTGCTGGCATCCTAGCGGCGATCGCGGCACCGGGTTGGCTAGCATTCCTCAATCGCCAGCGCATGGGTGCCGTCAGAAGCGACCTGACCCAAGTGCTGAGAAACGCCCAACAAAGCGCTATTCAGTTGCGCCAAGACACCACCGTTGCGATTGACGAAGATGCCGACGTCCCTACCGTCACTGTCAGAGGCTTAGCCCAGGTGCTTGGCGACGATAGCAATAACCCCGGTGGCATTCAGCTATCTGCCACCGAGGATGAGATTACCTTCGACTATCAAGGCCTAGTCAGAAATGCTGATAGCCTTCCTATCGTCATCAGCATTAGCCCCGAAAATGCTACCGCCCAGCAGTGCGTGATTGTTGCCAGCATCCTCGGCAACATCAAAACCGCCGAAGGCGACACCTGCGACAACCCCGATGTCTCAGCCGCTCCAGCTGACTAACCCACCGATCAAGCTAAGGAATTTACAGGGGCAAATCTTTCAGGCCCTACGGCGGGGCTAGATCCCAGGGTTCTTGGACCTGTTCACCACGCTTTTGGGGCATACCAAGGTAGAACCCTGAGATCTCTTGGCATATGGCATCCTGCGCCGACATTCTCGCCCACCCTATACGGTTAATCGGCAACCCTAGTGCAGCGTCAAGTCTTGAATTTAGGGTTAGCAGATGTAGAGATTTGTTGGCACCAAGGTCCGAAATCCCCTCCCTTGGAGGCCTGCGCTGAGCGTGTCGAAGTGGGTAGGGGTGGGTCAAGCAAGCCCGAAAGAACCCACCCCGCCCTCCGGGCACCCCTCCCAGGAGGGGACCACCCCGCCCTCCGGGCACCCCTCCCAGGAGGGGACCACCCCGCCCTCCGGGCACCCCTCCCAGGAGGGGACCACCCCGCCCTTTCCTGCGGAACGCTTTTCCTCGGAACGCTTCGCGAACGCGAACGGGCACCCCTCCGTGGGAGGGGATGAAAGGTCCTGACGTGTTGAAGCAACCTCCCTGAAGATCCAAGACTTTTGCAAAGCACTTACCCTAATTTTTAGTCTTGACAGACCACTAGCTTTTCCCCAACCCACAAGCCCCCTTCCCACGGCCAATCCCTTCATCCTTCATCCTTCATCCTTCATCCTTTTCACCTCATCCGCCGATAGCTCGGGCGGCGGCGGCGGCTGGTCATAATCCAGCGACAACTCATAGGCCGCCTCATCATAAATAGCCGCCAACGCCCCCTGCAAATCCAGCGGCACATCCGGGTCAGGGGCTTGTAGCGGCACCGGCACCACCGGCAACCTCATCGACAACGCGATCGGCCACAGCTCCATCTGCGTCGCCCCAGCCCGAGTCAGCGCCACACAATAGGGCACCACCGGCAATCGGGGCTGGTCAAACGGCCTTTTCCCCCGCCGCAGCAAATCCAGCTCCAGCAAATGCACCCCCGCCTCATACAACCGCCGCCGCTTCTGGCGATAGGCCGTTAGCCCAGGCTCCCGCTTGTTAACCGGCGACAAAATCTCAATACTGGTGATCAGTCGATTCCCGGCTGTATCGCGAATCTCCACATTGGTCACCCGTACAGATACCGCCTGGTGAACAGGCAAACGCAAACCCGGCGGTGTAATGGTTAGCGTGCTAGCCTCACCCGGCTCTGGGGTTGAACGGCGGCTTGCAGACGACTCCAACACCTCCACATCAGGGTAAAGAATCCCCACCTCTCCCTCAGGAAACGGATCTTCCGCCAGGTAAACCTCCAACCGAGCCGCATACTTAGGGCGCAGCAATGGGGTCAACTGCTGTCGAATTTTGCTGGCCAGGGCGCTATGAACATCCGGCCACAAGTAGCCTTCAAGATAAGGGTCCATTCCAGGAAATGGTGACGGCATAGGATTGGCCTTTGCAGTGCTATGCCTACTCTAATCTAACTTTCACCGCAGTTCGGCATCAGGTGACGTTTAGAAAACTTTCTACCGAGTGGTGGGCAATGCCCACCCTACGAAGGCTGCTAGGGCTCACCGTAGACCGTGAACCGTGAACCCCTTCCGCCCTCTGCCTTCTGCCTTCTGCCTTCTGCCCTCTGCCTTCTGCCTACTGCCTCCTGCCTTTCTTACTTCAGCCACCCCTTCAGCCGAGAAGCCACCTGGGGACGGCGCAGCTTACGCATCGCCTTGGTTTGAATTTGCCGCACCCGTTCGCGAGATAAGTTGAAAATACTGCCCACTTCTTCTAACGTATGGGTCTCGCCCGTGGTCAACCCATAGCGCAGGGTAATAATATCTTTTTCCCGCTCAGACAACACCTCCGACAACACGCTAGTGATTTCCTGGCGCATCATATTTTCGCTGATTTGCGACTCTGGGGTTTGGGTTCTGCTATCCTCTAGCAGTTCCATCAACTCCGTATCTTCCCCTTTCCCCACCCGGTGATTTAAAGATAAGGAACGTCGCCGTACCTGTTGCAAACTTCTGAGTTGATCAACGGTCACATCCAGGGCTTCGGCCAGTTCTTGTTCAGTGGGGTTGCGCTGCAAATCCCGGCGCAGATCCCGGTGGGCTTTCTTTAGCTTATTCAGCTTTTCCACAATGTGAATCGGTAGCCGAATCGTGCGGGCATCGTTAGCAATGGTGCGGGTGATCCCCTGGCGAATCCACCAGTAGGCATAGGTCGAAAATTTATAGCCCTTATCGGGATCAAATTTCTCGGTGGCTCGGTTTAATCCGAGCGCCCCCTCCTGGATTAAATCCAGAAAAGGCACCCCTCTATTTAAATAACGCTTGGCGATGGAGACCACTAACCGCAGGTTAGATCGAATCATCCGTCGCTTTGCTGCCCGTCCTTCTTGCAGTTTTCGGCTGAACTCTGCGCTAGAGACGTTGAGTTTCTCAATCAGTTCCTGGCGAGTGGGCTTACGGCCTAGCGCTTTTTGCAATTTTTCGCTAGCATTATCAACTTTGGCCAAAAACCGCACCTGTCGGGCCAGCTCGATCTCCTCACTGGGTTGCAACAGCGGGTAGCGGGCCATCTCTTTAAAGAAAGCCCCAACCGCATCATCAGTAATGGTTTTGGTATAACCTGATAGCCCCATTTCTGACAGCGCTTCCGATTGAGAAAACCGCGCTAAGACTTCTCGGTCTTCATCCCAAGCTGGCGACTCAGCCGTTCCAGAACCTTCTGCCGAGGCCACTTTTTCTGCCGCCCGATTTAAGTCTGACTCGAACTCATCCATCGGTTCGTCTGGCCAGGCAATAGAACTATCTGTATTGGAATTAAACGTAGTGGTCATGGGGGTAATTAAAGCTGTTATGCCTACCGACTTGAAGCATGTATATCGAATTGCTTAAGAATGTAGCAACCCGTTTTACAAGGTTCTGATTTATCCGATTGAATTTGTGAGTCCACAATACGGATTTTTCCAGAGATTCCCAGGCAATGTAACATTTCTTTGGCATCTTGCGTAGTGTAACAGCCAAATTCAAAAATGAACCTTCGACTTTAGGAAAATCTTGGCCATTTTTTTGGTATCCTCGAATTTTTTGCGTTGGTATTGATCAAAGTCTGGGGTGGCCCCCTCAGTCAGTCACTCGCCGATGGGTTCCTGTTGGCTTGCTCAGCGATCCCGATAGGGTCTAATTCAGATCCCGACGACAGATCTGAAGCGACGGTACAGTACAGCTAGAACGCCGGTACAGATCCCAGGGTTCTGCCCTGGGATGCCCCGAAACTCATGGCCAATCAGCCTAAGAACCTGGAATCTTGGCAGTCTGTACTGATGCTCTAGACGCTCGGTTTCTTCCTGGGCTGCTGCACCAGGCGCCGTTGGCGACAGTGTGGAAGCCGGGTCGCTGTGGGTCGATCTATAAACAGATCTGGAGGCAATTGATCAGTCGAAATACCTATTAGTCCCACCAGAAATCAGCCCACCCTTCCTGATACCTGACCCACGGGTTCGCCCGATCTGAAGAACGAAAATAGAAAAAGGAAGAACGAAGGGCACAGCCTGCCCGTAGCGGCAAGAATCCAAAATCCAAAATCGAGCTGACCCACCCCTGCCCCTCCCAGGAGGGGATGCCAAAATCCAAAATCCAAAATTCTCCCACCCCCCATTCCCCGCCAGGGCGGACACCCAGGTCCGCCCCTACGTTACCTCGCCGCCATCTTCCTCTTGCCTCCATTGCCATTCCCCGCCAGGGCGGACACCCAGGTCCGCCCCTACGCCATCTTCCCCACCCCACACATATCCACCCATCCCCCCATCCCCCCATCCCCCCAT
>NZ_SMDQ01000100.1 GCF_012911975.1 Nodosilinea sp. P-1105 | reverse complement strand
TCAACTTCCCGGTGAGTATTTACACTCGGCTGGGGCCAGAATCTGAGGAACCTCCTTAGAAATGAGCGAACCGGGAGTGGTAGTGATATGTCGCATAGAATTATGTTCCATAAAAACTTTGGACATGTTGAGTGAATCAGGGCCGGTAGGGGGTGCCTACCCTAAGCGATTTAGTTGCCTGTAGCTGGTGGGGTCTACTCAAGTGAGTGCAAGTACTTTGCTACAGCCAGCTCACCGACCTGCTGCCCCATGGCGGTGCCGACTTCATTGGCGGTGCGGTAATGCACCCCACCGTAAATGCGCGCCTGCTCGACCTCTTCTACAAAGTCGTCAAGCGTCGCAAAGCGTCGTTCTGCACCTTCGGCAGTCGGACTTGTTGTCGTTAGAAGTGGGGTGGGGTCGGTGCCAATCTCGGCTTGCAGCACGGTGCTGACCACCCCCGCCAAAATGCAGTGGGCACACGGATACTCCGGATGCATGGGGGGCTCGATATACGGCGTCCAGGTGGGATCTCGCTCAGTGGCCTGGTTGCCATCCTGATCCCCGTTACGAATGGCCGTTACGGGCCGCCAGAAGTGGTAGTAATATTTGGCCTCCATGACAGCAATCAGGGCATCGTCCATAGCCTGGGTGACAGCGGCAAACAGGCGGGCATTCTGAGTGACTTGGCGCCCAGGCTGGCTGGCAACTGACTGTATCAGTCCGTGATAAATCGGGGGATGGGTGGCTTCCCAAAAGCGAGCGATTTCGGACTGCTCGGGGCTGCGACGGCGGCTGTCTGCACTGCCAAGTGCCTTGACCTCGTTATAGTCACGGGCCCACGCCTCGCTGGCCAGATCGGGCGGTGCCTCGGGACGAAACTGAGTTGGACTGTCCATCAGCCAGGGCTGACGCTGGGGCCACTGAGGCCCGGCTGGGGCAGCGGTGGGTACGTAGACCCCTGGAGTCGTGTGTGGTCGGTAGGTCTCTGGTGTGGCAGCACCGTCATCAATCCGTTTATCCAGAACCTGTATGGCAGCCTCTTGCCCAACGGTGATACCTGCGGTCTTGGCCGCACTATCCTCTATATCGGCTAATGCCTCCTGATAGGCGATGGCGATGGCGGCCTCTTCTGCAGGTACGAGTTCTAGAAGTGTGGTGTGATTGGCTGCGGCGATCGCAGCTTCGACCGAGGCTCCAGGCGCTACCTCTAGCTGCAACTCACTGGCAGGGTAGTGTCTGGTAATGGCATTCACAGCTTCGTATACGGCAGTCTGGACAATCGCCATCGCCCGATAGGCGGACGCAGGGCCCAGCCCGCCCTCCACCAGAATCTCATCGGCGCTGGTATTCCAGTCGAGGACGACCCCCGGGTTGGGTTCGGGTGCTCTAGCCATCTGAGGAGGCGCAAGGTTGGCCTGGATGGTTTGGGCATCATCAGAAACGGGGAAATTTAACCCCCCAATCTTGGGGTTATCCGTTGCGTGAGCCCCTTGATTGAGGCCTAATTGGGCATCGCTAGTGGTTGAAACTAAAATTCCAGCCAATACCCATATAAAAATCGAGCTATAGCGCCTCATGTTGGCGACCTCCTTCCTGCTTTAACGGGGTGAGCAACCTCCTTTAGGGTCGTGAGGGAAATAGTTTTGAGCTATCCAATAAAACAGCGCGATCGCCATCAGCCTTTGGTCGCTGTGGCAATGTGTGCAGGTGAACGCAGCGCAACCGTACCATCGGGTGTAATGAACGTTTGCAGCTCAGTCTCCGCTGCCTGGAGCAGTTGTTGGTATTGAGCATCGTCAAGCTGATCAGCGAGCACCCAGCCTTTGATTTCAGTGTGCATCCACGACTGAATTGAGGGGAAGCAGGCACTGCCTTCATGGGTTTCGATCTGGACATTTTCAACCCCCGCATCGGTGAAGCGCGATCGCAAAACCTGCTTGTCCCCCAACCCAAACGGGGCTCGAATCGCCTCAGCGGTCTCATCACCAAATAATGTTTCTAATAGCTCACTAACAGCGGCGTATCCAGGGGTATTTTCTAGGCAGTCCCATACCGCTATAGCCATGTGTCCGCCTGGTTTTAACACTCTTAGCATCTCTGCGATCGCAGCCTGCTGATCCTCAAAAAACATCAACCCAAATTGACAAACAACAGCATCAAAACTGTCGCTCTCAAACGGAAGCTTCTCAGCTTGTCCCTGCCGCCATTTAATCGTCGGTACTTTACGTTTGGCGACATCCAACATCCCTACATTGATGTCGAGGCCCACAGCAGAACCGCTGTCTCCAACTCGATGGGCAACTTCGCGGGTCAGAACACCCGTGCCACAGCCCACATCCAGGGCGTTTTGTCCCGAGGAAACCATGGCGGCATCTGCCACTCGACGGGTCCACGCCTGAAAGATTGCCGGAACAAAAAACGCTTCATAAACCTCAGGGCCACTTTGGATTTTTTGTTGATTTACGCCTTCAGTCATGCAATACCTCCGATCAGCCTATGCTGTTGCCCAGAAGCCTTCATGGGGCAATTTTTCTGGGCTGCAATGTATAGCCCTAAGATAGATCGGGCAGATAGCAGCGGTCTTGAAAAAAATTGACCTCCTGGTTGAGGTGACTTCCAGGAAACGTTCTACTGATTGGTGGGCAAAGCCCACCCTACGAAAGCTAATGATCGCAACTTAGAGCAGAATTTTATTCCTCAAAAGTCTTTTTAGAGTCAGTTCAAAAGCTTGAGCGAACTGACTGCTTATCGTGATGGTCACAGCACCATTCGGCTGCTCTTCAGCATCAGCGCTGAATACCGCACTTTTGGTCAAGTCGCTGGTTCTCGGCCTCATCCACTGGCAGCGTCAGCCCTCCTTCATTAGGGGCATTCAAAATGGTCGCAATGACGATGGTTTCTTCGGTCTCACTGGGGTTAAAGGCCGAGTGCACATTGTCCCCGCCAGGGTCAATAAACATGGTTCCAGTGGGGTAAGGACGCTCGATGCAGTCATCGGCATAGATGTAGATCAATTCTCCCTGTTGCACCCCGGCTAGGGCTGGGCCTGGGTGAGTGTGCCATGGGAAAATAGCACCGGGCTGAATGGTGAACTCAACCACGGTGATGCGTGAGGGATCATCCAATTCCAGCACCTGCTCTGGTCGTCCCTCGGGCTGGAGGCGAATATCAAAACTGACATTGTCGGTGAGCTGGGTGCGATCGCTCAACGGATTAGCTGTAATCGGCTCCGGGCCACCGTCCTGATAGGCCACCAACATTGGGGCCAAAACCAGCAGGGCGATGGTGACGCACAGCGTTATCCAAAAGACTTTAATGCGATTAATGCGATCGCCAGTGCGTAATCTCTTGATAGTCATAGTGACTGAACCTCTCGTAATGTTCTGGCGCTCATGCCTGTGGTGGCACTGAGGGTGGGTATGCCCTAAACCGCTTTGCCATTGCGGACCACAAACGCATCTGTTGAGCGGCTATGGTAAGAGCCTGGTTTAACGGTACTGAGAGGGTTGAGTATTTGTTAAGTTCACCGTCTGTACTGGGGAGGGTTCGAGCTAAGGTGAAGACATGGTCGCCGGGTCAGCATACCGAAAACGGCGACAGGCTCGATATATGGAGGACATGGCGATGGCAAATCGCGGATACGGGCAGTTTTGCCCGGTAGCCCTGGCCTCTGAAGTATTGGGCACCCGTTGGACAATTCTGGTGTTGCGCGAACTGCTGTGCGGCAGCACCCACTTCAACGAACTGCGCAAAGGGTTGCCCCGCATGTCTCCGGCACTACTCTCCAAGCGTCTTCACGAGTTAGAAGAGACGGGTCTACTGGTGCGCAGATTGGATGAGGCCACCGACAGCCCGAGTTACCACCTGACTGAAGCGGGCCAAGATCTTTTGCCTGTGGTTATGGCCATTGGCGCCTGGGGCCAGCGCTGGCTAGAGTCACAACTGTCTTTAAAAAATCTGGATCCTTCCCTGCTGATGTGGGATATGCGGCGTAATTTAAACCCAGATCCGCTGCCAAACCAAAAAATCACGGTTCAGTTTCTGTACCCCGAGGTCAAACGTGGTCGGCGTCAATGGTGGCTGATTGTTGACAAAGCTGCTGAGCCGGTGGTCGATCTCTGCTGGCTTGACCCTGGCCATGAGGTGGATCTCTATGTCGTCAGCGACCTGCGGACGATGACCGCCATCTGGATGGGCATTATGACGGTCTCCCAGGCAATCGAGGACGGAAAGCTGGAGTTGAACGGCGCGCCTGAGCTACAGACCGCAATGCAAGAATGGCTGGGCCTCAGCCAGTTTGCCCAGGTGGAAAAGCAGGTCAAGGTATAACAACTGTGTCTCAGCTTCCAAGCTGAACTTGGTTTAGACCCAACTCTGATAGTTCTGCCAGGCTTGCACAAAGATGTAAATGGATAGCAACCCCAGCATCGACCGAAACAAAGTGCTGACCACCTGATCCGGCAGTTTGGGTAAAAAGCGGGTGCTAAATTGCACCCCGACTAACCCCCCAAATCCCAAAATCAGTCCTGGTGCGATCAAAATATTGCCTGCGGCCCCATGGCCAATGCAGGCAGAAATAGCGGTAATGACAATTACCCCTAAGCTAGTTTGGATCGCCACTTTAATCGGTTCCCCTAGCAGCAAAATCTGCAGCGGCACCATAATCACACCGCCGCCGACACCAAAAAGCCCGGCTAAAAATCCGGCCAGCCCCCCCGTGACCAACCGCGCCATCAGCGGCGTTAAGAGCTTGGTGGGGTTAGCCCCACGATTGACCAATTGCTTACGCAATTCCACCAGATAAATATTGACCAGCAGCAGCAGCCCAAAGGCGGCTAGCAAGATGTAGGGCAAAAATTTACCGGCCAGAAAAGCCCCCACCTGGGCGGTAATCACCGCTGGCAAGCCCAAAAGTAATACCCGCCGCCAACTTAAAAAGCCCATCCGCCAATTTTGAACGCTGCCAGCCGTAGAGGTGACCAATATGGCCAGGCTACTGGTGGCCACGGCCTGCACTGGCACGTAACCAAACGCCACCAGCATTGGCACCAGGACCACACCGCCCCCAATGCCTAAAAAACCCGCCAGCACTCCAGAAAAAATGCCCCCCAGGGCTAGCAAGACGCCATCATAGATTTCCATGGCAAGCTACTAATTATTAAACAACGTTGTGGACGAATACAACCGAACTTCCGGCCTGCCCCCTCTCTAGCTAAAAAGGTCAGATCGGTCAGCCCGAGGATCTATCGTATTCGTAATTGGGGATCTGCTTTAGTAACTGATGATTCGTTCCTGACAGAGGCTATAGCAGCAGGCAGTAGACGGAAGGCGGAAGGCGGAAGGCGGAAACATGACCACCTTTACCGGGTGGTGTCAGGTTCTGGGTTCCAGGTGTTAGAAATAGTTGGCCGGCTCATAGCGGATTTCACTCGGGTGCAGTACATCGTGGGGATCCCCCCTGACCTCCTTGGTAGCCGCAAATGAGTGGCCCAAAAATTAGTGGCCCAACTGTTGCAAGCGCTGGTTGGCGGCGGCCAGGTCAAAGATATCAGGGTTAAAGTCGTAGCCAATCGCCTGCCACAGCTGGTCATACTCAGGATCTTCCCCATCATTGAGCCGTTCCAGTAGTTCGTCGTAGCCCCAGACCCCATCACAAATTTCTGGGGGGCAGTGGCGATCGCCCTCCAAGCACTGAACCTCAGGCCCATGGTTACTGGGGTGAATGGCCTCTAGGGTGACTTTGTGCAGCCAGCCCTGGGCCGGATTATAGGTATAGAGCAGGTCATCGTTGGGGTGGTGCAGTAGGTGAGCCAGCGATCGCGTAGCCGCCTCTGGCCCTAGGGGTTGCCCCTGGTACTTAAATTGATAGGGGGCCTGCCCATCCCAGCCCATCACCGCCGCCAAGACCGGATGGAAGTCAGCTAAGGACAGGTGAGAGGGCACAGTAAACCGACGCCAGATGGGTGGCTCGCTATCTACGATTTCAACCCAGAGTTGATACACAAGGGCATCAGATGGCATAAAAGTTGAGGTAAAGAATCACGATAGTTGTCTGTGGGTGTTGGGTGTCGGGTATCGGGTTGCGGTTCACCTTGCACCTAACACCTTGCACCTAACACCTTGCACCTAACACCGCTTACCGTATACCTTGCACCGTGGGACTCACAAACCCCCAATGGGCGTGGCCTTCTCCGGTGGACTGACTCACCCACCCTAGTCCTTCACTGGTGCCTACCCACACCTTATTGCCCGTATCCGGTGACAGAGCCAAAATTCGGCCTGAGGGCAGCGATGGCACCTGGCCTAAAAGTTCGCCACTGTCGGGGCTAATTTTAAATAACCCGGTGGTGGTACCTACCCATAGGTTACCTGCCCGGTCAAATTCAGCGTTTTGAATGCTTTTGCCCCGCATACTGCCGACCGAACGCACCAGTTCGGCCCGCACGGGGTCCACCACTAGCAGTCCATTGGCCGTCCCCACCCACAGGTTGCCCCGAGGCCCTAAGGTCAACGACTGTACTGAGCCGCCTGGTAAGTTGCCCACCTGGCGCATGGGGAAAGCGCTACCGGTATTGACCTGCACTAGGCCTTCCAGGGTGCCCACCCAAAGATGGTTGTTGCGATCGAGGCTGAGGGCATTAGCGCTAACCCCCGGTAGGTCTCGCAGGGTGGTCATTTGTAAGCCGCGATCAGGGCTAATCATCACCAGGCCGCGATCGGTGCCGACCCATAGGAAGCCGCGACTATCGATTAATAGGGACAGCACCCGGTTAGAGGGGAGCTGCACATTCTGGGCCGTAATTTCATTGGTGCGGGGGTCAACCCGCACAAGGCCATTAAAGGTGCCCACCCAGATACGGCCTACTCGGTCTTGCACCATCGATTCAATGGTGCGGCTGGGGATAGAAACCCGTCGCTGGATTTGCCCGGTTTCAGGGTTGATACGGGCTAGCCCAGCCCAGCCCCCGACCCACAAACTGCCGGTGAAGTCGGGCACCAGGGCGGTGACCCGGTAGTCGTTTGTTACCCCCGCCTGGGCGATCAACTCGGGATTGGCGGCGGTGGGGCTGGCGATCGCCTCCTCAGGTCGATCCCCTTCGACCCAAGGCACAGCCTCTAGGAAGGATGGCCCAACCAATGTCGATACAATCAGCAAACTTAACACCTCAGTTCCCTCCCCACGGTGGATCGGGGTGACCTGCGATCGCGTTTCCCACTTCCAAGCCTTGCTGGCCATTGCTGGGGCTGTGGGAGAAAGATGCGATCGTTATATACCCCTCTGAGGGTCACAGTATACGTTCAATGATTTAAGTCAGAACACCAAAACCAGCGAAATCCCCTTCAGAGGTTGTTTGAAAAGCCAAAGAACGTCTCAGGTTATACCTGTGGAGTAGGCCAATATCCTCAAACTTCAGCGGGTTTAAGGCCTCTTGGCAGCAAACTATACCTGGGATGACCTGTTTCAAACAGCCTCTCAGACAATCTAGATCGGCCCTGTCTACCCAAAAAATCTCTGCTCTTTACCACGAACTGAGCTTGAAAAGATCAACTTTAAATAACTTGAGAAATACACACCTAGGTTCATCTCCATCGATAACTTTAGGTTATGAATGTATACAGATCTTCCAAAATTAAACTTATCCAATCGCTGGTAGTATGCTAAAGCATAAGGTAATTAGCAATACCGAAAGTGCTTGCAGGGCAACTACTTCATGAGTTGCTTTGTTTTTGCTGTCGTCTCGTATTTGTGGACATCTGACAGGGTCTTGGGCTGAGCAAAGGTTTTCTTTCGCGAAAGAAAACCGGTTTGTTTGTGGCTAGGCTGCAGAGGTTCGCGTGAGGGATTCTTAGATTCACAGGAAGGGAGATATGTCTTACTCTCAGACAACGACTCAGTCAAAAGCTGGATACAGCGCCGGGGTTAAGGACTACAAGCTGACCTATTACACCCCGGACTACACACCAAAAGATACCGATATCCTGGCGGCGTTCCGGATGACCCCCCAACCCGGCGTGCCTCCTGAGGAGTGCGGCGCGGCGGTAGCAGCGGAGTCTTCCACCGGCACCTGGACCACGGTGTGGACCGACCTACTGACCGACATGGACCGCTATAAGGGCCGCTGCTACGACATCGAGCCCGTACCCGGCGAAGATAACCAGTACATCTGCTACGTCGCCTATCCCCTCGATCTGTTCGAGGAGGGATCGGTCACCAACCTGCTCACCTCTCTGGTGGGTAACGTATTTGGGTTTAAGGCCTTGCGTGCCCTACGCCTCGAAGACTTGCGCATTCCCGTGGCCTACCTGAAGACCTTCCAAGGGCCGCCCCACGGTATCCAGGTGGAGCGCGATCGCCTCAACAAGTACGGTCGCCCCCTGCTGGGTTGCACCATTAAGCCCAAACTGGGTCTGTCCGCCAAGAACTACGGTCGGGCTGTATACGAATGTCTGCGCGGCGGCCTCGACTTCACCAAAGATGACGAAAACATCAACTCCCAGCCCTTCCAGCGCTGGCGCGATCGCTTCTTGTTTGTAGCCGACGCCATCCACAAGGCCCAGGCTGAAGTCGGTGAGATTAAGGGGCACTACCTGAATGTCACGGCGGCCACCTGCGAAGAGATGCTGAAGCGGGCCGAGTACGCTAAGGAACTGGGCATGCCGATTGTCATGCATGACTTCCTGACTGGCGGGTTTACCGCTAATACCACCCTGTCTCACTGGTGTCGCGACAATGGGGTGCTGCTGCACATCCACCGCGCCATGCACGCCGTGATCGACCGTCAGAAGAACCACGGTATTCACTTCCGAGTGCTGGCCAAGTGTCTGCGCATGTCTGGGGGTGACCACATCCACACCGGTACTGTGGTCGGTAAGTTGGAAGGCGATCGGGCCAGCACCCTAGGCTTCGTTGACCTGCTGCGCGAAAACTACATCGAGCAGGACAAGTCGCGCGGCATCTACTTCACCCAGGACTGGGCTTCCATGGGTGGTGTGATGGCTGTGGCCTCTGGCGGTATCCACGTGTGGCACATGCCCGCTCTGGTGGAAATCTTCGGCGATGACTCGGTTCTACAGTTTGGTGGTGGTACCTTGGGTCACCCCTGGGGTAACGCGCCTGGGGCAGCCGCTAACCGCGTAGCCCTAGAAGCTTGTGTTCAGGCCCGTAACGAAGGCCGGAACCTGGCCCGCGAAGGGGGCGATATCATCCGCGAAGCCTGTAAGTGGTCTCCTGAACTGGCCGCCGCTTGCGAACTGTGGAAGGAAATCAAGTTCGAGTTCGACACCGTTGATACGCTCTAAGCTGGCCTGCAGGTATTTCAGGCCTGCTTTCTAGCGAGTTGGGGGCCTCTAGGTAGCCCTGGGGTAATGGACAAACATTCCAAAACCTTGAGAATGCTGTCTAAGTTACCGAATCTTCTAACGCTTCGGGGTTAGATCAGGGCTACCAATCGCCCCCTGGTGGGGTCTACATCAACCGTTCAAGAGACACCGATGGACCTTAAGCAAGCGGCTAAAGACACCGCTAAGGTGCTCACAAGCTACCTGACCTTTCAGGCCGTGAAAACGGTGCTGAATCAGCTGAAGGAAACCAACCCTGCCCAAGCCTATTGGTTAAACACGTTTTCTACAAAGGAAGCCCTTCAGGATGGGGAAGCCTACCTGGATGCTCTTTTGAAAGAGAAGGCGGACCTAGCAATGCGAGTTATGACCGTGCGGCAGCATATTGCTGAGGGAATTTGCGAATTCCTGCCTGAAATGGTCGTACTTAGTATCCAGCGAGCCAATATGGAACATCGCCGCCAGCACCTGGAGCGCATTACCCAACTTGGGGAAGCAGAGAATGTGGTCGAAGCGGAACTGATTCAAGAGCCGACCACCGACTCTGATGCCTCGATGGAGTAAGTTGATCCGTTTTAGCCTTGGCCTTCACTGTTTGGCCGAAGCGACATAGGGATAAGCGTATTCCAGCGAAAAACGTCCGCAGTATGGACGCTGAACTCAGCCAAGTGGGTGGGTCTAGCCAACCAACATATTAGATGGCGTCATTAGCTGGAACACTCTAAACCCGGTTTAGTTCAAGTTCTGTCGGTAACCGCCGACATTAACCATTTCACTTAGCGAGGACCTATGAAAACTCTGCCTAAAGAGCGTCGTTTTGAAACGATGTCCTATCTGCCCCCGCTGACCGATGCTCAGATTGAGCGGCAGATCGCCTACATTCTCAAAATGGGCTATTTCCCGGCGGTGGAGTTCGACGAGAACTCTGACCCCGAGACCTACTATTGGACCATGTGGAAGCTGCCCCTGTTCAACGCTACTTCCACTCAGGAAGTACTGAGCGAAGTGCAGGCTTGCCGGTCTGAGTACTCTGATTGCTACATTCGAGTCGTGGGTTTCGATAACGTTAAGCAGTGTCAAATTGCCAGCTTTATCGTCCACAAGCCCGGCGCTAGCGGCTATCGGTACTAAGAAGACTCTGAAGAAAGCAGATCCCCCGTTTAGCCAGCGATCGTCGCTGCAGTAGGGTGGGCAGTGCCTACTTCTGAGACAACTTAACGTAAGGCAACGAGGCAACCGGTAGGCAGATGAATCTGCCTACCGGTTGTGGTTTTTCAAAAGACATTTGGCAGCCAAAAGCCCTTGATAGCCCTGCTACGGCTCGGGCACTTCGATGACTACGGTTGATTCAATCGCCTCACCATTATGGGTCAAGGCTTCATGGCCATTGGCATTGAGACTGACGGTAATCTGGTTGCGGCCTGGGGGTAGCTGGGGCAGATGTAGCCAGGGACCATAGACCCGAGCGCCCTTTTCGCCATTGATGTATAGATGGCCATGGCCAACGTTGGGCTGGTTGGGCTGGTTGACTTGCTCTGGAGTAAAGCGAAAATGGGTGGTTTGAATTTCTAAGTTCCAGCCACGCATTGGGTCAGGGTGGGCCACCAAGGTAATGGTTGGCACAGGCTGACCAGCAGGAATTTCCAGGGTACCGTGGCCATGGTGATGCTCGCCAGAGTCAGCATGGTCATGATCGGTGTGATCTTGATCGGTATGGTCGTGGCTGTGGGATTGGTTATCAGCCAACTCGGCACTGTGCTCCGCCTCCTGAGGCCCAGCAGTGGAGGACGTCGGGCTACAACCCAGGGCTAACCCTAAGGTAATTAGAACAAGGACAAAGGATGACGGGATACTAAAAAATCGTTCAAGCAACATGGAGCCTCTCTACAAATACATCAAAAGCTATCCCACGGCAGCTGTGGAAGTTTGCCACTCATTCAGCAGGGTCAAAATATAGTGATGCAGCTGCGGTTGCCCCTGCGATCGCGCGCAGTTGGCTGCCTGGTGCAGGTCGGCTATGGCCCCAGGCGCATCACCCAGGGATCGCCGAATTAAGCCCCGTTTCAGGTAGGTATGGACATGGCTGGGGTCAAGCATGAGCACCTGGTCCAGATCGGCTATGGCCTCGGCCAGGCGACCCATTTGGTGGCAAGCACAGCTGTGGTTAAACCAGGCCCTTGTATCCTGGGCATCGAGGTCGAGGGCTGCTTCGAAATCGCGCAGCGCCGCTTGGGGATGTGCCGCCATCAGCTTGGCCAAACCGCGATCGTCATAGATATCAACCAAGGGGTTTGGGTCTGCAGTCAGGGTCGCCGCCTGGTCAAAATCAGCGATCGCGGCTTCAAAGTCATGCAGCGCCACCTGCACCAACCCTCGGTTATAGTAGCCACGGAAATCCTGGGGATGGCGAGTCAAGACAGCGGTGTCGTCAGCTAACGCCTGGGGGAAATGGCCCGTGCGATAGAATGCCAGCCCCCGGTTCAGCCAGGGTTCTGGCCGTTGCTCATCTAGCTGGATAGCCTGACTGCAGGCGGCAATAGCAGTTTGATAACGCCCGAGTTGTACCAGGTTTAGACAGCGATCGCCCACCTCTGCCGCCAGATCACCTTGCTCTTCCATGCCGGGCTCTCCGGTAACCGAGGAAACAGGAGGAACATCCCCCAGGGTCAGGCTAGTCCCTGGGGGAGCCGCCTGAACCCACCCCGCTGGATATAGCCACAGCATCAGCCCCAGCCCCAACCCCAGGATTTTGCCTAAATTCATGGCTATGCCTCCCGCATAAACTAAAAAACCCCAACTCTCCACAGACCTGGGGCAATTGAACTGGAAATCAAACCCGCTTTACCACCCTTGCTCAGCCTGGCTAAGCACATAGGCCGCTACATCGGCGATGTCTGCATCGCTGAGTCGCCCCTTGAACGCAGGCATGGCATTTTTACCGTTGGTCACCTGGGTGGTAATCGCCTCAGCGGAAGCCATACCATTGGCTTCTAAATCAGCCAGCTTCAGGGTCTTTGCCCCGTTAACCACATTGCCACCACCGATGTGGCAAGCCACACAGCTATTGGCAAAAACTTGCTGCCCATGGTCCAGATCCGCAGCCCAGGCCGTCGGTGCCATCCACAGCGTCAGGGCGGTGACAACTGCCGCCATTGTCCACAAAAGTTTTCTCATTGGTTTTACACGTAAACAAAAAACTCCTCTCGCCAGGTATTGTCTATGCCCAGGACAGGGGAATCAAAAGACAGCCTGTCAAATATTACAGAGTGCAAAGCAGAAATCGAGAAGAGGTAGGGTGATAGGCTTAGGAAGCCGCTTAGAAAAATTTTGAATTTTGAATTTTGAATTTTGAATTAAGACCCTGCCAATAAAACGCTTTCACTTGGGAGTTCAGAATTTTGTAGGATAGGCATCCTGCCTGTCCCAGCTAAGCAGGCGAGACGCCTGCCCTACAAGACCTGCGGGAATTACAAATCCAAAATCCCCCCATCTCCCCATCCCCCCATCTCCCCATCCCCCCATCTCCCCATCTCCCCATCTCCCCATCC
>NZ_SMDQ01000010.1 GCF_012911975.1 Nodosilinea sp. P-1105 | reverse complement strand
CCCCCATCTCCCCATCCCCCCATCTCCCCATCTCCCCATCTCCCCATCCCCCCATCTCCCCATCCCCCCATCTCCCCATCCCCCCATCCCCCCATCTCCCATGTCCCCTCTCCCTCGCCATCGTCCTCGCCAACTGTCCCTCGGCCCCTTGGAAGCAGAAATTCTTGCCATTATTTGGGCTCGCGGTAGGGCCACCGCTAAAGAGATTCACGACCATATCCTGGCTGACCCCGATCGCGATCTGGCGTTGGCTTCGGTGACCACGGTGCTACAGCGGTTGGCTAAAAAGGGGTGGCTTAACCGGGAAGTAATTTCCCCCGAGGAATCGGGGCATTCTCGGCGGGTGTATTGTTGGCAACCAACGGTGTCCCAGCGGGAGGCCAAGGTGTTAGCGGCGCACCAGCAGCTGCAAAGCTTTTTGGCCGTCGGTAGCCCTGATCTGGTGGCGGCCTTTGCCGATAGCCTGGATGGGACAGATCTGGATAAGCTCGATGCGATCGCTGCGCGGCTGCGCGCCCTGCGCCAGGCTCAGTCGTCTCACCCAGGGGAGGGGGAAGCCTAATGCATAGCAGTTTTCTGTTACTGATGCTGGCGATCGCCGTGGTTTGGCGCTGGCAGTGGCAATCGCCGACAGGTGGTTCTTGGCAAGCCCGCTGGCAGTCGGCCCTGGCGGCCTTTTGCCTGCCACCGCTGATGGTGGTGCTGGCGGCTGGGACTGTACTGTATATGGGCCACCACGGCACCATGATGGGCTGGTCAGTTAGCCCTATGGGCTGTTGGGCCAGCCGAGGAATCTTAGGGCTACTGGGTGGCGTGGGGATCTATGCCCTGGGCCAAGCGGTGAAAACAGAATGGTGGTTGCAGCAGCAGCCGATGGTGTCTCTGCCCACGGGCGGTCAGGCCCGCTGTTTAGACATCGATCTGCCAGTGGCGGCCCTGGTAGGGGTAACGTCATCGTCTCTGTTGGTTAGTCGTGGCTGGTTAGAGCAATTGACTTTGGCTGAGCAACAGGCGATGGTCGCCCATGAGCAAGCCCATGGCGACTGTGGCGATCCCCTCTGGTTTTTGGGGCTTGGTATTATCCACCGCTTTGCCAGTTGGTGGCCCAACAACCAAGCCCTCTGGGAAGAGTTGCTACTGCTGCGCGAAATTCGTGCTGATCAGCGGGCCGCCATCACCCATGACCCGTTACTCCTGGCCGAACTGCTGGTGAGTCTCTGCCGCCAGATGGCTCTATTAAACCAGGGGAGCCCCGCTGACCTTGCCCCTTATCTGGGGTTTAATGAATCCCTATGCCCCAGTCGTCTAGAGCAACGGGTAAACGCCCTACTGGATCCTGAGGTTACTGCTGCCCCCAGTACTTTGCGACTGAGCCCCCTGCCCTGGCTAATTGCCGCATCCTTGCCCCTGGCGGCCCCTTGGTTTCATACCTGATGTGACGATAGAAGGCAGCGGCCTAATGTCTGATTGAGCTCTGATTGAGCTATCGCAACGGCGGATGGGACTTACTTAACTTTTTCAGCAACTTTGGTGCTTGCTCTAGTCGGACGTATTCTAGGAGATAATCGTGGACCAACTGGTAGCGATCGCTGGGGCTATCGGGCAATAAAAACACCAGTCCAGAGCCCACTAAAATTGCTAACACCAGATCCAGTTGGTCTTGCCCATAGACCACCCCCCGCAGATCTAAGTCCTCTTGCAGATCCAAGCGACTTTTTTGCGGGCGGTACAGACCATTATTGCGATCGTCGTCGGTGAGTAAGTATAAAACCAGGTTGGCCAGATCAGCCTGTTCAGGGCCGCAGTCATGGACCACGTTGTCCAAGAATTGCTGCACCAGGGTTGTTTTGGGATGGTCGCCCAGTTGACGATAGGCCGCCAGGGTTTGGATGCGATCGCGCTGTAACTGCGCGCCGACCACCTGGAGCTCGATCGGGCTAACCTCCCTGGCTTCATTAACTAGATCGGCAACCAACTGATTCACCAAAGCTGGTTCTAAAAAAAATCGAGCCTCACTGGTTAGTCGCTGAATCAGCGCCTTGGCCGCCTGCTGTTCTAAATTGCCTAAGTAATAACGGTAGTCGCGGCTGAGGATATCGTTATTCAAAATATCTACCTCAAATCCCCGCTCAATTTCCAGCAGGTAATGTAAATAGTCCTCCCGCAGGGCCAAAACCACCTTTAAGTAAGGGGCGTTCAGGCAGTCAATCAAAAATCGATAAAGCTCCCGCCGTTGCAGTAAATCAGGGGTCTCCACAAAAAACTCTTCAAACTGGTCAAACATCAGCACAATCTGGTGGTAATTGGCGTCAATTTGACGGCGTAGCCGCTCAAACAGAGTGACGCGATCGACCGGGGCGGCCGGTGGCACTATCGCCTCATCCGCCTCAGTCCCTCGGTCCAGGGCCACTTCCAGGGCCTGGTTGATGGCATCGGGCCAGTCTCGATAGCCCTGTACCAGCACTGGCAAGGTGGTTCGACCCTCAGGAAACGAGCGCCGGAGGGCCGGTACCAGTCCGGCGGCCAAAATAGAACTTTTACCTACGCCGGAGGGACCGTGGACAGTAATCAGGGGATAGCGGGCCTGCTCCAAACGCCAGACCAGGGTGTCCACATCCTGCTGTCGCCCAGAGGCGGCGATTTCCAGGGCTATGCCGCTGCTGTCTGGGCTGGTGATAGCCGCTGTTGGTCTTGTCTCTGGGGGACGAATTTGCCCGGCCCCTAAAAAGGCCCGTAGCTTAAACTGGGTTTCCACCTGGCGCTGCTCTAACTTAGTTTGAAAGGCCGCCCGGTAGTCTTTTTGCTGAAAATACTGCTGGCGCAGGGTTTCTAGAATCCGTCGGTAGAGCAGCAGATCAGTGTTGGGCCGAGTATGGGTTAGGGCCGCCTGGAGCAGTGGTATGCTGGGTTGGCCCAGAGCTTGTTGCACCTGGGCCAACAAAAATAGATACCATCCCCGCTGAAACTGATTGGCTACCCCCAACCCTTCGCCGTCACCGCCAGAGGTGGCCACCACTTGGGCAATGGTCAAAATTTCCAGCGCTCGTTCCGCTTCAGCCTTAGCCCCCAGGGGATCCCCTTTGGCCAGAGCCACTTCAGCCAGGTAGCCATGGTCTCGGGCCAAACGCACCGGATCGCTACGATGCAACGTCAGGCCCTGCCGAGCCGTATGCTCCAGGGCGGCCCAATCCGCTAGCTTTTGCTGTACTTCTCCCAGGGCATGGATAAACTTAGCCACCAGATCCAGCTGTTTACCCTGGCGAAAGATGGCCAAGCAAGCCTCAAAATAGCTCCGGGCCTGCTCCAGGTAGTCTTGATAAAACGCTCGGTGCAATGCCCCCAAACTGCGCCAAGTCGTACCGAGGTAGAACAGCAGGATAGCCTGCTTTTCCCGAGGTGTCGGTGCCGGTACTTGAAGAAGCGAAGGAGTAGGAGAGTTAACGCTACTAATCTCATCCCCATCTCCCCCACCTTCCCCATCTCCCCATCTCCCCCCTTCGACTCCGCTCAGGGCAAGCATCTCCCCCCCTCCCCCACTCCCCCCACCCTGCCAATACCCCAAACTAGTCTCAAACTGAAACCGCGCCACCTCTAAATCCCCCCGGCGAAGGGCGTCTCGACCTTTGAGAAAATTCAGGCTGGCCTCTAGTTCGGCATCCAGAGCATCGTGCTGGTTGGCGATGTCGGCTAGGGCAAATTCCAGTTCGGTGCGCAGGGCAGATCCGGGCTGATAGGCCGAAGCGGCATAGGGACTGTCATCCCCCAAAGACAACATGGTGGCAAACAGGACATGGGCGTGTTGATGCAGGGAATAGAGCAGTTCCCCCGGTGGATAGGTAAACCGGATGGGGGCATTGGCAAAGCTGGCTAGATCAGGGGCATGGCGACTGATGTGCTGTAAGCTGCGATCGCTGACCCATAGCACCACGGGCACCGAAACCCCTTTGGGTAATTCGTCGCGCCCCAGATTGGCCGCTCGGAGCATCGTTGGCAGTTGTGCTACCGCATCTAGCCCGGTTACCATCAAGGCGGTTTTGGCCGGTAGGGGCATGGCCTGGGCAAGGGCATGGCTGAGGGTTGGGGTGTGGGGCGGCAGGGGCAGTTCCATAATGGGGCAGGTCGCCTTCAGCTGCTGCACCACTAAGGTGCGCAAGCGATGGTAGTTGCAGTGGGTAAGGACCAGGGAAAAGCGATCGGGGCGCAGGGTAATGGCCCGCTCTAGTTCTGTCAGGGCGGCTTGGTTATGGGCCAAAATCGCCTCGTTACTGTAGGGGGGGCCGGGAGGACTCATGGGGTCACCTGCTGGGCGCGCCAGTGTTGATACCGCTGGGTTTCAGCCAGTAAGGGATTGATGCCAAACCAGCGACCCTGGGCATCGCGATATTCGTAGAGAAATAGGCTGCGGACCAAGATGTTGTAGTCGTCGTTGCCCTGCACGTCTTGGCGGGCGACGGCTTGCAGCAGCAGGTTCCATTCGCGATCGCTGACCAGACCCATCAAGCTATCGCGCTCGTTACGAATTACCGCGTCTAACACCTCCCGGGGGAAAGGGGGGTCCTGTTTGCGCAGACAGCCATCGAGCAGACGAATCAGGTTTCGCATGTGGCCGCCGCTAATCTGACAGAGGCGATCAAGGGTGGTCAGATCGTCAAACACATGAGCCACCTGCTCAATCCGCTGATTCACGTTGAGCTCGGGGAAGGCGCGAATCATCACCATTTGTCGCAACAGCGCTAGCCCCTGGGGGTCGGGCTGTCCCTGGCGATCCTGCACGGGTACCATGGGCAGCACCAGGGGGTTGGTGCCAAACCGATTGGCCAAGCGCACCAGGTCATTGGAAAACATCAGCTCTAGGGGAATGGTGTAGACCAGGTGGCAGTCTAGCTGGCGCAGTTGCTCCCCCCGATCGACAAAGATATATTCTGAATGTAGCCGCCCGGGCGATCGCGGTGCGCTGTCAATCCGGTCCAGGTTATCCATGATCACCACCAGCCGGTTTTTGCCCAGCCGCTGCAACCCCTGGTTGGCAGGTCCCAGCAGCTCGTCGTTGATAGCACTGATGATGTTGCGAGTGCGGGGTTCTAGGTACTGCCGCAGCTGGCTGCGCATGTCAGGGCTCTGCTTAGCAGAGGCGGTGAGGCTGGCAATACCCGCCGAAAAGCTAACGCTGGAAATTTCCATCGGGGTACGCAGGGTATCTGCCAGGTTTTGAAATAGGGTCTTCAGATAGTTGGGCTGGGTGGCAATGCCCAGGCTGTCCAGGTGTTCGCTGATGTTGTGGGCAATGCTGAGCAAAATGTCAGCAATTTCCACATCGGCCATTTCTAAATCGCGATCGGACTCGAAGTAAACCACCTCGTGGTTGCGACGCATGAGGCTATCTTTGAGGCGAAACAACTCGGTGGATTTGCCGCAGCCAATGTGGCCGGTAAACAACTGGGTGGTGGCGCGATCGCGACTGAGCCGGGTAATTTTGCGCTCCAGTTCTTGTACCAGATCGCCCCCCCGCACCGTGGAAAAATCAATGTAGTACCGTCTGCCCCGCAGGGGCTGAGTGGGGTCACAGGCGTCGTAAAACTGCTGCAAATTCAGCATGGCTGTGGCAAACAGAGGTGTCTTTAGGGTATCGCACTGATCAGAGTCGGCGCTGCTTCAGTGACTAATGTGACCATTTAGGCATAGCCACTTGGGCATAGGTTTAAGAACCATAGCGCTGCTGCGATATTGATGGCGGTTTGATCTTCAATGGAACTAAAGCCAACTCAACCTTTGACTTGGTATAGGACTACGTTGTAAAGCCGTTGATTTCAACCTAATTCACTATGTTTATATCTCGATCGCACCGCAAAATTCTAGGACTAACCCTGACCCTGGGACTACTTGGGGCTTGGGGCCTACGCAGTCTCGCCCAAGATCAACCGATGGGCATTTTCTTGAGAAATGTCGTCACCTATTACGATGGGCAACCCCACCAAGACCGGGCTATAGATTTGCTACAGCACCAGATCACCCAGCTAGATGCCGACCTCCTGGCCGGGGATCAGGTGTTTGCTAATGTCTGGCGGGATGGGGAAACCCTGGATGGCCATCGCGATATTTTGGCCGAAATTGCCGTGGGCGATCGCACCGGCACAGACCCCCTCGATCTGGCCCTAGCCCAAGTAGGACGCGACCCCGGCACCCCGATCACTGTAGAGCTGTTACCCGCTCCAGGCATCGAAATGCCAGATATGGCCATGGCTACAATCACCATGACAGACCTGCTGGATGATTCGGTGACCGCCATACGTTACCGATTTGACATTCGTCGCCAAAACGATACCTGGGCAATTCTTCGGGCTGGGACCCAAACCATCTGCCAGCCCGGTCGTGGGCATCAAACCTGGTCTGGAGAACTCTGCATTTAGCGGTGGCCTACGCCAGGGCTATATGTCGAAAAAGTTACAATTATCAGGTGCTTGCTCATGGCCTTAGTGTCTGCTCCAATTTTCTAAAACCCTTATATATCAAGCCTTTTAACCCATTGACTGGTTTTTTTTAAAGGGTTCATAGTTGGGGGGCATCACGCTTAAATGAGAATTTAACTTTTCCTGATGCCCCCAAGTCGCTAAACTAGCAGTGATAAAGAGTCATCCCCGTCATATTAACTATGTCTGTTGTTAGCCAAGTTATTTTGAATGCCGACGATGAGCTGCGCTATCCCACCAGCGGCGAGCTCAAAGCAATTGAAGACTTCTTGAAAACTGGCGAGCAGCGGATGCGCATCGCCACAACCCTGGCCGAGAACGAAAAGAAAATCGTAGACCAGGCAAGCCGAGAGCTGTGGCGCCGTCGCCCCGACTTTATTGCCCCCGGTGGCAATGCCTTTGGTCAAAAGCAGCGGGCCCTCTGCATTCGCGATTACGGCTGGTACCTGCGCCTAATTACCTACGGGGTGATTGATGGCGACAAAACTCCCATCGAAAGCATTGGTCTCGTGGGCGTGCGGGAAATGTACAACGCCCTGGACGTGCCAGTGCCTGGCATGGCCGAGGCTATCCGTTGCTTGAAGGAGGCTTCCCTCAGTCTGCTGTCAGACGAAGACGCCGTTGAAGCCCAGCCCTACTTTGACTACATCATCCAGGCCATGTCCTAGGACTTGGTTCAAACCGTGACTAGAACCCTCTAAAATAAGTACCCATGTTCTTTCACGGCTGTGATGATGGATCTGTTCTCCCAGGGCCGCTGCTGCATTGGCAAGGTGGTCAAGTCTAATTCTCACTGCGACTACGTCGTACAGGTGGATGACGCCCAGGATGTGGTGACCCCCCCCTGCCCCGAAGATTGTGGCTTTGGTCAGTTTGTTAGTTTTGACAATGACAGCCGCCACTGGGCTGTGGGGTTGGTATACAACTCCCAATTGTTTAACCCCCTGTTTTCTAATCTGGGGCCTCGTCTATCCAGCGAGCCTGATCCGTTGTTTACCCCCGACCTGGTGCAAGAAACGCGCACCCTGTTGGGGGTTGTTTTGGTCGGCACCCTGGAAGGGAAAGGCGAGGCCGCCTATGGGGTTCACGGTATTCCTCGGGTGGTGGTACCAGCCAACACATCGGTATACAAGCTATCCCCAGCGGACGTCTATCGGTTTCATCTCAACCAGGAGGGGCGATCGCAGTTTAGCTACTACAGCCATCTACTGCGATCGGGGGGCTTGTTTGCGGCCCAGCTGGCCCAACAGGTGTTAGCCGAACTGGTGGAAAGCGAGCTATTTAGTGGGGTGGACCAAAAGGCCCTGATGGTATTGGGCAAAGAACTCAGCTGGAAGAACACCCTGGGGGCAATTCGGTAAGCCTGAAGCAATCTCTGGATCACAAAAACTGCCCTAGGGCAGCGTCAAGTCTTGAATTTAGGGTTTCCAGATGTAGAGATTTGGTGGCATCAAGGTCCGAAATCCCCTCCTTTGGAGGCCTGCGCTGTATAGCCTGCGGCATGGCTTCGCTAGCGCGTAGCGGCCCCGGAGGGGCAACGTGTCGAAGTGGGTAGGGGTGGGTCAAGCAAGCCCGAAGGAACCCACCCCGCCCTCCGGGCACCCCTCCGTGGGAGGGGATGAAAGGTCCTGATGTGTTGAAGCAACCTCCCTGAAGATTAAAAGGCTTTTGCAAAGCACTTACCCTAATCTTTAGTCTTGACAGACCACCAGGGAGAACGTTTTCCAGAAGTCACCCGCCACCCGCTACCCCCAACCAGGCCGTCATCCTACCCTACCACCGGGGTGCGCTTATGCCACTCGGTGGCCTGCTCGTAAGCATAGCCCACCTCAAACAGCAGGTCTTCCCGCAGCACATTGCCAATCAATTGCAGGCCAATGGGCAGCCCCTGGTGATCAAAACCGCAGGGTAGGCTCATCCCCGGCAGCCCAGCCAGGTTGACTGGAATCGTCATCAAGTCAGACAAGTACATGCTGAGGGGATCATCGACTTTTTCACCGGCCTTAAAGGCCGTGGTGGGAGCGGTGGGGCACACCAGCACATCCACCCGTTCAAAAGCGGCTTCAAAGTTTTGCTTAATCAGGGTACGTACCTTTTGCGCCTTCAGGTAGTAGGCGTCGTAGTAGCCCGCCGACAGGGCATAGGTGCCGATCATAATTCGGCGCTTTACCTCTGCCCCAAATCCTTCTGCCCGGGTTTTGGTGTACATGGCCATCAAATTGTCATTGACCTGGCGGGCCCCATATTTAACGCCATCGTAGCGGGCCAGGTTAGAGGAAGCCTCCGATGGGGCGATGATGTAGTACGTGGGCAACCCATAGGGGAACTGGGGACAGGAGATGTCCTGGACTTCGGCCCCTAGGTCTTGAAGCTGCTGAATTGCTTTTTCAGTGGCGGTCCTCACCGCCGGATCGATGCCCTCGGCGGCAAAGGTTTCGGTGATGATGCCCACCTTGCGGCCCTTGAGGTTGGTTTTCAAGCTCTGGCTGTAGTCGGGAATTTTGACATTGAGGCTGGTGGAGTCTCGGGGGTCGTGGCCGGCAATGCTCTGTAACAGCAGGGCGGCATCTTCTACCGTGCGACCAAAGGGGCCAATTTGGTCTAGAGAGGAGGCATAGGCCATTAGCCCAAACCGCGACACCAGGCCATAGGTGGGCTTTAGACCCACCACGCCACAGAAGGCGGCGGGTTGGCGAATGGAGCCCCCCGTATCCGAACCCAGGGCCACCGCGCATTCTCCGGCGGCCACCGCCGCCGCCGACCCCCCAGAGGATCCCCCCGGCACCCGCTCCACATCCCAGGGGTTGCCAGTGACCTGGTAGGCAGAATTTTCGGTGGAACTGCCCATGGCGAACTCGTCCAGGTTGGTCTTACCCAGGGCGATCGCGCCGATATCCCGCAGCTTTTGGGTGACTGTAGACTCGTAGGGGGGGACAAAGTTCTCCAGTACCCTGGAGGCACAGGTGGTGCGGACCCCCTGGGTACACAGGTTGTCTTTCAGGGCAATCGGAATGCCAGTAAGGGGGGCGATCGCTTCCCCAGCGGCAATTTTGGCATCCACCTGTTGCGCCTGGGCTAACGCCTGCTCGGCGGTAATGGTTAAATAGCTGTGTAGCTTTGGCTCCAGGGCAGTAACCCGGTCAAGATAGTCCTGGGTGATCTCTACCGCCGATCGCTCTTTACTGACCAACTGTTGATGCAGTGTGCGGATAACAGACATGGACTTCCCCAGAAACGGATATTGAATCATAACCAAGGTATCAGTATAAGTCTGTTATAAGTTAGCTAGTCCCCTAGGTTTGAATGAACAGTCCAATGGTCAGGGATACTGAATCACCCCTCAGGCTTAAGATTTGGATTAAATTAGTTGAGCCCGAGTTAACCCCCAAAGAGATGGCTGAGGAAGTCCACTATCTACAAGCGGACATCCTTGACCTGAATGGGCTAGAAAAGACCCGTTTTAGTTTTTCAACCATCAGCCGGGCTGAGCAGGTGATGCGAGATGGGGTTAGTTTTGATCTGCCCCCCGATCGCCTGCCTGCCCTGTTAAAGCGACTCTGCGATCGCCTCGACCATCGCCCGCTCAACACCCTTGTGCTAATTCAGTACAGCCAAACCAAGCTACAAATTCAAACCTATCGGTCCGAAGACCTCTATGGCATTCTGGCCGCCGCTGAGGCGTTGTTGCCCCCAGACAGCATTTATCTGGCCAAAGCCGAAGCCTATAGCCGCACTCAGGGGGAAATTTCCCCCGCCGAGGATGCCGTACTGGAGGTACTGCGCCAGCGCCTGAATTTAGACGAAGCCGTGGCTAAACAGCTGAAAGCTAAGGCCCTGGGGCCTTACAAAACCCTAAAAGCCAAACGTCAGCGGTTTCAAGAGGTGTTGATGGTCGAATTGGCCCGCCAGTCCCCCCTGGCCGATGACACCTGGGCCGTGCTCCAGGAACTAGCCGACAACCTGGGGCTACCTCAGCCAGAGGCCTGGGGCATCTACCAGGACCAGCTGCAGCAAATTCAAGCGGAAGCGGAAGCCATTCGCCAGTTACAAATTGCCGAGACCGAGGCGGCCCAGCGGCGAGCCGAAGCAGAGCAGCGGCAGGCGGCGGCAGAGCGACAACAAGGGTCTCGTCAAGAGCACCTGGACCAGTACCAACAGATGGTGCGCCAGGCGCTACAAAATAACCTGTATCCTTTGACCTTTGACCAGGGTCGGTTAGAACAGGCCCGCCAGATCTGGCACATTTCTGCCGAAGAAGCCAGCCAATTTGAAGAAACCATTCGCAGCGAACTCTATGGCCGCATTGACTCGGCCATAGGCATGGACTACAGCCGTCTGCGCCAACTGTTGTGGGAAAAAGCCTGGCAAAAGGCGGATGAAGAAACTGAAAATATAGTGCTAAAAGCCCTGCGACAGAATATGGAGCCCCTGGACCGCGACGCTATCCTGCAACTGCCCTGTGTTGATTTGTCTACCATTGACCAACTCTGGAGTCGCTACAGCCAGGGTAAATTTGGCTTTAAGGCTCAGCAGCAAGCCTATTACGAGGTAGATCGCCGTCCCCTGGATTTTTTACAGCTGTTGGCCTGGCGAGGTAATACTGTCAGCTTAAACCGGGGATTAAAGGCCTATACGCAGCTACAGTTTAACCTGGGCGCACCGGCCGGGCATTTGCCCACCTGGCGATGGTGCTGTCCCAGCCTAGAAAGTGGTTACGAGGTTAGCGATTCAGTGGTTGAAGCCATGTTTTTGCACCTGGACAAATGTTTCTCCCTAGGGCAACCGCTTCCCGCCTTCGGCCCTTTATCCCGAACGCAGGGAGTTTAGCGCATGGTGACCACTTCCTTGCAGTCCGACTGGTCCCTGATGGACTTGAATGACCTGTTGATGGCCGAAGAATGGCAGGCGGCCGATAAGGTGACCCAGTCGCTATTACTTGATGCCGTGGGTCAACCAGAAAATAGTAGTCTTAGCCCAGAAGCGATCGCCCAAATCCCTTGCCAGACCCTACACAGCATTAACCATCTATGGGTCGAGGCCAGCCGGGGCCAGTTTGGCTTTTCGGTACAGCAGCAGCTTTACCAGGCCCTCTCCCCCGAGTTTGACACTACCGATGTGTTTAATCCCTTCAACCCCCATCCGTTCTGTCAGGCGGTAGGTTGGCTGATGGTGGGCTTCCCAAGACCCCTCGCCTTTTTTAAGTTCTACAATTTTTTGACCTTTAGTCTGGATGCCCCCCCCGGTCATCTACCAGCCCTGTGGTACTGGCAATTGGCCTGGCAAGACTCCTGGCGGGTGGGGGGCTTTGGCACTGGCCGGGGGGCAGGGTTTGCCGATGTGGCCATGCTTGATGCCATGATGCTGCGCCTCTCTCGCTGCAGTCAGATCTAGCCATTGCTTCTGACTAGTGGTCTATCAAGCCTAACAATTAGGGTAAGCGCTCTACAAAAGCCTTTGATCTTTAGGTAGGTTGCTTCAACACATCAGGACTTACCATCCCCTCCCGCGGAGGGGTGCCCGGAGGGCGGAGTGGGTCCCTGCGGGCTTGCTTGACCCACCCCTACCCCTCCAAAGGAGGGGATTACGGACCTTGATGCCACTAGATCTCTACATCTGCTAACCCTAAATTCAAGACTTGACGCTGCACTAACGGGCTGGCTGAACCCGTTACCGCTGAGGGGCGGTCTCTGCCACGACCTCCACCTCTTGATCCTCGGCTTCGCCCAGTATGGTCAAAAATTGCAGTGCCATCGAAATATAGGTGGCGCACTGGGGCGGTGGCAGTTGGTAAAAGGACTGCCAGGCCGCTGCTTTATCGGTTTCGTAGGTGCCGGCTCGCTGGGGCTGTTGGTCCAGCCAGGCCAGGCGTACCGCGTGACCAATCAGCACGTCCAGGTAGATATAGTCTTCAAAGTACAGGTCGGGGTTGACCTTGAAAATTTCCCCCATTTCCCGCAGGGCTTCTAGGTTCACATGGCGGTACTCTGGGGCTTGAATTTTGTTGAGCAGGTGGGTAATGCGCAGGGCAAAGTTCTGTTCCCCTGGGGTCATTTCCGAGAGCATGCGATCGCTGTCTAACCGATTTTTGCGATCGAACTTATTACCAATCACAATTCCCTTCGAGTGCTTCAGTACGTCCCAGACTCGACTGTAAAACTCCTCCGGTAGGCGAGCAATTTCCCCATCAATCATCCGTTTGCGCCACCAGTCTTGCTCCGGTTGATCAGGCTCTGTCAGGCCAGCTTCAATATCGGCGGGGACCACCTGCCAATTAATCACGCTCAGGGGTTTAACGTGCAAAGATTCCCGCTGAAAGATGGTTTGATTCAGTCCACTAAACCCAGCCAACACCTGGCGCAGGCGCATTTTTACAGCATAAGGACTGAGGCTCAGCAGTTGGCTATAGGCTTCATCCTGCGGTATGTTCTGTTCGCGGGCCAGTTCACTGGTGATCAACAGCAGCAAATACCCAATCCGCAGGGTCAGTAGCCCATCAAATAGCATCGGCTCCGCTTTGATCAAAATACTCAGATCAATCAAAATTTCCTGGGTAATCACATGATCGCGCACATCATCGCCACAGAACCTGCGAATTTTCTCCACGATCTCCCCATGGGACATGGGTTCCGTGATCAACGAGTCTTCGTTATAGGCCTTACCCACAGAAATTTGCTGTTGACGCACCAATAGCTCGGTGACCGCATCCGACAGGGTGATATCCGCTTTCTCTAACAGGCCTGCGGCCCGCCGCAAAATATCCCACTGTTCGAGTTGGCTGGCCTTGGCATAGATTTCAGTCAACAGGTCCGCCACGGTCACCGTCTGGGTGGGTCCCCCCAAGCCCGTGTCAAAGGTCAGTCCCCCCAGATGTTTAAGCGTACTTAGCAATTCAATTTGCTCGTAACTGTTACTAGACTCGCGCAATTGGGCCAACAACCGCTCTAAATCGGTTTCTTGCTCCAGGTCAAACTCTTCTAGTAGCGACAGGGGGGCATCCCGACCCGGCTCAAACCCCAAATAGGCCGTCCAGAGGGTGTTATAGCCAGCGGTTGGGCTACTCACTTGGTAGTTATTCACATTGTCTACCCGCTCTTCACTGGCGGTCATCATCAACTGATGCAATGGGCCTAACTTCACGGGCACGTGGTCACAGCGGCCATTCAGCAACTCTTTCATCAGTTTCAGTAACGGGGATTCGTAAATGGGTTTGCGTCCCAACTGAAACATCGCATGGGTCAGCAGTAGGGTCACCGTTGGCCGTCCTGGTTCGCGCCAGTGGTCATAGATGTAAGCTAGTTCGCTACGAATTTGAGCCACTAAAAAGTGATAGTCCAGGGTGAGATAAAATCGCTGTTGGTCTAAAAACGACGGTAAAAAGACTACCGACTCTCCCCGAATGCGAAAGAGGCGCGAGGTCGTGAGACTGCGCAAGCGGCGCACCGGTCGACCACTGAGCCCTAGCCGCTCATTTTTACCAATTTCAGCATAGATAGCCGATAACTCACTAGCCGGAAACACCTGGACTGGGTCGATTTCCTCTAGGGTTTCGGTGGGTAAGCCACAGTTACTCAACTCCGCTTGCAGGGCTTTATCTTCGGCTAACAGAGCCACCTGCACCATCGGGTAGCGCTCTTTGCCTACGGTTAAATGGCGACCTAAGGGGTCAATATCCCCCGGTTTAATCAGGCCATCGTGCAACAGCTGTCCCAGAATATAAAGGCTTTGAGCCCACACCAAAGGCAAGTTATCGTTGGCAAGGCGAGTTTGACTACCGGGTTTTTGCCGCTCTAAATCGAGTTTATCTTCAGGCACATAATACAGTTCAGGCAGCAAAGCAACGCCAGCCCGCTCGACGGTTAAGCTTTCTAAACGCTGTTGGTAAAACTGACTTTGGTGCAGATCCCCTGCAAACAGACTGTCTAGCCACAGATAGGTAAAAAACAGAGGCCACTCACATTCAATATGCTCAAATTGTCTCAGTTCTTCTGGCTCATAGTGTAGCCGGGTAGTGTCTTCCAGCACCGTTTGATGCCCATCCCGCAGAAACCGCTTGCAGCCATAGGGGCCTTGTAGCTTGTCTACAATTTTTTGGCGGGTCAGGCGCACCAGATCAGCGTCTTCAATGGCGAAGGCCGGAAAGCCAATAACGCTTAGCAGCGCTGCATCGACTTCCTTTGAACCGGATTCCCGAGGCAGCAGAGACTCCAACGTAATGCGCGCCCGGGCAATTTCATCGGTCAGCACATGCAAGATGGAGGACTGCCCGCCTCGCATACCAAATAGGTTGGTCTGACGCAGGGCCTCTAGAGCCGCTTTGGCCATCCCGACGGAGCTAGCGTTGAGTTCGGGTTTGCCGTGGTTCAGTTTGTTGCCTCGCTCCCAAATGCCGTAGTCTGGGGTGCGGTAGGCCCGACCGATGTAATACACCAGACTTTGGACAAAGTTGACTTCGTCCTGGGTAAACACGATATGCAGCCCAGAGGCGGTCATCTGGGCCAACATCAGCAGAAACACAGAGGTGGCGTCAAGCTGTAAATGGCCCCATTCATCGTCTGCTACCACCGGCGCGCCACTGGCGGTGTCATACTTAGCATGGAGAGCTTCCAGGGGGGCCTGGCGTTCTTTGAATCGCTCTACCTTGTGGGCCTGGCGCATCATCGCCAACAACAACCCCCGCATCAGCTTCACTACACTTTGTTCGAGCTCCACGGTGCGGCCTAGGTCGTCGTCCAGCTTGCGGTAAGCCAGGGCCACGCCCCACACGGCCAAAATGCTGTAGACGTTATCCCGCACCCAAGCATCTGTGTAGTTACCGTGAGTATTCACCGCCGTGCTGGCTGGCAGCAGACCACTGACCGGATGCTGCCGTGCCAAAATGACGGTCTTGACCTGGTGGTAGTAGCGATCGAGTTGCTCTTGGAGGAAGGCGGAGGACATAGGCGGTGTTGGGGGGTTAGGGGATGGGGAAGGTGGGGGGATGGGGTGTCCGGTCCCCCTCTTGGGAGGGGCTAGGGGTGGGTTTACGAGGATTTTGGATTTTGGATTTTGGATTTTGAAATCGTAGGGTGCATTCGCGGTCGGGGTCTGGGCATTGGTCGCCAACCTAGGGCCGCAATGCACCGGTCCAGTTGAAATCATAGGGTGCATTCGCAGTCGGGGTTTGGGCATTGGTGGTCAACCTGGGGCCGCAATGCACCGGTCGGGGGGATGATTTTGGATTTTGGCTTTTGGCTTCTTCCCTTTTCGTTTTTCTCGTTTTTCGTTTTTCAAAGACGTAGGGGCGGACCCGTGTGTCCGCCCTGGGGGGGAACGGTAACGGGAATGGGGGGTAGGTTGATGAGCAGATCGAGGGATGGGGCAGCCCTATGGGTCCAAAGCACCAATCTGTCCACTCGATTGGCTGGCTCACCCCAAACCGGCGAGCCAATCAACCAGCAACGGGTTGACCACCTCTGGGCGCTCGTCATGGGGACAGTGGCCAGTGTCTGGAATACTGTGGAAGGTGACGGGGGTGGGGCGATTGGTGTCTGCCGCTAGCTGGCGATAGATGTCGGCCCCTTTAATCGGCGTCCAGGGATCATTTTCTCCCCACAGCACCAGTAAGGGCTGCTGAATGTGGGGCAAGAGTTCTGTGGGTTTAGGTCCTGGGGGAGCCGTGACGATGGCGGCAAACACTTTTTGGGCGGTTGGTTTAGCGGCGGGGGTGTAGATCATCTCGATCAAGTCGTCGGTGATGGCGGCCCGGTTACGGTAGACCTGCCGCAGGGAACTGCGAATGCGGCCTTTGCGACGCACCTGATTAAACACGATAGGCCCCACCTGGGGAGAACTGACCAGCCAGGTAAAGGCCCCCATCACCCAGGTTAAGGGGGGGCGTAGCTCTTCGGGACGATGGTTGAGACCCCCTGCACAGTTCAAGACCGCTCCGGCTTTGGCTTTATCTGGGTGGTTGGCCAGCAGCATCAGGGTGAGTAGACCGCCGATGGAGTTGCCCACAAACACCGTCGGGGTTTGAATAAACTCCTCCCAGAAATCAACCAGCAGGGCTTGCCACAGGTCTAGGGTATAGGCGATCGCCGGTTGGTCAGAGTCACCAAACCCTAGCAAATCAAGGGCATAAACCTGGTAACCGGCCTCGGCCAGGCTGGGAATATTCTTGCGCCAGTGGCCCAGGGAAGCTCCGAAGCCATGGATCAGGACCAGGGGATCCCCTGCACCGGCCACGGTATAGGTAATTGTGTGGCCGCGCCAGGACCAGGTTTGTTTGGGCGGGGCCAGAGGAATCAGTTCAGCAACCATAGTCAAAGATGTAACGGTTTCTTAATCTTACCAGGGTAATTTCTGGCAGCGGTCTGGGGAGATGGCGCGGGCCTCGACCCTTAGCTACGAAACAGACGGGTGTAGAGGGTTTCGTGCTGCATACTGGCTAAGCTAGTTCCCCAGTTACTCAGCTCAATCTCGTCTGGATTTTGGCTTAGGCAGGCCTGGGCCGCGGCGTCTAGATCGGCGGTTAAGCCCAGCAAGATTTGCTGGCCTGCTGTTTGGCCTAGGGGAACGAGCTTAACGGCAGCGGTAATTAAGTTGCTAGCCCAGCTATGCAGATAGCCTAGTACAGCGGTGGCGGCATCAATCTCCCAGTAGCTGGCCAGCAGGGCAAAGCCAATGGCAAAGTTGCAGGGGCTACCGGCTGCCGCAAACCAGGGCTGTAGGTCAGGATGAAGCTGTACCGCCATGCGACTTAGGGCACGGCCCATGGCCCAACTTTGTTGACGGCCTTCTTCGCTATCTCGCCGGGCCGATAGCTGTTGGTTAGCCCAGGCGACGGCAGGCCAGTCTTCCCCCAGGGCGGCACCATGGGCCTGGACCAAAAGGCTGGCATCTACCCGCACCAGACCAAAGCTAAGCTCGTGTTGCAGCCAGGGGGTGAGGGTCTTAGCCTCAGCAATGATTCCCTGCTGTACCAGGGTTTCCAGACCTTCGGAATAGCTGTAGGCCCCTACCGGTAGGGTCGGACTAACCAGCTGCATTAGCTTTAACAGGGTTTGAGGGTTAGCCATGGCTGTGGGCATGGGCATGGGGTGAACGGTGGTAGGCTCCTGCCTCTGGTTCAAACGGTAGGTGGGCGTGGACTTGGGTGAGACCGCCCAACTGCTGCACCATCGCTTCCAGGACGGGGTCGGGCTCTAGTTTAAGGGTGTCGGGGGCTAACTCTAGGGGAACGTGGCGGTTGCCTAGGTGGTAGGCGGCCCGGATCAAGTCAAATGGGCTGTGGCCCGTAATCACAATCACCGGCTCGGGTTTGGCCAACAGCCGCACCAAGGTCCCCTGGTCATCGCCGAGCAAACTTTGCCCCCGCAGTACAGTCCCTCGGGGCAAATTCAGATAGAGGGAAGTGCCGTCGTCAGCTAAAAACCGATGGCGCGATCGCGTTCTCTGGCTAGCGGTCAAGGATAAAGTCGTTAGCACCTTAGCACTGGCATCGGCGGGCAACAGGCGAGTTAGGGTTAGCACGGGGGCGTGGAATTGGAATTTCTATAAGGATTGACTACTGCAAGAAGCAGCGATAGTCAGCACAGTATATAGCGATCCTGCGTGAATCGTGAAATCTGCAGGAGTGGTAGGCAGACCTCTGCACGGACAAGCTGCCCGTCCTACCGGCATGCATCCATCCGGATGACTAGAACGCCGGTACAGAGTCCAGGGTTCTGCCTTTAGGTCGCCCCAGGATAGTGGAAGATCCTGGGGCACTGGTAGGGGGGATCGCTCCAGTCGTTGGGGTTGGCATATCAGCAATGCGTGGTGCAGGCATGGGAGACTTGTCCATAGGGCCGGAGATGACTCTGTCAATGGGAAGAGTTGTGGCTGTGCACTTTGACTGATGTGCCAGTTGCAGGCGCTCGCTATGGTTCTTTTAGCGGCCGCTTAAGATTAAGACCTCCATGGCAGAACATACAATTAATTGGGGCAGACGCTGGCATCAGCTAATGGCTATTTTGATGCTGGTGAATCTTGCCCTAGTCGGCTTTAACCTCAGCTACGTCACCCTGCGGGGGCTCTATCTACGCTACACCCCAGCCCTTGTACATTTTTACGACCCAGTACTGGGTATTGAGCCCCAACCTCTGACTCAGAACTACCTCCGTGCTGTCGATCAGCTGATCGACAGCGTTGCCCAAACCGGCTTGGAGTCGGCCTCAACCCAGGCACTTTTGATCGATTTGCGGGGCCAGAGTCACCTGCTAATTAGCGAAAATCCCTATCTGGTATCGAACCAGATGCCGGTTTTCGCCAAGCTTAAGCGCCGCCTGCGGGGATACGTGGGGACCTCTTCGGCGGAGGCAGCCCTTGCCCGCTTTTGGCAGGCGGATTACTTAGCCGAGATGGGCTGGGAGCCCGCCATCGGATTTTTTCAAGGCCGGATCCGGCCGCTGCTGGAGCGCAACTTCTACCGGGAAATCAATGAGATGGGGCAGTATGTCGATGAGTTTTGGCGCATCGACTCGATTTTTATGGTGATCTTTGGTATCGAACTGCTGGGGCGCACCTATGGCACGAGCCGTCGCCGGTCTGGCGTTAGTTGGGGAGATGCGATCGCCCGGCAATGGTACGAACTCCCCCTAGTGTTGCCCCTATGGCGCTGGTTGAGGATCTTACCCACCACCGTCAAACTTCACCATAGCGGGCTGCTGAACATTGAGAAACTGCTGGCCCAAATCACCCATGAACCAGCGGCTTATCTGTCAGACCGGGTGTCTAAATTTGTGCTGGTTCGCTTTGTTAATCAAACTCAGCAAAACGTCAAGACCGGTGATTTCGGCGGCCTGTGGCAGTCCTCTCAAGTCGGCACCACAGCAGACAGCAAGTTCGATCGCCTGAGTGACCGCCTGATTCAGCTGGCCATTTACCAGGCACTGCCCACGGTAAAACCCGATCTGCAGGAGCTGCTGCATCATAGCTTAAAGGGTGCCCTCACCCGTAACGAGATCTATGGTGGCCTGAAACAGATCCCGGGTCTAAGCGCCATGCCCAACGGTGCCTTAGACGGTCTATCCACTTACTTGGCCCAGGCCACCTGCGATGTCTTGGCCGAATCCTACGCCGATGAAG
Source organism: Nodosilinea sp. P-1105 (assembly GCF_012911975.1). Classification (GTDB taxonomy): domain Bacteria; phylum Cyanobacteriota; class Cyanobacteriia; order Phormidesmidales; family Phormidesmidaceae; genus Nodosilinea. Next base: position 109,751 of record NZ_SMDQ01000010.1, on the reverse strand, counting down.
AGGGGCGGGTGATCATCGAACAGCTGAGTCAGAATTTCCGTGCTGCCCTGGGGCAAGGCCTCCAAGACAAAGAGACTTCGGCGGAGGTGAGGCAGCTGCTGAACGATCTCCTAGAAGAATTTAAGTACAAGTACATTCAGCAGGCGGAGTATCAAGATCCAGAGACTATCCTAGAAGAGGCAGACCAGCTTTTTGAACAACCCCCAGAATTGTCGCCCCATAGCCGGGAGATGCCTGCAGGGGATGACTAGTACCGCTACGCGGAATTCAAAATGCAAAGTTCAAGCTGCAAAATTGTTGCTGCGCCAGGATTTTAAGCATCCTGAACAGTAGGTCGATTTCTGCCTTAGTGTACTAGCGGCTTTTGGGCACCAGCAATAACCCTTGGCTGTCCTTCAGCTCAAAACTGTGAAGGGCCTTTTTGCCAGTCAGCTTCAGCCCTGGGCTGGCCAACGCCACCTGCCACCGATCAATATCCAACTGTAGCCAGTCGCCGGGGCTGACAGTCATCGGGTCGCCGCCCATGTGGGCCAACATCACCACCTCTTGGGGGGTGGCATCACTGGGGGGGTGGGGCTGGCTGCGGTAGCCATAGAAAATGGTGCGCTCGTCGTCGCTGATGCGGTTGAAGCGATCGCGGCCTGTCAGATTGTCCCGCAGCCAGGGGTTTTGGCGACGAAACTGACGCAGGGCCAGTCCAAAGGTGCAGGTGTCAAGGTTAGCGGTATCAAAATAGTGACCGACATTGCAGATATCATGGCCATCTTCCATGAACGCCATGGCAAACTGCTTCAGCTTGGGCACATTTAAGGTGGCCAAGAACCGAGGCAGGCTTGGCTGGTTTAGTTCTTCTAGAGAGGGCACTTCACAAATGCCTTTGTCAGCATTTTCCCCCAGACAGTGCTGACAGATCTGGGCTACCTCTTCCAGGTTGTAGTCGGTTTCTACCATGGCGTCCCGCAGGGCTCGGGCAAAGCCCTTTAGCTGATCGAGGGTTTCAAACCCTAGGGCTTTCAGCTGGGGGAAGGCCTGGGGCTGCTGGTAGAGATCGGGCTCGATCTGCCAATCCAAGAAACCCACCTCCTCAGATACCACCTTCACGCCATAGCGGTCGTCGGTGTTGCGGAAAAAGCCCCAGGGGGTTTCCAGGCTGGCATTTAGAAAGTCCATGGGCAGACCTGGGCTAAAACCATGCACCCATAGCAGGGTGGCCGGATTGTTGTAGGCCCGGTTGAGAACCTGGGGCAGGGTGTCCCCTAAATTCCAGTTGATGTTAGCATCCAGGTCGATTTGGTTGCCCCGGCGCACGGTGTCGTGGTTACCACAGCCGGTAATCCAGTGATCTCCCTGAAAGATGACTTCACAGACCCGCCGCCACTTGCGGTCCCAGAACCCCTTCAGGGTGGGGGTGTTATGGGCAAATACCAGCGGGCCCCACTGAAAGGCACCCGGTTTGGCTTCGGCCAATTCCAGATAGGTGGATTTTTCTTCCCAGCCTGGTTCGGGCCAGGGGCGACCGTCTTCAAAAATGGTAAACATCAACCGCCGGTAGCCGTAGATGTCTTGGACCACGTCGCTCATGGCCAACAGGTAGACATCGTCTTGCTCCACCCGGCCACTGAGGGGGTTAAAAAAGCGAAAATCTTGACCACCATCTACCCGAATGCCATCGGCCCCGGTGTTCAGCTTACGCCGCTGCATTTCTAGCAAAATCGCCCGCACCTGGGGCAGTTGATGGTTCAAGTCCTGGCCGTACATGTTAGGGCCTTTGAAAAACTGCTGCCCTAGCAGTTCTAGGCCCTGGTTGTCGGCGTGGCCGTATACCAGGTCGTAGATCAGGTGAATTGGCCCCTGGGAAAAGTTGTGCAGGGTGGCGATAAAGTCCACCACCTCATCCGGGCGCAGACTGCCTAGCACCGCTGGGTTAGTGGCCGCCGACCCCAGAATGGGCACATCATACCCCCAGTTTTGGGTATTGGGCTTGCGCAGGGTAACGGTGAAGGGGGTGTTGTCATCCCCATCCCCTTCAACGATGGCGAAGAACTCGTGCTCGATATTGGTGTCTTCTCGCCGATATTCGATGGTGGGTTCCACCGGTAGCAACTGGACGGCATCGTAGCCGCTGTAGGCGGCCTCGGCGGCGGTTAGCGCTTCTCCAACGGCCAACTTGTCTGAGATCTGCTTGAAAAGCTTGGTTAACCCTTCCAGGGTGCCTTCGGGGGATGCAGTCTTGGGATGAATTTGCAGAATGTTGGTGGGGGTGGGCACCCGGGGAATTTCCACTTCCACCCGGCCCTTGGGGGCGGCGGTGCGACGAAAGTAACCGAGGTCGGCCCGCTGCTGCTGTAACCGCCGCATGTCATAGACCTCGGCGGGGGCAAAAACCCCATAGGGCAAGGAATAGGCCAGGGGGTCACGGATGGAGTGCAGCCGACCTTCGGCATCCACATAGCGTAACCAGTAAAAGCTACCGGCGCGATCGCGGCTTCCCGGCTTTACCCCAGCCACAACGGCCCAGACAAATTCCCCCTGGGGCATGACCGGAATGCGATCGCGCTGAAAAGACACCGTCTGTTGCGGTTGACTGAAATTAATTGGCTGTAGGGGCGTCAAAATTTCCAGTTCCAGCGTCCGCTCTGACTGAATCACGTCGGCCATCAGCTCTGGGGTCCAAAAGCCAAACTCGGTAAGGCCATCCCGCCGATAGTGGACCCCCAGGCGGCGGGCCAGGCGCTGCCCCCGATGAAAATAGGTGTCGTCCGATTGGGCCACCCCATGGGCCCAGTTGACCACGGTCTGGGTTTCATCTTCAACCAGATAAACCAGTGGCTGGTACTGGGGTTTGGCAACGGGTGCAGAGGAGGGTTTGGGGGAATCTTTAACGGCCACAACAGGTCCACAAATGCTGTTTGCAGGTTAAGTCAGCCATTCGACATGACTATATTCGGAATTCGGAATCGCTAAACGGAATCACCAAGCAGTCGAGAGGGCTAAGGGGCAACATGGCTATTCATACGACTTATCCACACGACTAGAGATCAAGTCTAACAACCTAGTCAGGGGTAACGATAACCCAGGGGTAAGCCTCCCCTTAAATTTATATCGCAAGGCATAGAATCTTCATAAATTAATAAATGATTGCCCCACAGTTCTGATCAGGCCCCCATCCCTACCTGCGCCGCTACCGTTGGGACTGATGGCTATCGAGCCTTAGCCCCCAACCTCAGGCATATCCAAAACCGTTAGCCTTCCCTATACTTTTAGCAGTACTGGGTATCCGGAACATTAGGCCTGACGACATCATTGCTTAAATTTGTGTTGTGTAGCACAGGTGGCATCTTCCTAAGTTAACCGCCCTATAAGATATGGGACATCAAGACATAGGCAAGCTGCCAATGCCTGGGAATGATGGTGATTCTGGCATAAGCTTTGTTAATGAGCTGATGCTTAAGTTGGCGATCGCAGTGCCAGTTGGGTATGATGCGGCTTCCCTAGACTTACGTTAGACACACGCTAAGGGGTTACAACTACCGTGGATGCGCCACAGAAACTAGCCTTCATTGTCCAGTCTAATCGGCTTCAGGGGTTAATCTGGCAGGCCTTGCTCAAATCTCAAAGAGTGGCCGTAATTCTAGAGCCCGGCAGTGCTGATCTGGCTGAATGCATCAACCAGATTGCCATGGCGGGTCTTACCCTACCGGATGTGATCATCCTGGATGCAGAAGCCTCAGAACTCAATCCCTATGAATTCTGTCGTTGGTGTCGCGACGCTTTCCCCAAGATGCCAATTTTCTTGACTCGGTTCCGCAATTTAGAAATTTCGAGTACCGAACGGCGTTGGGCCACCCAGCAAGGAGCAACGGACTTTTTAGAGGGGTTTCAACGGGATAACTTAATGAGCAGCGCCGCCGATAATATGCGGTGTATTCTGAGCGCCTTAGAACATCCCTTCCTGGATGAAAAGGCCTTACTCACCGTCCTGCTGAACATTCGTCGTCAGCTGCGTGCGGCCCAGCCGGCTCTAGGTGCCCCCTCTGGCGCAGTGCCAAGGGCCAACGGCCACAACCCTGCCGTGTCCGAGCCCATGAAACAACTAGAATCAGCTAATGGTAAGGCATCGTCGCCCTCTGAAGCCCCTAGCCTCGGCCCAGATCGGGCCAAACATGATGTTCTGAATGACATCAGCTGGGTGACGTCAGGGACCGCCCCCCTAGAGGGAGATCGGGCCAACAGCAATGGGAAAGCCTCACCTAAGAGCCTGTTTACACCGCCTCCGACGGTAGCAACCAGTACTCTACCTAAGCCAAGGGAGGCTGATCGTCTAGCCTCAGGTAAAGCTGTCCGTCGGTATCGTGGAACTGTCTACTAAGGGTCTGTGCTTGGCGGCGGGCGCGATCGCCCTAATCACCGTTGTTGAAGCTGTCAGGTTTTAGGTGACAGAATTCCCTCCTGGGAGGCCTGTGCTGTTCGCGCAGCGACCCCAGATCATGTCCTGAGCTTGTCGAAGCAGGGGTAACCTGTCGAAGTAGGCAGGGGCGGGTTTGTCAGGTTTTAGGTGTCAGGTAAGTACATGGACACAATGACTGACTGATCCTTGATCCGGCCTTCGACTCCGCTCAGGCCTCATCGACTCCGTTACTCCTCCGGAGCCGCTTTGCGAACAGGCCTCATCGCTGGTTGAGCGGAGTCGAAACCAGCAACATTGAGCCCTTTATTTTTGTCCACCTACTGATTTTGTCCACCCACTTATCAAAAGTGGCTGGCCGACTTCTGCCTCAGAGTACTCGTACTCTGAGGCAGAAGTAACTTGCCTGTTTGCTCAGGCGGAACCCCTTGTGTGTCTTGGATTCCTTTTCGTTCTTCTGTCTTCGTTCTTCTGTCTTGCGGTACTAGTCCGTTTTCTGGGCTTTGCTAGAGGTGGACTTGCGGGTTGATTTTTTCGTACCACTGGCTTTCGTGCCACTGGCTTTGGTCGATTTTTTCTTGGTCCCTGTGGTTTTACTGGCGGCAGCGGTCTTCGTGGTCCGACCGGTTGAACTGGATTTACGGCCTCCCTTCCCCTTAGTCTTTTTCGTGGCAGCCTTGGCGTTGATCCACTCCAGGGCCTGTTCTAAGGAAATGGTGTCGACTTCAGTTCCCTCCGGCACTGAGGCATTGACTTTACCATGCTTCACATAGTGGCCATAGGGGCCATTGAAGACCCCTATGGGCTCGTTGTCGTCGGGGTGGTTGCCTAGGGTTTTCAAGGGTTCCGCCTTACGTCGCCCTCGACTGGCCTTGGGCTGGGCCAAGAGCTCCAGGGCTCGTTCTAGGGTGACGGTCAAAACGTCATCGTCCCCTTTCAACGAGCGATAGTCGCGACCTTCCTTGCCCTGATCATGAACAATGTAGGGACCAAACCGCCCCTGTCCTGCTTTAATCGGGGCTCCGGTGTCAGGGTGATGACCTAGGGCTCGGGGCAACCGCAGCAGCCCCACCGCTTTCTCCAGGGTGACCTCTTCCGGTTGCATCCCTTTAGGCAAAGAAGCCCGCTTCGGGTTCGGGTTATCGTCGCTATTATCCCCCAGCTGGACATAGGGGCCATAGGGACCAATCCGTAAATAAATCGGTTCCCCTGTGTCTGGATGCAGCCCCACTTTGTCGGGACCTTCCACCTTTTGCTTGATGATGCGCTCGATCTGGTCGGCGTCTAAGTCGGCTGGGGGCACATCCACCGGAATTGAAGCCTTGACCGAGCCCTCTTCCCCATCAATTTCCACATAGGGTCCATAGCGGCCAATCCGCACCTTAGCTTCCAGGTCGTTGAGGCGGACGGTACGGGCTTCGGCCGGGTCGATTTGGGCTTCCCGCTCCTGCACCTGGTGTTCCAGCCCTTGCTCTCCGGCATAGAAGGTCTTCAGGTAGGGCAGCCACTCCGCTTCCCCGGTGGATATATCGTCCAGGGTTTGCTCCATGCGGGCCGTGAAGTGTACATCCACCAAGTCCGGGAAGTTCTTTTCTAGCAGGTCGGTGACCGCAAAGGCCGTGAACGTGGGGATCAGGCTATTGTTGACCAGACGCACATAGCCGCGATCGATGATAGTGCCGATGACGGTGGCATAGGTGCTGGGACGGCCAATGCCCTCGCTTTCCAGGGTTTTGACTAGGGTCGCTTCAGTGAAGCGAGCTGGGGGTTGGGTTTCGTGACCAATCGCCTGCAGATCAGAACAGTCAACCGCATCTCCGGTGGCCAGGGTTGGCAATAACACCTCCTGGTCTTCGATGGCGGCATCTGGGTCATCAGATCCCTCCACGTAGGCCCGAAAGAACCCCGGAAAGTCGATCCGCTTACCGGTGGCGCGAAAAACCGCGTTGTCTACCTCTATGGAAACGGTAATGTGGGTTTGACGAGCCTCTGCCATTTGGCTGGCCACCGTGCGTTTCCAAATTAAGTCGTAGAGGGCCGCTTCCCGACCGCTCAGGCCAGTTTCCCGGGGAGTCCTAAAGGTACTACCAGCGGGGCGAATGGCTTCGTGGGCTTCTTGGGCACCCTTGGCCTTAGTGGCGTACTGGCGGGGTTTGGGACTTAGATACTCGGTGCCATACTTGCTGGTGACACAGGCCCGAGCTGCCTCGATCGCCTGCTGGGACAGGTGCACCGAGTCGGTTCTCATGTAGGTGATATAGCCCTGTTCATAGAGGTTTTGGGCTACCCGCATGGTGTCGCGGGCCGACAGGCGCAGCTTGCGGTTGGCCTCCTGCTGCAGGGTGGAGGTGGTGAAGGGGGGAGCGGGCTTGCGGGTGGCTGGACGCTCCTCTAAACCACTCACCGTCCAGGGGCTGGCCTGCAGTCGCCCCTGTAATTCCTGGGCCTGGACTTCGTCCAGCAAGACCACCTGACGCCCCTCGATAATCCGGCCCGTGGATTCGTCAAAGTCGCTGCCAGTGGCCAGGCGAACCCCACCCAAGGTATGCAGCTTGGCTTCAAAGGCGTTGGTCTGTTTGGCATTGGCCTGTTTCAGCAGGGTGGCCTTGAGATCCCAATAGGACCCCTGGCGGAAGGCACGGCGTTCCTGCTCACGGTTGACCACGACCTTCACGGCCACCGACTGTACCCGCCCGGCGGAAAGTCCCCCGGCAATTTTTTTCCACAGCAACGGCGATAGGGTATACCCCACCAGCCGATCAAGGATCCGCCGGGTCTCTTGGGCATGGACCAGTTGGTCATCAATGTCGCGACAGTTGTCTAGGGCCGCCTGAATCGCCTCTTGGGTGATTTCATGGAACACCATGCGCTTGGTAGGCACCTTGGGGTTCAGCACTTGCAGCAGGTGCCAGCTGATACTTTCCCCTTCTCGGTCTTCGTCAGTGGCCAGAACTAGCTCGTCTGCCTGCTTCAGGGCATCCTTGAGAGCCTTAACCACCTTCTTTTTGTCGCTGGGGACAATGTACAGCGGCTCGAAGTCTGCTTCTGGGTTTACCCCCAGCTGAGCCCACTTCTCCCCTTTGACCTTGGCCGGAATTTCACTGGCCGATCGCGGCAAATCTCGCACATGCCCCATAGACGCCTCCACCCGATACCCCCGGGGCAGGTAGTTGCGGATGGTTTTAGCTTTAGTCGGCGATTCAACAATGACAAGGGTTGACATAGGGCTGGCAGAGCGTCTTAAACAGTTATTTATCGATGATGGTTAGCTGGAAGCAGTATCTGTAGCTAAAACTAATAACACTGAACCTTAACACTGATATCAGTAGGCCCAAAACCCACTGAACTACTGAAACTGAGTCGGTTATTCCCTGAAGATGACTGAATTCAGGGGCTTGAACCCGCTTCCTCAAGCAACTTAGGGACCAGATAGAAAGCCTGAGCGGCCGCAAAATCTAGATTTGGGGTTACCCAGTGTTTAACACTCTACTCCACCCTTTTGGGTCAGTTGCCCAGATTTTCTAGAGAAACTTAATTATTGCCGTTATGGGTTGCTGCCATGGATGAGTGGCTAAAGAAGCCGCCGATAGCCGACCATTGGCCAAGCTCAATCCTAGCCATGCCTGGAGGGATGGTAATAGGGACAACTTGATCAGCAGTAGGCAGCTCTGTCAGTCCTGATTGATCCCATGGACCACTGACTCTATTGATAAACCAATTTGCCCAAAAGCGTCCAGGTTAATCGTCGTTCGCGCAGCGACCCCAGGCGATGTCCTAGGCTGGTTGAAGGAGGAGTAATGGGTTGAAGTCGGCAGGGGTGGGTCAACTTAACGGCAGCGGATTGCCGAGACAGCTTAACCATAACCAGGTCAATGCCTTAGGATAAAGGGGTTGTGGCCAATCAATTTGAAAGGGTTAAGGCCATCAGCCGTTGAAGCGCTTGTGGTAACCTACACAGGTACACAATGGCTCGTGCATAATCACTCGTACAGTCTTGTAGAATTCAGCGTTTTTAAACGGTTTAGTTTACGTCAAGGGGTAAGCGCGCATGGATCTGGTTAACCTTGGGGCTCAGCTCAATGTCGGCACTATTTTGCCGGAAGGAATTGTGCTGGCTACCATCCTGGTGATTCTGGTGGGGGATTTGATTCAGGGACGCTCATCCTCGAGTTGGACGCCCTATGTCGCGATCGCAGGTTGTCTGGGATCAGTGGTCGCCCTGGCTTTTCAGTGGACCTTAGCGGACCCCATCGGCTTTTTGGGATCGTTCAACGCCGACACCCTGAGTGTGGCCTTCCGCGCCATTATTGTGCTGTCAGCGGCGGTGACGGTGCCCATGTCCATTCGCTATGTGGAACAGTCGGGCACGTCCTTGGCTGAGTTCATGGTGATTTTATTAACTGCCACCCTGGGGGGCATGTTTCTGTCCGGGGCGAGTGACCTGGTCACCATCTTTGTGGCCCTGGAAACCCTGAGTATCTCGTCGTATTTGCTGACGGGTTACATGAAGCGCGATCCCCGTTCCAATGAAGCCGCCCTGAAGTATCTGTTGATTGGTTCCGCCAGTTCAGCCATCTTTCTCTATGGCTCCTCTTTGTTGTATGGGCTGTCCGGTGGGGAAACTCGCCTGGGGGCGATCGCGACTCAAATTCTGTCTGACGGCAGTGATGCCCCGATTGGCTTAGTGGTGGCCCTGGTGTTTGTGATCGCGGGGATCGCCTTTAAAATTGCCGCCGTTCCCTTTCACCAGTGGACCCCGGACGTGTACGAGGGGTCGCCGACTCCGGTGGTGGCCTTTTTGTCGGTGGGGTCTAAGACCGCTGGCTTTGCCCTGGCCATTCGCCTGCTGGTCACCGCCTTTCCCCTGGTGTCAGAACAATGGCACTTTGTGTTTACCGCCCTGGCGATCTTGAGTATGGTGCTGGGTAACGTGGTGGCCCTGGCCCAAACCAGCATGAAGCGCCTACTGGCCTATTCATCCATTGGCCAGGCGGGCTTTTTAATGATTGGCCTGGTGGTGGGCACCGACGCTGGCTATGCCAGCATGCTGTATTACCTGTTGGTGTACCTGTTCATGAACCTGGGGGGCTTTACCTGTGTGATTCTGTTTTCCCTGCGCACAGGCACTGACCAGATCAGCGAGTATGCCGGGCTCTACCAAAAGGACCCCCTGATCACCTTGGCACTGAGCATTTGTCTGCTATCACTGGGGGGAATCCCACCGATGGCTGGCTTTTTTGGCAAAATCTACATCTTTTGGGCGGGCTGGCAAGCTGGGGCCTACGGTCTGGTGCTGGTGGGTCTTGTCACCAGCGTGATTTCGATTTACTACTACATCCGAGTGATCAAGATGATGGTGGTGAAAGAGCCCCAAGAAATGTCGGATGCGGTCAAGGGCTATCCCGCTATCCGCTGGGATTTGCCTGGGCTGCGCCCCATGCAGGTGAGTTTAATTTTGGCGGTGGTGGCCACCTCCCTGGCGGGGATTTTGTCTAACCCGCTGTTTACCCTGGCCAACCAGGCGGTGGTGCAAACCCCGATGCTGCAAAGTAGCGCGATCGCCCCTACCGTCGCGACCGCTGCCTTACCGCCGACCCTCGATTAGTGCAGCGTCGGGTTTTGATCTAGGGTAGATAGTTAGAGAGGCCTAGCATCTTCAGGGTCCGAAATCCCCTCCTCTGGAGGCCTGCGCTGTATAGCCTGCGGCATGGCTTCGCTAGCGCGTAGCGGCCCCGGAGGGGCAACGTGTCGAAGTGGGTAGGGGTGGGTCAATCAAGTCTGAAGGACCCACCCCGCCCTCCGGGCACCCCTCCCAGGAGGGGATGCCTATACCTGGCACCCTCAGCAACGGTGGTCATATTGCTGCCAGGCAGTACTAACCCCTGGCCCTGGTCAATGGGGAGCTTAGAAGCTGTCCTCCTGGGCTAGTAACTGGTTGGATGGGGCCGCGTCATTCCCGGCGTCATTCAGCTGAGGGCCGATTCGGTGGCGCTGCTTCTTGGGCTCGGTGTAAGTGGCCAGGGGCAGCAGTACCCGGCTGTGGGTGCGGCCATCGTCCAGGGTGGAAAAGCTGATCTCTCCCCCCAGTTGGTCGATCAGCCCCTTACAAATTGCCAGGTGTAGCCCAGGGGGCTCGTCTAAGCTGGATGGGGCTAACACATCCATGGGCTGCCCCTGGTTGAGTTCCTCCAGTAAGCCCGGTGGACAGTGGCCATCATCAGTAATGGATAGCTCTAACCAATCTGCGGTCAGCCCCCGACACCAGACATCAATCCGGCCACCGATGGGAGAGCGATCGCAGGCGGCCGTCATCACGTCATAGAGCATCAACTCTATCTTGGCCAGGTCTCCACCTAAAATGGCATTACTGTCGTGGTGCACCTTAGACCAGAGCTGACGCCGTTCAAATACGGGCTTAACCCGTTCCATCAGGCGATTGAGCAGGCTAATCAGAGGGGTGGTTTGATACGCCTGCTGTAGTTGCCAGCGCTCCTGATCCAGCACCTGCCTGGCGTCGGTCATTAGGGCCTGGATCTGGCTATGCAGTGGACCCAGTTGATCTGGCCCGAGTTGATCTGGAGGACGGGGGGCTTGGCGATCTTGTAGGTCCTCTAGGGTCTGACTAATCTGGGCGAGTTGGTCGTAGATCCCATCTAAACAGTGATGTTTGTACCAGTTAAGTTGCTCCAGGTCTTGGCGCTGTTGGGTCAACATGTTGGTAGCGGCTAAGTGCCGCCGTGACCAGGCCATTTGGCCGGTCAGCAACTTAAAAATGGTGCTGTGGTGGCTCCCCCACTGACGATGGGGCAGGGATACTGCCACCACTACCCCCGTCACCCAGTGAGAGGGGGCCGTTTTCAGGGCTGTAACCAGCAGCCGACAGCTGGCGGGGACCTGAAACCAGGCTTGGGTTGGCTCTGGCAGGTCAGCCGCCTTCAGGGGTAGGACGCCATCGGTCTGCATGGCCCAATTGAGCAAGGCATCAGATCCGATGGGGATAGGGTGGTGGGTATCTACCCCCATGCTGCTGTCCTGGTTAATCACTTGGCTGATGGTGGCCACACTATCCCCGGGTTGCCAGCTCACTAGCAGTACCATCGCCCCTTGCAGCAGTTGCAGGATATGGCGCAGGGTCGTTTGTTCTAACTGCTCGGGTTGAAAGCCCCGATGCAGTGCTTGCAGCCCCCATTGCAGGGACTCATAAATGTGCTGTTGTTGATCCAACTGCCGTTGCAGTTGCCACTGGTGCAGAATGACGCCAATTTGCCGAGCCATGGACTCAAATAGACCCCGCTCCTCGGAGGTCCATTGTCGGCTGATCCGATCGCCAATCATGACGATGCCTTCTGGGGCATTGCCAGGGGCCACATTGCCCGCCAGCACCGCCTGGGTGCCCAGGTCCAGCAGATAGGGACGCCAGGCCATTAGCTTCAGGTCTTGGGCCAGATTATCAATGGAAATAGCGGCTGGGCTACGTTCTAGCATTTGCCAGTCCACATCATCCAGGCAGGGCCACAGCATCGGCACACTGCGGGGGCGGCTGGCCTGACTTTGAAAACAAAGATCATAGCCATTGCGATCGGGGTTAAACAGCAGGACCAAAAACTGTTGTACCCCCAGGCGATCCCGCAGCACCTGGAAACAGTGGTTTAGGGTCTGGTGCCAATCCACATCGCCGTAGATGCCTTGGATCATCCCCGTGGTCAGGTGTTGGTCTAGTTTGACCTGGCGCACCAGGTCTTGGTTAGCTGCCAGGGGCATGGCCAGACTTAACAATTGAGCCGCCCCCAATAAAAACTGCTTTTCCCCCGGCTGCCAGATACGCGGTGCGTTTCCTTCCACCGCCAAGAAGCCCACCAGATCCCCCTGGCGAGTGATGGGGGCGACCATCAACGACTGGGCCTTAAACTGCTGCATCAACCGATCGGGCACGATCGCCTTGTGGGCGCCTCGACTTGCACCCACCACCACTAATTGCTGATTAGCCAGAGCCTGATAAAGGCCACGAACCTCCTCAACAGCAATCTGCAGGGTCTTGGCCCCGGCTTCGGTGATGGCGGTTGAATGGCTGGGCCAGCGTTGCCAGAAATAGTTGCCTTTGGGCTCAAACCAAAAGACGCGAGTGCGGGTAGGGGCAATAAAACGCTGGGTTTCGTGCACTAAATCGCGAATTTGGCTGTCGGTGTCTGGCAGTTGGCCAAACTTGCCCAGCAGATTCAATAGCGGCTGTTCTAACCGCTTGGCCTGTTGGCGTTGCTGTTCAGCCTCAAAGTGGTGCAGGACTTCTGCTAGGCCACCGGTAATAATCGCCAAATAAGATCGCTCCCCTAAGGATGCGGTTTTACCCCAGGCGGGGGACGCCAGCAGCAGCAGCCCGAAACACACCTCTTGACGCTTGATCGGAAAAATGATCGCACTTTGCAACGCCAACTGCTTGGCGATCGCCCCCCACTCCCCAGCCCGAATTTCGTTTTGTAAATCAGCCACAATCAAGGGACGCAGCTGCACCACCGCTTGCTCCATCACATCCCCTGGGGTGAGGTTGACAATGGTGCGAATAGAGCGCATTTGCTTAGGGCTGTGGCAGCCCTTGGTTAGCAGTCGATGATTGATCCGATCGTAAAGCCCCACCCAAGCCACTTCAAAATCTAGCTCTTGATGCACATGGTCTAACGCCAGGGTGATCGCTTCTGCCGCAGTGGTTGCCCCCCGCAACGCCTTGAGGATGCGGGACAACGACATCATCTGTTGATCATAAGGGGGGTCGGTGGGGTACGATTGCGCCATCGGCGTCAGCGATCTCCTCGGTTGCAAGATAGGAAAAAGCATAGCTTGACCCTGGGGAGCTGCGGGTTAGCTCCCAGGACTACCAGCCATCTGCCGGATTGTTCCTGTAGGCATCATAGGTTCAAATCAATGGGTTGGCGCCATGGGTAGACCAGCCAACCAAGGGGCACAGGCCCAAACCTGGTGCTGGCAGCCCAATTACCGATGAACCCATGAAAACTACCTACCCATCGGGTAAGACCCAAGCTATGACGGTAGCAATACTGTAGATGATGGCACCCAAAGTTAGAGCCCGATGCCCTTCAGTCCTGACCCGAAGGCTCCCCAGGACTGCTTTAATGGAGAAGGGCCAGGCACAAGAGGCACCGCTGCCCACCCCCCCATGGGGAGTTGTGATTAAGGCAAGCCATGTGTGCTCCTGGGCAGGGTAAGGAGATGTTCCAACTTGCCCAGCCTTAACATTAGTGTACCCGGCCGTCGTTGGCATTTACCACCCCCATGCCGTGACAGATCCCTACCGCCAATTTGTCCGTCCACTGATTTTTTCTGGGCTCAAGCTTGACCCCGAGAGCTTGCATGGCACCGTGATCGCTACATTGGCGTGGCTCGGTCAGCCTATTCCGGCCAATGGCTTGGGCAAAACCTGGGCTGAACAACGGCAGCGATGGCTACGGCAGCAGCTGTGCTGTGAGCATCCGCGCTTGAGGCAAACCTGTTGGGGGCTGACCTTTGCCAACCCCCTGGGCTTGGCCGCCGGGTTCGATAAAGATGGGGAAGCGGCCTTGGCCTGGCCCTTGATGGGATTTGGTTTTGCTGAACTGGGTACCGTCACCCGCTTAGCCCAGCCGGGCAACCCCAAGCCCCGCCTGTTTCGCCTGGTGGAGGACAATGCTGCCCTCAACCGCATGGGCTTTAATAATCAAGGGGCGGCGGCCCTGGCCCAGCGCCTGGCCACCCACTGGCCCGATCAACGTCCGGCCATTCCGGTGGGTATTAACCTGGGTAAGTCGAAGCTGACGGAGCTGGCCGATGCCGCCGCTGACTATCGCTTTAGCTTTCAGCAGCTATACCCCTATGGGGACTACTTTGTGGTGAATGTGTCGTCCCCAAATACGTCGGGGCTGCGATCGCTGCAAGCCACAGACCAACTCGCGCCAATCCTGGCAGCCTTGCAGCAAGAGAACACAGCGGCTAAACCCCTGCTGGTGAAAATTGCCCCGGATCTAGCCTGGGCTGACATTGATGCCGTGGTAGACCTGGCCCAGGCCCACGGCTTGGCGGGCATCATTGCCACGAATACCACCATCGCCCGGGAGGGTCTAAAAACCCAGGTACTGCCCCAGACCGGTAACCCCATCGACCAAGAGGCGGGGGGCATTAGCGGTGCCCCCCTGCGACAGCGATCGACGGCGGTGATCCACCACATCTATCACCGTACCCAGGGGACCCTACCGATTGTGGGAGTAGGGGGTATCTTTACCGCCGAGGACGCCTGGGAGAAAATTACCGCCGGGGCCACCCTGCTGCAGGTCTATACGGGTTGGATCTATGAAGGTCCCTGGATGGTGAAGCGACTGTTGAAGGGGCTGCTGGCGAAGTTGGATGAACACCAGTTGTCTGATCTTTCTGAAGCGGTGGGGTTGAGCCACCGTTAGCCCAAAAGCAGCGAGCCTCAACCACCAGAGAGTTAAAGAACGAAAAAAGAAAAAAGAAGAACGAAAAAAGAAAAAAGAAACCTTCTTCCCTCTTCCCTACCCTTCTCCCTCTCCCACCATCGGCACAAATCGAACTGGAATCGTGTATTCGGTGGCCAGGCCGGTAGCCCGCTTCGTCACCACCAGCAGGGTCTGGGAGGAATAGCCCACCGGCACCACTAACCGTCCCCCCAGGGTCAGCTGATCCACCAGGGCTGTGGGAATGCGGGTGGGGGCTGCCGTCACCACGATGGCGTCGTAGGGGGCGTAGTCTGACCATCCCTCGTAGCCGTTCCCCTGTTTGACATGGACATGGTCATAGCCCAACTGGGCCAGGGTGGCCTGGGCTTGCTGGGCCAGGTCTGGCAAAAGTTCTACGGAATAGACTTCAGCGGCCAGTTCGGCGAGCACCGCCGTTTGATACCCTGACCCCGTCCCCACTTCCAAAACCCGACTTTGGGACGATAACCCAGCCGCAGTGGTCATAAACGCGACCACATAGGGTTGAGAAATCGTCTGACGATGGCTGGTGGGTAAGGGGGCATCCTGGTAGGCCAGGTGCATCAAATCGGTGGCAACAAATCGATGGCGAGGCACGGTTTCCATGGCCTGGAGTACCCGGTCATCCGTCACCCCCCGGGCGATGATTTGACGCTGGACCATTTGGTGTCGCTGGTCAGTAAAGGCCTGTTCAGCGGTCTCTGGGCGACACCGCCTCTTACTATTGCGGTTGAGGGATTGATCTGGTCCTTCTGTGAGTGATTTCAACCGATCAAATACTGTGTTGGCATTGGTCATCGCGACCTCCTGCCCTAGAGTTTAGGGATGAACTGCGGTTTTATGGCATGGCTATTTAAATTCTAGATCGTCGCTAGGGAGGGTTTTCCCCCATTCCTCCCCGGTAAATCCACCCCTTAACGGGGCTTATCTTAGGGCAATATCGAGGAACATCATCACGACAAAGCCCCCCATCAGCCCCAGGGTGCCCCGTTGGCCAAAGGCTTTTTGGTCAATGTCAGGGATAATTTCATCCACAATCACAAACAACATGGCCCCGGCGGCAAAGCCCATGGCCCATGGCAGCATGGTCTCGGCGACGCTGACTACGGCGGCCCCCACTAACCCGCCGATGGGTTCCACCAGACCCGTCAGGGTCGAGATGCCTACTGCATGGCGGGGGTTGTAGTTTAAATTTCGCAGGGCCACCGCCACCACAAACCCCTCTGGTAGGTTTTGGAGGGCGATACCTAGGGCCAGGGCGATCGCCCCGGTTCGTTCGCCGCCGCCAAACCCGACCCCCACCGCCAATCCCTCCGGGAAATTGTGCAGGGCGATGGCGATCACAAACAACCAAATGCGCTTGATATTTTGGGCCGCAGGACCTTCGTGTCCTTTAAAGAAATGCTCGTGGGGAAAAATGTTGTGGGCGGTCCACAGAAACCCACCCCCCAGCAGCACCCCAGCCACCATAATCAGGGCTGCACTGGGGGGTGCATAGCCCAGGGCGATCGCCGCGTCGGTGCCGGGCAAAATCAACGAAAACGAGGTGGCCGCCAGCATGACGCCGCCGCCAACCCCCAGCAGTACCCCTTGCAGCCGCTCGGAAGGTTGAACCGGCAGCAGCACCGGTAAGGCGCCTATCCCTGTACCTAACCCCGCCAGTAAGCTGGCCAAAAAACCTAGGGCAATCGGGTGCATCAGCTCTTACAAGCCCTGGCCATCGGGCCTGACCTGGTCTAGCTGGGCTTGCCATTCCCGCAGCCGTAACTGGGCCTGGGCATAGGCGTCGGTTTGGGCCGGCACCCGCTGGGCAATGTCGATGGCCCGGTTGAGGCTGATCTGGGCTTCGCTTTCGGCCAGGCGTAGCATGTCCCAGCTCCAGCGAGTTAGGGCCTGGTTGGCTTCGGCTTTTTGGGTGCTGCTGTCGGGCACCTGTTGGGCCACCTGAATCGCCTCAGCCAGGGCGGTGACGGTGCCTCGCTGGGCGGTGCTGTAGGCCTGCTGTAGTTGCTGCTGCCCCTGAATTTGCCCCCGCCAGGTGTCAATATTACGTTGGGCTTCGCTGTGCAGCGCTCGGCCAGCACCAATCCGAGAGGCCACAGCGATCGCCTCGGATAGCTGACCCCGGCGGGCGAACTGTTCCGCCTGGGTGAGTAGGGGACGGTCTTCTGACCGCTGAATTTCGCTGCGCCAGCGGCCAATCTGCTCCTGGGCCTCGTCGTAGAGGGCGCGGCCGGAGCTGATCTGGCGGGCAGTGGACACGGCACCAGATAAGTCTCCCATTTGGGCTAGCTGCTGGGCCTGGGTCAAAATCGGTCGGTCCTGGGTGGTCTCGATTTGGCTGCGCCAGCGACCAATCTGGGTCCTGGCGTCATCCCAGGCGGGGTTGTTGCGGGAAATTTGGTTGGCTTCGGCGATGGCGGCTTGCAGGTCGGCAATGGTGCCTGGGGCCGCCACTTGACGGGCCAGTTCCAACTGCGATCGCCCCTGTACTTCGGTCTGCCAGCGATTAATTTGGGCCTGGGCTTTTTGGTATAGGGGGCGATCGCGGCTAATGCTTTGCAGGCGGGTAATGCCCCCTTCTAAACCGCTAATTCCCCCTTGCCAGGCAATTTGGTTAGCATCAATTAACACCCGCATATCGGCAATTTCTGCCCCCAGTTGCAACTGGGCTGGAATTGCCCCTAGCATTTGGGCGGCTGCGGTCGCATCCTGGCGATCGAGGGCGGCCTCAGCCATGGCCAGCAGGTCATGGCCGAACTCTCGAATCACCCGCTGGGCCTCAGCATAGACGGGGCTGTCGCTCTCGATCGCCATCGCCAATGCCAGGGCTTCTTCCATGGCGGATAGGGTACGCCGCCGGGCCAGTTGCTTCGCCTCGCCCAGTTGGTTCAAATCTTCCCGAGCCACGGTAATTTTCGTGGTCAACTCGTCGTATTTGACGGTCTTCCAGTAAGTGTTGTTCACCCCCAACAGCCGAATCGCCTTACTAAAGGCATCTTGGAACTCCAGGTTTTTTAGGTCGCTGACGGCATCGTCATAGATGGTTTCAGCTTCCTGCCAGATGGTATTCCACTGATCAATCCGCTCATTTACCCCCTGGGCTGTGGCCGTGTGGTCAGGAATTTGGCGCGCCATGGCGATCGCCTGGGACAAATCCCCCTGCTGAAACGTGTTTTCTGCCAAATCCAGGATCTTTTCAGACCAGGTCTCAATCCGCTGGTTGATCTCGCCCCGCAAGGGATGGTCAGGGGGCAGGGATTCTAACAGGGCGATCGCCTCCAGGTACCCCTCTACGCTGCCCTGTTCAGCATAGGCCTCGGCACATTGCAGGCGGGTAGTGGCCGAAGCCGTCAGCCAAAAAATGGCCCGGCAGTTGGGCAGGTTGGGAATTCGAAACAAGCTGATGGCAGAAACCACCCCGACTCCCATCACTAGGGTTAATAGGCCGAGGGACCACACTGGCCAATGCCGTGCCAGTCGTTGCCCCAGGGAGGGTTTGCCTAGCTCTGTAGTTTTTGGGGCCGCCGCCTGAGGCGGACGGCGTAAATCGGCCAGGGGATCGTAACGGGGGGGTGGCGGGGCCGCCGCCCGACTGTCGTCGCCGGAGCCTAAAGGCTCAAGGGACCAAGCCTGGGCATGATCAGCCGGTACCGTGGGGCCATGGGCCGGTTCCCATGACCGATCGCTCGGCTTTCGGGAACTGAGTCCCGAATCAGGGCGGCGATTGGTATTCTGCCGTGGTTTTTGACGGTGTTGAGCCATGCCCACTCCCAGTAATGCGGCCCTAGTGATCTAGGCAATGGTAATAACGACGAAAGTCAACCCCAGTAGTCAGTCTCACTAGTCAGCCACAGTATAACCATAGGCGCCAGAAACAGGACGCCTCAGAACCAGAGCCAGATCCCCGGCTACCCCTCCACTTGATCCTTATATTCATCAGCTGACATGGCATCGTCTAAGTCGTCCAGGTCATCAGCCTTGACTTTAATCAACCAGCCATCCCCGTAGGGATCATCGCCAATTTGCTCTGGGAACTCAACCAGCACATCGTTGCGCTCTAGCACTTCCCCATTCAAGGGAGATTTCAGATCCTCGACCGCCTTCACTGACTCCACTGTGCCGAAGCGTTCACCCTTTTCAACGGTGTCCCCTACGTCCGGCAGCTCCAAAAAAACAATATCCCCGAGTTGATCAATGGCAAACGCTGTCACGCCAACGGTGACGATATCGTCGTCTTCGTTGACCCGAGCATATTCGTGGCTATCGAGATATTTCAGGTTGTCAGGAAATTCAAACGCCATAGTGGGCCCTCACATCACCCCAAGGAACAGCAGCTAAGCTGCCAGAACACAGCTTGATTCAGTGCCAGTGTGCCATGAGACCAACAATTTAGCGCATTTTTTCCGGAGATTTCCCGGCTGACTTCACATTTTCACGTTGCCCTGTTTCCCGCCCTATTTTCCTGGAATGACTGCCCCGAGGGTGTCTAACGTGACAGTACGAGTTGGGGGAATTTGCTACATCTAGCCCGTAATCAATCAAATTCAGGTCCAGATGTGGCGTTTCGTCGGTGGAAAAGTCCTTCTTCTAGATCTGGTATAGCCAGATTGGCCCGCGAATCTGCAAACCGTACAGCCGTCTGTAAAGCCGTTACTGCCCTAATCCTATGAGAGAACCAATCAAAACACATCCCCCTCAGCCCTGGCTGTCAGCCCAGGGGCTCAAATTTAGGTCACCCTCTACTCAGCGCTCCCCTTGGATCGTGATCGGGCTGGTTATTCTGCTGCTGGGGGCGATCGCTTCCCCTGCGCTGGCCCAGGAGGGTGGAGCTACTGGCGTAGACGCCATCTTTGAGCCGATTGTGAACCTGATGGCCCTGCTTCTATTCTTTAATGTTGGTGGGGAAAATGGCTTCCCGTTTATTGTGCTATGGCTGTTTGTAGCCGCCATTTTCTTTACCTTTCGCATGGGATTTATCAATTTGCGGGGCTTTCGCCACGCCATTGATGTCGTGCAGGGTAAGTACGATGACCCCCATGATGACGGCGAGGTGTCTCACTTTCAGGCTTTGGCCACCGCCGTCTCGGGCACCGTTGGTCTGGGTAACATTGCTGGGGTCGCTGTGGCCATTCAACTGGGGGGGCCGGGGGCGATGTTCTGGCTGACCCTGGCTGGCTTTTTCGGCATGGTGACTAAGTTTACCGAGTGCTCTTTGGCGGTGAAGTATCGCCGCATTGAAGATGATGGCACTGTGCTGGGGGGGCCGATGTATTACCTCACCCGAGGCCTAACCCCCAAGGGCATGCGACCCCTGGGCCAGGGGTTGGCGGTGCTGTTCTGTATCCTCTGCCTGGGGGGTAGCCTGGGGGGAGCCAATATGTTCCAGTCCAACCAGGCCTACGCGGCGGTCTCTAACTTGATTCCAGGAATGCCAGCCTGGCTGTTTGGGTTGATTTTGGCTCTCTTGGCTGGGTTTGTGATTATTGGTGGCATTCGCCGCATTGGTGCCGTGGCCGAAAAGCTGGTGCCAGCTATGGCGATCATCTATGCGATCGCCTGTTTGTTTGTAATTGGGGTCAACATTACCCAGGTCCCTGCGGCCATCGGTACCATCATCAGCGAAGCGTTTGCTCCCACTGCTGCGGTGGGGGGTGTCGTCGGAGTGATGGTGCAGGGGATTCGCCGCAGTTCCTTTTCCAACGAGGCCGGGGTGGGGTCTGCCGCCATTGCCCACTCAGCGGCTCGCACCGATGAACATGTGCGGGAAGGGATTGTGGCCCTGTTGGAGCCGTTCATCGATACCATCGTGATTTGTAATATGACTGCGATCGCGATCATCTTGACCGGGGTCTACCAAGATACCGGTGCCGAACTGAGCGGCGTGGGCATGACAGCTAGCGCCTTTGAATCAGTGATTGGCTGGTTTCCGATTGTGCTGAGCATCGCCGTCTGCCTCTTTGCCTTCTCCACCATCATTTCCTGGAGTTATTACGGCATCCAGGCCTGGGCTTATCTGTTTGGTAAGCGCAGCACCATTGTCTTTAAGCTGATTTATGTGCTTTGCACCTTCCTGGGGGCGATGACCAGTCTGGGGATGATTATTGATTTCAGTGATTTGATGCTGTTAGGCATGGCTTTCCCCAACCTGGTGGGCTGCTACATCCTCTCCAATGAACTGGCTGCCGACCTGAAAGACTACTGGCAGCGGCTGACCTCAGGTGAAATGCAAACCTACGAGCCTGTGGCTGTCGCCGCCTCTAAAGATCCCTAAGGGACGTGCAGGAAAATAAACTACCCGCTGATCGGGCCTCGACTTCGCTCAGCCCTCGATCCCTGAAGGTTGAGCGAAGTCGAAACCTGGCCACTGGGTACACTATTAACCCGCAGATCCCTAAGGGCTACAGTCACCAGGGAGTAACCTCCCTGGTGCATGGCCAGGCTGCCCATCTGTCGCTCCCGTCTATCGCCCCCTTATCGATTGAGGGGGTGGTTCAGCATAAATCGCCGCCGTCGGCTCGGCGGCTGTGCCTGATACTCCCCATAGAAGCAGCAGAACCGCCAAAATTGCTTCAGGTGCGACCAAGGGCGGCTGTGAGCCGCGATCGGCTGTAGAGCAGCTGAGGTTTGCACCATCGATAGCCAAAACATATCAACCTCCTTCGGCTAGGGTTAGCCTTGTCATGTCCGTGTGTAGGTTGATTTTAGAAAGCCCACAGGACGATAACAAAAGATAGGGTCGATACTATCTATGCAAAATTTTCATAGGTGAACAGCGGGAGCGATGGTTGGTCAAGTACTCGTAAGTCTAGCGGCGCACCACTAACACTGGGCACTTGGCAAATCGAACCACCCGTTCCGCCACAGAACCCAGGAAAAATCGGGGGATCCCCGTGCGCCCATGGGACGGAATGATAATTAAGTTGATGGCATTGTCCTCGGCATAGTCAATAATTTCAGAGCTAGGATTACCCACTTTCACCGAGAACTTTATGCCCTCATAGGCGGCCCCAGAAAAGGTTTTGTGGAATGCCGCTTCCACATTGCTGATGCGGGTAGGATCGTCTACGGTTTCCCAAATCACCCCGGGGGCAGTGGGTTCTAGGGGATGAATGACGTGAAGCACATGCACCTTGGCTGGATCGCCGACAAACGCTAGGGTTTCGTCTAGAGCTTGCTTGGCTGCGTCAGAAAAGTCGATGGGTACTAGGACATTATTTGTAGTGAATAAAGCCATGGCTAAAAAAGGGGTGATTTTATGTTTAAGCTCAGCCTGAGCAATCGTTCTCATCTGTGGTGAATCACCACATTATGCACTGAACTGCTCCTAGCTATAGTTTAAAGCTAAGTCAGATGTTAACTGGATCAATTAATACGGATTTTAATGACTTGTGACTTGGTGCTATCTGGCAGAAAGATAATCACCGTACCAGGTAGGCCATGGCTTCGCCGTCTGATCTACGACGGGTCAGATCTTTCGCCGCGATCGCGGTCGTCATCTACTTCCGCCATCACCTGCTTCACCTGCTCATCGCTCAGCCCTAACAACGCCACCACGTCGTCCAGCGCCATCCCCCTGGCCACCATGGCTCGGGCTGCCATCACGACCTGCGTCTGCGCCTGCTCCTTGGCTTGACGTTCTTGCTCTTTAGCCAAACGTTCTTGCTCTTTAGCCAAACGTTCTTGCTCCGCATCCAACAGCAACCAGTGGCCATCCGGGTCACACCAGCGCAACCAGAGCCGGGGCACCCCTTCAAACTCTCCCTGCCAAAGTCCCAACCCAATGGCTAACCCCGGCAACCAAATTTTCAGGTTCCCTGCCGACAGCAGGGGTTGCTCTTGGTAGCGACCTCCCACTAGCTGAAAGAACCGTAACACCCCAGAGTAGCGGTTAAACACCACGTAGTAGGGGACGCGCAGATAGCGCTCGTACACGGTGAATTTGTCCGGGGGCGACCCTGCCTGGGAACTACCATGGGTGGCCGGAGCGCTTAAAGCTGAAGCGGGTTCGGCCGCTTCGGCCCCGGCAAAAAAGCGACCCAGATCCCCTGGTTCTGTGCCGGGCGACAGGAGTTCCACCACCACCTCCGGGGACCGCCCCTCTTGCCAAACCACGTAGCTCCGCCGCAGGTCTTCCCCGTCATAAAGTCGGGGCACGCCCACGGCTAAAAACCAGTCCGGGCGCTTGTGCCACAAGGGATGCTGGACATCGTAATACACGTTTAAGTCTGACCCGCAAAACCAGTTTTCCCGGGTGTAATCCCGCAGAGCCAGGGTGCGGCTCAGCAGTTGCGGTTGCAAATCATGAAATTCGTCCGGCAATCCCGGTTCCTCCGGAAACTCACTCGGCAAATCATACATGGTCGGCAGGGTTTCCCGAGGCGGCCGGGGCGGATCACTCTGCGGAATGGAATACCCAGTTGCTAGGGTCATGGTGAAAACGTCAACCATCAGGGGCCATGCTTCAATTCTACAGGCCACTTTAGCTGGGGAGTGGATAGTCCTGGCAAGGCCAGTCAGATAGCCAACATTAAGCTTCTGGAGCAACGCCTAATGCTCTAAGCTGCTCGGCCAACCGTTCGGCCCGCTGCCGCTCTTGCTGCAGCTGCTCGCTACCCCACAGCAAGAGCTTTCCCCCTTGGTCCCACCAGCGTAGCCAGTGGGCGGTCGTCTCGGCCTTCTTGCCGTACCACACCCCTAGAGATAATCCCAGTTCCTCCAGCCAATAACGCCGGTTGTTATCAGTGGCTTGGGGCTGATATTGGCCGTTGATCAGTCGGTACAGGTCTAAGGTGCCGGTTTGGGGGTGAAAGATCGCGTAGAGAGGTATTTGCAGAATCTGCTCGTAGAAATACCACTTTCCATAGGGGTAGTAGGGGTTGATGGAATATTCACCGCCTTCGGTTTCGGACATGAACTCTATAACCAGGGTGGGTATCTCCCCCTCTGCGTGAGGGGTGTAACTGCGTCGGATGGTGCCTTCGGGGAGAGGATCAACCGAGCGCACATAGACCCAATCTGGAGCTTTGACAATGGTTTTGTCGCCCACGGTGGCACAAAGGCCAAAATTGGAAGCAATTAGGGCTGACTCTAGAATCAGCCCGGCCAACTCCAGGCTCTCTCGCAGAGCCGCGGCCAGTAGGGGTTGCAGGGTATTATCCACTGGGTCATCAGGCAATGGAAAATCGGCAGGTAACTTTTCCCAGGTGATGGGAGGCAGGGCCAGGGAAGGGTGATGTGCGATCGCTGCCATAGGATTTTCGCAATAGCCTCTGTGTCACTTATCCTGTGTCACTTGTCCTGACGACCTATACCAAGTCCAGCTCAGGATCTGGAGTTTTCCCCCAGGCAGAACTCCAAGTCTGGACCTGGATCTGGTTTATTTTAGTCTAGTCTTTGGTAGGCGATCGCGTTGAACTAGCAAGTAAGATATAACTATGGGCTAAGGTCGTTTTATACATCATGTATCAAACCAATCCACCCCGGTCTCCTCAAGAAACCCTGCCTACTATGTATGATCTGCCCAGTGAAGATCCGGGGGAGCCGGGGTTGCCAGACGAATTTCATTACTTTCAGCCGCAACTGCTGCGCGAGACCTGTCAATTACCAGCGGTACCTCAGGAGCAGACCTTTATCGGTACAGATTTGAATCTGTACTATGATGGCCGCCACCCAGCCTGGTATAAGCGCCCTGACTGGTTCCTAGTCTTGGGCATTGAGCGGGCTCAACGCCAGGAAGAGCTGCGCTGGAGCTATGTGGTTTGGCAAGAGACCATTGCCCCGTTCTTAGTGATCGAGCTGCTATCGCCAGGCACCGAGGCCGAAGACCTGGGACAAACCTTGCGAGAGGTGAATCAGCCCCCCACCAAGTGGCAGGTCTATGAGCAGATTTTACGTATTCCCTACTACGGCATTTTTGATCGGTATCAAAACCAGTTTCGACTGTTTCAACTGGTAGGCGATCGCTATCAGCCGCTACCCCTACCAGAGCAGCGATTTTGGTTTGAGCCGCTGCAATTGGGTCTGGGAATTTGGGCTGGGGCCTATCAGCAAACCGAGGGGAGCTGGCTCCGGTGGTACAACGGGCAGGGGGATTGGGTACCCACGGCTGCAGAGCAGGTAAGGCAAGAGCAAGCTAAGCTCCTACGCGCCGCTGCCAACCTGCTGGCTACGGGCATGGCACCAGGGCAGGTGGCGGCGGTGCTGGGTTTGCCGATAGAGCAAGTCAAGGCCCTTTAGGCGTTGACCCGGCGCTGTTTGCGAGACTTGTGACCGCTGGGGCCAGCGGTGGCCCCGCCAATGCCCACCCGCCCCAGGCTGAGCAGGCCAATGCCGATTACCACCAGGTTGCTGACGCTGGCTAGGCTGGCCCGGGTGAGGCTGGTTCTGGCGTTTTGCTTCAGGGTGGCGGCTTCGCTGTCCAGGGCTTGCAGGGCCTGAGCGAAGTCGTCGGGGGTGGCGTTGGCGGTAATCTCGGGGTTATTGCGCCCCGCTTCAATCTGGGTTTGTAGTTGGCTGGCCTGTTGGTTAATTTGCTCGACGGTCTGGGTTTGCAGGGTGAGGCCGTCGCGAATCACCAGGATAGAGGAGAGTAAGAACAGCACCCCTACCCCCAGGGCGGCGTAGGAGAAGGGTTTGCGCAGGCTAGCGTTTTGCCAAAAGCCGTAGACCAGGAGGGCTAAACCAATTAACAGGACGATACTGCGATCGCCCATTTGTTGCAGTAGGGTAGCTCGCCAGGCCGCGCCAGCGCCAAAGGGCAGGGCCAGGGCGATCATGTCGGCCAGGAAGCCGAACAGACAGGTGAAGCCGACAATCCGGGCGATCGCTTGACCGCCAAAGCCGGTAGAGGGTTGCGTAGGCATGTTGGCCATAATCCGTTGTTATCCCAGTACTACAAGGTGAAGATTAGCCATAGCTATGGCCCCTTGAGGGCAGGGCCACGTTACCTATATGTATTCGGGGGCCAGCGATCGGTTCCGTAGGGTTTCGGCAGGCTTTAGGGGAGCTTTACAGAATTGTGCTTTTGGGAGAACAGTATTCTAGGTCAACCGGTGACAGCAACAGACCTCGGAGGTCTTAGTGACCTCCGAGGTCTGTTGAGGTGACCCACTACCACACCAGGTAGGCCATGAGTCGCCGCCCGATTTACGACGGGTCAGCTCTTTCGCCGCGATCGTCATCTACTTCCGCCATCACCTGCTTCACCTGCTCATCGCTCAGCCCTAACAACGCCACCACGTCGTCCAGTGCCATCCCCCTGGTCACCATGGCTTGGGCTGCCATCACGACCTGCGTCTGCGCCTGCTCTTTAGCCAAACGTTCTTGCTCCGCATCCAACAGCAACCAGTGGCCATCCGGGTCACACCAGCGCAACCAGAGCCGGGTCACCCCTTCAAACTCTCCCTGCCAAACTCCCAACCCAATGGCTAACCCCGGCAGCCAAATTTTCAGGTTCCCTGCCGACAGCAGGGGTTGCTCTTGGTAGCGACCTCCCACCAGCTGAAAGAACCGCAACACCCCAGAGTAGCGGTTAAACACCACGTAGTAGGGGACTCGCAGATAGCGTTCGTACACGGTGAATTTGTCCGGGGGCAGCTCTGCCTGGGAACTACCATTGGTGGCCAGGGCCATTGCAGCTGAAGCGGGTTCGGCAGCCTCGGCCCCGGCAAAAAAGCGACCCAGATCCCCTGGTTCTGTGCCGGGCGACAGGAGTTCCACCACCACCTCTGGGGACCGCCCCTCTTGCCAAACCACATAGCTCCGCCGCAGGTCTTCCCCGTCATAAAGTCGGGGCACGCCTACGGCTAAAAACCAGTCTGGCCGCTTGTGCCACAAGGGATGCTGGACATCGTAATACACATTTAAGTCTGACCCGCAAAACCAGTTTTCCCGGGTGTAATCCCGCAGAGCCAGGGTGCGGCTCAGCAGTTGCGGCTGCAAATCATGAAATTCATCCGGCAACCCCGGTTCCTCCGGAAACTCACTCGGCAAATCATACATGGTTGGCAGAGTTTCCCGAGGCGGCCGGGGCGGATCACTCTGCGGAATGGAATAACCCGTTGCGAATGCCATGGTGAGAGAACCCATCATCAAGTGACACATCCCTATGCTACAGGCTTCCATAGAGCCTGGCATGCCAGTCGTTCACGGCAAACAAAAAGCGATCGCCTGTCACCAATCGATCGAGACGCCTAGCCTTGCAAAATGTTTTCGACGGTCAATGCGATCGCAGGGAAGACTGGTGACATGATCGCATCTTGACCTTTATAGACCGTAGCCTCGTACCAGCCTTCTAAAAGCGTGCAAATGGTCAGCTGATTCAGTAATGGATCTGCAATCCAGTACTCCGGAATATCTAACACACTGTACTCGGCTCGCTTAGCTCGGTAATCAGTACTTTTAGTAGATTCGCTAACCACTTCAACCACCAGTAACGGCGGTGGTTCATTCAATCGAATCACCGCCTCTCGGGATTGCAGCGAGTCCCACTGCTCCAAGGTCAGTACCGATAGGTCAGGAATGCGAACCGTATCCCAACGGTCGATAGCCCAGCCGCCATAGCTTGCAAGCGGCAAGCCCTCACAACACTTCCCATTTTAGTCGCTAATGCCTGGGCGGTAACTTACAGCCCCAAGGCTGGTACCATGGCCAACTGCTAAATTCAACAACTAAAAACCAGTCTGGCCGCTTGTGCCACTTGTGCCACAGAGGGTGGTGCACAATGTCCCCTCCTGGGAGGGGTGCCCGAAGGGCGGGGTGGTCCCCTCCTGGGAGGGGTGCCCGGAGGGCGGGGTGGTCCCCTCCTGGGAGGGGTGCCCGGAGGGCGGGGTGGGTCCCTTCGGGCTTGCTTGACCCACCCCTACCCCTCCAAAGGCTACTTGATACACATAAGTCCTGTGAGACCCTTGTGGGCAGGGCTTTCCCTCCATCCCCCAGCCCCTTCCTCCCAAAATGGGAGAAAGGGGAGTAGAGCTTTCAAAGCCCCTCGCCCTTCTGGGAGAGGGGTTTGGGGAGAGGGCCAAGATGTGTGTACTTAGTAGCCTCCAAAGGAGGGGATTTCGGACCTTGATGCCACCAAATCTCTACATCTGGAAACCCTAAATTCAAGACTTGACGCTGCACTAGGGTGACGGTAAAAAAATAGGCACGACAAATTTGCCCCAGGCCAGGATGGCTTGGGGCAAGTTGGGGGTTGTGTTTCATCAGGCCTGCTATGGGTACCGGACGGTCATAAAACATTATCTGTTGCACCGTACTGGTACCCAGGCATCGACTGAGGAGAGCTGTAGACCTCAATGCCCAGTGCTTCGGCCACGGGCCGCGCTCGCTCGTCGACCATCGGCGAAATCACCAGCTTGCGGCTCACAGGGCGCTCGTGGCGCTTTTGGTAAAAGGCCACCTTGCGATCAAAGCTATACATGTCTGACTTACTCAGCGACGATTTGATCTCACAGGCAATCACTGAGCCATTGGTAATCACAATGTCGAGCTCGACCTGGTCAGGGCGACCAAACACCTCGCCCGCTTCATCAAAATCGTTGATGTTGAGCACCTGCACCCCAAAGGATTGTTCCAGGATGCCCTTGAGCGCACTGCGAAAGCTCTCCTCGGAGTAAAGCCCCCAGCGAGAGCCAATCGCCCCGATAGAGCTGTCGTAGCGGCGCTTTTGATCCTGGATCTCAGCCAGCATGGTTTGAGTTTGCTGGTGTTGCTCGTTCCACTGGCGCGACTGTTCGTCCCACTTGCGTGACTGCTCTGCGCGATCGCGCTCGAGGGTAGCGAAGGTATTTTGATTTTGCTGGTGTTGCTCGTCCCATTTGCGTGACTGCTCGTCCCATTTGCGTGCCTGCTCTTCGCGATCGCGCTCAAGGTTGGCTAAGGTCTCCCGATTGTGTTGATATTGCTCGTTCCACTGGCGCGACTGTTCGTCCCATTTGCGTGACTGCTCTGCGCGATCGCGCTCGAGGTTGGCTAAGGTCTCCCGATTGTGTTGATATTGCTCGTCCCATTTGCGGGACTGCTCTTCGCGATCGCGCTCGAGTTCGGCTAAAACGCGATCAAACTTGCTTTCGGTCTCGGCGCGGCTGTCGTAGTAATTGGAGACTGTGCGCAGCACAAAGTCTCTCACCTGAGGGTCTTCGGCGATCAGCTGGGGGAGGATGTCTTGTACGGCTTTTTTCAGGTCGGGGGGTGTCATCGTGGTGAAGGTGGCTTACCTTCTCCTATGAAAATCTGCTTTTAGTTTAAGCCAGGGGAAGGCCATTGGCTGTCAAGGTACCAAAAGCCGTAGACCAGGAGGGCTAAACCCATTAACAGAACGATACTGCGATCGCCCATTTGTTGCAGTAGGGTCGCCCGCCAGGCGGCGCCAGCGCCAAAGGGCAGGGCCAGGGCGAGCATGTCGGCCAGGAAGCCGAACAGACAGGTAAAGTCGACAATCCGGGCGATCGATTGACCGCCGAAGCCGATGGAAGAAGAATTAGATAAGCTGGCCATAGCACTACCTTTACGGAACACCGCTAAGCTCCGTAGAATTCCAATGGACTTTAAGATAGCTTTACATTATTCCTATCGATTGACTGACTCTTTCGGGGTACTCGCCCTCAGCGAGGCCCAGCTCATAAAAACCAGATTTCTTATGAGCCGAAAGGGCCGGATGAAATAGTAAAGCCCATAGAATGACGGTGGCAACTCATAAAAATCTCGATCAAAAGCAGTGGGTCTAAATATCTTATATAGAGGAAAAATGGTGTGACTAATTAAGCATTTCCAGCCATAGCGAATTTTATCTTTAGGGCGCTCCATAGCCTGAACATGGAACTTAAAACTAGCCATGGTGTAGTCCTCTTGGCAAGGATAGCGAGCCTCGCCACTGAGGCGCTGATACACTCGACCGGCCAAGGCTTTGATCTGGGGATCAGTTTCAACCTTAGAGAGAATTTCCCCAGGCAACTGTATGTCCAGTACGTCGTAGGCTAGAAAGCAGCCTAGCAAAAACATTCGCTGGCAGCCAAGGGTTTTAGCCTGTTCTAGTAATCGCCGCCAGTCTAGTTGATCATGGGCCTGAATTAATTCAGCCACGTCCACAATCCAGATCAACCGCTCCCAGAAGCTTTTAGCGCCATGGATACAGAGATAGAGGAGGTTTTCCTCGGCCCGAAAACTATGGACGGTTTGGCCAAGCAAAGTTACGGGTTCAAGAAAATTCCAAAAGTAATCTAAATCGGCTGTTAATGAAAACAAGTAGCCGGCGACTAAGCGTTTATGGAGGTCGACATACACGGTTTCATTTTGGTTGGCCAAGGAATACTCACCCCAGCCCTGCATGACGGACATCCGCTGGGCTTCGTTGAGAAACCAAGGCGTAGTGGCATGGTATCCATGATCAAGCAAGAGATCCTTCGCTTTTAGAAAGTTTTGTTGATCAACTAAAAGATCAAGATCAGAAAACTGGCGTAGTGCCATATTGCCATAGATGGATGTGGTCAACACCGGCCCCTTAAAGGGAATCACTGGAATCCCATGTTCCTTCAATAAAGCAAGTAGATTAAGCAGCTCACCAGTTAAGAAAAGGTTACGTCTAGCACTCCTGTGCAGACAATCCTTTAGCTGGGACAAGATCTGCGGCGAGAGCAAATCTGGACCAATCCGCTTTAGATGCCAGCTCAAAAGCGGCATAGCCCCATGGTGGGCCGCGAGGGGTAGGAGATAATCCCAATCAAGCTCTTGCTGTAGCAACTCTCGAATCACTTGCTTGGTCTTAGTATTGAGATGGGTTCGAGCACAGCAAAACAGCAGTTGCATTTCCAGGGAGTTAGGGATAGCGGGTGCTGTGATGGCCATTGGGGTTGACGTCATGGAAACAGTGGTTAGAGGGGTCAGGAATGGGTCTCTTGGTGGGCGACGGCGGGCGCTTTTTCGAGATGGCCGGTCTGGGTGAACCACGATTGAGCATAAAGGCCTTGCTGGCGGAGGAGGGTCTCGTGGCTGCCGGACTCTATGATTTTTCCGGCCTTCATCACGTAGATCAGGTCAGCCTGACGGGCGAGGGTAAAGCGGTGGGTAATGACGAGGGTGGTCCGTCCCTGGGCCATGTGGCGAAAGCGGGCCAGCCATTCATGCTCTGCCCAGGGATCCATGGCACTGGTTGGTTCATCAAGAATGATCAGCTGGGCTGCGCGGATGCAAGCTCGGGCCAGAGAGAGTTTTTGCCACTCGCCACCGCTGAGATCTGTGCCCCCCGCAAACCACTTGCCTAGCTGCGACTCATAGGCTTGGGGGAGGTCCATAATTTTAGAGTGAATCCCTGCCCCCTGGGCCGCCGCTATCACCTGCTGCCGACTAAAGTCAGCATGACAGTCACCCAGAGCAATGTTCTGCTCGGCCGTCACGTAGTACGGTATGGGGTTTTGAAACAGAACGGTAATGGCGCGGCGCAAGTCGGCTACTGCAAACTGCCGCAGGTCAATGCCATCTAGGGTAATTTTGCCCTGGGTTGGATCATAAAATCGGCAGAGCAGCTTAATCAGGGTGCTTTTGCCAGCTCCATTGTCTCCAACAATGGCTGTAATTTTACCGGCTGGGATTTCCAGGTCAAAGTTGGTGAGGGTGGCGCGATCGCAGCCTGGATAGATAAAGCTAATATTTGAAAATGCTATCCCCTGCGCTAAGGAGGGGGGTATTACCTGAGGATCAGGGGGATCAATGACGTCTGGCTCTAGGTCTAGAAATTCAAACAGGTTACTAATAAATAGGGTGTTTCTATAGATTTCTTCGAGGCTACCTAGAAAGGTTTTAATAATACTCTGACCTCGGTTAAAGGCCTGATAAAACAAAGCCAGATCACCCATAGTGAGTAACCCCAGCAATAGTTGCTGGCTCATCCAAATCAAGGCCAAGCCAGACAACACTAGGGCCACCATGCTGGCCAGCAAACGGCTCAGGGCCTGCTTACGAATCAGCTGCATATGTTCTTTTCGTAATCGCTTTCGCAGCCGCTGATAGGCTTTGGCAAAGTAATGGCCCCAATTAAATAAGCGGAGTTCAGCCGCACTCCAGTTGCTGGTGAGTAAATATTCGTAGTAGGCCAGTCGGCGACGTTCTGAGGTGGTACGTTGTGACCACTGGTACTGCTCTAGGTTGAGGCGTAACCCAATCACCAGGGCCGGAAAAGCACTAATGACTAAAATTAAGGGTAACCATGGCCCATAAGTTAACAGTAACGTGGCGATCGCCCCTAGGGTAATGGCATTTTGCAGCAGACTACCGAGGTTTTCTAGCAAAGACAACGATTGTTGGCTGGCCCCTTCCCTCGCCCGTTCTAGGCGATCGCTGTATTCAGGGGACTCATAGCAAGCAAAGTCAATCGCAATGGATTGCTGATGCACCAGCCCACTGATAAAGTCCTGCACTAGTTCCGACTGGGAGGTCCGGACCCAGGTGGACACGCCATTCAATAGCTCACTGGCGAGTAACACAGCGACCATGGCCGCCCCAGGAATCAACACCGGATACAGCGCCTCCGCACTCAGCCCTTGGCCTGTGGCATTAACTAGGCCATCCACCAATGAGCGCGACAGAAAAATGGTGATGGCTGGCAGCAACCCTTGAATCACTAACACCATTCCCCACAGCAGCATCCACCCCCGGGCCGCCTGCCAAATTAACCCCAAAACTTGGGGGATATAAATCAACTGCTGCCTAAAGGTTGTCAGCTTTTGTAAGAGAAATGCCATGGGTTTGTAGTTCACAACTGCATGCTTTTCCACCATCAACCATAGATCTGCGCCAGGTCTCGCACCCGGTCAAGGGCATCTTGCCCCTGAGGGAACTGGGCCGGAAACTGGGCGGCTACTTTTTGGGCAATTTGCTCGACCGTGAGCTGCTGGGTCATCGCCTGAAGAATTGAGCAATCAACTTGACCATCTTCGCTCAGGGATGGCACGTAACTGGGTACCCGTTTCCGTAGCTTTTGGGGATCGAGGGTTTGACTAAAGAAGTTAGACTGCTTAAACTCAGCCAGTGGCTGGGCTAGCCCAGAACGGGTCACCTGGGTATGCCAGGTCCACATATAATCCTGGCTAATTAAATCAGCGCGAATATCCAGCTCAATGCGATCGCCAACCTGGAGATCAACGGGTTCTAAGAACGGAAAAAAGGCGCTGCCATAGGCAATTTCCGGGGCATAGGGGGCACTGGTCAAGGGTACGCCGTCGGTGACCAGGGTATCGAACCAGAGCATGTAGCCATGGGCCAGGCCGGGGCGATCAACGGTCCAGCTAACTTGGGCCTTGAGGTTAGGCTCTTCAACGGTGCGGTAGTCGACCTCAGCCCACTGCACTGGGTTAGTCAAAAACTGTTCTAAATGAGCCCGACCCCGACCCCAGGTATTGAGCTCAACCTTGAGCCCAGCACTCAAGTCGAAACCATAGGGGGCATCGTTCCACGGGCTAGCATAGGACTGGTATAACTCGGGGGCCGTGACTACCCCGCCCCACAGGGTATCTTTTTGGGGCAGCAAAATGCCCCCTGGCTTAAGCAACCGCTGACGGGCATCGACTAAGGACGGAATATGCTGGGCAAACCAGGGCATGACCCCGTGCAGGTCCGAGATAATCACATCCGCCTGTTCCGGCAGGGTGAGTTTGGTGGAAATGCCCTGGATAAATTCGATGCGATCGCTATAGCCATTGGCAGCGGCAATTTGCTTGGCCAGATGAATCGCGGTCGCTGGTTCAATGGCATAGACCTTGCTCGCCCCCAGTTGACAGGCCATCAGCGCATGGATGCCGGTGCCAGTACCAATGTCAATCACCACCGCTCCTGGCTGAATGGAATGCCTGAACGCTTGCAAATAAGCATCCATGCGCGGCTGATCGAGAATCATGCGGCCATAGGAGGAAATGCTATACATCATAGGTTTAAAGTTCTGTGTAAAGGAAAGTTAATAGGGATAATAGGGAAACACATTAAGTCTGGGCATCTTGCAAAATCGCCTCCCGTACCTGGGGCAGGTACGCTACACCACTGGGGTAGCTGAGGCGGCGCACGGAAACCTGGGCTGCAATCTGTGCCAAGCGCCTAAACCGATGGAGCTGCATCTGGGGCACAGCTTCCACGAGTTGGGCCGCAAAGGCATGTTTAACTAACTCCAGCAAGGCTTCCCGAGGAGAGAGGCGGGTAATCTCCACCGCTGTACCCCCATCGTCCACTGGTCGGCGATCGGGCAGGTAAAGGCAACGCAGGGGTACTGGCTCTGCCCAAAACTGACCAAAGCCCCCCTCATCCACCGGAATCCGCCGCTTCGATAGGTGGGGTACCACCGCCTCTAGCCCTTGGTAGGCTCCCCAAAAATGCTCGGCCTGATCTGGCCACATGCGCATTTGTGGGTAGCCCGGTCGACCTAAAATCTGGGGGCCATCGGCGGCCACGGGCAGAATGTCGTCGGTCAGCAGGGGGTAACCCAACTGCATCAACGAGGCGGCTAAGGAGGTTTTACCTCCTTTATTGGTGGCGGCAAAGGCAATGGCATGACCATTCACCACCACCGCCGCCGCATGGAGGGCAATTATCCCCTGCTGCTCTAGCCAAAAGGACAAGACGCCCCCCAGCAACCCCACCTCCACCCAGTAGCGATGGAAGTCGTTGGTTAAATGGCAAATGATGCGATCGCGCCACAGGTAGTAGTCTGTACAGTTGGGATAATGCAGCACGCTGTAGTCAGGGGTCTGAAACAGCTGTAGCTCACTGTTGCCATCGGCATCTAGAGTAGAGCTGGCATAAACCGGGGCGGTGGCTTGCCAATCTAGGGTGGGTGCCTTGGTTTCGGTGCAGTGAAACGTCAACTGGGGCTGACCGCTCCCCGGCATTAACCGATTGGCAAAGGCAAAATCGCTGCCCAGGGTGACCCCATACAAGCTATAGGTTTGCTGACTGGCGATCGCCGCCGCCCCAGGGCTATGCAGAATTTGTTGACTCATTGTTCATACCAACCATTCAAGCAGCATTAATCAGAAACCCCTGATCGAGCAGGGACGTAATGAAGTCAGTGAGATCGCCGTGCAGGGTAGCGGGTTCCACCTCATAGGTGGTGGCGAGCTGCTCCAAGGCCTGATCTACGGTGGTCTGGGTAATCAGCGCTTGCCAAAAATCAGCCGCCACCTCAGACAACACCACACTCTGGCCCGTGGCCCCATTGCCCACCACCAGTTGCCCTTGCCAATAGCCAAAGACCACCTCTGGCCCTGGGCGCAGTGCCCCTGCCGGGGGGGGGTGCACCTGCACCGATGCGGTCACCTGGCCAGCCTGGGGTCGATTTTTGACGCACAACTGGGGCGGCACCAAGGTCCAGCCACTCTCCAATTCCTCGGTCACCGGGTTCCAGAAATTGTGGTCAGGCTCGTTCCAGGGAAAACACAGCTGCGGCGGATGACCCACCCAGTAGCGTTGGCGGCCACTGCGTTGCCAGGCCCGTTGACGCCAGGCTTCGTATTCGGCCCCAAACCGCTGGGGCGCATAGTCAGCCAAATCATGGGCGCTGACACAGGCCAGTACCCGGTCCTCAGCCTGTTCAATGGCCCGCCGCAGATCGGGGTGGGCGTACAAGCAAGCAAACACCACTTGGTCATGGGGATGCTGGGCCAGAAAATCGGCAAACCGCGCCCCGGTCAGGGCACAGTCATCTACCACCACCACAGGGGCCTGGGGGTCGGGCACCCCTTCTAGCTGGTGATGGGACAGATGCAGGGCATAGGCCAATTGGCCTAGCACAATCAGCCCCCCCCGGGGAATGGCGGTAAAGTGGCACCGCTGCAGCAGGTCGGCCCCCAGGCGAGCCGTCAGGTTTGCGGCCAGTTGATCGCCATCCCTAACCACCTGGTCGTAGCTAACATATTGCACAGCGGCCAGCGCCTGGGGTAACCAACTCGCCAGAAAGTCCAGCCGGGCCTGGGTCGCAGCGTCAAACTTGCCAATGACAGTCAAGGCCGGATTTGGCCCAGAACGTACCACCAGGGTAGCCCCCAACGTCTGTTGCCAAAAGGGGCTAACCGCTAGGGCCTGAGCCAGGGTAAGGAGCCCCTGGTCTGGGGGCATGGCCCCATAGAGGCTAGCGCTCGGCAGCTGGCTCCAGAGTTGCCCAGAGGCTAATTTGATCACTGATGGCGTGGCAGGTTCGCCCATGGGGAGAAGAAATAAATGTTTTAGTTAAAGAGGAATATTTAATAAGTAGAACTAGAAATAGGAAGCAAAGCATCTCCAAGTGCTTGATTGAAGTGGGGCACCCGGTACCAGATGCCCCAATGGCAAGGCCTAATTAACCATTAGCAGTTGGAACTAGCTGATAGTGAAACACCCTACCGACGATTAGGGTTACCACCACCACCAGCTTGGTTGTTTCCACTACCTTGGCCTTGGCCAGGGAAGGCCATGCTACCGGTGCCAAAGCTATCCGTCGTGAAAGTCATACCCACTTGAGTTGTCAGGTCAGCCACGTTGCCAAAGGTGCTGAGCTTAGGGGTTTCGTAGGACTTTTTCATGGTTTTTCTCCTTAAAAGAAAAGGGTTTACGTTAGACAAGGGTTAAACACCAGGGGTGAACCTGGGTTAACCTCAGGGCAAGGCCGATGGGCGTTGCCCTAGCGGTGCTTCAAGCTGTCCCGCAGGGGGACTTCTCGAAGCCCGCTGAACCAGCAAGGTAGGGGGCTGCATAGTGACAAACAAGGTAGGTTAACGAGTCAGTCAATCTGGTAGAACTTCACCCTAGGTAAGACTGTATTGACGGAGCCAGGCTTCGGTCATCAGGGTGGGCCAAAAGCTCGGGTGTTCGTCTCCCCCCTGAGCGACGGTTGAGTCAAAATGTTCTTGCAGTTGGCTTGGGTTGATATATCCCTGGTCTGCTAGACGGGGGGTTGTGATTAGGTCTGTGATGGTGTCTTGGACCGAATGGCTAAGAGCCTGCTGCCAAAGATCAGAGGGATAGATCTTGCCCATCTGCTGGCGGCTGGGCTCTGGCACCACCCCCGCCATGGCCTGACGGGCTAGACACTTGGAGGCCAACAGGCGGGTCACCCGATGCTGGGGAATTGCCATGATAAAGCTGGCTAAGCGGCGATCGCTCCAGGGATCGGTACAGCAAAGGTTAAAGCGGGCAAAATTTCGTTCGTGCCACGTCCCTAAGCGGGCGTATACGGGATCAAACAAAACCTGATAGCGTCGTCGTCTTGCTCCCGTGAACGCCGAAGGCACCTGGGACGAAACACAACGGTTAGCTAAGTCAATGCGGTCAATGAAGGTTGGATTTACCCAGTCAGCAAAGGCCACAGTCCGCGATGGAGAACGGCTAGGCTGTAGCTGATTTCTCAGCCAGACGGCTCGATGGGCGGGCCACAACGCTCGTAGACCAGGGCGTACCAGCTGCTGTCTAACGACTTGGGCCAGGGGTAAACCATGCCACTGACCGTAGGCTTTAAGTTCAGCCCATAGCCCGGACAGGTCTCCAGCGGCCAGCATGCCGAGACCATCGACAATGTCCCCCCCCACCAATAAGTCGCCGTGGGAGCCGGTCATCATTACCCCCATGCCTTCGGCTTTGGCGGTCGCCAGGGTTAGGTCGTGCAGGGCTTGATAACAGCCCATCCAGGGATCATCGCGATCGGGGCCGTGGTCCGGAAAGTCCTTTAGGGGCCAGGCGGTTTCCGCTGGAATATCGGTAACCGGGAAGCCATAGTGCTTGGCGATCGGGTCACTGATGTGGCGCTCGTCGCACTGGGTTAGGGTTTCGAAGGCATAGGAGTAGGCTCGAAAAGCGGGATACTGCCCTGGGTTTTCCTGCACCAGCTTGCCGGCCATAGCCCCCACGCTGCCAGAGTCAACCCCACCACTCATAAACAAGCCCACGGGCTTGATGCTACGCAGGCGACAGGCCACAGCTTCTTGAAAGATCTCCCGAAATTCTTCGGCATAGTCAGCGGCATGGCGATGGCGGATGCGGTGGTTGGGGTCAATATCCCAATAGGGCCACACTCGGCAGCCTTGGGCATCAGCGACCAGGGCATGGCGGGCCGGTAGTTGCTTTATTCCTTCGTAGAAGGTCCAGTCTGCATTGCCGGGATGAAAGGCCAGCCAGGCCCCTAGCATCGGCTCGAAGATTCGGGTTGGCACCCCAGGCACCGCTAGCAGTTGCTTGACCTCCGTACCAAATAGGAGCTGGTGGGGGGTGTATCGGTAATACAAGGCCCGAGTCGCCATGGGGTCACGGGCGGCAAAGAGTTGCTGACGGTTGGCATCCCAAAGGGCAAAGGCAAAGTCACCGATTAAGTGGGCGGCACAGTCGTGCCCCCAGCAGCGATAGGCCGCCAGGATTAAATCGGCATCGGTGGCGTTGGGGGTAGCTAAATGCCCTTTAGCTGACAAAACAGCAATCAGTTCTGAGCGATTATCGATGCGAGCATCGGCGGTTAACCAAAGGCTGTCATCGGGGCTCCGCAGGGGCTGCTGTTCTTGGACTGACTCTGGGGTAATGTGCAGAGCCAAATGGGCTAAACCAACGGCCTCTTGGCAAATATAGTTAATGCCATCTGGGCCACGGTGGGCCACGGTTTCAGCCATGGCCTGTAGCACCGTTGGGTCTACAGGCTGTTGATTAAACTGGATAATGCCGCAAATGCCGCTCATAACCAGTGCTGACCTCTAAAATTTTGCTAGATTCAGATGCAATAAATGGCAGCAAAGTTTTTAGGTAACAAGAGGCCCCTGGATGCAACGGTTAGGGTTAACCTCTACCTATGCTTAGAAAGCAGCCAAGAATCTAAAATCGACTCCGGGTTTGTGGTTAGGATTCACCCTTAACGTCAACCAGGCCAGCCGCTGCTAAATCTTGAATCAGCACCTGTAGGTCGTGGCGTAAAACCTCGGGTTCAACATCAAACTCATTGATCAAACCCGCTTCAAGTTCGGTGGGGGTGACTGGGGTTTGCAATTTCTCCCAGACCACAGCCCCAACCCCGTCTAGACCAAAGTATTGCCCCGACTGGAGCTGAAGAATTACAACTTCTTCGCCCACCTCAGATGACACCTGATTTGACGTAGCTTTTAGGGTGGTTGTGCTTGTTATATCCAACTGAGAAGGCATATAAAACCTCTAAAATTATAGCGACTACTTGTCAGAGCATTAATTAACAGCTTTGGGCTGATTAATTTCTTGCTAACAGAAAAATGTTTTAACTGTGGCCATCTTGTGATTTTGAGTACTAGGCTCAGATAACAGACAGCCGTTTTCTTAACTTGAATACAGCTTAACTGTAATTAGACGAAATTGAAATGGAATAGATTAAAGCATTGATAAGGAAAATAGGTATTCTTCTTAAAGAGATGATGGACAAAAAAATCCTCCGAAATTCCGGTTTATTTGCCATGACATTAGACAATAAACGCAACAATTTTATTTGTGCTAGGTACACTCTACACAAAACTACGCCATAGATAAAAACCCCAGTGTTCTGTTGAGAAATAGGGCGATCGCGCTATCCTAGCTAAGCTCTTCCCTGGGGACGCTGGACATAAATCCCATCGTCAAAGGTTTCTTTAAAAGCAGAATAGAGCTGGTAGACCGTAGGGCGATCGTTCAGCACAGCACCTTCATACTCAATCCAGGCATGGGCTTGAAACTCGCCTTCATGCCTACGAACCCCAATCCGTAAATCACTGAGAATCTGTCGCCGCCGCAGTACAAACCATAGGGTGAGCGATCGCTTCAAGCAGTTGCCCCACAGGGGACTATGGTTAGCGGCTCGGTTGACGGCAAAGGCCATGCGCTTAACATCAGCAAAGGCTAAATCGGTTTTAGCTATATCAACCGGCGATAACTGGGCTAGGTAGCGCTGGGTAATTGGCAAGCCAAATAGAGAAAGGGATAGCGCGATCGCCGGGAGTAAGATAAACGACTGCGCCGTAATCCAGCGCTCATTCCACGACAGTTGCCAAAGAATTTTTAACTTACGCCTGCCACCCACTAAAACCATAGACAACCCCCACAACATTCTATAAACAGTATTCAATGACTCCTCTCCTATGAAAAAGGTGCCATTGGGAACATTTTTCATGGGAGTGAGGTCGGTATATCTCATCCCCTCTCCGTAGGGAGTTTAGATAATCCGGATGATCACGGGAGCTTTATAAAAGCCTTATGCAAAGGCAGCGAATTGTGTAGAAGAGACTATCAAAAAAAATAGGCACCACAACATTGCCCCAAGCCAAGAGGCCTGGGGCTGAAGGAAATAAGTCTAGGAGATGTTACTTGTGATCAGCTACTCGAAAGGATCAGATCTGATTGACTGACAAAAGTTTATAGCCCTCACCCTAAATCCCTCTCCCAGAGCGGGAGAGGGACTTTGAAAATCAAGCTACTTTTCCGGTTCCCCTTCGCCCCTTGTGGGAGAAGAGGTTGGGGGATGAGGGGAACAAGATTTGTCAGTCAACCAGGGATCAGATTGCTTTTTTAGGCCGCCGGCTAACCATGGCCATGATGGCGTAGTAATAGAGCGTAAATAAAACGCCTGTAAACAGCTGCCCACCCCAGGTGCCATGCCAAAATTCAAACCAGCCTTCACCCCAGTACACCGAAGCCAGGGTAAGCAGCATAATGCGGGGAATATTGAAAATCAGCGCCAAAATTGCCCCGACCACCATCATTAACCCGGTCTTGAACCAGTTTTGCTTTAGGAACACGCCCATAAAAAAGCCCGCGATCGCCATTTGAACGGCCATGGTAAAGCCATTGCAGCCCCAGTCCACATGGACTGCTCCACTGGGAGGAATCGCAATATAGGGACCTTCTGAGATAGCAGGCTGACCAATCCACTGCAATGCCTCAGACCCCAGGTAGGCCATCAGCCGTTCTAAAAATTGGTCCGGGGTTAGGGTTTGCCAAAGGGTACGCGCCAAAGCCCCAGGCTGGGGATAAACCGTTGCTGCAAACATCAGCGGTGGTAAGGGATAACACAGAAAAAATGTCCCCCCCCAGGTACTGATGGCCATACCGATCAAAGCGGTTAGCCACAGAATAGATTGAGGCCACACCGCAAAGCGACACCAGGGAAATAGCACCAGGCTGCACAAAATTAGCACATAACCAATGGTGCGATCGGCCTCAAGAACCGATAGCTGAGCTAGCTCAGAGCGCTTTGACCACAGCTGGTATCCCCCTAGCGCCACCATGACCAGGATTAGTGACAGTGCCGTAGACCCATGAATCAACGATCGCCGAAACAACTGAGAAAACCAAGTAGGCAAATAGACTAATCCCAGGGTTAGTCCAGCTAAAATAAACCGCCCATGCCAGGTCGCCAGGGCGACTTTAAGCTGGCTAATGCCGCTCTGGGACAGAGACTTTAAGGGTTTAACGAGATTAACCATAGGGGCATGGAGCTACTACAAGGGGTTAAGACCGCCGCTTTACATCCAATATTCGTCCCCCCTTTACCAAGTCCGTAAAATCTCAATTAGCTTTGGCTGAACTTCATAGTTTAGATCTTGACCTAATGTCGCCCCAGGGCAATCGCTCCAATACCACTCAGCATCAAGCCAATCCCCAGCCAGGCAACAGAGTCCACTTTTTCGTGGAAAAAATAGGCACCCGCCAGGGTGGTCGCAATTACTGTCAGGCCAATCATCAGTGGATAGGCCAAGGACAAATGCCACTTGCTCAGTAAGCTGACGTATAGCAATGTACTGAGCCCATAGGCTACCACCCCACCCAGCAAATAACCGTTGAGCCAAAATTTATCAGAGCCAGATTTTAGTAAAACTTGGGCTAGGGTGTTTAAGGTCACCGTAGCGACGATCAGCAGTATGACTAGCATGAGTGTGCCCATCGATTGGTTGATTACTGGACAACGATGCCCGTGGCCTAGGGTAGTAGCCCTTGTTTATGAAGAAATAGGATCACAACTACGGCGATCGCCCATACCACTACAACCAAAGCCATGGGGCGATCGGTCAACAAAATTTCCTCAGGCCGCTCACCCCGCCCCCCATAGGACGGCCCATGACTCTGACGAGCCACTTCCGATGGATCACTGAGTAGCTGATAGCGAAAGATGCCGTAAAGCACAAAGGGCAGTGTAATCATCATCCAAGGGGTGGGCGCCCCCTGGAGAACTGGACCTGCACTCCACAGGGCATAACTCATCACGGCACCGGTGGTCACTGTACTTTCAATGCGGTTAAGCAGTGGTAAAGAGTAACGGTTTAATACTTTACGCGTGTTGGTACCCTGTATCTGCCCAAGACGCAACTCTGCTTTCCGCTTTTCAACTCCCAAAAACAGGGCCAGCATGGCTGTGCAAACTAAAAACCAAGTCGATAGAGTAATGCCTGTAGCTGCTGCCCCAGCGCAGGCCCGTAGGACAAACCCAGTCGCGATCGCCACAATGTCTAGAATTACGGTTTGCTTAAGCTTCAAGTTATAGGCGACTTGTAACAGAGCGTAGGCGACTAATGTAGCGCCTAATAAGTGAGCATGTCGCCAACCGAAAACAACGGCAATTATTAAAAGTAGAGCAGCAAGAAGAAGCGCTTCAGGAATACTAACTAGCCCGGCAGCAATAGGACGTTTACATTTGACAGGATGACGGCGA
Source organism: Nodosilinea sp. P-1105 (assembly GCF_012911975.1). Taxonomy (GTDB): domain Bacteria; phylum Cyanobacteriota; class Cyanobacteriia; order Phormidesmidales; family Phormidesmidaceae; genus Nodosilinea. The sequence goes on along the minus strand of NZ_SMDQ01000010.1, from coordinate 67,228 downwards.
TCAGACTTAACATCAAAACTATCATTAATCAAATAAAAACCACTAGAGGTCGCACAGAATAGAGTAAATGCTAAAAAGGAATTCAGAAAAATGACATGACTAAACTGGAATGAAAAAAGTGGAGCTGCAAACACAACCAGGCTTTTAGACCACTGATGAGGTCTTAAGGCCATTAAATAAGGAGTTAGGCCTTTATCAGCCATGGCGCTAAGCATAAAATTACACCATCTTAAATCGACAACTCGAGATTAAACATCACAACTCATCGACGTCTTAAATGATAAATATGGAAACCATGAAAGGAATCAACCTCACTCAAAACCTCATATTCTTTTGAAAGTTCATGATTTAGACTAGCCTGCATAGCTTGGTGTGGTCGATACACCGCTAAAACAACCTGTGGGGCTGCATTGACAGCCTCCCGCAGCCTTGTTAGCCAGGTTGGTTGGTTTTGGCGGTTCCAGCCACCCCTCAGGTACGCTGTATCTAGGTCACCATAATACCTAAGCACAGTGGAGCCACCACTTAGCAGCACTGTTTTGTAGCCATCGACCTGGGCTACAGCTAAATGTCTTGTCAAGCCTCGATAATCATCCCGCCAGTGCTCAGTGTTTAAATAATAGTTTTGGAGCGAATAAATATTCAGAGCTAGCAGTCCCATGATCGCCAACCTGCTAAGGTTTCCACTCGACAGCGATTGACTCTGTCGAACAGAAGTGTGGGAAGAGCAAAGGAGAGTCGGCAACCAGAAGGGTAGTATCACCCAAACATAAAATGCATGTCTAGGCAGCCAGCTCATGCCAGTCACTAAAACCAAGCAAAAACCCAGAACATTTGAAAAAACTAAAAAACAGAGGAGAAATTTTTTTATATCCCTTGATTTTCTGGTTTTTTCTGGTTGTAAGCAGGTATTTACTGATAACCAAACCAGCAAGCTAAAAATGACTAGCCAAACTAAGATATGGGGTAAATAGTCTATAAGTAACTGACCATAGTCTCCCCCCCGTAAAGCATTCTGTGAAGGGCCGTAGGTCAAGCCCGTTAAAGTGCCATAGGGTACATAAAGAATATTAAGTAAAAGGGAGTGGGTTGCCCGAGAAATAGAAACTATAGCAGGATTTTTCTCCCCTGGCAACGTCACATAATAAAAAGCCGCAGGCAGTACTGAAATAGCAGCAGGCCACCACCAAGCAAACCACAACCTAATTTTTTTGGTATTCAGCAGAAGATGAGACAAACACAGACTAGCGGTAACGACAATCATTTGGACACTACACAGGAGTCCAATACCCGTCAAGCTGGCAAATATCCAGCGATCCTGATTTCTCCAGTGCCTTGGCCACCCCTGAGAAAAACCAATAATCGCCGTGCTGATAAAATAGATTTGGGCGACAGACACCAAAAATAATAATGAATAATTTCTGACTTCTTGGCTATAGTAAACAAGAAAAGCACTAAATACTGCCAATACTAAAGACCAGAGGGCATGACGTCTTCCATAGAAACGAAAAGCAGTTAAATAGATAATAGGAAGACTTATAGAACTTAAGAAAGCAGAGAATCCCCTAAGAATCCTTTCAGAGTCGCCCCAGAAATGTCTTACTAAAAACAACAGCCAGTAGTAAAGGGGTTGAAACTTGTCAGCATTACTAATTTGCCTAACTTGAGAAAAAATTGCTTCTAATGAATCAGCCTGAGAATTTTCAATACTAAATCCTTCATCCCACCACAGGCTTTGATTGGTCAGGAGAAAGAACCTCAGAAAAAAGCCAATTAAAATCAAACATACAGGCAGATAGCCCCTATTTCTTGTGTGAGAACACAATTTCATAGGCTTTTAATAGCTTAGGTGCTTGATGTTTCCATTCTAGTTCTTCCCGCATCTTACGCTGCCCTTCCTGACCCATTTTTTCCCGTTGGGCTGGATCTCCTAGAAGCTCCAGGATTTTATCAGCAAACTCGGTCTCATCATTAGGCCTGGCATAGAGAGAAGCGGAACCCGCTGAATGCCGTCCTTCCCGTAGATCAAACTGCACAATAGGCTTACCAAGGGCCATGTACTCCAGAATCTTGTTCATAGTACAGTTTTCGTTATAGGCCGATGTAGGGGACGGTTCCACACAGACATCGCAACTAGAAAGTCGCTCTAGAAGCTCATCCCCTTTCTTGAAGCCTGTAAACTCGACATAGCTCTCGATTTCTAGCTCTTTAGCATAAGACCTAAGGCGATCAAAAGCTGGGCCATTGCCAATCAGCATAAAGTGAATATCGTGGCGTTGCTTTTCCCTGACAATGTACTGCACTGCCCGTAAGAGATAATCAATTCCCTCAGGCTCTCCCATAACCCCCATATAACCCACTAAAAAGTTGCGTCCGTTGCGATACTTTTCGTTGAGTGGAAATGGATAGAACTTAGATAGGTCAGGGGCACTACGGACAACAAAGACTTGATGGTCTTTCTTGCCACCTCTAGTTAAAGCAACGTTACGATGGGACTGGTTAGTGGCGATCGCATAATCTGCTGTCGCGTAGGTCAGGCGTTCTACCACACGCAAGCCATGATAGAAAATATCCTGACGATTATATTTGGCTATATACATCTCAGGGGCAAGATCATGGTGATCAAACACTACTCGCACGCCTTTCCACAACTTAAACCAAATTGCGATCAAAAATAATAAGTCAGGAGGATTACAAAGATGAATCGTATCAAACTGTCTTTCTCTCCAAACTTTCTTAGCTAGCTTAAACTGCCAACTCACAGCCCAACTATATTCCCTCAGATAGCCAATAACAGAACTTTCCTCAGGCGGCAGCGGGTGTCTATAAATATAGATATCATCAATAATCTCGAAATCTTTATCAAAACCATTGCCCTGGGGACAAATGACAGAGACCTCATAGCCAGCGTTTTGAAGCGTTGTTGCCTCCATCCAAACTCTGCGATCAAAAGGCACAGAAAGATTTTCGACAAGAATGAGGATTTTTTTACTTTTCATAAAATTCACGGCACGAAGAAAAATATAGAGCTTACAAATCTAGTCCTCAAGCTACAGATTCAGATGTTTCTAAATTTCTAGCTCTATGGATTGTTTCTTGATAAATATCCAATAGTTTTTCAAGATTACTGCGAGGTGAATACATTGACTCAAATTGCTGTCGTGCTAACTCTCCACGACGTTTTAGCTCTGCTGAATTTTGCCAAGCATCCTGAACCACACTAGCTAAGCTGTAGGCATCAGCAGGATTAAAATGCCAACCAGAATAGCCAGGTTGAACAATTTCTGCCATTCCACCTAGTCTGCTCGCAACTACGGGTAATTTAGTTGCAAAAGCCTCCACAATTGTCATCGGAAACCCCTCATACCATTCTGATGGAAACACCAAAAGCGTAGCATTTCTCATTAGATTGATAATCTCTTGGCGAGGTAATTGCCCTAAGTACGAAACATTCTCTGGCAAGTTTGCCGTAATATAATCACTAAGATATCCAGAGCCAGCAATTTTTAGAGGAATCTTTACCTCTAGCAATGACCAAGCTTTAACCATCGTTTCTATGCCTTTTTGAGTAATGAGTCTCCCTACAAAAAGAGCATAGTTACCATCATGGTTACCTGGGGTTATGTCAGATGTCACAAAGTTTGGCTTAACAAATATTTTCTCAGCCTCTACTCCCGCCTCAATAAATTTCTGGCGTGCAAACTCAGTCAGAGCAACATAAGTATTAATTTCTTTAGAGTAAGTCTTCCTTATACGATTAAAGGTAAGGCCAGAAACAAGGAAAGCTGTACTAAGGTAATCCCTGCGGTAACAACCATTTAAGAGTGCTGGGTAAGTAAATGACTTACCAATACACTGTTCGCATACCTGACCATCTCTATAAAGGTTTGAACCAGGGCAAACAAATTTAAAATTATGAAGAGTCTGGACAACCGGAATCTTTTCTGACTGACAAGCCGCATATACAGACGGTGTAATCAAAGGAACAGTATTATGAACATGCACAATATCTGGTGAAAAATCTTGTAAAATCGTTTTAGCTTGACGATAAGATTGCTTAGACCAAACAGAGTTCAACGAAAATCTTAGTTTTTCAGCGGAAGAAGCAGTTTTAATATCTGCGCTCCTCGCAATCCATTGTTTAACTTGATGTCCATCCTGCTCTAAGATTGTCCTTTCTGCTTCAAGAACTGCCTCCTCACCTCCGGGCGTTTGGTATTCGTTATGAACTTGCAAAATTTTCATAAGGACGGGGGGAAAACTGCTGAGACTACCAGTAACAACCAGAACTCAATTTCAGGGTAGTACGTTTAAATTTAGCAACAGCCCGTTTGGAAGCCACAAGCCAATTAGGCTCAGAGCCGTAATATCTCTCGCGAAGTTGCTTTTTTTCCGCTTCTCGTTGCTCAAACAAGCGATATGTTTTTTGTTCTGGATAAATACGCATGCACGACCACAGCTTCTGAACATGATGCAATTCAGCTACCTCTGAGAAGCGTAGCCATAGGTCTGCGTCCATAGCCACATCAAACTTAGAATCTAGCCCTCCTACTTGTTCATAGACTTGACGTGTCCAAAAGGTTGAGGGTTGAGAGATAAAATTATGACTGTACAATAGGATATAGCGACTAAAGCTATGTTCTTTCCTAGGTCTAATAAGGTTGCCTTTGGGATCTATCCAGAGGCTATCACCATAAACAATCTGAGCATCCGGATTCTTCCCAAAGAACTGAGCTACTTCGGAGAGAGTGTTTGGCTGTAAGATATCATCTGAACATAGCCAACCTAGAATATCTCCTGTAGCTTTAGAGAAGCCTTTCTGCAGTGCATCTGTCTGTCCTTGATCAGGCTCACTAATCCAGTAAGTCAACTGACTTGAGTATTTTTCTATAATGTCTACGCTATGATCTTGAGATCCTCCATCAATAACAATATATTCTAGGTTTGGGTAGTTCTGATCAAGAACACTTTTGAGAGTATTTTCTAGATACTGACCTTGATTATATGAAGGTGTAATCAGAGAAATTTTAGGAAGGCTCATTGCAGTGGTCATATAAAACGATTTTAGCTATAAAGAATAATGGCCTATAAAAAGATGAAAAATAAGCGCAGACAGTAATAAGTTCAGCAATATTAAGTCTTATAGGCAGGAAATAAAGATAAGGCTACCAGCAGCTATCATCGTAAAAAACACTCGCTAATCCCCCTGTTTTTTCTTTAATTCTCAAGATCTCTCTAGAATCAAGTCTTTTCTTCCAATTAAATATATTTGACTTACTATCACGCTTAAGATGACGTCTTAAAAACAAGAAAGGATCATTCTTCTTCGCATCAAGTGGATTCTGAGGGTTACTATATTCTTCGATAGTTGTTTTCACATCATCAGAAAAATCTAAACCTAGGCGCTTATACATTTCCTGAAAGGCAGAGACGGGATCTACAGAAATATCTTCATGACTCTGAAATATCCAGGTAGGATTTCTTTTTTGGTATTCAGATACTCTAAAGTAAATAATATTCCATAATAAACAGGCTTGATCGATAATATCTTTCTCGCTAGTAGCATAGTGACTAATCTCTGAAGCAAAAGGATAAAGACATTCCTCCATCAGCAAAGATTGCTTCAGAAGATCTTGAAAAGGAAAAGTCCAATTTTTTGCTTTGATACTCGCCGCAAAAGCAGCTGGATGTCTAATAATAACAACAACATCCATATCAAAGCTTGATGCTAGCCATTCAGCAGAAAATATAGCTATTGGATCCTTCAATAAAGGCCGCAATCTCAACATCCGATACTTATTGAAGTTGCGGCAGTCTCGCAACATCCGTCCAAAATCACGAAAAGAGGTGACGGCTTGAATTTCTCGCCCAACCTTATATTTAAATTCAATCGTATCTTTCAATGAGCTGTAGTACTCTTCCCCATTTTTTTGAGAGATATAAGGAAACCAATAATTAAATTCGGCAGAACAAATCCCAGGACGATGGTGCAGATTAAAGGGTTCTTGTATGTATCCAACTTCAGAGGATAATGCTAGCATTCGACCGATCCATGTCGAACCAGAGCGATGAGCCCCTGTGACGAGAATAGGTCTTGATGAGTTACTCACAGTATTAAATACTCACAAAAATGTACAAAGTATTACTTTAGCTAGTTACTAAATCAGAAAGTTAGAGTATATGGCTTTTGCTTCGCCAAGTAACTCATCGTATTTTGGTGATTTAATTATCTCAATAAGATCCTTTTTTCGGTTTTCTTTTTGAAGTGATGGGCGAGAAAATCCTAATTCATTCATGCCATTCTTTTTAGCCATGATCTCAGTCTGCTTGAAAATCGAATCTAGATCGTCGCCAGTTGGTGTAGCCGCAGTAAATTCAGTTCTAAAGTGCTCGTTCACTCTAATAACAACGTTAGAAATTTGACTAATAATTTCTTCAAAAGTAGCAACTACATAGCTACCTTGATATCTAGATACAGTTTTATAGAAACGAATATAACACTGTAGCGCTGCCCTAACACTTAACTCGGGTTTTCTCAGGACGTATGAAGCCACAGCATCTTGTGGTTGACGTATTAAAACCAACGTTGGGATCTGCCAGTGAGCTGCCCGAATAACCTGAGCAGGAACATGCATGTGATGGGCAATAGATACAGGCTGCGACTGGGCCTGCTCAAAGGCCAAAACAGCAAATGTATTAGCGGATCTAGGAAATCCCTCAATAACAATTTGGGTTTTTTTGTTAACAGATAGCTTCCGATTAATAGGAACTAAGCTATAAAGAGGATAAAAAATCTCTGGATAACAACCAATCTGCATTCGTGTGGGAAAGGAATTAACAATATGTCCGTAATAGCTCATAATAAGAATAAAAAACTATTTGACAATATAAATATGGAAACATGAAATATTGCCAACAAAAAGACAATATTTCTAGAAACCATTACTTAATAAATGAACCGTAAAAAATTATTGACTTAAAAGTTCATCAAATAAAGCAATATACTGTTCAGCTTGGGCGGCATCAGAAAAGCTACTTTCAACTTTTTCTCTAGCATTTTTTCTCAGTTCTTGACGTGATAGACTATCATCACTCAATATCCATTGAATCCCTACCGCTAGATCCTTTGGATCAAAGGGTTTAGCCAGATAACCATTGACTCTATGGTCAATCAAGTCTGGCATTCCGCCAATTTTAAAGGCGGCACAAGGAGTACCACAGGCTAAGGCTTCCATCACTGTATTAGGAAGATTATCTTCGCGAGATGGAGCAACAAAAACATCAGCAGCAGAATACGCTATGGAAAGAGAAATATCATCATTTAATCTGCCAAGATAATGACTCTTTAAACTTAAGTCATTTGATTCATCACCTCGCGTACTGCCAAAAATTACTAATTCAGGCCGATGTTTACCTTGAGACAATTCTAAACAGGATAGAGTTTCTTTCAGTAAATCAAAGCCTTTACGATTATCACTAGTTGCATTCACAGACCCAAAAAGAATTAAATCTCTATCCTGAGGTAGGTTTAAGCGATCGCGAGCAACCTGCTGAGACATGGGCTTGTAAGTTTCAACATCTAGTCCATTAGGTATAACCTTAATAGGGACCTCTGAAAATAGAGAACTTTCTCTAGCACGCTCAGCTAGCCAACGACTGGGAGTGACAACTGTTAAATTTAAGTTCTTCCACGATTTTAACTTACGATTCATCACCCATCGAGATAAGTCTAGCTGACTATGACTGCTTAGCTGTGGACATTTTCCACAGGCCCTCTTATATTCTTCACACCCATTAGTATAATGGCAACCACCCGTAAAAGCCCACATATCATGTAGGGTCCAAACCACTGGTAAATCAAAATTGGCAAGTGTTTCTAATCTTAAGTACCCAAAATTAATCCAATGAAGATTAATAATATCTGGCTTAAAGTTATTAAAAATCCTTGTCTTCATGCTGTCCGGGAACCAATTTAAGGAATAAGCTCCTTTCTTACGATTTCTATACGCCTTCAAAGGTAAGGAATCTAAGTATCGATTGGCCCGAGTTAGTGATAGGAGATTTGTCAGTCTATGACTTGGTAGGTATACATCAGGAGTGTCACCAGCTTTAGTTTGTACTAACATCGAAGACTTAACTTTCTTTAATTGCAAACCCTGATGTAATCGTAGAGCAGCCTTACCAGCACCGGCTGAATCTGCTTCACTGATGATAATAGGATTCATAAATAAAATCTAACAAAGGAATACCATATCGAGATTATCTTCATTTAATACAGCCATGGATTTTTGCTGGTTTGATCAAACTTATCCATTAAATAAAGCTCAGGTTGAGGAATGGTTTTAGGCTTAGCAAGGTTCTTTATGGCCATAATTGATGAGTAAGAAATAGCTACGTACAAAACCCAAAACCAGTTTCTATACGACAAGAACGCACTGTACGATTCATAGTAATTAGTAACAATCATAACTACTAAAAACTGAAGCATACACAAGTACTCAATCTTTTTTTCTCTGGCAAAGAGGAAAACTACCCTGATCACAGTAGAAACCACGTGAATTCCTAGCAAAATAACTCCAGGAAAACCCAACTGTAAAAATAACTCAACATAGCCATTATGGGCATTGCCACCACCCTCTCCAACTCCCCCAATCCAGTGAAATTGGTCAGCTACGATCTTGGCCTCTTCTAAGTTTATCCAAAATCCACCATATCCAAAACCTAAGGGCCTAGTCATACCTCTCTCAATTAGGAGTTCCCAAAGCGGAGTTCTAGAATTCAGTTCTAAACTCTTCCCTAGCAAATCAACGATGATAAATTCCATGCTTAAGATAGTAGCTACAGCCACCGAAATACAAAGATAAATGAATATCGTTAACAGCAATATGCTTTCTTTATGTTTTTGACAAACTATTTTATACAGTGGCAACAAAACTAAAGAGCCACAAAAAACTGCAAGGCTTCCTTTTCCCTCAGATAACCATAAAAGGAGAAAACCTAAAAATGCAAAAAATAGTGCTCTGCGCCTGATCGCCAATGTTTCGCCAAATAATCCAAAAGTCAATAACAAGGAAGTTGCTAGTGACATGGCTCCTGATAATTCATTCTTATGTCTCTGAATACCGACCCAAGCGAAATAACCAAAGTGAGTAATAGAAGCTCTATAAAAAGGTATAAAAATAGGAAAGAGCAGATTGATAACTATAATGAGAGCAAAAAAATTTAAAAGTATTCTTGTTTGTTTTTCAAACTTAAAGACTGAGGATAAATATATGCCAAACGCTGTTGAAGCTACTAAGGCACGGGAATATCTTAAAGTGACACCCGCATCGGTTGACCAGAATCCTGATAAAATAGCTAATCCAACTAAAGATATAATAATCCAATCTTTTGAAGCTATGTACAAGAAATTGGCTCTTCTTTTATATACAAGAAAAGTTAATATAATATAACAAATTGCTGCCCAGGCAGAATACCAACCTGCTGGTAACTTTGGTGCTGTATAGTACCCAAGAAAAAAACAAATTAAATTACTTAACTTGTTTTGTGATTTAGACAGCGTTAAATCTGTGAATCTCAGGAAGTTTATCATTGATAGTAAGCTTTATGATATCTTTACTAAGCCTAGATGTTTAAAGCTTTTCTGAGTTTAATAATTGCTCTGTCGTAAATTTTTTGAGATTCAAAGAAGTGATCTTGAATTATTTTATCGGCTTTAGTATCCTGTAGCACATAAGGAGGATGTAATAAGGGAAATCCCATTTCATAGTACATATTTTCATGATTTCGTTTTAATCTTAGACTTTTTGTATTAGTAGCATTTGGCCCAAATCCAATATTATGAATTAAATTTTTAGAAGGATGTATATGAAGACCATTTTGAATCAAAAATGAAAAGCTGGCTGAAAAACTCCAGCTATTAAATTTATTCTTATATTGCTTATCTAAGATTCTTCTCCAATATTTAAAAGCTTTAGTGCCTGGAAAAATGTGCTTGAAAGATTCTAGTTCTCGAACTTCTGGCCATTGCCTTATTTCTAAATCAAAATGATGCCATGCTCTTTTCCAAGTTGCCCATCCCCAGCAATGGAAGTGTCGAGAAAAGTAGTAGCTATACTGAAGGTTTTGAGGATTCTTTTGAACATTTTGACCAGTAATAGACATGACTCGAGTATCATATCTATACTTTTCTAAGAGTTCAGAGCAATAACGGAAAAAGCTCATATCAGGCAAGCAATCATCTTCTAATATAATTGCTTCATCTACATGTTCAAAAACCCAATTTAAACCGCTAGAGATTCCTTTTTTACATCCTAAATTGGTGTTAGAGTAACGCTTGAAGATCTCGCATTCCCAGTCCACTTCCTCAATGACTAAACGAGCTGATTTACAACTCTCCTCTTCGCCTAATTTATCAGGTCGTGGACCATCAGCAATTACAAAAAGTTGCTTTGGCTTATACTCACGAATAGCCTCGAAAACTTTGCGAGTAGTTTTAGGACGATTAAATATAATAAATACAACTGGAACTTTCATAAAACTTGGACAATACTCTGAATAGTGACTAAAAATTGGAATGTCTCAGTAGATTTGATATGATAATAATTCAGCCAGATAATCCCCTGATTTTGTTAACATATGCTCTTAATCGTTTGCGATAAAACATCTTTATCCTAGAGCCATAAAAGGGCAGTATGGGAGATAGATCAACCTCAGAATTTTTATCTGAGATTATTGCTTCTATTAGTCTGACCCACCGGGTAATTATTTGATCTGCTTGAGAATCGAACCACTTAGCAACAGCCACTGATCTTTGCTGTAGTTCCTGATAACGTAAAGGATCGGAAATTAGCCACTCGACTTTTTTTGGAATATCTTTATTTCCTTTAATAACAAGTTCGGGGAAAAAACGCATGCAATCTGACATGCCATAGTCGTCAGAGGCAATGACTGGAATCCCACAAGCCATACATTCTAAAGGAGAGGCAGGAAAAGCTTCTGTATTTCCGGTAGGATTTAAAATAGCGAGATCACATTTTTGTATAATCTCAAATTTCTCTTCGCCTAAGTTTCCATAGAAAATAACTTTCCCACTATGAATATCTTCTTCGGGAATAAATCCAAGTATTTTTTCGGCAAAATCTGGCTTGGTAGGAATTAGATGAGATTCAGATTTTTCTCCATAAGTAGCAGTTGAGCCAATTACATGCAATTTCACCCTAGGGACTAAAGCTTTAAGCGAATGCCACGATTTCGCCACCTCTAGAAATCCTTTCCCAGGAATTAGGGCACCCATGTAAACAATATCAATTTCTCTATTTTTGGGCTTAAGTTTTTTTTCTATTTTTGTCAAATTAGGGAGTATAAATGGATTTTGTATATAAAACACATCTTTAGTTATATTAGTATTTGAGTAGAATTGATATGTTCCTACACACACAACTCCTTTAAATTTAACTTTTGAGGCCAGCACGTTTGCATCCTTATCAAAAGGATGGCGACTCCAGCAAACTAGATTGCCTTCAAAATTTTGAAGGCATTTTATATCAACTGTTTTAAGTGTTGATGTGGAAGCAATTATTAGATCATCATGATTAATATCTATTGAATTAAAGAAATTTGTAGAATTTTTTGAGATCTGTTGTACAACATTTAAAGATGAATTTTCAAGACTAATCTTATTACTATTCACTAAGACTATTTTCCACTCTGGACAAGTCTCTGCAAGTAATAGTGCAAGGCGAATTGAAGTAAACTGTGTTCCCCCAACGCCTGGATTTCCTCGATGTAAAGAAAATACTTTAGATTTAAGATGATCTGCAAAAATAAGGAAATATATTTTCTTCATTACTCTCTTTAATAAAGTAAAATTCTATGTTCTCTATTATATAAATAATTCAGATTTTTTGGATATGTAGTTATCCCACTGATTGAGTACTTTTGGTCGTTTTTTCTCGAAGAAACTATCAAAAATATTTAATGCATCTTGTTTTCTGTATATGCCTTTAGCCACTAGTGGAAAGAATTCAACATCTACTTTTCTTATCACAAACATAACTTTTACAGGGATTGACTTTATATCCAGAGCTGACGCTACGCTAACCCTGTGTTGCCCTTGAAAAGGAATAGCTACCCAGTCTAAATTTTCCTTTTCAAGAATATAGACTCTTACCATGCTGTCTGCATCGTTAGTTATATTGCTTCGATAGCCTTTTTCGTTGATTGAGGTATAAAGCCTTGATAGTTTGATGGCTTCTGTCAATAATTTTTCATGTGATACCGGTCCCCAATGCTGTACCCCATGCTCTCTTGTTGATAAGGCTTTCATTTTTCTTCCCTGAATTACAGGGCAAACCTCAGCAGAATTTGATCTTTTATTTATCCAAGGCCATCTTGTATGATGAGTATGCTGAGGCTTAGGAAACTCTGCTTCTATTTCTATATCTAGGCAATCACTCATCGAACAAGGTTGAACCAATTCATAATATTTTTTTAGCTCATCACATAGAACTTTGAAATTTATACTTTTGTCTTGTTCACATGCTTGTTTAAGTGCATAAACAAAAGGATGATCATAGTCAAAGTTAATTGCTAAAGCTTTCCATCTCAGCTTTTCTATAGGCATATCAACAATAACAGGCTTTCCATATTGAAATATTTCTCTGTATGAATTTGTGTCTTCCCTAACATCAATCTGGCTATCTTCAACTTTACTATTTTTGATAATAGTAAAGCCCAGTACATAAAAAAAATTAGGTATTATAGACTTTATGAATTTCTTGAGTTTCATTTTAGAGCTTTATTTTTTGAACTTTATTTAGTAAATGTACCGTTTGCTAAAAGCTTTAAATTATTAAGTCTACCTTTAGGTTTTTAAAGAGTGATAGGTATATTTTAATACCTCTAGCTAAAATCTTTCGGCTTATCTTCGATAATATTTTGGTAGGAAATATAGAGTGATTGAGGGAAATTTTATTTTTCCGATGAAAAGTTTATAAAATTTTTCTTGTCAAATATTCTAGATGCTCAATAGCTGGCACTAAATAATTATCATGATTTTTTAAGACTCTATCTATGTTTTTTTCTTTAAACCAAGATGCAATAAGGAGATAAATAAAGAGTGATACTTCTATGACTGAATTATTACAGTCTTCATGTATTATGTTGTCAATATACTTTTGCTTGATCTCATGAAAGTTTAGAGGGAATGACTCGAAGAAGCGAGTCATATCAAACTTTGCTGGACCTAAAAAATATCCAGACCAGTCTATGACATAGATTCTTCCATTTTGCTCATCAGCTAATATATTTTGGCGACCAAAATCTCCATGTACGAGAGAGTAATGCTTAGAAGGAACAATCTTTTTATAGAACTTGTTTTTCAGAACTATAAATTCTAATTTCGTAATTAAGTTTTTGCTAGTTCGCATATATTTATGCTTATTGTGCTTAAAAAGCCTTTCATATAACCATTTGATAATAAGTGTATTTGCTTCTTGTTGGTGAATAGCAGAAAAAAAATCTGGCCGAATATGGTTTTGTCTAAAATCTAGAGTGATAGAAGATCTATCCATGGCAGGGCTAAAATTACTGGTATGCAAATCAAAATCAAAACGAAGCGAAGATAATAGTTTATTCGCATTAATAACTGACTGAATATGATCTAATTTTATTGAATTTCCCCTGATTTTATCTAGGGTCAAAAACGCAAATTTTCTATCTTCTGATTCAGAATATCCTATGAAATTTGCTGTAATCAATTGTAATTCTGGATTATTTTTACAGAGAAATTTGTAAAAATAATGCTCTCTTTTTACTTTATTAGGCGTTGTAATTTTTGTTAAATAAAACTTTTCTTGAGAATTTTTATCTATTATTTTATGTTGCACTTGACCATAGTTGTTCATTCCTCCTAAATATATAAGTTTTGATTCGATATTTGATTTGCCTAATACTTTAGTAACTTCTTTTTGTGTCTCACTAATAATTAAATCTGGATCCTTCCCAAGGATTTTACTTAGAACTTCCGCTATTTTTAGGGTGGCAAGATCATGATGACCTAAGTTGCGATAAGCTTTTGCTAGGCTCCTTCGTAAATAGTAATCATTTTTTTTTCTTCTCAATGCTATTTCGCCAAAGCTAATAGCTTCACTAAATTTCCCTTGATTATATAATTCATAGAACTTTATTTTTTCACGATTACGCCACTCAGAAAAGAATTTGTAAAAAGGTAGAGAACGAGCTAATCTTCGACTACTCCTTATAAAAGGAAAATGGTTTATGCTTATGGCTTTCATTTTCATGGCTGATAATGTACCTATGCTTAAGCAATAGAATCTGTTGGTTTTTAGATATTATGGCGAGTTGTCTCTATTTTTTTATTCTTCTCGCTAAGCTTCATGTCGCGAAAGTTAGATGTATTGACGCTTTCTAAATCTGTAAACAACTCCCCATAAGTTCCCTTGGCTTTTACTTGTCCTTGGCTTAACTCCACCACCAAATCACAGTGCTCTACTGTACTCAATCGGTGGGCAATCAAAATAATCGTAAATTCCCCGCTCAATCCCTCAATTGCGGCCATTACCTCCTGCTCAGTAGCATTATCTAAAGCACTGGTGGCCTCATCAAACACAATCACCGACGCATCGCGATACAGGGCGCGGGCAATGCCAATCCGCTGCCGCTGTCCTCCACTGAGCCGAATCCCCCGTTCCCCCACATAGCTGTCGTACCCGGCAGGGAGCTGGCTGATATGGTCATCAATTTGAGCCAGCTTGGCGGCCCGACGCACCCGCTCAAAGTCAATCAGCTTGGGGGGAACCCCAAAGGCGATGTTTTCAGCAATGGTGGCATCCATCAAAAAAATGCTTTGGGGCACATGGGCAATACCCTGTTGCCACCGTCTTAAATAGTCTCCTTGCAAGGGCTGGCCATCAGCTAGCAGAGTACCCTTCTGGGGTTGTAGTAAGCCCATGATCAAATCAGCGGTGGTGCTTTTGCCACTGCCAGTGCTACCCACAAACGCCACAGTCGTTTTGGCGGCAATGGTTAGGTTCAGGTCCCGCAAAATCCAATCGCCGTCTTCCCCATAGCGAAACCAGACATGCTCCAGACGCAGGTCCCGGGTCAAAGGCACATGCTCGGTGGGAGTGGGCAGCAACAACAGCGGGTCAACCGGCCGCCGTAAGGCCAGCAACGCCCGATCTAGGGATGCTCTAGCCCCCTGGATCTTAGCGAGGGAAGAAAACATTTCCTGCAGAGCTGGTAATAACCGCTTAGCCCCCAAGGTCAAGCTGCCCAGTACCGGCACCGCCTGGCTAAAGTCGCCATCGCGCCCCATAGCCAGAGCCAGCAGAGCAATGGCCGTCATGGCGATCGCTTCCATCACAAACTTCGGGGTTTGGGCGATTAAAGCGTTTTTAGCTTCCGATCGTTTCAGGGAATTTTCGGCCTGACCAAAGGTTTGGCAGAAATAGCCTTGGTTATTAGCAATTAAAACATCGCGAATACCGCCCAGGCCCTCCTGCACCGCCTTGATCCGGCGCTGGCCAGCCTTAGCGATAATCTTACTATTGCGCTTTAGTAGCCTTTGACGGGCTCGGTAGATCAGAGCATAGGTACCGCCCAAAATCACGGCAGCGGCAATGGCAATCCGGCCATCAATCAAAATCAACGCCCCCACCAGAGAAACCGTTAGCAGGGCGTCGGTCAAAATGGTCAGCAGGGGGGTCAGGACTGAGCTTGTCAGCCGCTTAGTGTCAGCGGTAATGGTTTCCATCAGGTCACTGCTGTTGTGCCGCACATGGAAGCTATAGGGCTGCTGCAGGGTTTTTTGATAAATTTGCGTACTCAGATCGCTCCCCATGGCTGCCGATAGGCGCACCTTGGCATTAATGGTCAGCAAGCGCAGGCCATTGGCGATTAGGGCCGCCGCAATAAAGGCAATAGCCAGCCAATACACCAGCTGCTGCTGAGAATTGATATTAAAGACGCTTAGAATCCCCTGCCATTGGGGCGCATTCAGCAGTTGATCCGGGTTGCTAAGGGCACCTAAGAACGGAAAAACCGCCCCCAGGCTGACCATTTCGCTCAAGGAGGAGACAATCATTAACCCCAGTAGAGCCGCTAACTGACGACGACGGCGGCGGCTAACAAAGGTGAGCAGTTGGCGAATATCATCAATCAGAGAGCTACTACGAACACGCTTGGTATGTTTTTTCATAAACAGGAAAACTTAGGATAAGTCAGCTCGAGTAACCGAGCATGCAGGGCTCAAGCGGCGGAGTAAGAGGCGGCATTCCCGTAATAGGCTTTATACCAATCGACGAACTTAGCGATCCCGGTTTCTAAGGGGGTACTGGGGGAAAAGCCAATATCCGCTTGCAGGTCGCTAACATCGGCATAGGTAGCCACGACATCGCCAGGCTGCATCGGCTTCATCACCAGCTCTGCCGGTTTGCCCATGGCCTGCTCAATCACTTGAATAAAGTGCAATAGTTCCACCGGCTGGTGGTTACCCAGGTTATAGACCTTGTACAGCGCTTGGCTAGCATTGTCCGGCACGTCAGCTAAACTCTGGGGAATATGGGTCATGACCCGCAAAATACCTTCCACCACATCGTCAATGTAGGTAAAGTCGCGCTTCATCCGGCCATGGTTGTAGACCTCAATGGGACGGTTATTGGCGATCGCATCCACAAACTTAAAGTAGGCCATATCAGGCCGACCCCAGGGACCATAGACCGTAAAAAAGCGCAGCCCAGTCATTGGAATTTGGTAAAGATGGCTGTAGGCATGGGCCATCAACTCATTGGCCTTTTTGGTGGCCGCATAGAGAGAAACTGGGTGATCCACGAAATCCGACGTGGCAAAGGGTACCTTTTGATTAGCGCCATACACCGAACTCGACGAGGCAAACACCAGGTGTTTCGGTGGATGGTGCCGACAGGCCTCCAGGATATTGAGAAACCCTGTTAAATTGCTATCGCTGTAGGCAAAGGGATTTTCCAAAGAGTAGCGCACCCCGGCCTGGGCCGCCAAGTGTACTACATAGTCAAATTGATTAGCTTCAAACAGGGCCAATAATGCCTCGCGATCGCATAAATCAACGGGATGAAAGACAAAATTTTGATGACCTTGAATCGTTTTTAAGCGGTCCTGCTTTAGGGTGACACTGTAATATGAATTCAAATTATCTAATCCCCAAACCTGGTTGCCTTCAGCCAGAAGTTTCTGCGCCAAAGCATGGCCAATAAAGCCTGCCACACCGGTAATTAAAACATTCATAGGTTTAATAATCTAAATAGTTAGGGGCAACTGCAACTTTATCGGGCCACAGTCAGCACGTCAGCACCTAGCCGTCTGTTTAAATCCGGCCCCCCTTCCTCCCAAAATGGGAGGAAGGGGCTGGGGGATGGAGGGAAAGCCCTGCCCACAAGGGGCTCAGGACTTATGTGTACTTAGTAGCCCCTTTTGGGAGGAAGGGGCTGGGGGATGGAGGGAAAGCCCTGCCCACAAGGGTCTCAGGACTATCAACTGAGCCTTTATTAGTAGGCCCCCGACTTTTGCACCACCACGCCCACGGTTTTGAACAAAATCTGCAAATCGAGCCAAATCGACCAGCGGGTAATGTAGGTCAAATCAAGCTGGTAAGCTTCCTCAAAATCAATAATGTCCGATCGCCCGGAAATCTGCCACAGCCCCGTAATTCCCGGCAACACCTCCTGGCGAATGTGGTGATGGCGCGAAAACTTTTCCACATCCCGCAGGGGCAAGGGCCGTGGTCCCACCAGACTCATCTCCCCCAGGGCAACATTAAACAACTGGGGCAGCTCATCCAGGCTGTAGGCACGCAGCACCTTACCGACCCGAGTAATCCGGGGGTCATCCTTAATCTTAAACAACACCCCATCCTTCGTTTCATTCTGCGCCTCCAGCTGCTTTTGCAGCTTGTCTGCATTGGGCACCATGGTACGAAACTTCCAAACCTGAAACGGTTTATTCTTCAGGCCAATCCGGGTTTGTTTATAGAAAATTGGCCCCGGCGAGTCGATATAGATCAACAAGGCAATCAGCAGATACAGCGGCGAAGCCAGCACCACCGCCGTACTCGCGGCCAACACATCCACCACCCGCTTGGTCCAAAACTCCAGCCCTGACAACACAAACGGGGTGCAAGATAGACAAAGTTTATTGCCAATGGACGTGTAGTACAGGGTACCGGGGGGCGGCAGCTCTTCACTGGGCAAAATCCGCAAGGTAAAGCCCGCCGACTGAAACAAGCCGCAGATAAACAAGCGATGATTGATCGCTTGCCAATCCACCAAAACCTCAATTGCTCCCAACTGGCTCAGCCTTTCCAGAGTAGCCTGGCGCTGATCCTTATCTAGCGCCTCAGCCTCCATCACCTCGACAATTTTGTAGTGGCTCTCTTGCTTAACCGTTGCCGCCGCCGTCGCCTGTTTTGGCTTGTCTGCAATCAACACCACCGGGTAAAGCCCAAACCCCACCTGGCGTAGCTGATTAGTCACCCGATCCACCACAAACCGGCCCAGGGTGACCAACACCATCGCCAGTAGCCAAAACAGTAAACTATGGGCCCACAGTCCGGCTGGAATCGCGATCTGAAAAGACCAAAGCAACAGCAACATCACCATTGCCACCAGGGTCGTGGCCTTAATCAAGCCCACATAGTCCTTACGGGCACTACCGCTGTAGTAAAAATTTCCAGCCGCCAAAATTCCATAGCCAATCCCCAGCACCGGGGGAATCATCGAGAAACGGGTGGCCAGTTCGTAACTTGGGTCTGCTAACACCGAGGTATAGCTCGCCCCCAGCCAGGCCAGGCTCAGGGCCAGGGCATCCGTTGTTATCAAACTGATGCTGCGAAACCAAACAAATCGAGTGCCTTTGCGAAACGAACTGGGGCTTTTAGACTGGCGTAGATCAAGTAACTGTTTCTGCTCTACTTTGGCAAGCAAATCAAGGCTGGACATAATAGTTTACCTGCTTCTTTCTGGAACTTCTGGGGCATCAAGTTTTAAGACTGAAGCAAAGATTGGTAGTAATCTTTACCGGTTAGATGCACAGAAAAAACAACAGGTAGATGCGCTGATACTGGTTGAATGACTCTAACTCAAGCGATTCAAAAAAGGCTGTTTATGAGCCTCATTGATATAGACCAAAATTGATTTCAGAGGTTCCTTTTTACGTATGAAAATCCAAAGATTTGGCATGAAGTCATTAAATTACCTTCAGTACAATTGAGCTGAGTCAGTTAGGAGTAGTGGCTAGGATCCCCTCCTGGGAGGGGCAGGGGTGGGTTGGCTAGGATCCCCTCCCCACAACCCACTAAACCTCGTCTGGGTCAACCCCCAACGCTCGCAATCGTTACTACATTCTCACATCACTAAGCAATTGGTTGCCTTACTAACCTGACCAAGAGGATAGTAAAACCACTTGAGGTAATTTCTGAGACACAGCATTAACCAAGCGCTCATCGGCGGTGACCAACTGACAACCCTCCCGAAGAGCCAGAGCAATAAATAACGAGTCATAAACCGTTCTTCTATAATCAATAGCTAGATTCAAAGCATCATCTAGTAGTAAGTTTGATGGAGTTATAGACCACTCTAGATCCTTGAAAGCCTCTAGAGCTTCCTGTACATCACTTTTAGTCAACCCCTGAAAGGAATGATATTTCCACAGAATATTGCCAACTTCTGCATTCAAAAGATCAGGAGCTAAAAGTCTAAGGCCGCCAGCTTGATAGACAGTAAGCACCTCTCCTGCTTTCTTAGAACAAGCTTGAGGAACGATCCACTTAATAACAACACTACTGTCAATAACGAGATCCTTCAACGCTAACGTCCCCGATCATCATGCAGCATTTGAGTCGCTTCTGAGAACTCACCGTAGATGTTTTTTAAGCGCAGCTGCAGATCATTTATCTTTTGAACAGCCGCCTTTCGACTTGGCCAATCCTCATGATGATCTACAGTAGCCTCAACTGGACTTAAAGAGCTTTGGGGTGATGATAATGATGGCGACAGGCCATCTACATCTGCGATCACTAAGAAAATGACCTCAAGCTGCTTATTAGCCGGCAGTCTGGGCACCTGCTTCAGATTGCCGGCTGCATCTGTTTCTAAAATCAGACGTTCTGCATCCATATCGATCCATATCGGAAAATAACCTAGTTACCAAGCATTGTAGCTGGTCCTGATCGTGAGCTGGCTATCTTGACCGCCGCTTTCAGATAGGGGCGCCTGTGCTGCTGCCGAGTACAGTGTCTCAAGTACGGTATCGAATGACCAGTTGCTAGTGCCACAGTCAGAGACTCAACCATCAATTGCCCTGTCTCTATGCTCCAGGAAATCCCAAAATGTCCCTTCCTGGGAGGGGTGCCCGGAGGGCGGGGTGGGTTCTTCGGGCTTGCTTGACCCACCCCTACCCACTTCGACAAGCTCAGCGCAGGCCTCCAAAGGAGGGGATTTCGGACCTTGATGCCACCAAATCTCTACATCTGGAAACCCTAAATTCAAGACTTGACGCTGCACTAGTACTCTGAGGCGGAAATGGCACTGCTATTTATGGGCGGCAAAACCCCTTTCACATAAGGGATTCCCCTTCTACCTTTTGCCCTTTGCCTTCTACCTACTACCTACTACCTTCTGCCTTTTGCCTTTTGCCTTTTGCCTTTTGCCTTTTGCCTTTTGCCTTTTGCCTTTTGCCTTTTGCCTTTTGCCTTCTACCTTCTACCTTTTGCCTTCTACCTTCTACCTTTTGCCACAGCTTCCCTATGATCTAGCCCGTCACCAAATGACAGTCATGGCTAGGGCAAAGAGACTGAGATCTAACGCGACCGTCAAAGCCCCCCTGCAAACAGGCCTCTCTAAGCGAGGCACAAGCTGCGGTTGTTATTTTCTTTTACAAGCTTAAAACCTGAATCCCGGACACCTTGTCAAATTCCTCCGTACTTTTCCCAGCTTTTAGGCATTTAAAAAAGATTGTCAAAGATTGCAAAAACTATCCGGATGGCAGTGATGAGACTTATCCCTCGTGCCCAGGCTCTGCCTGGGAATACCCCCCGAGGCTCCGCCTCGCCTTGCGTGGGCGGCAGAGCCGCCAGCCAGCTACACAGCCAGAGTCTGGGCACCAGATCTGAGCCTGACGTTAGACCTAGGCCACCCTACTCATCCTCTGTCGCCAACCTTTCCCGAGTCGCCTTAAACCGCCGGATTCGGGCTTCAGTCTCTAGAACAATCTGCCGGATCTCCTCTAGATCGCTAGGCAGCACAAACCTACTCAGGGTCTCCAAGAGCGGTTCCGGATGAATGGCATAGGCCATAAGCAATTGAGTCAGGTCTCCCTCATAAAGACTGACCCGATCAAATTGGCCCTGACGGTACAGGGATGGCAAAGCAAATAGCTTCAGCAAAACCAGACCTTCCGGATCACTAATATGAATGGTGCGTTCGCCAATCATGACATCCTCGCCATGGGTCAACTTCACCCACTCAAAAAAGGGGTTTTGGGTCAGCCACAAGTCAATCTGCAAATTGCCATACTGGCCACGGGCAAAATCCCGATTTTCCTCCAGCAGCACGATCTCAGGCATTTTATTAATATCTTGTCGAGCCAAAACAAAGTCAATATCTTGAGTATTGCGGCCCTCAACATAGTTAAGTAAGGCAATGCCGCCGACTAAAAGGTAGTCAACAGCGCGCGCCTCTAGTAGTGCAAAAATCTGGTCAACCGCTTCAGGTAAGTCTGAACCGTCGGGCAGGCCTTGGGACCAGTTTTTCATGTCAAACCTCACCCCATTCTTGATCACCTCACCCATGGCCATCGGTAGCATAGCGTTTACTCCTCTGGGTCAACCCCTCAGTCACGCATCCAAGTCAGCGGTGCACGGTAGACCCAGTCTAACATTTGCATATTTGCCCTCTGCAGCACACCCTGCCCTACCCTTACCCTCGTTCCCAGGCTCTGCCTGGGAATGCCCCCCCGAGGCTCCGCCTCATCTCCCATGGGCGGCAGAGCCGCCAGCCAGATACCCAGGCAAAGCCTGGGCACCAGTAGATCCTCCCCTAGAACGGAAATATCCAGGGGGTCACGGTCACTGTAATCCCCCAGAACAGCAGGCTAATGGGTAACCCAATCCGGGCAAAGTCCGTAAACCGATAACCACCGGGGCCATACACCATCAAATTGGTCTGATAGCCAATCGGGGTGACAAAACTGGCCGAGGCCGCCACCATAATTGCAATCACAAAGGGCATACTGTCTACCCCCAAGCTGCGGGCCAGGGCGATCGCCACTGGGAAGGTCAAAGCCGCCGCTGCATTGTTAGTCACCAGCTCCGTCAGCAGGGTGGTAACGCCATAGATCAACACTAGGGCCACCCAGGGACTACTGTGGGCTGGCCCCAATAGGGTACTGGCGATCGCGGTAGCCACCCCAGTACTATTCATGGCTTGGCCCAGGCCCAGGGCCGCCCCAATCACCAAGAGCACCGACCATTCCACACTGGCCAAGGCCTTACTAGGGGCACAGCAGCCGCTGATCACCATCATCACCGCCGCCAGGGTAGCCGCTTGCAGCATCGACAACCAGCCAAAGCTGGCCAGCACCACCATCGCCCCTAAGCTGATCAAAGCTAGGGGGGCCTTATTGTGGTTTAGGGGGGTTGAATCAGGCACCACACTAACCAAGTAAAAGTCCTTCGAGCCCCGATACTGCTCCCCAAATCCCGGATGGGTTTCCAGCAGCAGAGCATCTCCTGGGCGCAGGCACATATCGCCAATTTTACCGGGCAAACGCTCGCCATTGCGGGCCACAGCCAGCACCACCGCATTATAACGACGGCGAAACTCCCCTTCCCGAATGGTTTTCCCCACCAAAGGGCAGGTGTCAGACACCACGGCTTCCGTCAGACAGCGCCCCAGTCGAGGCGTATCGAGCTTAAACACCTGGTCGGTGGCGGGTTGCAGCCCCCTTAACCGGTGTAAATCCACAATCGAATCCACCGCCCCCACAAACACCAGTTGATCGCCATCGCGCAACAGTTGTTGGGGGCCAACCACCGGAATAATCTGGCGATCGCGGGCAATTTCGGCCAAATACAACCCCGGCAAATGGCGCAACCCCGCCTGCTCCACCGTTTTACCCGCCATGGCACTGCCCGGAGGCACCACCATTTCTAGGGTGTACTGGCGCGGATCATCGGTGGGACTAAAGGCCGACTTGCGGTTAGGCAAAAGCCAGCGATGGGCTAGGAGCAGGAATAGGGTACCGGCGATCGCGCAGGGCAGCCCCACCCAGGTAATATCCAGCATGGCCAGCCCCTGGCCGCCGGTTTCAGCCATCAAAAGACCGTTGACCACCAGGTTGGTGCTCGTGCCAATCAGGGTACACACCCCGCCAAAAATCGAGGCATAGCTAAGGGGAATCATCAGCTTAGACGGGTTAATCCGCAACTTGCGGCACCAGTCCCCCACCACCGGAATAAACATGGCCACCACCGGCGTGTTATTCAGCAACGCACTCAGGGCCATAATCGGCACCATCAGCCTCACCAGGGCTCGGTTCTGGCTTTTGGGCAGTCCCAACAACTGCTGCGACACCCAGGCTAAACCGCCGGTCTGCTGCACCCCAGCCACCACCACATACAGCACCCCCACCGTCACCATGCCGCCATTGCTAAAGCCAGCCAGGGCGGTTTCGGTATCTAAAATGCCCCCCAAAAACAAAATCGCCAACCCACCCAAAAACACCACTTCGGCGGGCAGGTTGGTCAGGGCATTGCCCAAAAACGTGGCACAGATAGTGGCCATTGTCAGCCACCCCTGCCACGACAGCCCCATATCGCCCCCCAGGGCCAGGTGGCCGATGGCCGCCGCCACCCCTCCGAGGGTTGCTAAGGCTAAAAATAGCCGAGATAGGTTTGCTTTCAAATAAAATCGCCACCGTCGAGGCTGCCAGATCTGCATAGTCCAACGTCTCGCTAACGTCTTGTTATCGAAGTTTGTCAGTGGCTCTTTTCAGGACACCCCCTCGGCTCGTTCCTCGTTCCCAGGCTCTGCCTCTTTTCCCCCTAGGAGATCAGGAAATTCTCTACAAAAGCAGGCTCGCTGTCCCCTCTTGGGAGGGGTGCCCGCAGGGCGGGGTGGGTCAAACCGCTACAGAATATTAGCTACCAGATACGGTGAGCTTCCCTTGGCCTCGACTGACCCACCCCTACCCCTCCCAGGAGGGGACCATGCACACATATCTCTTCTTGAGTCAAATGCCCGCTATAATCCCCCACCTGACCCACCCCTACCCCTCCCAAGGAGGGGATTCTAGCTTTCTTACGCCGTTACAGCTACCCGCTGATGTGTTTCCAGATAGGGCTGCAACGCCGCCATCACCTTGTCCACACTCTCCTCCAGGGTTTCCTGGTGAGTTTGACAATTAATGTCAGGGTTCAGGGGGGGCTCGTAGGGGTCATCAATGCCGGTAAAGCCCTTGATTTCCCCAGCCCTGGCCCGTTTGTAGAGGCCTTTCACATCCCGCTGTTCGCACACATCTAAAGGGGCGCTGACATAGACTTCGATGAATTCGCCAATGCGATCGCGCACCGCTTCCCGCACCTCCCGATAGGGGGAAATCGCTGACACCAGCACAATCACCCCATTGCGGGTCAGCAGGTGGGAGACAAACCCAATGCGACGAATATTTTCATCGCGATCCTCCCGGCTAAAGCCCAACCCTTTAGTCAAATTGGTGCGCACAATGTCACCATCTAAAATTTCCAGGGGATAGCCCTCGGCCTTTAATTTTTCAGCCAGAGCCTGGGCAATGGTACTTTTGCCCGCCCCACTCAAACCGGTAAACCAAACCGTTACACCACGTCGTTCCATAGGTTTTCTCTCAATAGCTATTTCATACTTTGTCTGTCGGGGGTGGGTAGTAGGTAATAGGTAACTGACACCCGAATAACCCACCCCTGCCCCTCCCAGGAGGGGATGCCGAAGCTCGATACCCGAATAACCCACCCCTGCCCCTCCCAGGAGGGGATGCCGAAGCTCGATACCCCCTTCGACTTCGCTCAGGACAGGCATCCACCCATCCACCCCTCTAGACCGCTGCTGGCGTCCGCATCGCCTTGGCCAGTTCCGCTGCCACCTCTGGCCGGGAGAACTGCGGTGGGGGTAGCTCGCCCCGGCGCAGCATTTCCCGTACCTTGGTCCCCGATAGGTGAACCCGCTCTTCGGGGGTGCTGGGGCTGGTTTTGCTGGTGGCCATTTGCTCCGTGCGGGTGCAATAAAAGGCGTGCTCAAATTTCATGGGCACAATGCCCAGTTCCCCAGGCTGAAACTCGTCAAAGATATGCTGGGCATCGTAGGTGCCATAGTAGTCACCAACCCCCGCATGGTCCCGACCGACAATAAAGTGGGTACAACCATAGTTTTTGCGGACCAACGCATGGAAAATTGCCTCCCGGGGTCCGGCATAGCGCATGGCCGCCGGGTTAATCGCTAAAATCACCCGATCCTGGGGGAAATAATGGTCCATCAGAATTTCATAACAGCGCATGCGCACATCGGCGGGGATGTCATCGCTTTTCGTCGCCCCCACTAGGGGATGCAAAAATAAACCATCTACCGTTTCCAGGGCACATTTTTGAATATATTCGTGGGCTCGGTGGATGGGATTGCGGGTTTGAAAGCCCACAATGGTTTTCCAGCCCTTGGCCTCAAACATCGCCCGGGAGGCCGCTGGATCAATTTGATAATCGGGAAATTGGGGATGGGGCTGACGCTCTAGCAGCCACACCGCCCCCGCCAAGTTCACCTCCCCCTGGGTGTAGACCACCTTAACGCCGGGATGGTTATGGTCATCGGTGCGATACACCTGAACCGCCTCATGGACTTTGTCATAGGTGTATTTTTCGGTGAGTTCTAGCACCCCAATAAAGTCGCCCTCGGCGTTATCTAGGCGTACCAGGGTGCCTTCAATCAGCGGATCAGCCACCGCCCGGGAGACAGGCAGGGTGATCGGAATCGACCAGGGCACACCGTTGGCCAAATACATTTCATTCACCACCCGGCTGTAGTCAGCCTGGCCCATAAACCCCGTCAGGGGACTAAAGGCCCCAATGGCAATCATTTCTAAATCCGACTGCGATCGCGCATCCAGCGAGACCCGGGGCAGATAATCCGCTTTTTCTAAAAAGTCCTGACGTTGTTCAGCACTCGCAATCCGATTAATTAATTGACCGCCATGGGGAGCGATCGCGCTATTTAAAGTACTCAAAATACTCTCCTTTTTGAGAATAAAGAATAGTGAGCTAAGACAGAATAATGTTTCAAGAAAACTACAGATCAACCAGGTCTTGGATATCAAGACAAGACTCTAAATTGACTATTTTTATTTGCAAGACCGAAATCAAAAATCCGGACATTTATGCAGATATTTATTACTTCACGGCAGGCCCCACCATCCCATCCCCTCGTGCCCAGGCAGAGCCGCCTAGATAGATGCCCAGGCAGAGCCAGGGCACCAGAAGACTGAGCACCAGGCCTCTGCCTTCTGCCCTCTGCCTTCATCCTTCTGCCTTTCATCCTTCTGCCTTTCTTCCTACCCCACCTGCACCCGTTCACCGTTGTTGCCCATCCGCAGGGTGGCCCGATCCAACACACTGGTGGCAGTATTACCGTTCAGTGTCACCAGCCCCAGGGCCTGCAAATCCGCTTCCACCATCAGGTGCACCAGTTCTTCAAAGGTCACCGTGGGTTCCCAGCCCAGCCTGGTCTTGGCCTTGGTCGGATCGCCAATCAGCAAGTCCACCTCCGCCGGACGCAGATAGCGTTCATCAAAGGCCACATAGTCTTGCCAGTTAAGGTTGACATGGCCAAAGGCCAACTCTAGAAATTCGCGCACCGAGTGGGTTTCGCCAGTGGCTACCACATAATCGTCGGGTTGCTCCTGTTGTAGCATCAGCCACATGGCCTGGACATAGTCTTTGGCATAGCCCCAGTCCCGCTTAGCATCCAGGTTGCCCATGTAGAGTTTCTTCTGCTGCCCCGCCACAATCCGGGCCACGGCCCGGGTAATTTTGCGGGTGACAAAGGTTTCTCCCCGGCGGGGCGACTCATGGTTAAACAAAATGCCATTGCAGGCAAACATGCCATAGGACTCCCGGTGGTTCAGGGTTTGCCAATGGGCATAGACCTTGGCACAGGCGTAGGGGCTGCGGGGGTAGAAGGGGGTCTCTTCGCTTTGGGGCACATGCTGCACCTTGCCAAACATTTCCGAAGACCCGGCCTGGTAATAGCGCACTTTGATGCCGGTGCGGCGGCGGTAGTCACGGATCGCCTCCAGCAGCCGCAAGGTACCCATGGCCACCGCATCGACGGTGTATTCTGGCGAGTCAAAGCTCACCCGCACATGGGACTGCGCCCCCAGGTTATAAATTTCAATGGGCTGCACCTCTTCCAAAATCCGGCGCAGGGTGGTGCCATCGGTCAAGTCCCCGTAGTGCAGAAACAGGCGGGCGGTTTCACTATGGGGATCTTCGTAAAGGTGATCAATGCGATCGGTGTTAATGGTCGAGGTCCGCCGCACAATGCCGTGGACTTCGTAGCCTTTTTCTAATAACAATTCACTTAAATAAGAGCCATCCTGACCGGTAATGCCGGTGATCAAAGCGGTTTTTGTGTGAGTCATAGGTGTTAGAGAAATGAGTAAATAATTAAGTCGTTGGTGGGAATTTAGGAGGCAGGGGACAGGAGACAGGAGACAGGAGACAGGAGACAGGAGACAGGAGAGAATCCCCTCGTTCCCAGGCTCCGCCTGGGAATGCCCCCTCGAGGCTCCGCCTCGGCTTGCGTGGGCGGCAGAGCCGCCAGTCAGATACCCAGGCAGAGCCCGGGCACCAGTAGATCAGCCTTCCCCTCGTTCCCAGGCTCCGCCTGGGAATGCCCCCCGAGGCTCCGCCTCTCTTGCATGGGCGGCAGAGCCGCCAGCCAGATACCCAGGCAGAGCCTGGGCACCAGTAGATCAGCCTCTGCCTTCAGCCTTCTGCCTTCAGCCTTCTGCCTTCAGCCTTCTGCCTTCAGCCCTCCTCCACTAGCCAATCCGGCTGAAGTCCTTGATTCCGTTAAACCGAGTCTGCCGCGCCTGGCGGCGGGTAAACTCGCCTACCGTGGGGTTGCCCGACGGCAAAATCACCCCACTGGCCTGCTGCCACAGATCCACAGGGGCTGTGACCAACTCATAGCGATTCGCCTCGGTTTTGCGCACGTGGTACCACTGGGTTTCCTGGCAGTGATCGCACCAAAACGCCTCGAGCCATTCCCCCGTCAAGGGCACTGTCCCAAACCCGGCAATCACCGTTAGCGCCAACCGGCGGCCCATGCCCCGCTGTTGCAGATGCTCGGGCTTAGTGGTGTACAAGGGGTATTTTTGGCTAACGCTATCTAAATAACACCCATGAATTGGGCAGTAGATGGAACGACGTTTGGATCGTTTGCGATTGCGCTGTCGTCGTTGAGTAGTCACGTTGTAATACCTCGGGTAAATGACCTGGAAGCCAGTGACGACATCCAAACAGGAACTAGAACAGGAGAACAAGAACAGACCGTAGGACTGCACTTCTGGCTTTTTCTAGCGGGATATGGAGTTTCCGGAAAAATTCAGCACTTATCCGTAAGCTTCATACATGGTTTAAATGAATGACAGCCGCTTGCCACATTTCCTAAATGGTGGTAAATACCCAGCCCTGGGTTCAAGCAAAATTAGCACTTGACCTTTATTTACAAAGCTTCGGTGAAAGGTCCGGTAACTTTACGGGTGCCTGCCCAAACCCTACGGATCTTGCTGCAAGACCGCGAATAGTAGATGAGAGATCATCCCCTCGTGACCATTGCAGAGGTATCCCATGGGCTTTAATGGACCAACTCAACCCGCTCAAACCGCAATCATCGGCCTCCTGACCCTGGTGCTCTGTAACCAGGGCGGATCGGCCCTGGCCCAAGCCATGCCAGGGGGCACCAGCAATCAAGCTTCAACGACGGTGCCCTTGGCCCAACCTGGGGCCACAACGGCCAACTCGACCCCTCAATCCGCTACCCCCTTACCTCGACAGCCGGAAGAAGCCTACACCCTGGGGGCAGGGGATGTGCTGAACATGAACCTGTTTCGCCTACCCCAGTACAGTGGCGAGTTTGAAGTCCAGGTGGATGGCAGCCTGAGTTTGCCCCTGGTGGGTAACGTCAATATCCAGGGGCTCACCCTCGACCAGGCCACCGCCAGAATTACTCAGCAGTACAGCCAATTCCTGCGGCGCCCTGGGGTCACCCTCAACCTGCTCCGACGGCGACCGCTGGTGATCGGCGTGGCGGGGGAAGTCAACCGTCCTGGGGCCTATGCCCTGCAGATTGAGGGAACCTCTTTTCCAAAACTCAGCCAGCTGTTTGAAGCCGCTGGCGGCATTACCCAAAGCGCCAACCTGCGCCAAGTGCAAATTCAGCGCCAGGTGAATGGCAGTACCCAGACCTTTACCGCCAACTTGTGGGATTTAATCAACACCGGCAATCTCAACCAGGATGTCACCCTACGGGATGGCGATAGCATCTTTATTCCCTCTACCATCGTCCCCCTGGATGAAGCGCCAATTCTGGCGGCGGCCACATTTTCCTCCGATGTCAGTATCCCAATCAACATTGCTGTGATTGGCGAGGTCTTTCGCCCCGGCCCCTACACCCTGCGCGGTGGCCCCACCCGCACCGGTGATGCCGGGGTCCCAGGTGGCGAAGCCGGGGGCGACAATCAGCGCTTTAGCCCGGTCAAGGTAACGGATGCAATTCAAATTGCTGGCGGCATCAAGCCCAAGGCCAACATTCGCCAGGTTCAGGTGCGTCGCACTACCCGCAGTGGCCGGGAAGAGGTATTCTCGGTTGATTTATGGAACCTGCTGCAAACCGGGGAGGTCCGCCAGAACGCGATTTTACAGGAGGGGGATACCGTCTTGATTCCTACCGCCACTGGGGATCCTTTACCAGAGGAAGCGGCCCAGTTGGCCGAAGCCAGCTTTTCGCCCAACACCATTCGAGTGAATGTGGTGGGCGAAGTCAGACGAGCCGGGGTCGTGGAAATTTCCCCCAA
Organism: Nodosilinea sp. P-1105; assembly: GCF_012911975.1. Lineage (GTDB taxonomy): Bacteria > Cyanobacteriota > Cyanobacteriia > Phormidesmidales > Phormidesmidaceae > Nodosilinea. The sequence continues at coordinate 37,075 of NZ_SMDQ01000010.1, read as the reverse complement.
TAGCACCCTGAACCAGGGCATTTTAGCCGCGGGAGGGTTTAATACCCGGGCCCAAACCGACACCGTTGGGCTGATTCGGCTCAACCCGGACGGCAGCGTCACCCAGCGGGAAATTCCGATTGATTTTGCTCAAGGCATTGATGAAGGGAATAACCCCACCCTGCAAAACAACGACGTGATCATCGTCGGTGAAACCGGCCTGGCCCGCTTCTCAGACAACCTCGGCAACCTGGCCAACCCGATTGGCAGCATCCTGTCGATCTTCACCGCCCCATTTCGGATTTTGAATCTGTTTGATTAGGGCATGGGGAGCAGCTAGCAGGAGTCAGGAGTCAGACCCCTCGTTCCCAGGCTCTGCCTGGGAATGCCCCCCGAGGCTCCGCCTCTCTCCCGTGGGCGGCAGAGCCGCCAGTCAGATGCCCAGGCAGAGCCCGGGCACCAGCAGATCAGCCTTCTGCCTTCTGCCTTCTGCCTTTTTATACGCGCTTATATTGTTAGGACCTAAGCATGAAATCTCAATCACTTGACAATCAATTGCCATCTACCCCAGCGGCATCTACCCCTAACACCAACGAAGAAACCCTGGACCTGGGTCGGGTATTTGCGGCCCTGCGGCGCAAAGCCCTGCTGATTACCGCCATTACCGCTGCGGTGGCCACCCTGGCTGGGGTCAGGGCGCGGTTGAGTCCCCCCACCTACTCGGCCAACTTTGAGATTTTGATTCAGCCACCGACCGGGGAAGCCCAAGTGGCGACGGCGGTGGCGAATATGCCACCCCAACGGAGCGATCTGGATTTAAGTCTGGAGGATCAGGTCAAGATCTTAACCAGTCCTGGGGTGATGCAACCGGTGGTCGATCAGGCCATCGCTGAAAACCTGGCGGAGTGTACCAGTCTGGTTCCAGAAAATCAGATTCCAGGGTTATCCATTGACCCTAGCGAGCGCTGCTATCGGATACTAAGGAATCAACTGCATATTAGTTTGACCGAACCAGCGTCTAGAGATTCCCCGGCAAGTCGCATTTTTAGCGCTTACGCTTGGGGTAAGTCGCCCCAGGAAGCTCAACGGATAGCAGATTTAGTTTCCCAACGATTTCTCGACCATGGTTTAGAAACCCGGCAGCGGGATATTCAGCAGGGCATTGACTTTTTAGATGAAAAATTACCTGACGTGCGGGCCCAGGTGGACGAATTACAAATTGAACTAGAGCGGTTACGGCAAAACAACAGCATTATCACCCCAGAGTCAAAAGGCAGTCAGCTCACCACCCAAATCAACAACTTTGAAACTGAATATCAGCAGATTTTAATTGAACTGGAAGGTACCCTGAATCTCTATGAGAGCTTACAGCGACAACTGGCAACCCGACCCCAAGATATGGCGGTGTCGCCAGTGCTCAGCAATAGCAGCCGGTACCAGGCGCTGACCCAGGAATTGCTCAGTCTAGATAATGCGATCGCTGAGGCGTCTAGTTTATTTTTAGACAGCAGCCCTGACCTGCAAGCCCTGAAAGAGCAACGGCAGAATCTGCTACGCCTATTGGCCCGGGAAGGGCAAAACGCTCAGCAAGAATTGGCCCTGCAGATTGAAGAATTGGCCACCCGGGAGCGGGCCCTGGAAAGCACCCTAGCTGACCTGGATGTGGATGTGGATGCCCTCGCCAGCATTGCCCGACAATTTACCGACTTAGAGCGGGAACTAACCATCGCCACTGAAAACCTGACCCAGTTGCTGGGGCGGCGTGAAACCCTGGAAATTGAAGCCGCCCAGCGAGAGCTGCCCTGGGAACTGATTACCCCACCTACGGTCAGTGTTGAGTTGGCCAATCTGCCTCGCGATCTGGCCTTGGGGGTGGTGCTGGGCTTGTTGCTGGGAATTGGGGTGGCGCTACTGCTGGATGCCCAAAAAGATGTGTTGTATACGCCCAGCGATTTGAAACGGGTGACCCCGGTGCCCATCTTGGGGCTGATTCCCCACAACGAAGTGGTGGAGCGGGGCTACGACGAAAGTCACCTGCTGAAGCTGTATCAGCCAGCGGCTGCAGTGCCGGGAGAACCGCGATCGCGCCTGCAAAACGGTTCCCTCCCCCCCGATGGCATGCATGCCTTCCAGGAAGCGTTTCGATCGCTGGTGGCCAACCTACAGCGAATTAATGCCGATAAGCCGCTGCGATCGCTGGTGATTAGTGCCGCCGATGATCAGCTGGCCGACTCCACCACCGCCGCTTACCTGGCCTGGGCGGCAGCGGAAATGGGCAACCGGGTACTGCTGATTGACGCCGACTTCCGCTTTCCCCACCTGCACGACTTTCTCGGCTTGCCGAACCAGCAAGGGTTAAGTAATATCCTGGCTGGGGAGATGGAGCTGAAGCAGGTGATTAAGCGATCGCCCGTCGAACCCAACCTGTTTTCCCTCACCGCTGGCACCACTAACACCGATCCGGCTCGGCTGCTATCCACCAACAAGATGAAGCAGTTTGTTCGTAAAACAGAAGACTACTTTGACTTAGTGATCTACGACGCCCCACCCTTTAGCGAATATGCCGACGCCGCTTTAATTGGGGCAGAGGCCAGTGGATTGGCCCTGGTGTCTCACCTGGGCACGGTCAAATCAGCCCAGCTAGAACAAACCCTGGAAAAAATGTGGATTTCCAAGATCCCGCTAGTCGGTCTGATTGCCAAAGAAGCGGCACCCAAATTGGCGTTGCTGCCCATTGGGTAAATGCGGATGCCACCCAACGCCCTAGAACATACAAACCTTACGGGATGGGGGGATCTTTAAAGAGAGTGACTTGACAGCTAGTTTTGCTTGTCATGTTAATCTACATAATTTATCTTAGAGAAGAGATATGAATAGGGTTTCTGTTTCAAAGAATTAGGGAAATCTACCGAGTTTCGGATTGCACTACTGTTTTCACCTATCCAACTCCTGCCTTCCCATGAGGTCCCGGATAAGTGCTTCCTTCAGTCTCGTTAGCAGAGATTTGGCATCTACACCAATATGGGATAGGCAAACCTAGATCGCATTGAATCCAAAATTCGCTGTTCTTTTTAGGAGAACATTTCCTAATGAATATCAAACTGACTTTAGTGGCAGCTGGTGCTGCCCTGGCTACGTTTACAGTTAGCGCTCCTGCTGAGGCTATCTCGATTGGCAGTAACTACATCATCTCTGGCAAGGGATCATTTACACCTAATTCGATTACATTTGACGGTTCTAAGGCTCAAGTCACTTCTGCGACAGGTGACTTCAGTATTATGAGCCCTGCTGAAGATGGTGAGTTTGTTCTAGCCGCTTTGCCAAGTGTTTTTGACATTACCGTTCCTGGTAGTGGGCTCCTAGTTAACTTCAAGGATGCAACCTCCTTTTTTGGTTTAATTGAAACACAGGAAATTTTTTCCTTTACCGTCAACAGTTCCAAGTTTATTGCTGGCAGCAATCGCTATCAATTTACTGGTTCGTTTGGTGATGGAACTCCTGGTATAGGTGAACTGGCTCCTCTAGAAACAGTAGGACAATCCGGTGTCTTCGGATACGCTGCCAGTTTTACTGCCGTTCCAACCCCAGCACTCCTCCCTGGCCTAATTGGCATGGGGGTCGCCGCCTTGCGGCGTAAGCAAGAGGAGGAAACCAGCGAAGAAAACGCTTAATCGGCCCTATCATCCCTGGTAAAAAAGAAAAAGAGTTGCCGATGAGGCAACTCTTTTTTGCCCATATAGCCTCAACCCAACACGCCGCCACTGAGCCGCTTCACCGCTCGGTGGGCCACATCGGCATAGCGCACGTCCCCACAAAACACCTTCACCATCGTCAACGTACTGGAGGGGCGCTTCACCCCCGCCTTGTAGGCCAGCCCCGGGGCCTGGTACACCAGGCGGGCAATGCGGCGAGCCCAGCGCATCTCTTCGCCCCATTCAGTGTTGATCACATCGGTGTAGCGGGCCAGGGCCTGCTGATCGCCCCCCAGGGCTTGATCGATCGCAGCGGCGGCCTTAAGCCCACTAAAGATGGAGGGGCGAATGCCCTCCGCCGTGAACGGGTCCACCACACAGGCCGCCTCCCCGGCCAGCACGGCCCGGTGGGTGTGGAGCGGTTGGGGGCCATCCCAAATATAGATTGGGTGACCAAAGTGCTGTACCGCTTTGGCATTGACCGCAAATTCAGCGGCGTAGTCGGCCACGGGTCGACGCAGGTCTTGCTGGCGCTGGCTACCCGAGCGAAACACCCCACCACCGATGGAATAGCCATCGGCCTTGGGAAAGTTCCACACATAGCCCTGCTTCAACAGACCCAGGTCAAAGTGAACCACGGGCTCCTCCGGCACCGTCAGGCGGGGTTCAGCTTCCAGGGCGGCGGCCAGGCGGTAGCGGCGGTTAGTAAACCCCAGCCACTTGGCCATGGAGCCCCGGGCCCCATCTGCGGCGATCAAAAACCGGCCCTGCACCGGGCCTCGGGGGGTATGCACTTGCCAGTGGTCTCCCTGGTTTTCAATGCCTTTGGCCTTGGTGCCATCCCACAGGCTGGTGCCCTGCCGTTGGGCCTGCTGCACAATGAAATGGTCAAACAGGTCGCGCCGCACCATCCAGAGGGCGCTTTCGGCGGGCAATTCGGCCTCGACCGGGTCGGCCAGGTTAAGGGTGTAGCGGACCCGGCGCACCTTCACCGAAATGGCGGGGCTAAAGTCAAAGTCAAACCATTGGGCCACCTGGGGAGAGACGCCACCGCCGCAGGGTTTGTAGCGGGGTAATTGGGCCGCATCCAGCAGTAGCACGGCATGGCCGGCTTTGCTCAGGTGGTAGGCGGCGGTGGCCCCGGCGGGGCCAGCTCCGACAATAATGCAGTCATACATGGTTCACGCTCCAGGTTAGGCCAGCCAGCAGGCCAGGGGAAACATCAGATATTGCAAGAAGAAGAGCTTCCAGATGAATTGGTAAAAGTTGGGGTAGGTCATGGCTTTGACCGTCGGCTGGTCGGCCTGGAGGTCCATGACTTGAAAGCTGACCAGCCAGAATAACCCCAGGGTTAGCAGGTGAGAGAGCCCCAAAAAGGGCCGGTTCACCCCGCTCAGCCAGGGGGCTGCCACCACCATGGCCAGGTAGCAGAGGGTCAAAATCCCCCGGGCCAGGTTAAACACGGCTCGCTGGCCCAGCCTTACGGATAAGGTGCTGATGCCGTAGCGGCGATCGCCCTCAATGTCTGGAATGTCCTTAAATAGGGCGATCGCGATGCTAAACAGCAAAATAAACCCGGTCAAGGCCCACATCCGGGCTGGTACGGTTAAGGGTTGCCCCAGGCGATCGCTGACATGCAGCCACAGGCCCAGGTTTACCACCGCCCCCCGCACTGCCAAAATGCAGAAGGAGGCCCAAAACGGGAACCGCTTCAGCCGCACCGGGGGCAGGGAATAGGCGGTGCCAATGACCAGGCTGAGGGCGACAGTCGCCAAAAGCCAGGGACCGCCCAGGGCGGCCAGGCCCAGTGCCCCTAGGCCAGCCAGACCGACAATCCAGCGGCCATCGGTGACGGTAAATTCCCCAGCGGCCAGGGGCAGATGGGGCTTATTGATCCGATCGATATCGATGTCTTCCAGCTGGTTCAGCCCCACGATGTACAGATTGCCCAGCAAACAGGCAATGGCCGCGATCGCGATTAACGGCATCAGGGCTGGAACCGGCGGGATGTCTCCTGGGGGGAGCCCCGCCAGCACAATCGAGCTGACCCCAACTACGCTGAGGCCGGTGCCAATTACCGTGTGGGGGCGCCAAAATTTCCATAGGGCGTAGAGCCATGGTAATGGGGTTTGGCTGAAGATCAGCCGAGTTTCGAGGATATCGGCGGCTTTAGACGGGGCGACATTGGGCATAGGTTGCAACTTCTAGGGCTAACCACCACAGGTTAGGATTTTAGCTCATTGGTGGGCTTGCCCCGCATGGCATCAATCTCCAGCCAGGTAATGATCACCCCGGCCACTGGCACCGCCAGAAACAAGCCCAGCACCCCGGCCACCGTCGCCCCCACCAGTAGAGCAAAGAACATCACCACCGGGTTGATGTCCAACGAGTCTTTCATGATGTGGGGCAGCAGCAGGTTTTCTTCGACTTGTTGCAGGGCAATGCACACCACCAGGGCTTGAATCGCCAGCCACACGCTCTGGGAGAGCAGTAACAGCGCCACCAAGCCAATGCCCAGGGTGGCGCCAATCCCAGGGATCAGGTCAAATACCCCGGCAATCAGGGCCAAAAAAGCCGGGTAGGGTACCCCTAAGATCAGAAACACCACAAAGGCCGACAGGCCAAAGAAAATGGACAGCAACAGCCGCCCCCAAAAGAACCCCAGCAGATTGGTTTGGATGACCGTATTAAACCGTTCTTTTTGGTAGATGGGCAGGGTATTCAGCAGCCACCACCAGATTTTGGCTCCATCCAGCATCATAAACAGGGTGACCACCGCAATTAAAATCGCCAGCACCAGATTGGCCAGGGTAGACTGCACCAGCCCCAGGCCGGTGGTCAACAGGGTGAGGGCCTGACTTTGCAATTGGGGCTCGATCGCCTGCAGGTCGACATTGATATTCCAGATGTCTAGCAACTCTTCAAAGCCCGTCAGCCAGGGCATCAGGGAATCGGAAAAATCCTGCACACTGTCAGCCAATTGCTGCCCCTGATTGACGACCGCAATGCCCAGGGTTAACGAGAGCCCACTGGCCAAGGCTAAGCAGACTAAAAACACCGCGATCGCGGCCACCCCCCGAGGCAGCCAGCGGCTGAGCCAGGTGGCCGGATGGTTAAGCAAAAACGCCAGCAGGGTGGCGGTAACAAACACCACCACCAGCACCTCAAAGTAGGCCAGCAACTGCACCACCGCCCAGCCACTGGCAAACAGCAGCAAAAACCTGACCAGCACACTATTGCTCAGCATCGCCCAGAGCCCCGCCGGGGCCGCCTGCTGAGAGCGATGGCCATGCTCTTCCTGGGGATCCTGCAGTTTCATAGGGCTAGGGGGACGCGGCCAGAGAGTCTTGCACCAGCACGAAGGGTTGCACAATCAGGGACTGAAAGCGTTTGCCTCCCTGCTGGTCCCACACTTCCAGCTGAAACGGGTCAGGCTTGGTTAGCAGAGACTCGGCAATCCAACGGTTGACCGTAACCGTATCATCCGTGGCGATCGCCAGCCCCACCTCCGCCAAGTCTAACGCTGGATCAACCATAATTAGGGCGCCTCGGTTGGCATGGGGGCTGAGCCATTGCCACTCTGCCGGACCAACCATATCCGCTAACTCTAATTTTAAATCCTGGGTCATGGCCTCGGGGAAAAATTGCCAACAATTCCAGCCTAGCAGCAGACACTAGTACTCTGAACCAGAAGTGACTCACCTATTTCCGTAAGCCCAAACCTTTGCTTAGAGCAGGATTCCCTTTCTGCCTTCTGCCTTCTGCCTTCTGCCTTCTGCCTTCTGCCTTCTGCCTTCTGCCTTCTGCCTTCTGCCTTCTGCCTTCTGCCTTCTGCCTTCTGCCTTCTGCCTTTGTATACTAGCCCAGCAGTGCCTTGGCCCTGGTCACAAAGTTTTCGGCGGTGATGCCGTTGAAGGCCATGATTTGGGCGGCGCTGGCGGTAGTTTCCCCCCGTTTCCAGGCAAAGGTGTCGCGGGGGGCAGTGCTGCGTAGCATGATCGGTTCCAGCATGGCGCTGGCACCCCCCGTCACCCCAATCAGGGCATCGCCGCCAAACAGCTGGGCAAATCCGGCATCGTCTAGAAAATCGCCATCGGCTTCTGCACAGGCCTCCCAGGCCACATCGGTGGGCCGGTAGAGGCGGCGGGGATTAACCACCGAGACGATGCGGCTACCGAGGCCGCTAGCGGCCAGTTGCTCGGCGGCTTCAAAGGCCGGAATCAAGGGCATGTCGCCGATGACGGCAAATACCACGGTTTTAGCGCCAGCGATCGTGGCCAGTTCTACGGCACCCTGGGCCAGGGCCTGACGGGTCTGCTCAAAGGTGGTGCGAATGGGCAGGGGCGACTTGCTAGCGGTGATGGTAATACCTTTATTGCGAGTGGTTAAGGCCCAGTCGTAGCAGACCTGAATGCTGTTGGCATCGGTGGGAAACAGGGGGAAGACGTTGCCGTTACGCATCATGCCGGCAAAGTAGTTCTCGATTTCGGGTCGTTGGTGGGTCCAACCGTTGCGGCCCTGTTCCAGGGCTCCGGCAGTAAACAGGGTGATGGTGGACGGGGTGGGGCGGCGCAGTTCGGCCATGGCCTGGGTCACCGTTTGCCAGATGGGCAGCCCGTTAATCGCAAAGGATTCGTAGGAGCACCACAGGGTGCGAGCCCCAAATAGCGCCTGGGCTGCGGCTAGGCCAGCGCAGGCATCTTCGCTGAGGGGTTCGTACACCTGCCCCTGGGGCTGCTGAAAGTAGGTGGCATCGGTGGTGGGGTGAATGATCTTCAGGGCCTGGTTGATGTTGTTAATGCCCGAGGCGGCGTTGCCATCGGCGTTGGTGACCACAAACTGCTGATCCTGCTGGCCCACATGGCCCACCAGAGCGCCCATGGCGGTGGTGGCCACCTGCTTATCGCCCCCTACCGGGAACTGGTTCAGGGGCAGGGGGCCCAGGTCCGGCAGGGGTAGCACCGATTCGGTGACCACGGTTTTAGCGGCGGGGCCACCGTTGGCCCGTTCGTAGTTGGTGCGCACCAGGTGCCAGGCCTCTGGGGTTAAGGCCCGGGCCGTCAGGGCACTGACAATGTAGTCCCGCTCCAGGGAATCGCCGGGGTAGAGGTTGTGGGACTGGGCACCCCGCTTGTGAACCCCAGCCCCCTTCAGTTGCTTCACAATCAGCACGGTCAGGGTGCCGCCCAGGGCCAGCTTGGCCGCTTTGTCCGTGGCTTCCAGCACCGCCTGGGTAAAGGCAAATCGTTGGGAGAAGGAGAAGGCGGTACTGTCTACATAGTCGCCGGGCTGGTTGGCGTCGTCATAGTCCTTGGCATCCACCAGGATCACCTCCTGGAAGCCATTGCCCCGCCAGTAGTCGATCATGGTCTGGTTGGACTGGGTAGACACCATGCTGTGGTGTTCTTGGCTGTAGCCGTTCCAGACCAGAATTGGCAGAAAATTGGTGACACTGGGGTAGGCGGTGGTGAAATGCCCGATGCTGCTCATGATGTAGGGTTCCCCCAGGCCGCCATCGCCGATGGTGACCGGGAATAGCACCCCAGGGTGCAATTTGGCCCCAGCCATGGCGAAATGCTGCCCCTGACCCAGGGGACCAGCGGGGTTGAGTAGCCCCGGAATTTGCCCCGACAGGTGGCCCAGCAGTCCGTGGGTTTCCCGGAAGCGATCGCACAGTTGGGCTACGGTCTCAATTCCCATGGCTTCCAGGGAGCGATCGAGGAAGACATTGCTGTAAAAGCCTGGGGCGTGGTGTCCTACTTCCGTGATGATGTTTTTGTGGCCCAACATCACCAGGGAGGCGATCGCTTCGGCAATGCTGGCAAACCCACCCGGGTGACCCGACTGCTTACTGGCGGTCATTTGCAGGGTGAGGTAGCGCAGGGCATCGGCGGCTAACAGGGTTTGGTAGACGGCAACAGGGTCGTTGGCGGCGGTGATGGCGGTTTGACCTGCCGCAATGGCGGGTGCCTGCCCATAGGCCTCAAACTCTGGCAGTGGATCGCCAAAGTGCTGGATACCGTCGCAAAAGGCCGGAATCGATTGGGTGCTTACAGCCGTCATAATTAACCCCTAACTAGCGTGAACCAAGCTACCTGAACCGCTACAACGTCTGGATAGTCCCAGCAGGCATCGTTTCTGGGAACGATTGTATACAGTCGGCAAACATATGTTTACCATCCTACACAGGGACGGTAGCGATACAGGGCAGGATTCTGGGAACATCGTCCCCCGCTGCGATCGCGCCCCCATTTGGATTCAGGGATTAAACCCCTCAAACCTAATAAGGCTAAGGGTTGCGCCGGTTTTGGCGGCTGTGGCGCGGCTGTTATGAGTTTCTTGCATAGGCAAGATTGACAGCGTTCAATGGGTTCCTTTTAGAACAATTGGCAGATCCAACCCGTTGCGATTCTGTATGAAGGTGCTAGAATGCCTCAAGAGTAATAAAAATTGGTTGCAGCATCTGTTTTTAGTATTAACGGTTTTTCACGTTTTTCCATTGACAGGTTTCTCTCCGAAATTTCACTCTTTCCGTTCTTTAGATAATTTTGGAGACAATCCATGTCGATTTACGTAGGCAACCTGTCCTATCAGGTCACCGAAGAAGATTTGACCCCAGTGTTTGCTGAGTATGGCTCAGTTAAGCGAGTACAGCTACCCACCGATCGCGAAACCGGTCGTATGCGGGGCTTTGGGTTTGTAGAAATGAGCACTGATGCCGAAGAGGACGCCGCCATTGAGGCCCTAGACGGCGCAGAATGGATGGGTCGCGATATGAAGGTTAACAAGGCCAAGCCCCGGGAGAATCGCGGTGGCGGTGGTTCCTTTGGTGGTGGTGGTCGTCGCGATAGCTTCTCTCGCAACAACTACTAGTCCCTGCTGGCTAGTGTTGGGGTATCTGTTACATCCTGGCTTTGAGATGTTGCCCTAGGGTAATTCTCTGCCTGATCTAGATACCCCTCATCAAAGCTAATGATAGTAGGCTCAGGCAATCATGCCTGAGCTTTTTTATGGCCCTGGCTTGCGATCGGACCTGCGTTGAGTCGTTGGCGGCAACACATCTAGCCAAAGTCTCTGCGCCCAGTGGTTATGGTTGCGTGGAATCCCCAGCCAGTCGCCCCAGACCGCTACAGAACTGGGGATCTATGGCAAACTCAGCTATGGTGAAATAAGACAATAAGAGTAGCGTCCCCGCTGCGACTACCCCCTGCAAACTCCAGCACTGCCGCAAATCCTATGGCCAGTCGTGATCAGTCCCCTGTAGCGTCCGCTTCTGCCCTCCCCCGCATCAACCTGTTGACTATGTTCCGCCTGGGACTCGTGCAAATGAGTTTGGGCATCATGGCGATTTTGATGCTGGGGGTGTTTAACCGGGTGATGATTCAAGAGTTGGCGATTCCCGCCACTATTGTGGGGGGTAGTATCGCCATGTACCAGGTGGTGGCCCCAGCCCGCATCTGGTTTGGCCAGATGACTGACTCCCGTAAGCTGTGGGGCTATCACCGCACCAGCTACATTTGGATTGGGGCCACCCTGTTTGCCGCCATGGCTTTTGTGATTGTGCAAGTGGGCTGGCAGCTGAGCCATAGCGTTGAGGCCAATGGCTGGGGCCTGGTCAGCTATGGCTGGGTGGCCCTGTTAGCCCTGGCCTTCGCCATCTATGGGTTGTGCATTAGCGCCACCTCTACCCCCTTCTTTGCCCTGATGGTGGATGTGTCTGATGAAGACAACCGGGGCAAGTTGGTGGGGATTGTCTGGTCGATGCTAACCCTGGGGATCGGGGCTGGGGCTGGGTTTAGCGCCGGTCTGCTGCGGGGGATTACCGCAGACACCCTGCAACCGCAGATCAATCAACTGTTTACCGTTGTCCCCCTGGTGGTGATTGCCCTGGTGATTTTGGCCACCTGGGGGGTGGAACGCAAGTATTCCCGCCTGCCCTATCGCCGCCGTGGCAGTGGCGACAGCCGTTTCACCTTCAGGGAGGGCATGGCCATCCTCACCGCCAGCCGCCAGACCGGCTATTTCTTTACCTATCTGCTGATGCTGATTTTGGGTATGTTTATCCAGCAGCCGATTTTAGAGCCCTTTGCCGGGGAAGTGTTTGGCATGACTTTGGCCCAAAGCACGGCCCTGAATATTTTTTGGAGTTTAGGCAGTCTGGTCAGCCTCAGCCTGACTGGGTTTTTGATTGTGCCGAAGCTGGGTAAAAAGGCAACGGCCAAGCTCGGTTGTTTTGCCATGTCCGCTTGCTTTATTCTCCTGCCAATTACAGGGCTACTGGGGCAGCCCAGATTGCTACAAGGGGCGTTGGTGCTGTTTGGGCTGGCCCTGGGGGTAGCGACAGGCAGCTCCATTAGCCTGATGCTGGACTTAACCACGGCAGAAACCGCCGGCACGTTTACGGGGCTGTGGGGCCTAGCTCAAGCGTTTGCCCAAGCGACATCGTCGTTTACTGGCGGGGCACTGCTGGATTTAGGGCGTCAGGCCTTTGGGGCACCGCTATTGGCCTATGGCTTTGTGTTTTGGATAGAAGCGGCGGTGATTTTGCTGGCGGTGCTGCTGCTGCGGCGGGTGAACGTGGCCGAGTTTCAGGAGCAGTCGGGGAAAGCGGTGATCGCCGCCATGGAGGGAGATCTTTAAAGAAAGAAGAGGGAAGAAAGAAGAACGAAGAGGGAAGAACGAAGAGAGAAAAACGAAAAGGAATGCCGTAGGGTGCATTCGCGCAGCAATGCACCGCTTTAAGGAAGAACGAAGCGGGAAGAGAGAAGAACGAAAAGTAATGCCGTAGGGTGCATTCGCGCAGCAATGACGGGAGATGTGACTTAGGGTTCACCGTTCACGGTCAGCGGTTTAAAACAAGCCGTTTACCGTTTACCGTAGGCCGTGCACCGCACCCATCACGTCTAGCCTGACCGCCCACTAGGGTCTGTCAATTCTAAATTTGTAGGTTGGGTGGCGCGCCAGCAGAACCCAACACGGCTGACTCCTGTTGGGTTGTCTCCGTTGGAGACGCTGCGCGAACGCTCCGCTCCACCCAACCTACGGGAACCTTAGTTTTTAGCTTTGACACTGCACTAGTACTCTGAAGCATAAGTCGGCCCACCATTCCTGACACCTGATACCCGACACCTGACACCCTCAGTCATATTTCTGCCTTCCTGTACTAGGGTTCAGAAGACGTGCGCTTCTTAGGCAGCGATCGCACCACAATCGTAATCAATGTAATCACTGTTAACGGAATCACAAACAGTAGCATCACCTGGCTAAAAAGCTGCAAATGTTCATGGTCTGCGGCCCTGAGAATCAGGTAGGTGGCATAGGCTACATAGTAGCCACTAAACAGCATGCCCTCCCAACGGGAAATCACATTGCCGGTTGCAAAAATAGGAATGCAAGCCACCGCCACCGCCAGCATTACCGGTAGGTCAAAATAGAGGACGGCGTTGGGAATGGGTACCCCCTGGCCCGAGGTCAAAGCGGTGACCCCCAGGACCGTCAGAATATTGAAGATATTGCTGCCCACCACGTTGCCCACGGCAATGTCCCGCTCCCCCCGCAGGGTGGCCACAATCGAGGTGGCCAGTTCCGGTAGAGAGGTGCCCGCTGCCACAATCGTGAGGCCAATAATTAATTGGCTGACACCAATCGCCGTGGCGATCGCCACCGCTCCAGAGACGAACAGCCTAGACCCTAGCACTAGGGTAAATAGCCCCACCAGCATTAGCCCCAGGTTAATCAGCCAGGCCCCTTGGACGGTACTTTTGCCCCCATACTGGCGATCGTATTCAGCCTGCACATTGACATCGGTTTCCTTGCGGCTGAGGTTAAGCAAAAACAGCGTATAGACCACGCCGCCAATCAATAGCACAATGCCATCCGTCGGCTGTAGCCGTTGGTCTAGGGCAAACAAAAACAGCACCCCTGACACCCCAATCATGATCGGCACATCCAGGCGAATTAACTGCTGGGCCACTACCAGGGGGGCCACCAGGGCCGACAGCCCCAAAATCATCAACACGTTAAAAATGTTGCTGCCGATCACGTTGCCTAGAGCAATATCGGCCTGCCCCGCCAGGCTAGACTGGATGCTCACCGCCATTTCTGGGGCACTGGTGCCGTAGGCTACAATGGTAAGCCCGATAATCAACGGCGAAATCCCACATAGCCCAGCCAGCTTCGAGGCTCCCCGCACTAAGGATTCAGCCCCCACCAGCAGCAGTGCCCCTCCAGCTATCAGCGACAGGGTAGCGACGATCATAATAGTTTGCTCTCTTCAGTCAATGCTCAATCGTAACGACTTGAGTCTATAACCTGCCACGGATCGGGTGCTAGAGTGTGGCAGTTCGTATCCCATGCAGCATGTCTGACTCTGTTCCATCCCCGTCGGCCCCAGGGGGGCTTCCCCCCTGGCGCAGCCCCCTGTCCCGGGCCCTGCATCGCAACCGCAGTCGCCCCTATAGCCGCTATTTCCAATTGGCCACCGTCACCCCCCAGGGTCGCCCGGCTAATCGCACGGTGGTGTTTCGCGGATTTGCCCTGGGGCAGCTCACCTTCGTCACCGACCAGCGCAGTGCCAAAGTCGCTGACATCGCTGCTAACCCCTGGGGTCAGGCCTGTTGGTACTTTACCCAAACCCGCGAGCAGTTTCGCCTGATGGGTCCCTTAACTCTGGTCACGGCAGCTGAGGAGGATGGCGATCGCCAGCAAGCCCGCCACACCTCCTGGCAAGCCCTGTCTGATGCAGCCAAATGCCAGTTCTACTGGCCTCCGCCTGGGGTCGTGCGTGATCTGGATGCTCCCCTCGACACCCCCTTAGACACCACTAATGCCCTCGACCCCACCGTGCCACCCCCGACCTTTTGCTTGGGCCTGTTGCAGCCCACTCTGGTCGACCATCTGGAACTGCGCGGTAATCCTCAGAACCGTACCCAGTATGCGTATCTTGACGACGGTACCTGGCATACAACCGTGATCAATCCTTAGATACCTTTGACTAGCAACCTTTTACTGGTCTTGGCTCCTGGTGATGTTGTCTAAGGAGCGACCGGGGGGCAGGTCAATAAACACGCGATCGCCCTCTGTGATGCCCTCTACAATCTGAATTTGATCCCCTGCCTGGGGGCCTAGGGTGACCGGCTGAAACTCAATATCGCCGTTGTCGCCCGGCACCAACACCCCTGTCTCACCGGCCTGGGTCACCACTGCCACCGTCGGTACCACCAGAGCATCGGCCACCTGGTCGCCAATAAAGGCCACGGTCACATTCATGTTCGATCGCAGGATGTCTTCCCCATCCAGCAAGGCGATCCGCACCTGGAACAGGGTCACATTCTGCCGGTCGATCGCCTCTGGGGCCACCAGGGTCACCTGCCCCTGAAAGGTTTGCTCAGGGAAGGCATCGGCCACGATCTCGACCGCTTGACCCGACTGAATTAGGGCAATGTCTGCCTCTGGTACCTCGGCCAAAATTTCTAAATCCTCGGCCAAGGCCACGATGGCGGTGGAGGTGGCTGAGGAGGCGTCGGAGGCGGTCGTGGTGGGGGTGACAAAGGCACCCACCGAGGCAAATTTTTGGGTAATGATGCCGCCAAACGGTGCTCTGATCGAGTTTTCATCCAGCCGGATCTGAGTGGCCTGGAGCTGGGCTCGGGCCTGGGCCAGGCGAGCTTCCGCTTGGGCTACCGACGCGGCCTCCGGCAGGGCCTGGAGGTCATCGAGGCGACGCTGGGCTTCGGTGATCCGAGACTGGGCCTGGTCTACCCCTGCCTGGGCGCTGCGCTGTTCTCGGGCGGCATTGTCCAGTTCTGTTTGGGAGATGGCGCCGCGATCGAACAAACTTTGGCTGCGACTCAGCTCGCTATTGGCCAGCTCTAGTCGGGCCTGGGCATCTCGCGCCTGGGCCTGGGCCCCATCGATGGCGGCCTCCGCCTGGCCAATTTCGTCAGGGCGGCTACCCTGGCGGGCTAGCTGTAGGGCGGCCTCGGCTTCGGCCACCGCCGCCTGGTTTTGTTGCAGCTGCGCCGCAATGTCAGTGCTGCGCATGCGGGCAATCAGCTGGCCCGGTTCAACGCGATCGCCCTGCTCTACAAATAGCGCCTCTAAAATTCCGGCATTTTCAGGGCTGAGGTTAACGGTCTGCAGGGGTCTGACCGAACCACTAGCCATGACCCGTACCGTCAGGGGTTGGGCGGTGGCCGGGGTCGTCCAGGTGTCAATGTCATAGTCCCGCTGACGACTACGCCAGAGCCCGACGCTAAGGCTAAGGGTGATTAGCAGTACCGTCGCCACCCCTGCGACTAGCCATGGCCAGGAACGACGTTTTTTGCCCAACACAGAAATTCCCATGGATGTAGATGCCAGCGGTAAGGGGGCGAAGTCCAGAAGTTATTGTAACGATCTCGCCTCTGGGCTTGCCGCCCCTGGCCCAAGACCAAGCCGCTGACTTAAGTCAGGAATGTTGATAGTGGGGATTGTCAGAAGGGGTGTCCCTAGCCTATAGTTGAAAGGTTGTAACCTCATAATTATTGCTGTCATGGCGGTTCCTAAGAAGAAAACCTCCAAACAAAAGCGTGACCAGCGTCGCGCCACCTGGAAGCGCACTGCAGCGCTACAGGCTCAAAAGGCCATGTCCCTGGGCAAATCTGTGCTCACTGGCCGCTCCACCAGCTTTGTCTATCCCTCTGATGAGGATGACGACGACGACGAATAAAGTGATTGTCCCCTACTCGTCGGGTCAAACTTACTACGTTTTGTAAGCAGGATAGAGCCTCTATCCTGCTTTTTAAGTTAGGTTGGGGCAGTTTTGAGCTCTGCAGCGACCCATGAATCAACTCGACACCACCCCAGAATCGCGTATGTGGGCGATGATTGCCCACCTCAGTGCCCTGGCTGGCTTTGTCATTCCCTTTGGCAATATTCTCGGCCCCTTGATTGTTTGGCTGGTCAAAAAGGACGAAATGTCATTCGTCAACGATCAGGGTAAAGAAGCCCTGAACTTTAATATTTCAATGACCATCTACATGCTGGTGTCAGGGGCGCTAATTTTTGTCCTCATCGGCATTCCATTACTGGTCATTTTGGGCATTGCTTGGCTGATCCTCGTCATTTTAGCGGCTGTGAAGGCCAACGAAGGGACGGCTTACCGGTATCCGTTAACCCTGCGGTTGGTGAATTAGTACTGACCATCAGAAATCCAACCCCCTCAGCCAAGGGGGTTAGATTTTGGGTATCACGTATCAGGAATAGTTGGTCAATTCCAAATGTGTAGGTTGGGTTCTGCTGACGTGCCACCCAACCGATGGGAACCCTGATTTTTAGTCTTGATGCTGTATTAGATTGCGGGAAATGTCTGGAGTTGGTTCAACCCATAGTGTAGAGATCCCCAGGCACTCAAGGACGCTTAGACCTTTCCCAGCTCCAAGCTAGCGGCCATAAATGCGGTCGTGAACCAAGTCATAGCCTTGAGATGGGAACACTAGGCCTAGAGCATCGGTACAGTATGTCAAGATCCCAGGGTTCTTGGGCTGATTGGCCACGTTTTTTGAGGCATCCAGGTACAGAACCCTGGGATCTGAACCGGCGTTCTAGCCCCAACAGTACACCAAAAGCAAGGAAATGAACCCTATGCAAGAACGCCATTCAGAATCCAACGATAAGAGCATGATGGCTCTAGCCCACATTTTGGGGCTATTGACGGGGTTTATCGGCCCCCTGGTGCTTTATGTTGCTACTCAAGAACCAGAGGTGAAGCGCCACGCTAGACTCGCTCTCAACTGGCAGATCAGCTTGCTGATATATCTACTTGTCTCATTCGTCCTGGTCTTTCTGCTGATTGGGATCATCTTGATTCCCATCGTCTTATTGATGGATCTAGTCTTTTGCATCATGGCGGCTGTCAAAGCCAATGAGGGTGTGGCTTGGAAGTACCCACTCACTATCCAGTTGATCAAGGATTAAATAAACGGCCGTTTAGTGGGCTGCATGGGCGATGGTGCTGCTTTATCCTCAGGCTTTTCTGCGGGGGGCTCGGGGGTAATGTCTGGGTTAGTCGCGGCCTTGTCGTCTTTAGTATCGCCTTCAATGTCGTCGGAGCCAGCGGCACTGTCTAACTCAGGGGCAGCCGAATCTAGGGTTGGTTCTGTCAGAGAGGGTGCAGTCAGGGAGGGCTGCGTCTGCTCTGGTGTGGCTGAAGGTGGTTCAGGGGGGGTGGGTGCGTCACTGGGCTGGCCCTCCAGGTCAGCCTTGGCGGGAGGCTCTGAGTCTTCTTCGGGGGCTGGTTCTACGGACGGTTGAGCGGGGGCTTGGGGCTGACCACGCCAGCGTTTGAACCGCCCTAGCAGGCCGTTGTCTGCTTGGGTGTCTGATTGGGTTTCGGCAGACGGCGGCGGTTGATCGATAGGGGTCTGTTCAGATGCTTCGCCATCATCCTGCTCCTGTACGTCAGCATCAGCAGCGTCGGGTTGAGCGGTCTCGTCGGCGGTGGCTGCTGTGGCTTCCTCGGCCTGCTGATCATCGACGCTGTCCAGATCAGCTGATTCATCTAAGTCCTGGGGCATCGGTAAGGGGACCACAGTCGGGGGCAGCGTCGGCATGTCCGTCGGCGCTTTTGGAGTTGAGGACTCTGGGACTGAAGGCTCTGGGACTGAAGGCTCTGGTTCGGCGGTAGCAGAAGTCTCTGGCGCTTCGGTTGGCGCTTCGGCTGGCGCCGTTTCTAAGGCTGGGATCTCTTCAGCGGCGTCGGCTTCCGTTTGGCTAGTGGCTTCGTCGGTGGCTGGAGTGGGTTCTGGTTCAGGGGATTCTGGTTCAGGGGATTTCGGTTCAGTCGGTTCAGGCTCAGGCTCTAGGGCACTGCTGTCCTCCTCAGTAGCCTCGTCTGGCTCTGGCTGGGGTTGGACTGGAGGCACATAGGTGGGATCAATAATGCCCGCCACCTGCTTGATGTCCAACTCGCCCCGCACCAGGCGAGACAGGGTGTCGCTGCCTCCGGGCTGGTAGTCAATGATCCGCACTGTATTGTTAAACCGATTGTCAATCAGTTCACCGGCTTCATCGATCAGTTCCAATTGAACCCAATTGCGCCCCGGATTAAAGCCTTTGAGCCAGATGGGCTGCCACTGGTCAAACACAAAGCTCTGGTCATTGACGGTGCAACGTACTCGCCAGTCGTGCAGGTCGTCTTTATTGTCCGCTTGGGCACTGATATGCAAAGGAGCGTTCGTCAAATAAAAATCGAGCATGATCGGCTCGGCCCCATAGGTGCCCTGGGGGCGACTGTAGGTGAGCAGCGGGGCGTTGCCATTCAGCTCCTTTTGCGGGGTCTGGGCATAGACATGAAAGGTGCGCTGGTCAAAGGCCCCCTGGTTTTTAAAGCTTTCATGCCAGGGCCGGGAGGCAAATACCCTCATAGTATGCGTACCAGGGGCTAAATCCTCAAAGACCAAGGGTTCCGAAGGATCGTAGACAGCCCGATAGGGTTCGTCATCTAAAAACACATGTAGGTGTGGCCCCAGTTGCCAGTCTTCGTCTTTAAACACCGGCAGCCCTCGTACTTGCACCCGTACGGCCACCGAGGTGTCTTTCAGCACTTCGCCGGGGCGGGGGCTGAGGATTCTGACCTGGGGGGTATAGGCATCAATCAGCTGCTTCAGCACCTCTAAATCTTGCGGGGGCGAGACTTCGGCTAGTTTGCCCGCCAGCCGATTCGGTTGCGGGGTTGGTTCGCTGATCAAGCTGGTGGGCTCTACGGGTTTGGCGCAGCTAAATGAGCCTAGGGCCAGCGATGCGATCGCCACTAAGACCACCAATCGTCCTAGCAGTTGCCTGACCCCCTGTCGTGTGACCATGTGCTCCCCTACATGCTTGCAATTAATACCATAGGGCACTTTCGGGGATTTATCGCGCCAGGTTACTGACCGTGTAACAGTTCATTCCAGTGCAGCCACCGTTGATCAGTGCAAGTGATCAGTGCAAGATCGCTTCAAACCAGGCTTCGAATCGGATCGCCAGGGCATCCAGAGAATATTGCTGCTCAGCCTGGCGGCGACAGGCGCGACGATCGAGTTGATCAATCCGCTGGATTGCCTGCACCAGGCCAGACACATCATCAGGCTCCACCAACCAACCCGTTTCCCCAGGGCGGATGATTTCCGCCGGCCCGCCCCGGTTGTAGGCAATCACCGGCACGCCACAGGCCAGGGCTTCGATCGCCACATTGCCAAAGGCTTCCACCCAACGGGGGGTCATCAGCAAGGCCCGACACTGTCCCACCACCTGCTGCAGGGCCGCCGTGGGTAAAAAGCCCAGGTAGCTGTCTGGGGCCTGGGGAAACTGCTGGCACAGGCGCTGCCAGTAGTCGGGATCTTCCAGCTTGCCTAGAATTTTTAAGGGGGTTTGGGTCTGGGCGGTAGCTGCCAGGGCATCTTCCAACCCCTTCTCCGGAGAAATTCGCCCCATCCAGGCCAGGGCCGTCCCTGGGGTATCACAAAAGTCATACAGGCTTAGGTCGATGGCGCTACCGAGAATTTGGAAGGCGTGCTGGTCACCAAAGGTAGCTGCCTGGGCCTGGGTGTAAGCCCCTAAGCGGTTGGGATACTGGTCAGCCACCTGGTGAATCGCTGCGTCCATCACCTCAGACAGGGAACCCATGGTGACGAAGTGGGCCACGGGGGTGTGAAAAAAGGGGGTGAGGTAAAACGGTAACCAGTCATAGGCCAGATTCACAATCAAATCAAAGGCGGCCTGATGCTGCCGGGCATAGGTCCACATGTGAGCTAATACCGCATCCGCTGGCAGGGTAGCCGGGGTAGCCCGTCCCTGGGTGTGGGCCGTCGGCTGCCACCTGCCGGGGATGGTGACGATCGGGCCGTCCCCCAGGGTTGATTGCTCCGGGGCCACCACGGTCACCTGATGCCCCCGCTGCCGTAACCCCTGGGACAGGTTCAATAAGGTCAGTTCAACGCCACCCCCAAGTCCCGAACCCAGGGGACCGACGGGGGTGGACATGAAGAGGTAGTGGCGGCGGGGGGTGGGCATGGGGGAATGGGGAGATGGGGAGATGGGGAGTGGGGGAGGTGGGGAGTGGGGGAGATTTTGGGTTTTGGATTGTGGATTCGTAGCGTGGGTTAGGCGGTCGGGGTTGGGGCGATCGCCTGATCACTTAACTCCCGCCGTAACCCACAGGTGAAGGTTAAGGAAAAACGAAGAAGGTAACGAATTAAGGTAGCCCGCACGAAGCAGTAGCAGAACAGATGGTAGAAGGTTTTCGTTCTTCCCTTTTCCTTTTTCGTTCTTCCGATGCTGCGTAGGGGCGGACCGGTGTGTCCGCCCTGGCGAGGAATGGTTCCGACAGGCAATGGCAAGATGTGGGGATCTTACGGGGGAGCTGGGGGGTCAGAGGGGGAGGGCAGACGATGACTGAGGGGAGGTGGACGCAGTTGGTTCAATTGTTCTAGAGCCCATTGGGCGGTGTCTTGGACATCAGGGTGGGGGTCTTCGGTGGCATGGGCGACTACATGACTGAGCTGAATCAGGTTGTCGTACAGCCGACTGAGATCGCGGATGGCATTTTTCCTGACCTCTGGGCTGGGATCCTGTAGGGAAAGGGCCAGGGCTTGATGTAAGGGTTTGAGCCCCCGACTGCTAATTTCAGTCAGGGCCGCTAAAATCAGGCTTTTTTCTTGGGAATCGGCGGTCAGCAACCCATTCACCAGGGGTTGTACGGTGCCGGAGTGACCGCGCTGGGCCAGTTCCCAAATGGCTTGACGGCGATCGCTAGGCTGGACACTGGTTAACTGGCTCACCAACTCCTCTAGGGAATGTTTGGTGGCCAGATGGGTGGTGGCAGTGGCGTCGGCAGTGGGGGATAGGGCCACGGGTGGCGCTTGCTCGGGGCTGGGCGGGGGCAGCTCTGCTTCGCTCGGTCGCGCTTGACGGCGGGTCACATAGACCCCCAGCCCGAGGCCCAGCCCCAGTCCACCTAACCCGGCCAGCCACCACCCCCCCTGTGGGCTAGGCCCAGCCGAGGGCGGATCGACTGGGCTTGGCGGGGCGGTGTCAGGGTCAGTCACCACCTGGGCAAGGCTGGGTGGCTGCAGGGAGGTCTGACTCTGCCCTGGCGATCGCCCCGCCGGAGCTACAATCAACCCACTGACCAACATTAGCGCTACCACCGTATTCACTGAGGTCCGATCGACCATACACTGTTCATCTGTTGCTCACTGGACACTCGTGCAGACGCCACCCTCGACCAGGTCTATTCGCTGTTCCAATGGTAGTTGGTTTAGCCCCCTGTGGCGTGGGGTGACTAAACCCGCCCCCTCAAACCTGCCACCCGACACCCGTCACTTCTGGTTCGACAGACCATCGGGTCAGTCAGGCTCGATCGATCCCTTCGTGGCGGCATTGGTCTCCAGGTCCAGCAGCCATCGCCGCAGTCGTTGGGTCAGCACCTCCCGTTGGTTAATCAAATAAATGCTGACCAGGGTAAACCCCACCCCCACCCATTGCAGTGGGCTCAGGGTTTCGGCTAAAAACAGATTGCCAAACAGCAGGGCAAAAATCGGGGTCAAGAAGGTCAACGCACTGAGGCTGGTCAGGTTGCCCTGGGAGGCCAAGAAAAAGAAAATCCCGTAGGCCAGGGCACTGCCAAATAGGGTGGAATAGGCGATCGCGGCCCAGTCTGGCCCAGTGAGTTGTTGCCAGGGCTGTACGTCCCCTAAACAAGAAAGGCCGAGTAAAGGAAGCCCTCCCAGCACCATATGCCAGCCAGTCGCCACCACGGGGTCAACGTACCGACAGACATAGCGAATCAAAATCGTGCCTGTGGCCATCGACAGGGCCGCCAGCAACATCAGCCACTCTCCCCCTTGCAGCAGGGTATCGAAAGCTTGACCGTTGGCTAGCCAATCGGTTTGCCCCTGCAACAGGGCCAGCACCCAGGCATCGGGCAACCCCAGCAGACTAATGCCCACAATGCCCCAGGCCAGGCCAATCCAGCCTAATGCCCCCACCCGCTCACCAAACAGCCACCGGGCCATGATTGCCACCGCTAAGGGCTGCGAATCAATCATCACTGAACCCAATCCAGCCCCCGTCCGCTCTAGCCCCGCCGCCAAAAACCCCTGGAACAGGGTGCCATCCACCAGGGCAAACAAGCCCACCCACAGCCACCCCCGCCAACCGATGGCCTGGGGGCGACGCAGCCAAAGACTTGCTACCAACACCACCATCCCAGCTGGCACCAGCCGCATCGTCGCCATAAAAAAGGGAGACGTATGGGGCATAGCCCCTTTCATCGCCACCATGGCTGTGCCCCAAAGGAAGAAAGGGGCAATCAGCAAAATGGGATTACGGGGCGGGGATTGAGCGGTAGGGGGGGCATCCATCGGTATAGCCAGTTAGCGCCAGGACGTTAGTTAAAACAGATAAAACGGATTATCTTAAGAAAGATTAACGCAGTTCGACGATCGCCGCAGACAAGGCCCTGGTGCTTTGCCAGAACTAAATTTTAGGGTTACAGATACCCTCGAAGCCCCTCTCCTCTTCGAGGAGGTTGAGTGTACAGTACTGCCTGGCAGCAATAGGACCACCGTTGCTGGGGGTGTCAGGTGTTGGGTATCAGGTGTCAGGAATGGTTGGCCGACTTATGCCTCAGAGTACTAGCTGTTAGCCAGGGGTAATGGTGGCGTTCTCCCTCCCAGGGGTAATGTTGGCTACAATAGGGGATGGAGGTGGTACTGGTATCGGTGCCACCAGTTTGTTTTGGCGTTTTTTGCAAATCTATGGTTTGGCCGTTTTCCCGTCGGGCCCGTAAGTCCATCGCCCGGATTGAAGTCACTGGTGTGATTGGGGCCGCTGCCCGCAAGCGGGTGCTAGAAGCCCTTAAAGACATTGAAGAACGACGATTTCCAGCCTTGCTGCTGCGGATTGACAGCCCCGGCGGCACCGTGGGAGATTCCCAGGAAATCTACACCGCCCTGCGGCGACTGCAGGACAAGCTGAAGGTGGTCGCTAGCTTTGGCAATATCTCGGCCTCGGGGGGGGTGTACATCGGCATGGGGGCCGAACAGATTATGGCTAACCCCGGCACCATTACCGGCAGTATTGGGGTGATTTTGCGGGGCAATAACCTGGAGCGGCTGCTGGATCGGGTGGGGGTGTCGTTCAAGGTGATTAAGTCTGGCCCTTACAAAGATATTTTGGCCTTTGATCGGGAACTGACTGACCCTGAGAAAAGGATCCTACAAGAGCTGATTGACGTTAGCTATGGCCAATTTGTCAGAACCGTGGCCGAAGCTCGGGGGCTGAGTGAAGAGACCGTGCGCAGCTTTGCCGATGGTCGCATTTTCACGGGGGAGCAGGCCCTGGAGTTGGGTGTCGTAGATCGTTTGGGCAGTGAAGACGACGCCCGTCGCTGGGCCGCCGAATTGGCTGGGCTCGACCCTGACAAGGCCGAGTGTATTGACTTTGAAGAGAAAAAGTCAGTCTTGCAGCGCTTAACCCCGGGGCGCAGTCATACCCTCACCCTGGCTGGTCAACAGTCGGGTATCGAGTTTTCCCTGCCCGCCCTGAATGCCACCCTAGATTGGCTGGAGTTCGAACGGACCACCGCTGGCCTGCCCCTGTGGCTATATCGCCCCTAGATTGAGTTCCCCTGGTAGGATGGGAGCGATAATAGTCTGTTATTGACTGCGATCGCGCCCCTCTGCTGCCGACATACAGCGTCACCATTAGGGGCGTGGCCGCTTAGGAATTTGGGAGGGTTTGAGCGTGGACTGGCAAGTCAGGGCAATTCGAGGGGCAGTAACGGTACCAGAAAATACGGAAACGGCCATGGCCGATGCCGTTACAGAACTCTTAAGTGCCTTAGAAAGCATAAATCAGCTTGATCTGAGCCATGTCATTAGCGCCACCTTCTCCGTCACCCGGGACCTAGATGCGGTATTCCCAGCGGCGATCGCCCGTCAGCGCCCCGGTTGGGATGATATTCCCCTGCTAGATGTGCAGCACATGTATGTGGAAGGTAGCTTGCCCCAATGTATTCGGGTACTACTGTACGTGCAGCTGCCTGCTCGGACGGCCAAGGTACAGCATGTGTATCTACGGGAGGCCCAAGATTTGCGGCCAGATTTGAGCATCCGCACTCTGGGATTGGTTTAGCAGGGCACCTCCAATGGTCAAAGTTTCAGAGATTATGACCCGGTCAGTGATCACCATCCGGGGTTCCGCCCCAGTCGCTGCAGCGCTGCAACGGATGTTGCAGCAAGGGATTCACGCTCTGGTGGTCGATCGCCAACATCCCCAAGATGCCTACGGCATTATCACAGATACCGACATCGTTACCCGCGCCCTGGCCTTTGGACGGGATCTGAAGCGACTGCGGGTTTACGAGATTATGAGCAAGCCCTGTATTGTGGTCAACCCTGATTTAGCGGTTGAATATGTTGCCCGTCTGTTTAGCAACACCGGCATTTCCGTAGCCCCAGTGATTCAATCAGAGCTATTGGGCATTGTCACCATCACTGATTTGCTCACCCATGAGGCGTTACTCTCAAACCCCCAAGAAACTCAGTTGACCGATCAGATTGACCAGGCGATCGCCCTGGCCGAGCAGACCTGTCAGACCTTTGGCAAACAGTCGCAGCAATGTGTCGAAGCCTGGGCCAAAGTCGATGCCCTGCAAACAGAGTGGGCCTACCAAACCCAAACCCGCCTTGACCAAACCGCTTACGATGCTTTTAGGGCATCCAATCCAGATGCCCTAAAGTTAGAAGACTACGACAACTGGTGTAGTGGCTAGGGGCCACTATACTAGTGCCCTTTCAGGCGAATCCCCAGGAACAAATCATAGAGAAATCCAAAAAAGTCCTTCATTTTCAGCAGCCCTAACGACTGGGGCGAGCCTTTCTCGTCGAGGAGGGGCCGCATCACCTCGTAGGTGGGCTTGTACTTGTACCAGGGCACCGACGGCCAGAGATGATGCACCAGGTGATAGTTCTGCCCCATAATCAACACATTTAGGACGGCACCAGGGTACACCCGCGCATTTTTCCAGCGATCGCGCTCTTGAAAGGGACGATGGGGCAGATAGTCGAAGAACAACCCCAAGGCAATCCCCACCACCAGGGCTGGAGAGAACCAGTAGTTAAAGATGTAACCCATGAAATCAAACTGCCACGCCATAAGCACCAGCAGGACCACGGCGAACCGGCCCAAGAACCACTCCAGCAGTTCCCAGTTTCGCCAGAGCCGCCGCTTGAAAAAGTAAACCTCGTGGTAAAAGAACCGGGCTGCAATCAGCCACAGGGGTCCCCCGGTGGAGACAAAATGATCAGGGTCATTTTCCGGATCGTTCACATGGGCGTGGTGCTGTAAGTGCACACGGGTAAACACCGGAAAAGAAAAGCCCAAAATCAGGGCACTACCATGACCCAACAGGGCATTAACCGTGCGGTTACGGTGGGCCGAATTGTGGGACGCGTCATGGATGACTGTTCCAGACAAATGTAACGACAGTACGTTCATCAAAAAGACAAACCACCCAGCCCAGCCCCAAAGGAAATAGCCCGTCGTTGACAGGGTTATCAACCCCGCAGAGGCCATAAACATTAGGGTATTCGGGCTCAATCCACCTTCTGTTTTCAGTAACTCAGGGGGAACTGTTTTTCGTACCGTCAGGGGCTCAGCTGCCGCCGACATGTTATATCGCTCCTACACCAGTGTCTTCAGCAGTATAGTCGACTACGCAGCGATAATAAAGTTTTGTGACGGGTATTCAAGGGGTTTGGTGCCAATCAGCGACCGACTATAACCATTCTGCCCGCATCGTGGCCATACATAGGGTAGGTGCCTCGCTCTCGCCTGCATGGGCAAGGGGCATGTCTTACCTGCCTGAATCAACTGGGATTGCTATGGCAGGTGCAAGTAATATCTAGGGCGCTCCGGGTGTTGCCAGTTGAAATGGCTGAGGTTGCCAACCCCAGCAGGAATTGCGAAAGCCAATCCCATTCATGCTAGTATCCCTTTGCTCTGGTTGTCGTCGCAAAGATCAGACCTGGACCGGGGAAACCTGAATGGGAATAGCACCTATGTCACTGCCCACTAACCTGCGCCGCACCAAAATTGTTGCCACCATCGGCCCGGCGACTCAACATGCCGATGTGTTGCGATCGCTGATTGAAGCCGGCGCCACCACCCTGCGGCTCAACTTTTCCCATGGTAGCCATGACGACCACCAGCGCAGCATTCGACTGATTCGCCAACTGTCCTTTGAGCTCAACCAACCAGTGGGCATTCTGCAAGACTTACAGGGGCCTAAGATTCGGCTGGGCAAGTTTGAACAGGGGTCAATTCAACTCACTAAGGGAGACCCCTTCGTCCTCACCAGCGAACTGATCATGGGCAATCAGCAGCGGGCTGCGGTCACCTATGACAAGCTGGCCCAAGAAGTTCCGGCAGGAGCCACCATTCTGCTAGACGATGGTCGGGTGGAAATGCAGGTGGAGTCTGTCAACCCAGAGACCCAAGAGTTGCACTGTGGAGTTGTGGTCGGCGGTACCCTGTCCAACAATAAGGGGGTCAACTTTCCAGGGGTTTATCTATCCATCAAGGCCCTCACCGACAAAGACCGGGAAGATTTGATGTTTGGGCTCAATCAGGGGGTCGACTGGGTCGCCTTGAGCTTTGTCCGCAATCCCCAAGATGTGCTGGAAATCAAGGAAATTATCGCGGCGGCGGGCAAGCATGTCCCCGTGATTGTCAAGATCGAAAAGCACGAAGCGATCGAGCAAATGGAGGCGATTCTCTCCCTGTCGGACGGGGTGATGGTGGCCCGGGGGGACTTAGGGGTCGAACTACCGGCAGAAGATGTGCCCATTTTGCAAAAGCGGCTGATTGCCACCGCCAATTCCTTGGGAATTCCGGTGATTACCGCCACCCAGATGCTCGATAGCATGGCGGGTAACCCTCGCCCTACCCGGGCAGAAGTGTCTGATGTGGCCAATGCGATTTTGGATGGCACCGATGCGGTGATGCTGTCCAACGAAACCGCCGTGGGTCAATATCCTGTGGAATCTGTGGCCACCATGGCCCGCATTGCCATCCGCACTGAGCAAGAGAAAACGGTGATTAAAGACCTGGCTGCAGCTGGTGCCCGGTCTATTCCCAACGCCATTAGCCATGCCGTCAGCCGTATTTCTGCCCAGCTACAGGCAGCCGCCATCATGACCCTGACCAAAACTGGGGCCACCGCTCGCAACGTGTCAAAATTTCGACCCCAAACACCGATTTTGGCGGTTACACCCCATGTGCATGTGGCCCGTCAGCTCCAGCTGGTGTGGGGGGTACGGCCGCTGTTGGTGCTGGATTTGCCCTCCACAACCCAAACCTTTCAAGCGGCTATGAATGTGGCCCAAGAGAAAGCTCTGCTCCATGACGGTGATCTGGTGGTGTTAACAGCGGGCACCCTACAGGGGGTGTCAGGGTCCACAGACCTGATTAAGGTGGATGTGGTTACAGCGGTGCTGGGGCGCGGGGTTGGTATTGGCGAAGGCTCAGTCAGTGGTCGGGCCCGGGTGACCGCCAACAGTGTGGATGTCAGTGACTTTAACGACGGGGAAATTTTGGTGGTGCCCCATACCACCGCCGATTTTGTCGATCTGATTCGGCGATCGGGGGGAATCATTACCGAGGATGGTGACCTCACAGGCCACGCTGCTGTGATTGGCCTGCGTCTGGGCGTGCCCGTAATTGTCGGGGTAAAAAATGCCACGGAAATTATTCGCGACGGGGCGATTTTGACCTTAGATGCCCGCCGTGGACTGGTGTACTCTGGGGCTTTAGGCCCGGTCAGGAATGAACCGGCGATGACCCTGTAGCTGGGTAGCCCTAGCTCACAATAAGCCCGAAATAGATAAAGAATACCCCGAGGCTGAGGGCAGCTCGGGGTAGGCATTGTTAACAGGATAAATTTGCCTGGGTTGCGAATGCCTGGGGGACTTTCCAGGCCTCATGCTTAGCCTTGTTGAGGCTTGAACCATGGTCATAGTATCTAGCAACAAAAACCATGACCAAACCTGATCGTCCTACAAAAGGACACACTTGGGACAAATATGTGATTACACTATTTATCTGTCCTAATTATCTGTCCTGATTTCCTGAGTCAGGAAACAGCCGTCAGAGCCTAACCTTAACCTACTTATAAAGTTCGGTAGAAAGGCGAAATGCCAAAATACCAGGTAGTAGGGCCAAAGCCAAGGCAATAAAGATCTGGGTCTCAGAAAGGGGCATGGAAATACTCCTCTAACGTCTAGACTTGATTGTTAACCAAGATGGCAACTTCCGTGATAGCTACCTCAGCAACTGTTACAGAGCTTAATTGTTCGTGGGCTTGGTGCCGGACGATAACAGGATCGACAGGGATATGAACACCACCGTGGTAACTGATGTGGATACGACCCAACCCAAACGCAGTGACTTTGAACGGCAACTGCTGCGCGTGCAGCGCGATTTACTGCGGATGGGGGCGCTGGTGGAAAATTCTTGTGTGTTGGCCCGTGACGCTCTGTGCGATCGCAACCTAGAGGCGGCCCAGCGTCTCAGTGACCACGACAAGCGGGTGGATCGCTTCTACCGGAAAATTGAGGTGGACTGTATGCACCTACTCACCCTACAAACCCCGGGAGAGGAAGATTTACGACGCATCGGTGCCTTTATGCAGATGGTGCGTGACCTGGAGCGGATCGGTGACTATGCCGAAGACATTGGCGAGGTAGCCATTAAACTGTTTCCCTATCCAGTGCCACCGCTGATTGGCCGGGTCCAGACTATGCTCGATCGCTGTCGATCGATGGTGGCCATGAGTTTGCTGGCACTCTCTAATTTGGATGCCCAATCAGGGTTAGACATTAAACAAAAGGATGACGCCATCGACGCCGACTACGAGGAACTCTATGCCCAGCTAGCCAATCAAACGAATTTGGTGGGCTCTGTGGAACCCACCGTGTTGCTGGTGCTAGCCATTCGCTACCTAGAGCGGATCGCCGATCATGCCACCAACATTGGTAAACGGGTGGCCTACATCGTCACCGGGGAGCGCACCTGAGCGGATTCCGGCGATAGTTGGCGGCGTACCTCAGGCTTTGCCCCTTGAACCGCAGCCCTCACCCCCTTTACCTGACTGGGCGAAACTCATGGCTTGTTACCCCCCGCAGACGGGCAATTTTCTGCTGCCTTTACAAAAGGTTACTTGGTATTGACAAAAAGATTTGACAGGCTTCCATTTTTTGAGACATTGTAAGTAGAGTGCCATGCCCTCTTACTAAAAGCCTGAGGTGATGGCCCTCTGAGCCTCTTTGGGTTTAGGCAGGGCAGCCATCAGGGAGCACCAAGTCGAAGGCATCTAGCCGTTGGCAGGCTATTTCCCCTTGACGCAGTGGCGAATGGTTGAACTCAAGCAGGGGTTGGCGCATTATTATAGGCGGCAGTCAGCTTCGCTGTTTGGGGCTGTGCCTGCTTATCCGCTCACCCGGCTCAATGGCCGATCGCGGATATTGACGGCGGTTGACCGCCATGGGGCTATTGATTAAGCCGGTTTTGGGTGCTTCCTCGTTGCCACAGGAGGTTCGACTGCCGGGCTGTAGCAAGCCTAGCCATCTATAGGGTTAGGCCACCGTTGCAGGATTGTCTAGAGAATGAACAAGATTTAGGAACTTGGTCGCTACATGGAATTTTCGATTGCGGCGCTGCTAGCGAACTTTGATAAACAGAAAACCCTGACGCTAAAAGCCTTAGAAAAAAAGCTTCACTGCACCAGTGAAACCAGCCAGCGAGACTTGCAAATTGCGGTAGATGCCTTAGAGCGGCTGGGCATTTTGGTCAAGGAGCGGGGTAAGTACCGCCGTCAGCTAGACGAGGAGGTGATTGAAGGCAAGCTACGCTGCTCTAGCAAGGGTTTCTGCTTTGCGATCCAGGACGAGGAAGGGGCTGACGATATCTATGTCCGGGAGAGTCAGCTGAACACGGCCTGGAACGGCGATCGCGTATTAGTCAAAGTCACCAAAGAGGGTAGTCGTCGCCGCAGTCCTGAAGGGGAGGTGCAGTTGATCCTAGAGCGGGCGAATGCTTCGGTGCTAGCTCGGGTGAAACAAGAGGAGAGTGACTACCGAGCGGTGCCTCTGGACGATCGCCTCCTATTTGAGCTGGCCCTGGTGGCCAACGGTACCGATTTGCCAGCCGCCGTGGATCAGCTGGCCCATGTGGAAATTGTCCGGTACCCCCTGGGGCAACACCCTCCCCAAGGACGAGTTGCTCAAATTTTGGGTAGCAATGCCGAAGACGCCTCTGACATTGACATTGTCTACTGCAAGCACGACCTGCCCCGCAGCTTTTCTGACGCGGTTTTGGCTCAGGCCGAAGCCCTGCCCAACCGGATCAAGAAAGCGGAACTCAAAGACCGACTTGATCTACGCGATCGCCTCACTGTCGCCATTGATGGCCCCAATGCCAGGGTGATCGACGATGCCCTCACCCTAGAAAAGCTGGATAACGGCCACTGGCAGTTAGGTATTCACATTTCGGACATTGCCCACTACGTAGAAGCCTACTCTCCCATTGACCAGAGTGCGGCCAAGCGAGGTACCTCGGTGTACCTGGGGGATGAGGTCATTCCCATGCTACCTCCCCCTCTGTCGGGTTCCCTGGGCTCTTTACTGGCTGGAAAGGATCGCTTAGCCCTGTCGGTGCTGGTTACCCTCGATGACAGGGGGCAAGTTCTAGAGTATGAGGTGCAGCCCTCGGTGGTATGTGTGGACCACCAGATCACCTACCAGGAGGCCCAAGCGGTGCTGGTGCGAGATGATAGCGATGCCATCAAGGCGTTGGATATTAAACCCAAGGCCCTGAAAGGGTTGGAGCCGATCTTCGACTTGATTGACAATCTGCTGTACCTCAGCCAGGCCATCAAGCGACAGCGACTTCAGCGGGGGGCATTCGAGCTTAACCTGCCCGAGTATGACTTCCCTACCGATGCAGGGGAGGTGCTGGCCCACTACCGTTCCCCCAAATTCCAATACGATGATGAGGGGTTGTTAGGGGTAATGGTGGTTTCCGCCGGGCTGCCCTCCCGCGCCATTGTGACTGAATGTATGCTGCTGGGGAATCAGTTAGTGGCCCAACATTTAAAGGCCCTAGGGGTACCTGCCATCTACCGTTTACATCGGGCTCCCGAGGCCAGCGACGTACAAGAGTTGGTGAAGCTGGCAGAAAATATGGATATTCAGCTTACCATTGCCGACGAAGAGTCTCCCCAACCCAAGGACTATCAGCAGTTTGTGGAGCAGTTTGCCGAGTCCAAGTCAGAAAAAATTCTGACTTACCTGCTGTTGGAAACTATCCAACCAGCCTTTTACAGTACCCATCCCGACCTCCACTTTGGGCTGGCCCTAACCGAGGGCTACACCCACTTCACCTCCCCCTCCCGTCGCTATCCAGATTTATTGGTGCATCGCATTCTCCATGCGGTGTTTGAGTCTGGCCGCGATCGCCGCTCTACCCGCTCCAAAGATCGCGTTAACCTGCGCCATAGCTCTTGCCACGGCCAGATTAACTGGAATGTTCTGCCCCCAGATATCCAGCACGAATTTGAAGATGACATGGGTCGCATTGCCATTCACCTGACTGAACGGGAGCGCCTGGCCCAGGAGGCGGAGTCAGACCTGGAGGGGCTAAAAAAAGCAGAATTTATGCGCTCCCACACTGGCGAGGTCTTCCATGGCCTGATCACGGGGGTGCAGTCCTATGGTTTCTTTGTGGAAATTGAAGAACTGCTGGTAGAAGGGTTGGTCCATGTCAGTTCTCTGAAGGATGACTGGTACGAGTACCG
Source organism: Nodosilinea sp. P-1105 (assembly GCF_012911975.1). Taxonomy (GTDB): domain Bacteria; phylum Cyanobacteriota; class Cyanobacteriia; order Phormidesmidales; family Phormidesmidaceae; genus Nodosilinea. The sequence continues at coordinate 4,528 of NZ_SMDQ01000010.1, read as the reverse complement.
TTCCCGCCAGCAGAAGCTGGTGGGGCGCAAGAATCGCCAGCAATATCGCCTGGGGGACCAGGTGGATGTCCAGGTGAAGAGCGTGGACTACTATCGCCAGCAGATTGACCTGGTGGCGGTGGGCGGCGGCAGCCAGGCCCCCGAGGACGACGAGAACGGCTACAGCGAAGACGACAACGGTGAGCCCCTGGGCGACGAGGCCTCGGCCGATAACAGCGAAGAGTGAGCCTGAGGGGGGAGGCGAGAGCCAGCAGCGGGTAAAGGAGCGACCTAAGCCTCTGGGGTGTACGGTACGCTGAGCAATGGATTGGCGCAGCGGTCCCTAGGTTCGTTAAGATACATAAACGATCTGGCCAGCGTGATCAGAGCAGTTTTGGCACATTCCATGGCCCCCTCTTCCCCCCCTCCCGTCATTGTTGGTGTTACTGGCGCGTCTGGGCTGGTCTACGCCGTTCACACGATCCGGCACCTGCTCAACGCTGATAACGCCATCGATCTGGTGGCGTCTAAGGCTTGCCAAATGGTGTGGCAGGCAGAGTTGGGCATTCACATGCCCCTTGACCCCGACCGGCAGGAGCAGTTCTGGCGTGACCAGGCGGCTGTGCCCAATGCAGGTAAGCTCCGCTGTCATCCCTGGGGGGATGTGGGGGCCACGATTGCCAGTGGCTCGTTTCGCACCCTGGGGATGGTGGTGATTCCGTGTAGTATGAGCACCGTGGCTCGCCTCGCCGCTGGTATGAGTTCTGATTTGCTGGAGCGAGCCGCCGATGTGCAGCTTAAAGAAGGGCGCAAGTTGGTGGTTGTGCCCCGTGAAACCCCCTTCAGTCTGATTCACCTGCGTAACCTGACCACCCTGGCGGAGGCCGGGGTGCGGATTGTGCCAGCTATTCCTGCCTGGTACCACCAGCCTCAAAGCATCGATGACCTGGTAGATTTTGTGGTGGCCCGCGCCCTTGACCAATTGGATTTAGATTGTGTACCCCTGCGCCGCTGGCAAGGGCATCTAACCCCTGAGTCACGATAGGATGGGCACAGCCCTTGTATGAACCTTGACCCATGGTCACCGCACGTCTTGCCATTGTTTTGCTGGTGCTAGGGACGGTGTTGCTGCTGATTGTGCAAAACACAGCTCCAGCCCTGCCCCTGGTCTTTTTGGGGGCCAGAACCCTAGCATTGCCCGTGGGAATCTGGCTGGGCCTGGCGATCGCCCTGGGCGCCCTCACCACCGTAGGGCTGACCGCAGGGCTAACTTTTAGCAGACCCGGGAGAAAAAGCGGGCGATCGCCCGCCTACAAGTACAAGGCCCAACCCTTTTATGAGCCCACCAATCCTGACGTTACCGGGGCCAGTGCTCCCAGTGCTGATGCCGCCAACCAGTCATCGTCTCGCTCTAGCCGCCGCGATCGCCCCAGTGGGGAATGGCAGGCCTGGACTAACCTGCAATCCCCGAACCAGTGGAATGACTGGGAGACCTTGAGTCAGGCCCACCACCAGGCTCAGGCTTCACCCTCCCGCTCTGCCCCTGGCCAGACAGGCACAACCACCTCCTTTTGGCCGACGAACTGGTTTGGCAATCGCCAGGCCGCCCAAAAGCAGCAGATTGATCAGTCCTTTGAAGAACTCACCCAGGACTGGGGCGACATGGAAAGCCGGTCCTATACGGCCCCTGGAGTGAGCCCTGTGGAGGATAGCCTCGACGACATCAACCAGGGCTGGGATGATTACCCTGCTCCGCCCCCCCCGGACATTGAAGCCCCCCAGAGTCCGAAACGGGCTTACCGAGATGGATCGATTTATTCCTACAGCTATCGCCAGGGGGATGCCCCCGGCCAGACCGATCGCATCTATGCCCCCGCTGATGATCAGGATGCCTCCACCTATGGGGAGGAGACCGCTGATGTCTATGGCCCAGCAGACTATGGCCCAGCGGACTATGGCCCAGACGATAGTAACTACGATACTTCCCCCAACGCCCCCTCTGCCCCCCTCGATGATGATCCATTAGACGATGATCTAGACGATCCAGAAATCGCCGAAGATGGCGTTGTCGATGCCGACTATCGGGTGATTATCCCCCCTTATCAGCCCCCAGAGTCCAGTCAGGCTGGCAGCGATTGGCATGGGGAAGACGATGATTGGGATGACGCTGACGATGCCCTAACTCCCTAACCCCCGATACCCTACTCTCTCCACGTCAAACCTTTGCCCTAACCCCCATGACCCTGTCCCAACACCTGAAAGGCATCAACCTGTATCTGATTGGCATGATGGGGGCTGGCAAAAGCAGCACCGGTGCCCAGTTAGCGAAAGCCCTGGGCTACCACTTCTTTGATACTGACTCGGTGCTGGAAGCTGCCGCTGGGCAGACCATTCCCGAAATTTTTGAGCACCAGGGGGAAGCTGCCTTTCGCCAGCTAGAGACAGCCGTACTGGCGCAACTCGCTGCCCACCGACGGTTAGTGATCGCCACCGGCGGTGGCATTGTTACCCAGCAACATAACTGGAGCTATTTACACCACGGCATTGTGATTTGGCTGGATGTGCCGCTGACGGTGCTGCGCAGCCGCCTGGTGGGGGATATGGGCCGACCACTGTTGCAAAGGGGGGACTGGGAAGCCACCCTAGCCCAGTTGATGGCTCAACGACGGCCGCTTTACGCCCAGGCAGATGTGCAGGTCACCATTGACGACAGTGACCAGGGGGTAGAGACGATTGTTGAGCGTATCCTGACCTTAGTCGAGAAAAGAATTCGGCCCCCGGCGGATTCAGCCATGGGGAATTGATACACTACTGGACAGCGCCAGCCAGGTAGCTAGCGGTCTGTCAATCCAGACGTGACGGTCAACAGGGTCTGCGGTTCACGGTCTACGGTTCACGGTCTACGGCTCGCCTTAAACCGCATACCGTGAACCGTGAACCCTAAGTCAACTCTCTCGTCTTTTTTTGACTCAACCCTAGGCTTAACGTCTAGCACCTGTCTCTGTCGTCGTGATCTGTCTAGTTCTTCACCGATTGAGGTCCATGGCTCAAACTCCTTCTTCCCCCGCAGGTGATATCCACGAAACTGAAGCCACTCGGGTCCGAATTCTGAGCGAGGCCTTGCCCTACATTCAGCAGTTTCGGGGGCGCACGGTGGTGGTCAAATATGGCGGTGCCGCCATGAAGGATGGCCGCCTCAAGGCCGATGTGGTGCGCGACATTGTATTTATGGCCTGTGTGGGTATCCGTCCGGTGGTGGTCCACGGCGGCGGGCCAGAAATCAATATTTGGTTGGGAAAGTTGGGCATTGAGCCCCAGTTTAAAGATGGGCTGCGGGTGACCGATGCCCCCACCATGGACGTGGTGGAAATGGTGTTGGTGGGGCGGGTCAACAAAGAACTGGTATCGCTAATTAACCAAGCTGGGGGCAAGGCCGTTGGCCTCTGCGGTAAAGACGGCAACCTGATCACCGCCCGGCCCCAAGGGTCAGAAGGGGTGGGGTTCGTGGGGGAGGTGAGTAACATTTCCCCCGGCATTATCAAGTCCCTGGTGGAAGCGGGCTATATTCCAATTGTGTCGAGCGTGGCCAGCGATGATACGGGCCAGGCTTACAACATTAATGCCGATACCGTGGCCGGGGAAATCGCCGCCGCCCTGGGGGCCGAAAAGCTGATTCTGCTCACGGATACCAAAGGTATTTTGGCAGATTATACTGACCCTTCAACCCTACTGGCCAAGCTGGATATTCAGCAGGCTCGTCAACTAATCGATACCGGCGTGGTGGCCGGAGGCATGATTCCGAAGGTGAACTGCTGCGTTCGATCGCTGGCTCAGGGGGTCGGCGCCGCCCACATTGTGGATGGTCGGGTACCCCATGCGCTACTGCTGGAAATTTTCACTGATCTGGGCATTGGCTCGATGATCGTGGCCTCGGAGTTTCGGAACTAGCTGCATTACCCGCCAGGGCAGACACCCCGGTCTGCCCCCATCCCCCCATCCTCCCCATCCCCCCTTCACCTCCCCACCTCCCCATCCCCCCATCCTCCCCATCCCCCCTTCACCTCCCCACCTCCCCATCCCCCGACACCCGGGTCCGTAGGTATTGGCTAAACTGACTGGTACTCAGCGGCGGGGTGAATAGATTCCCCTGACCAAACTGACATCCCAGTTGGTTCAACGCTTGCCGTTGGGCCTCATGCTCGACGCCTTCGGCAATGACCACCAGATCAAGATGGGCGGCCAGACGAATAATGGCTTCCACAATGCCGTACTGCTGAGGGCTGCGGTGAATGTCGGCAATGAAACTGCGATCGATCTTGAGGGTATCAATCGGTAGCTGCCGCAAATAGCCCAGGGAAGAATACCCCGTACCAAAGTCATCGATGCTGAGGCGAATGCCCTGCTCTTGTAACCCTTGGATCAACTGCACCACCTGCTTAGGGTTTTGCATGACCACGGTTTCTGTAATTTCGCTTAGCGGGTGACAAGGGGACTCAAAGCTTCAGGGGACAATGCTTTGAGAGAATAGGAAGGACAAAAAATAGGGAGT
>NZ_SMDQ01000001.1 GCF_012911975.1 Nodosilinea sp. P-1105 | reverse complement strand
TCAACTTCCCGGTGAGTATTTACACTCGGCTGGGGCCAGAATCTGAGGAACCTCCTTAGAAATGAGCGAACCGGGAGGTATAACAGTGCCAAGCAGCAAATCTTAGCGCTACTTGGGTTGTTCTATGTACTGACATTACAGGTTTTGTTGATGACCCCTAACCCTTCCCCCAGAGAGACACCACCTAAAGGCATGAGCCAGGAGAAATACGCCCGCCTCAAGGCAGAGGCAAAAGCGCCCTATAAAGGCTTACGCAAGTTTATCTACGGGGCCGTTGGAGCTTCAGGGATGATTGGAGCATTTATTTTTTTCACCCAGTTGCTGGCCGGACGAGATGTGAGTAGTGCTTTACCGAACCTGGCGGTACAGCTGGGGGTAATTGCTTTGGTGGTAGTCCTCTATCGGCTTGAAAAAAAAGACTAATAGTCTGTGACATCAGCCGCCCTGCCCTACCTGATACCTGGCACCTAGAACCTGACGCCATCGGCAAAGGTGGTCATATTTTTGGCAATTGGTATCGATACTTCCCACCTGCTCTGGGCAATCGCTCTATCAGGCCTGGACCGGTCAGCTGACCGGGTTGACCGACTCATCTGCGGGTTCAGCCTGGGGGTGAAAGTACTCATAGATTTGTCGAGCCAGTTGAGGCCCAATCCCTGGTACCTGGGCTAGTTGTTCGGTACTGGCTTCGCGAATGTAGTCGATGGAGCGAAAGGCGGCTAACAGTTCTTTTTGGCGGTGCTGCCCTAATCCTGGAATGTCAGAGAGGCGCGATCGCCGCATGCGGTCTGTGCGCTTTTTACGATGAAAGCTAATGGCAAAGCGGTGGGCCTCATCCCGCAGGCGGCGCAACAGTTGCACACCGGGTTGCTCGGCGTCGGTATTAAGGGGGTGAGACTCACCGGGCAAAAAGATTTCTTCTCGCTTTTTGGCCAGACTGACCACCTTTAGGTCTTGCAGCAGGTTGAGGTCTTTCAGCACCTTGACGACCGCCGACAGTTGCCCCTTGCCGCCGTCAATCATCACCAGGTCTGGCCAGTCGGGGTTACCGACTCTGGGTTGGTCGGGGTTAGCGGCATAGCGACGAAAGCGGCGGCGAATCACCTCAGCCATACTGGCAAAGTCGTCGGAGTGCCCGGCCTTGACCTCGGGATTTTTAATTTTGTAGTGGCGGTAGTGCTGCTTGGCGGGCATGGCATCCACAAATACCACCTGGGAGGCCACGGCGTCTGAGCCTTGAATGTGGGAAATGTCGTAGCCTTCGATGCGCTTGGGTAGATCAGGTAAATCAAGGGCGATCGCCAGATCCTGTAGCGCCTGGGTATTGCGATCGGCCACCGCCTGGGTGCGGGCCAGTTCATACTGGGCATTGCGCTCGACCATATCAATTAGGTCGGCCTTGCTCTGACGCTGGGGGATCTCCACTGACACTTTGCGGCCCCGTCGCTGGCTCAGGTATTCTGCCAGGATGTCCCCGTCTGGCAGGTCATGCTGGGCCAAAATGACCGAAGGAATTTCCACCGCATCAACGGTTTGGTAGTGGTCTTCCAAAACCCGTTGTAAAATTGCCCCCGGTGAGCCCGATTCAGCATCGGCTACAAAGCCCAGGCGACCCACCAATCGGCCGGCCCGCACCTGAAAGATCTGGACACAGGCATGTTTGGCGTCTGCCGCCAGGGCGATCGCGTCTCGGGAGACCGTATCGTCCGGCAGGGCGACTTTCTGGTCGGCACAAAGGCGCTCTAACCCACGAATCTGGTCTCGTAGGCGGGCCGCCTGTTCAAACTTCATCTCCGCTGCCGCCTTTTCCATGTGCTGGGTCAAAATATCCACCAACTCAGTGGTGCGGCCCTGAAACACCATCACCACCCGCTGCAGGGTCTTGTGGTAGTCCTCTGAGGAAATCAGCTGCTGACATACCCCTGGACAACGGCCAATGTCGTAGTTGAGGCAGGGTCGGTCTCTATGGACTGGCTGGGGCCGTTGCCGCAGGGGGAAAATTCGCTTTACCAAACTCAGGGTGCTGCGCAGCAACCCGACATCGACGTAAGGGCCGTAGTAGCGGTCTTTCAGGCTTTTGCGCCGCTTCCGGGTAATAAAAATGCGGGGATAATCTTCGGACCAGGTGACGCAGAGATAGGGATACTTTTTGTCGTCTTTGAGTAAGACGTTGAAGTGCGGTTGGTACTGCTTGATCAGATTGGCCTCTAGGGCCAGCGCTTCCGCCTCAGTGTCGGTGACAATAAACTCAATCTCCACCACCTGCATCACCATTACAGCAATGCGCGGCATGTGGCCGTGAAAGTCCCGGAAGTAGGAGCGTACCCGAGTACGCAGGCACTTGGATTTACCGATATATAGGGTTTGGTCCCGGGCATCCTTCATGAAGTAGACCCCAGGCTCCTTGGGGATCTCCTTGAGGCGAGCATCTAGACGCTCAGGATCATTCACTAATGTGGGCTGAACCGCAGAACTCACTAGGCTATGACAACTGTTAAACCACTGTATTTACTAGGATACTGGTAAACCCCCTGACCGTGATCGTGAGGCTGTGCCCTCTTGGCTACTTAATTCTGGCTCCTGGCCTAGTCAGGATTTCTCGGCTTAACTGTCACGCCTTTAGAGCAAACCCCTGCTGTCTCTGGCTGATCAGTACTTACACGGAGTCGATCCCACCGCCAACCACTCAATAGATAAAACGGGTTCAGCCATAACAACTAACTTTTGCCAGAAAATCTAGACTTTTGGCCCTATTCCAGGAAAGCGTCTTCAGCTAGAGTGTAGTAATTGTCACATCGTTTCTGAATGGTCGTCACAAGGAATTATGATTATGGATTGGCAAGAGTTTGAGACCAGCTACCGAGAGCAAACACGGGATATTTTGAACCGTTTGCAGTCAACCATGTTGGTATCGTCCCAGTTGGAGGCCGCCCTAGCGGAGATTCACGAGTCGGTACAAAGCTTAACCCGTGATGTGGAGGCGTTTCTAGCCGAGCAACGGCCAGATGCTAACTCGGAGAATGGGGTATAGGGAGGGGTCCTGAACTCAGCCTTTCGCGGTTGAGCAGAAACCAGCCCTACACAAATTGAGCCAGCTTTTGGATTGCAGCTTCTAGCGTTTCAGGGGGATGCACTAGGGCAATGCGCACATACCCCTCACCAGTTTTGCCAAAGCCAATCCCAGGGGCTAAGGCCACCCCGGTTGCTTGCACCAGTTGGGTGCAAAACGCCATGGAGTTCTGGGACCAAGCTTCGGGAAGTTTGGCCCAGATGTACATCGTGGCCTGGGGCTGGTCCACAGTCCAGCCGATCTGGTGAAGTGCCTGTACAGCCACATCTCGCCGTTGGCGGAAGGTGTGAATCATGTGCTGTACGGTATCTTGGGGACCGGTCAAAGCGGCGATCGCCCCCCGCTGAATGCCGGGGTATTGGTTAAAGTCCACATTGGCTTTCACTTGGCGCAGGGCCTTGATGATGGCGGCGTTGCCGATGGCATAACCGATGCGAAACCCGCCCATGTTGTAAGACTTAGACATGGAGAAGAACTCGATGGTGCAGGTCTTTTGGGGATCCGCCTGTAGCACCGACAAGGCCGGTTGGCCGGTAAAGGTCAGGTCGGCATAGGGAAAGTCATGGGCCAACACCAGGTTATGGTGCTGGCAAAAGGTCACCGCCTCCTGCCAAAAGCTCAAGGGAGCCATGGCGGTAGTGGGGTTATGGGGATAGCTCAAGACCATCAAGCGGGCTTGCCCTAGAACAGCCGCAGGAATATCCTCAAAGTTGGGTAAGAAGCCATGGTCAGCCCTGAGGGCCATGGGATAAATCTGACCATTAGCCAGATAAACGCCGCCAGCATGGGACGGGTAGCCCGGATCCATCAGCAGGGCAAAGTCCCCGGGGTTGAGCACCGCCAAGGGAAGGTGGGCTGTACCTTCCTGAGAGCCAATCAGCAACAGTACCTCGGTCTCGGCATCCACCGGCACACCAAATTTACGGGTATACCAGGCAGCGGCTGCTTGACGAACGGCCTGGGTGCCCGAGAACAAGCAGTAGCCATGGGTACTGGGATCGGGCAGGGCAGCGGCGATCGCCTCTAACACATGGGGCGGGGTCGGCAAGTCTGAAGAGCCTAGAGACAAATCGATAATGGTCTGTCCTGCGGCCCGGGCGCTGGCCTTAGCCCGATCCATGTCGGCAAAGACGTTCCCCTGCAGCGGCTGCAGTCGTTGGGCAAGTTGCATGGTGTTTTAGCTTAATCCAGCTGATCAATTTGGGCCCTGAGCTCTTCTAATTCAGCATCCACGTCGGCCCCTTGGGGAGAGGACTGAGCGGTTTCGCTGCCGGGCAACTGCCCTTGATCGACGCTGCCCCCAGATAGCTGAGCCTTCATCGCCGCCAACTCTAAGTCCACATCGCCGCCAGCTTCCAACTTGGCAAACTGACTTTCTAGATCTGACCCGGCCAACTCTGCGGCTGCTTGGGAGGTGGCCTCCATTTGCATCACTTTTTCTTCCATGCGCTCAAACGCAGCCATGGCACTGCTGGTGTTCATGCTGGCAGTGGTGTTTTGCAACTGCTCGTTAGCCTTAGCGGCACTGGCCCGAGCCTTGAGCATATCTTTCTTGGTCTTAGCTTCTGAGAGCTTACTTTCAAGGCCAATTAAGTTGCGCTTAAGCTGCTCTACCGTAACACTCTGGGTGTCAAGCTGGGCTTTCAGGGCGGCGGCCGTTTCCGCTTGGGATTTTTTGCGGCCTAGGGCCTGACGGGCCAGGTCTTCATCGCCTTTTTGCAAGGCTAACTGAGCTCGCTGCTGCCAGGTGTTGGCATCATTCTGAGCCTTATCATATTGCTGCTGAACCCGCTTCTGACTGGCGATCGCGCCAGCAACAGCCTGACGCATTTGCACCAGGTCCTCTTGCATGTCGATGATGGCCTGATCCAGAATCTTTTCTGGATTCTCCGCCGAACTCACCGCGGCATTTAGGTTAGAGCGAATCACTCGGCTGACGCGATCAAATAACCCCATGATGTGCTGCTTCCTTAATCTGGTGTTGCCATGGTCCATCCCTAGTCTACAAAAACTCTGGACGATCGACTGACCGAACCGCCCAACTAAAACTCATTGCCTGATTTTAGGACGGCACAAGTAGGACGGCACAGGAGCAGTTGAGTAGAGGCCGTCGCCAACATGGGACAAGATACTGCAAGTGTGTAATCAGCGATGACGGACAACGACGTTTCCCCTACTCCACCGCCCCAGCAGGCTGTTGGAGCTAAGCAAATTGCCCTCGGCTGTGGCGGATGTTTAACCCTATTGTTGCTCATCGGCCTCGGGGTAGGGGTGCTGAGTAGAAGGCAATTATCAGCTGGCGGAGGAACGGGTGGAGGAGCGCACCCTCTGTGGTCAGCCAGTCGCGGTTGTGGCGCAAACTGGACGGTTTGAGCAAGCGCAAAGTACCCATGACGCCACCAGCCTATTGGCCTTTGTGGAGCACAACGACCAAGCCCAGTTTGCCTGGATACTAGCCCAAGGAGAAGCGCCTGAAGCCACAGCCGATCAGGTCTTCAACAGTTTGGATTGCCACTAAGTATCGGCCTATTTGTACGAGGAAAGGTGATTAGGGGCAAGCAGCCACGCCAATCGTATAGACGTTGCCATTAACGCCCCCTACCCGGACGTTGACCACTGATGGCTGTCGTCCAGTGGGTGACTGAAACGGAATTGAGAAGGTGACCCCAGCTTGCACATCCGCTCGGGTGCTAAAGGCTGGTTCTGAGGCCCCTGTGGGCAACCGCAAATTAACCGACATTTCGTAGGTGGCGGTATTTTCGGGGGTAATAATGGCCACAAAATACCGAAAGGGTTGGTTACCAGGCACTAAGAAATCCGTATTCCAGTTGTTGCTGCCCAGCACCCGATTTTCAATCCGTTTACGGACTTCAGTATCCCCAGTAGTGATTTCCTGTAGGGCCACACAGGTAGGGTCTGCGGTAGCTTGTGCCACTGCAGAAGGGGACGGCGATGGCTTGGCGGCGGCGATGGCTAGCCCTGGTAACAGGGTGAAGCCAAGGCCAAGGCTGATGCCTAAAACCCCAATCTTGCGCAGATTCATGATAGCGGTCCTTAAACTAGCGAAAATGAAAGATTAAATCTACAGGCTGGCGAGAGACATGAAAACTAGCGGCATTAATAATACCTGAATGTCCCCCCAATGGCGGTGGACATTCAGGCATTGTTTCGACGATGGTTAAGCCCACGGCGATCGCAGTTCCCGGCCATGACACCCTACTGTAACAGCGGGCTGACGGGCTCTGTCCCCTCCCTCGGAGGGGTGTTCGGAGGGCAGGGTGGGTCACTACAGCTGTCGGCCCTAAAATTAAAACTTGACGCCACACTAGATTTCAGCGCCGAAGTCTTCCCGCAGTTTTGCTTCCTGCTCAGTGGAGAGGTTGGATTGAATTAGCTCACCTTTTTCTGAATCAGAAAAGGCCGCGCTAACTTTATCCACTGTGACCTGGCCGGTCAGCAGGAATAGGGCCGAGGTGCCTTCGGTGACCTTGTCCCGCAATTCTTTGATGAAGTCGTCGTCAATGCCATAGTCGGTAAATTTGCCAGATAAAGCTCCTGCGGTGGCACCGACAATCATGCCGAATAGCGGCACCAAGAAAATCAGGCCAAACAGCATCCCCCAAAAGGCACCCCCTAAGGCCCCAACGCCCACTGTGCTGACCGCTTGATAGGTTTTAGGTTTTTTCCGCCCTGTGGGCCACGTGACGACGGCGGCGTCTAGCACCTGAATCAACTCTTGCTTGGTTAGACCTTTCAGCTTTTCCAGGGCATTTTCAGCCCCGTCAGCGGTATCAAACTTCCAAACCGTTAACGTTGACATATGATTCTCCGAATAGACAGCAAAACATTGGCAGACCAACCATAGGACAAGAATGTAAGAAAGTTATAGGGCCATGGGCTCATACCTGTGAATATTTTCTTCTGGGCCACCACACCTAGTGAATTTAGCCTATCATCAGGACCGATAACCGCTATCCCTAGGTCTATGCCCTCCGACTATCAACCCTCTTTATTGTCTGATGCTGATCAACGGGCGGCCGATGTGTCGTGGGCCTATAACCGCTCATCGGCCTCAGCGATTCCCCGATCGGAGTTGGTCACCTGGAAGCAGCGGGTGGCCCAGTATCAGCACCAGGTGCGATTAACCCCTCAGGCCCAACAAGGGGCATTGTTTGACATGGCCCCGGCCCCGGCCTCGGTGGAAACCATCGATCCCTTTACCTTGCCCCCTCAAAATGCAGCGTTTTGGCGCGGGCAGTTCGACGAAGCCGGGGGGCCGGCTCTCTACTTTGTGATTGATGACGCCGCGGTTGTACTGCTGTACGTGGGTGAAACGATTAAGGCGAATCAACGGTGGAAAGGGGTGCATGATTGTAAGCGCTACATTCTCAGCTACATTGAGGCCCACCGTAGTCACCAACTGTCGGTAGCGGTGAATATTAGCTTTTGGCCCCATGCCGCCGCCGATCGTCAGGCCCGACAACGGCTAGAACTAGACCTGATTCGACACTGGCGATCGCCCTTTAACAAAGAAAATTGGACCCTGTGGAATACCCCATTTGTGCAAGCGGAGTAGGGGGCTTGTTCACGACTTTTTAAGTTTTCCCGACTTGCCCGGTGTCCTTCGTTAGGCTAAAAGATGATCCCCCTTCAGGCAGGTGCTGCCGTGAGCATTACGAACGATTTGTTTCAGCGGGCCAATGACCTATGTCGTCGCCGTGCCTACGAACAATGGCACCGTGGTCAGAGTAAGCAGCAAATTCTGCGATCGCAAGTTGGCTTTAAAGATCCCACCTCCAGCCGCCCTAAGCCTTGCCAGGGGTGTCAGAACTACCACGGCATCGCCTACGGTCAGAGCAAAGCCAAACGGCAACTTTTGGTATGTGCCCTGCACCCTTACGGCTGGGCAGCCCCCGCCCCTTGCCCCGACTGGACGGGTGATTGATCCTAGTACATTGTGGCATGAGTCGGTCAACTATTCCTGATACCTGACACCCAGAACCTAACACCCTCTATGAATGTGGTCGTATTTCTGCTAAAACGCCGGTACAGATCCCAGGGTTCTGTCCTGGAGTGCCCCAAAGTTAATGGTCAATGAACTCAAGAACCCTGGGATCTTGGCATACTGTACCGATTCCCTAGGCGTTACTAACGCCATACTAAGACTTGTAAAGGAGAATGTAGTGGCGTTTTCTCGTTGGGAACCTTGGGTAAGCAGTGGTAAGGTGACTTCTAGGAAACTTTCTCCCGAGTGGTGGGCATTGCCCACCCTACGAAAGCTATGATCGCTGACAACAAGCGGGATTGTCTTTCTCAGAAATCTCCTAAGTACTGCATTGATAGAGTGGCCCCAGGCCAATTGCACCCAAGGAAGGACGCCATGAACAATACATTAATGGACGCGATTAAAGAAGCCGATGGACGTTATCTAAACGACATTGAACTACGCTCTTTTGACGAGTTAGCCACAGCGTTTCAGACTCGGGTAGCGACCTACACCTCTATCAAAGAGCAGAACAAAACGCTGGTACTCAATGCCCTCCGCCGCCTGATTCAAACCCCCCATCGCCAAGTCGTACAGGAGCATGGCCCCCAATGCCAGCGGGATATGATGTTTACCCTGGAATATATTGCCAAAGGGGTGCTGCTAAACGATCAAGATGGATTTATGGAAGAGTATTTAGTGTGGATGCAGAACATCATCCGGGCTTTTCACCGTCAAGACGCTTGTGTGGTGGCCTATCGCATGTTGAAAGAGGAAGTGCGCAGCAACATCCCTGGGGAGCAGGCGAATTTGATGGGTATTTATTTAGATAAGTTAATTGAAGCGCTGGATACCGGTATCTAAGTCCTTGTGATGTCCCGATGGGCACGGAAGCTTTGCCTACAGAGGCATGGTGTTATTCTGAAATTCCCTTAAGCCCTCACAGCTGGGCGTGGTTACCGTCGCAGAAGGGCGGGTTATCGGTATGCTTGCAGGCACACAGAGCCACCTGCTGCTTTTCTTCAAGGGTAAATTTCATGGGAGTAAAGTCAGTGCCCTGGTGTGACCCGTCACAAAACGGCTGATTACTGGATTGACCACAACTACACCAAAAATAGTCTCCCGCCTCCAGTTCCATCACCACAGGCTTTTTGTCGGCAATAACTGGTTCAGACATAGTTCTCTCCTTAAAACAATAACAATCGGATCAAACCCTACACAGCCAGATCAAACAGCAGCACTTCGGCTTCAGTGGCGGTGCCTACCAGGGTTAAGCCCGCCACATCTGTGATCTCAGCCCCATCCCCAGCGGTTAGGGGATGACCATTGAGGGTAATGCCTCCTCGGACGACCTGCACCCAGACGCCTCGTCCAGGGGCAATGGCATGGTCCACCGTTTGCCCCGCAGTCAAGATCGCTGCATACAGGTTGACATCTTGATGAATGGTGACTACTCCATCCCCCCCCTGGCGTGAACCAATCAGGTGCAGGTGCCCTTGTTTGGCTTCAGGGGAAACATGAATTTGCTCGTAACTGGGCCGAAGCCCAGCGGTTTCTGGCAGAATCCAAATTTGGAGGAAGTGCACTGGTTCTGTGGCGGAGGCGTTGAATTCGCTGTGGCGAATACCTGTGCCGGCAGACATCCGCTGCACGTCGCCAGGGTGAATGGTGGAGCCCCCACCAAGGCTGTCTTGGTGGTCTAGCCCCCCCGATAGCACGTAAGTCATGATCTCCATGTCGCGGTGGCCATGGGTGCCAAATCCCTGTCCAGGGGCTACCTTGTCTTCGTTAATCACCCGCAGGCTGGCAAAGCCCATGTGGCGAGGATCGTAGTAGTGGCCAAAGGAAAACGTGTGGCGACTATCTAGCCAGCCAAAGTCAGCAACGCCGCGATCGCTGGCTGGACGAACAGTAATCATCAGATACCTCCTACCTGGGTCATGTCCATCCATGTCACCGCTATCTGTGTCAATGGATGGTCTTTGTTCGACTCAATGATCCAATTAAAATCATCCTATACTGATTCTGTTTAAGAGACAATAGTAGATTTTATTGACGTATTGTCTCTTTTAGGTCGACAATTGAGATCGTCTTTCTGTGACCAGTTGGCACGTTTACCCATGGATAAGCTTGAAAGCCTCCGCGCCTTTACCCAGGTGGTTGAGTCTGGCGGGTTTGCCGCTGCGGCCCGGGCTATGGGGCTGTCGCGATCGGCCGTCAATAAGTTGGTGCTAAACCTGGAGGCCTATTTGCAAACCCAGTTGCTATACCGCACCACTCGCAAAGTCACCCCCACCGATGCCGGTCGCGCTTTTTATCAACGGTGCACAGCGATTCTGGCCGATTTAGAAGAAGCGGAGCTTGCCCTTTCGCGCTTGCAAGCAGAGCCCAAGGGGAGCCTGCGCATCAATGCGCCGATGACCTTTGGCACCCTGCACCTGGCCCCCAGGCTGGGGGAGTTTATGGCCCAGTACCCTGACCTGAAAATCGAGTTAGTGCTCAACGATCGCTTTATTGACCCAATCAATGAAGGTTTTGACGTTACTGTACGCATTGCCCAAGCACCGGTAGCCAGTGGTCTGATTGTGCACCAGCTGGCCCCCAGTCCAGTGGTGCTTTGTGCGGCCCCCGCTTACCTGCGCCAACACGGTAGTCCCACCACCCCCGAACAGTTGCAGCAGCATGCCTGTCTACATTACGGCCCGATGGCACCAGGTATCCCCTGGTACTTGACGGGGCCTGATGGCACCAACCATGGAGTTATGGTGCAAGGTCCGCTGTGCAGTAATAATGGTGAAGTGCTGCAAGCATCTGTTTTAGCTGGGTTAGGCATTGCCCTGTTGCCCACATTTATTGTGGGCGATGATTTGCGACAGGGGCGCTTGCACCGTATCCTAACGGACTACCAACCGGCACCGTTAAGCATTTATGCCCTGTACCCAGTGAACCGGCATCTATCCACCAAGGTGAACGTATTCATAGAGTTCTTGCAACGGCGTCTGGCCAATCCAGAGGCCATCCCTTAAAACCCCCAGGTCCGGCGGGGACCAATATCCAGGTGAATCACCCTAGGCATGTTGCTGTAAATGCCGATGCCCCCAGGCCAGGTGAGCATAATCGCATTGGCGACCTGTCGGCCATTCAGCCCTTGCACCTGCACATCAACGGCACGACCTGAGAGATGTTGACTGAAGGGGGCACCACCCACTGAGGCATTAACATCCGGCGGGCGATACCAAGAGTTGACCTGAAATGGACGACCCAGGCGGTTGCGTACAGGTTGCAGGGCACTGGCTAGGGCCAGAATGTTCTCTACAATGTCGCGGGTGGGTGGAATTCGAGTGGCGTTGCGGGTGGCCTCACCCCAGGTGAAGCTACCATTGGGGATGATTGGCTGGTCGGTGTAAAAGGTGGAGGTAAAGCCGGGTAGCCGAAACGGCGTGCCGGAGTATTGGGGAGCGGTGGGTGGCGGGGTTGGGGGTGGGGTGGTGGGGCGAGGATAGACCACCTGTCCGGCCTGTTCGACCCGGGCGTGGCCGTCGAAGATGTACCAGGTGTTGAAGCCAAAAATATTGTCTTTGACATATTTCAGAGAAAACCGAATGTGGCGGTTGAAGGATCCCTGGGCATCGGCAAAGGCATAGCTGCCCAAAACCAATTCGGTACCGGCACTGGCGGGGGGACGCTCGTTGGCGGGAAGCTCAGCGGCAGGCACTGGGCGGCGCTTGAATACCGTGTTCTCTGTCACCCGTAAAATGAAGGCGTTGGGATCTTCGGGAGGGTAGACAATATCGTCGTCAAAGGTAACGAAGGCGTGGGGGGTAAACACAAACCAGGTGCTCAGGCCATTCACAAAGTCGATGGTGTTGCGAATGGCAAACTTGATGTGGTTGTTAAAGTTGCCCTGGGAATCGGCAAAGGCATAGGAGTGGAGTTGGAAGGTTTGCCCCCGCTGCACCGGTACTGTCTCACTGGAATCCAGCAGACTTGAGTCCAGGGGGCGGCGCTTGAGTAGCGTGTATTGGTTTATCCACAGAATCGGCATACTTTCCTGGTCTTCCAGGGGGTAAACCACTTCCCCGTCCGCTTCCACCTGGGCGTCGAGGCTAGAGACAAACCAGGTGTTGAAGCCGTTAATGGTGCGATCGCGCAGGGCAAATTTAATGTGGCCATTAAAGCTACCGTCAATGTCGGCATAGGCGTAGGAGTGCAACGGGTAGGTACTACCCGCATTGATGGACACTTGCTCGTTGGGTTGTAGCAGTGCCGTGGGTTCAGGCCTGAGCTTGAACACGGTGGCTCGATTCACCCGTAATACTTTTTCAGCCATAGGTTTGCTGTCTATCCTTCGCGATCGCTGGTCAGCCTGGCCGGCTGAGGGATATGGCGCTGGTTAGATAGCTGGGCATCAGCGAGCTGGTTAGCTCAGACCTGGGGTGCTATCTGACTGGCAATGGCCATATCACCCGTAGGTGCTGTGGTTTGCCCCAAACTCGGTGGCAATGGCCATAGCAGAGCTACAAATCCCACCCATAATAGCGGAGGGATCGACAACCGCTTATACCCAAGGGCATATACTTGGGGCTGCCCTGCTGCCATGGGCTTAGCTGAACAAGCGGGGATAGATGCGCAGAGCGGCCAGGCGGGCCATCAGCACCAGCCACCCCAGCAACCACAGCAGGGACCATGGCCACCAGGGGGGCAGCCCCAAAGGCCAGCGGAGTAAATCTACCAGGGCGGCGAGGGGCAGCAAATCAGCCACCCTTTCCAGTAAGGGAGGTAGGGTATCCCGGGGAAAGTAGGTGCCTGAGAGGGTAAACATGGGAATCACCACCAGGAAGATGGGCACATTCACCTGGTCAACCTTGTTTACGGCCCCCGCTACCAGCAGGCCAAAGGCCCCAAATAGCAAGCTGCCCAACACAATCAGCGGTAGGGACAGCACCAGGCTAGAGGGGGCGTAGAGGTTGGCAATCACCGCCACCAGGCCAGTCAGAGTGCCAGCGATGGTACCCTTGGTGGCGGCCCAAAACCAGTCTCCCAAAAAGACATCTGTGAAACTGAGGGGGGCGGTGAGCAGCGCCTGCCAGGTCTTTTGGAAGTTCAGCCGAATAAAACTGCTGTAGGCTCCCTCAAAAAATGATTGAAACAGTACGCCCACGGCAATCATGCCGGGGGCAATAAAGGTGGCGTAGGGGACCTGCTGGCCCAAATAGTCTACGCCGCCAATCAGGGGGGTGAGGCCGTAGCCAAAGGCCAGCAAATAAACCACGGGCTCTGAAATTGGCGGCAGACAGTTGACTAACCAGGTGCTGCGATACACCTGAAAATGTCGCCACCAGACCGAATAGACGCCCCAGGGGGTGGCACTGGTTAATTTCATTCCAACAAACTCCCGGTCAGGCGCAGAAACACATCTTCTAAGTTAGCGGGTCGCCGCAGCAACCGCTGGGGGTGGTGGGCCTCGATGGCATTCCACAGCAGGTCGGCGGTGGGACTGGGTAGGGTAACCAGGTGACCGCTGCCAAAGCTGCGACACCAGGCCCCATGGCGCTGGGCCAGGGTTTTCAACAGGTCGGCGGCGATGCCCTCCACCTCGGCTACCTCTTGGCCAATCACCCGTTCCACCAACGCTTCTGGCGAGCCTTCATCGATCACTTTCCCCTGTTGGAGCAGGAGAATGCGATCGCACAGGCGCTGAGCCTCATCCATGTAGTGGGTGGTGAGCAAAATGCCACAGCCGCTGGCCTTGAGGTGCTGCACCAGGCGCCAAAAATCCTGCCGGGCATCGGGGTCAAGGCCGGTGGTGGGTTCATCTAAGAACACCAGCTGAGGTTGGTTGAGCAGGGCTCGGGCCAGCACCAACCGCCGCTTCATGCCGCCGGAGAGTTCATCCACCTGGGCCTGGGCGCGATCGCTCAAGTTTACTAGGGCCAGTAGTTCGCCGGCCCGTTGTTTGGCCGCTTGACCGGTAATCCGGTAGTGGTGAGCAAAATGGGTGAGATTTTTAAACACCGTAAAGTCAGGGTCCAGGTTGTCTTCCTGGGTGACGATGCCCATCTGGGTGCGAGCCTGGGGGCCCTGAGTCGGCATCTGCCAGGGGCCAAACTGGACAAAACCGCGACTGGGGACAACGGTGCCAAATAACATACCCACGGTGGTGGTTTTACCGGCCCCGTTGGGTCCCAGTAGGCCGACAATTTCCCCCGGCTGTAGGGTAAAACTAATGCCCTGCACTACGGGGGTGTCGCCGTACTGCTTCCATAGGTCATAGGCGGTTAGATTCAGCATTTCAGTAGCCATCGGGCAGCTTGGAAACAGAACATTATGGAAACTTTATCTAGATAACATTCAAATCATCCTGATTAGTCTAGCGATTTGAGAATGATGAAACGGTAGATGCACCCTGATTAATTCCCTGGCCTCTGGTTGGGGAATTTTTTTTATCTGCAATGCAGGCACCAGACTATAGGCATCAGGCCCCTGCTATCCCTTCATTCTTTGGGGGCGCTGCGCGTTTCACGTCGCTTGCGCAACGACATTCCCCCTCCTGCGACAAGCTCAGCACATCACCTGGGGTTGCTGCGTAAACAGGGCATGCTTTTGTCTTCTGCCTGACTGTTTTAGGCCAAGTTAAAGTGTTCCATATGGACGTGGGTGACTGGTACCTCCAACTCAAACAGGGCCCGCTCTACCACATCCATCATCACAGGAGCAGCGCAAATGAAATACTGACGACTGCCACGGTGGTGAGGAATATGGCGTTCTAGGAGGGCTTTGTCCACATAGCCGGTTTCCCCCTGCCAATCTTTGGGGCCTTCACGGGGAATGTAGACAATGGTCAAGTCGAGCTTGGCTTTGAATGCTTCTAAGTCTTCGCGGTAGGTAAAGTCGTCCCACGATTGGGCCGAGTAAATCAGCAAGAAGGGGCGATCGTCTTTGCGTTCGGCGGCGGTCACCAGCATGCTATGCATGGGGGTAATGCCGACCCCACCAGCAATTAACACAAACCCAGCAGTATCCCAGTAGCGCTCGGTGGTAAAGACGCCGTAGGGACCGTCCAGGTAGGCCTTGGTACCCGGCTTCACATCTTTGATGCGGCTAGTAAAGTCCCCTAGGGCTTTGATGCCAAACTCGATGCGATCGCCGCGATCGCCATTGGAAGACATGGAAAACGGATGCTCTCGCATACTCAGGGGCGTAATGCCTAGGGTGAGCCAAGAAAATTGCCCCGGATCAAAGGTGAAGCCGTCATGGCCCATGGGCCGCAGAGCCAGGGTCCAGACGTTACCCCGCTGGGGTTTAACCTCTTCTACTAAGTAGGGCTTTTTGGTTAGCATCCAGGGTTTGACCAACCGCACATACAAAATCAGCCACAGGGCGATCGCGATAAACCCAGACCAGAGCACAATGGTCCAAAACTGACCCAGATAAAACCCCACCCCAATACCATGGCCAAACCCCAGGCCAACAGCCACCACGGCCAGTCCGGAGTGAGCGGCTCGCCAGGGTTCGTAGGGAATACGCAACTGTCTGCGCCAAATGGTGGTCACCACCATGAGACAGAACGCCAGGGTGCTGATCACCGCCAGGCGGGCTCGCCATGGGGCCTCTGGAAAATTGAGCAGTTCTAAGGTTTCCGGCCGAGTGACAAACAGAATCAGCGGATGAATGATCACCAGGCCAAAGGCAACTACCGAGGTGTAGCGGTGAAACAACAGCAAAATATCAATGCCATAGGAGGCTTCGATGCGGTTAACTCTGGCGGCTAGAACAAACTGTAAGGCCATTAGAGCCAGGCCAATAAACCCCAGTGCCACGGAAAACTCAGTCCAAAAGCCTCTGGGGTCTGGGGCAGGATGCAATAGCACTACCCCCAGGGGCAGCAGACAGATCACCATATAGGCCAAAATCCACAGGGCGGCTAGGGCAATGGGGTTGTGCATCAACAACCGTTGCATGGTAAGGGCTCCAGATACATTCAGCGGTTTTTCTCTGACCGGATTACCTCTGCGCTAGTCGCCCAGGTTAATGCACCCAAGGGATGACCGATTTGAGGACAGCGATCATGCCCCTAAGCTTACTCGGAACCCTGGTTCCTTCGATATATCCCAAGATAGACATCCGCAGAGCGTGGCTTTTGATGCCAACGGTAACCAGTCTTATTTTGGGTTTCCTGCCCATTCATCTCTTTGTTTGAGGAGGCGATCCTTAGGGTCTGCCATTTCCCCGGCCCCAGCACCAGCGAGTAGTGGGGCGAGACTTGACGGTGCCCCACTGGCGATCGCTCAGGTACGGCCCCCACTTTTGCTAGGGAGTCTGGGGGTTTTGGGCCGCTTGCAGACGCTGATGTTCTGGGATCATGGGGTCAGCTCGTGAAATAGGTCCACACATCGATACCGTCAAAGATTAACGAGATTGTCGTCAGCCCCGACCAGAGGAGCAGATAGCTCTGAAACAGACCGCTGGCATTGGGAATGGCCAGCAACACCACGATCAGCAGGGGCACCCACAGACTATGGCCCAACCCCAAAATTTTGGTGAACCCAAACTGGGCATAGAGGGCCATCATCGCCAGGGCAGAGACCATAAATATGGCCAAAATAGCTTGAGCTAGTGGCTCAGCTCAAAAGGCAAGGCTGATCAGGTTAACGGCCATTAGCAGCATCACCCAAATTGGTATCCAACGGGGCTGCTGAAACAATTCTGTGAAAAAGTTAAGGGAATTTTTCATGTTACCTATCGGCTTAAATTTCGCGCTCGCCCTCAAGCCTGAACCTGGGTTCTGGGGCGGGGGCCTGGGTGGTGCCAAAGGACAGTCCTTCGCTGGAATAGCTGGTGCCAAAGTTTTCAGCTAGTTTCACTACCTGGTGTAGGGCTGAGCGCAGATCGTTCGCTTGCAGTGAGGAAAGCGGGTGCATAAACGCTGCCCCGCACCGACACCACGGAACCGCTATTGCTGGGTGGCTCGACTGGGTTCGGCAGGGGCGTGATCATGCTTCTTAGCTCAAGATTTGGCAGCGGGGATCGTGCAGACTGGCTTTCTCGGGTTCGCGGGGAAACCAGAAGGCGGTGCGTTTACAAATTTCCACCAGCATCAGCATTACCGGCACTTCAATTAGCACCCCGACCACCGTAGCGAGGGCCGCACCAGAATTGAGCCCGAACAGGGTAACTGCCGTGGCGATCGCCACCTCGAAGTGGTTGCTGGCCCCAATCATCGCCGCCGGGGCCGCATCTTCATAGGATAGCTTGAGTTTTTGGGCCGCCCCGTAGCCAATTAAGAAAATGAAGTTGGTTTGAATAAACAACGGTACCGCAATCAGGACAATGTGCAGCGGGTTGTTGACGATCAGCTCGCCCTTAAAGGCAAACAGCAGCACCAGGGTAATCAGCAGGGCCGAAATCGCCACCGGGTCGAGGTACTTCAAAAACTTGGTGTCAAACCATTCTTGCCCCTTGTGTTTCAAAATCCAGTGGCGGCTGTAAACCCCACACAACAGCGGCAGTCCCACATAGATCAGCACTGATAGCACAATGGTGGCCCAGGGCACCGATAGATCGCTGGCCGAGAGCAACCAGCGGCCCAGGGGGGCATAGATAAACAGCATGGCCAGCGAATTCACGGCCACCATCACCAGCGTTAACCCCTGGTTACCAAAGGAGAGGTAGCCCCACATCAGCACCATTGCCGTGCAGGGGGCAATGCCCAGCAAAATGGCCCCGGCAATGTAGGAATCTGCGATCGCAATCTCTTGCCCTCGAATTAGCTCGGTGCCGGTGATCAAAGGCCGAAACAAATAGCCCAGAAAAAATTGGGCAATCACCAACATGGTGAAGGGCTTGATCAACCAGTTGACCACCAGGGTGAGGGCCACGGGCTTGGGAGCGCGAAAGGCTCGATCAATCTGGGTGAAGTCAATTTTCACCATGATCGGATACATCATGAAAAATAGGCAGATGGCGATCGGGATCGACACCTGGTAGATGCTCATGGCATCTAGCGCAACGGCCACCCCCGGTAACAACCGCCCGATGGCAATTCCCACCACAATACAGATCAGCACCCACAGGGTGAGATAGCGCTGAAACACACTGAGTGTTGCATTGGGTTGATTGATGGACTGCTGGTTATTAGGATCTGAAAGACTCATGCATCACTCCTGAATTATTCAATGGCTTGACCCATGAGCTGAACTAGGGGCAATCCCAATCCAGGCGCCCAGTTCCTCCCGAGTGGGATAGCGACCCGACAGCAGCGCTTCGCCATCTACCAGCACCAGGGGTAGCGCAGCTTCCCCGGTTGTTTCTAAGGCGCTTTTCACCACTGGGTTTTCGGCAAAAGCCAGGGGCTGCTGGGTCAGGCTGAATCGCTCGATCTGCCCTCCAGCTTGCTGTGCCCAATCCACATCCGCCGCAAAACTGACTAACGCTTGATCGACATCGGCACCACACACCCCGGTGTTGCAGCACAAGGGCGGGTCATACAGTTGGATCATTTTGATTTTCCTTGAAATATTGAAATAAAAGTCATAGGGCAGAATTGGCCAATCTGATCGCGCTCCTGTCAGAGGTCAGGCATTCTCGAGGGCTAGAGCGATCGAGGGCTGTACCGCTTCTGAGCAACTCGACATCACAGGTACCTCCGGGCAGGGGCCAAGGCTATCCACACAACATTCCGCCGTTAGGTAGTTAACCAAGTCCATCATCAACGCCGTGTTGGCCCGATAACGCTGAAAGCGTCCCTCTTGCTCGACGCTCAATAGGCCAGCGTGGGTCAGCGCCTTAAGGTGAAAGGAGAGATTGCTGGGCGGCACATCAAGGGCGACGGCAATATTCCCTGCGACCATGCCCCGCGCTCCCTTCCTGACTAGCAACCGGAACACATCGAGCCGCACACCGGAGGAGAGGGATTCAAAAATAGAGGTGGCTGTATTTCGTTCCATAGGCACAACCATACCACTCTATTCAACTATCCAATAACTATTGAAATATTTTTTCATGAGTAGATATACTTAACTACATAATATCTGGGCAGCGTTGGCCATGGTGATGGGTTTAGCGGTGATGGTCTATACTCTGGCCCAACGGCAACTCCGGCAGGCGTTGGCAGAGGCCAATGAAACGGTGCTCGACCAGCGCAAGCAGCCTACCCAAACGCCTACTTTACGCTGGATTTTTCAATCGTTTCAGGCCATTCATCGGGTTGGGCTCAACGGCCAAGTTCACATCTCTAATTTAACCCCTGAACGACTGAAGGTCTTGAGGTGCCTCGGGTGCATCCCACTTTTGCAGCCCTCACCCTAAATCCCTCTCCCAGAGCGGGAGAGGGACTTTGAATCCGGCCCCCCTTCTCCCAAAATGGGAGAAGGGGCTGGGGGATGAGGGCCAACTTACAAAACTGGGATGCACTCAGGTTCCTCGGCGCTCCTTGCCAAAAATATTATCTGACGGGTTGATCAACCTGCGGAATGTCCGCTTTAAGGTTCCATCAACTAATTTTTGGGAGTGATCAACGGTGCCATTCTGGTAGGCCAGGTAATCTTCAAACCTCAGCACCTGATTCACGTTAGGGTTGGTGGCAGCCATCAGACCAGGGTTGCTATGGGCTAGCGCTACTAAGAATTATAGTTATTTTCCTATGCCCACCTGGGGGGCTGGCGTGAAATTCAAGCCAGAAAATTAACGATTAATCACCGTAGAATGTTTCTAGGCTGTGGCGATCGCCCACATAGCGCCAGTGCCAAGGTTCAAAAGCTACCCCTTGAAAATTGTCGGGTGGAAAGGATAGTTCAAACCCAAACCGCACCGCATTCTCCTCTAACCAGGCGTAGGCGCTGGTGTCGGCAAAGCTGGTATTCAGGTGGGTATTGGGCTGGTTGGCATCGCCCACATCGATAGCATAACCAGTATGGTGCTCGCTGTAGCCGGGGGGGGCGCTGACTTCGGCCCGGGTTTCGGGGGTTTGGCGACGCTGGGCCCTAAGGCTAAAGAAAATCGTTTCTTGCTCGGCGTGGGAGCGATAGCCCGACAGGGGAACCAGCCGTATGCTGGCCGCGGCTGCCGCCTGGGTCATGGCCTCAAATTCTCTGGCCGCTGCGGGTCGCAGGCGAATGCTGCGGTTGGCGGACAAACTAACCAGATCGTCCTCAGGGGCTTCCTGATGGGCGCGATGGCCCAGTAAGAACCGACTAGAGGGAGCCCATTGGACGGCCCGATCGCGATCGCTAGGTGTTTCCCCCTCAATATCGCTCAGTGCCCCTGGATTGACCATCGTTTGAAACGGGGCCACAAATACGGTGCTAGACACCCGACTGGCTTGCAGCCAAACGACAAAACTGGTCACAGCGATGGCCAGCAGTACCAGTCCCAAGAGCTTGCCCAGCAGCTTAGAGCGCCGGTACCACGGCAATGACTGCCCCGCTCCAGGGGTTAGGGGCAGGTCGCGGGTGGCCTGGGGAATGTCGTCGAGGTGCGCCATAGATCAACCGTTGCTGAGACCCGTCAAAACTCTACTATTATGCCTGCTGAATTCCCCACTCAAGTCCACCGTCGCCATCAACTTAGTGGACTTCTGGAAAACTGTCTACCCAATGATGGCCACAACCCACCCCAACTAACCATCCCTGACCCCTGACCCCTAAAACGCCGGTACAGATCCCAGTGTTTCCTGGGGCTGGTGGGCAGAACCCTGGGATCTTGACATACTGTACCGATGCTCTAGAGCCCGACATCCTCCGCCTGGTCTTCGAAAAGCTGCGATCGCTCGCCCCTTGACGTCACCCAGTTATCCCCCCACCATAAAGACGCCGTCACACCATCATGGACTGCCGTGCTGCCACCACTCTGGGTTTTGCTCCAGCTTTATTTGCCCATTGCCATGGGGGTGTTGGCCGGGGTTGGCCTGGGAACCCTGTTGGCCCGACTGGCTTACCGGCCTGGCTATATAAGTACCCTGCACCAGCAAGTTCCCCTCACCCTGGGAAAATTTCTATTTTGGGTGGGCATTCCCCTGAGCATTGTCGGTTTTATGCGGCGGGCAGACCTGTCGGGGAATCTCTATCTGGCCCCAGCGGTAGCTTGGGCGGCTATTTTTTTAGGGCTGGGGTGCAGTCGCCTGTGGATTCACCTGCACCACCGTCAGTGGCCACGGCCCACCCAAGGTAGCTTTTCCCTGGCGGCCATGCTGGGGAATACGGGCTACATTGGCTACCCTGTGGTGCTGCTGCTGCCCCAACTGGGGGTTGAGGTGTTTGGCTGGGCCCTGTTTTACGACGCCCTGGGTACCCTGCTCGGATCCTATGGTCTGGGGGCCGTGTTGGCCTCGACCATGGGCCGGCAAAGCCCTAAAGCAACCGGCCAATGGTGGCAGTGGCTACGGGAAATTGTGCGCAACCCGATTATTCTGGCCTTTGGCGCTGGGCTGGGCCTCCAAGCTCTGACCCTGCCAATTTGGTTAGACGACGGGCTTTACCGCCTGGCTTGGATAATTGTGATGCTTTCATTGGTGTTAATGGGTTTACGAATTCAGCAGCTGACCTCCTGGCGGTTACTGCGCCCGGCTGCCGCCGCTGTGGGCATTAAGATGCTGGTTTTACCCCTGGCGGTGGGCCTGGGGTTAACCGCCCTCGGGGTCGATGGCCCTCCCCGGTTAGTGATGATTTTGCAGGCCGGTATGCCCTGTGCCTTTTCTAACTTAGTCTTGGCCGAGGCCTACAACTTGGATCGGGATCTAACCGTCACCTGCGTGGGGTTAAGTTCTGTCAGCTTATTGCTCACCCTGCCCCTGTGGCTTTGGGGCTTTGCTGGAGGCTGGCTATGACCCTTCCTGCAAGCCAACTCCCCCTTTTCCTGATGGTCCCGCCTTCCGTTGATGGACTGATCGAGGTCGGGAACCAGGGGGATGTGGTCGCCCAGGTGCAAACGATCTTAGTTTACCTAGGCTTTTACGATGGCCCCGTAGATGGGGTCTACGGCCCCAGTACTGTGGCGGCGGTGGTGGCCTTTCAACAGCAGCATGGCCTCAATGGTGATGGCATTGTAGGGGCTAGGACCTGGCAGGCTCTGGCGATCGCTCAGGTCCCGCAATCGGCCCTACAGTCGCTGACGACGGTCAATACCCAGACCCTAGACTTCACCCCAATGATCTTTAATTACGGTACACCGCCCCCTTCTCCCCTGTGGTTGGTACTGATGCCCTTAGTGCCGGTGACTGGCGCGGGGCTCACCTATCTGTATCATCAGTGGCATCACCGTCGGTCTGCCTCTGTCTCCCAACGGCGCAAACCACGAAAAAAGCGCAAAAAAAATCCCATGGCATAGCCGATGGGACTTTCTGGGTGCATCTACCATTCACCTCTTCTTCCCTGACGCTGGCCGATCCGGAAAGGTTGCCCGAAACGCCGGAATTTCTATGGGTCAACCAGGCGGAGTAGTTGCGCTTGTTCCCGTAGCGACTCAGCCCAGTTGTCCGACCCACTGGCTTCCATTAAGTCGGCGGCCTGCTCAAAGTCGGCAATCACCGCTTCCCGGGCCGCCGCCGGAATGTCTGCGGGGCTTTCAATTTGATCCCCTTGTTCCAGATAGACTTGACCTAAAACCGCCTGGGCTCGCCCCAAATAGGCAGAGGACTGCTCAGGGTCCAGATCAATGGCTTCGGTGTAAGCGGCGATCGCCCCGTCAAAGTCTTCCACCATCATCAAGTCTTCGGCGGTGGCAAAGGTCAACTCAAAGGGAGTGGAGGCGCGCACCACCAAATCATAGTCGCCACCATCGCCGGCAAAGGAACGGGCGACGACAGTATAGGTATCATCGGCGGGCAGGGTGACAATAATCTTGGAGTTTAAAGACCCGCCAAAGTCGTCGTTAAAGGCAACCTCTTCACCATTGGAGTCCAACAGCAGTAACACTGGATCAAAATCATCACTCTCCAGGGTGATGGTCAGTTCCTGCCCTTCTGTGCCCTCAAAGGTGTAGGTGGCCTCGGCCGGGGTAATAGTACCCTGATTTTCCAGTAGGGTTTCAGCTAGCAGCGGTTGGGGCATCGCCATCCCCAGCCCGCTTAAGGTGACTGAGATCGCGATCGCCTGCAAAAAGCGCCGTGCAGAACCCATGGGGCCTCCAGAATAAGAATAATAAGTGTCAGCAGCCTAACACAGGCGGTCAGCTGGAGAAAACCGAGGTGGACAGCCGCTTAACTGGCTAAGGCACGACTTGCTTGCAGCATCTGAATCCGCTCCAGAGTACCCACCGGAATAGCATTGATCAACTGTTGAGTGTAAGGCTTTTGCGGCTGGTGATAAATGGCATCGGCGGGGCCGATTTCTTCCACCCGGCCCCGGTTCATTACCATAATCCGATCGCTCATAAATTTCACGACCGCCAGATCGTGGGAGATAAAGATATAGGTGAGGCTGAATTCCACTTGCAGTTCCTTCAGCAAGTTCAAGACCTGGGCCTGTACCGAGACATCCAGGGCTGATACCGACTCGTCACAGATAATGAATTTGGGATTGAGGGCCAAGGCCCGAGCGATACAAACCCGTTGCCGTTGCCCCCCAGAAAACTCGTGGGGGTAGCGATTCATGCAGTCGGTGGGGAGCCCAACTCGCTCTAGCAAATAGGCCACCCGCTGCCGCTGGTTGGCTTTACTCTTGACCACCCCATGAATTCTAAGCGGTTCAGCAATGGCCGCCCCCACGCTCATGCGCGGGTCGAGGGAACTGTAGGGGTCTTGAAAGACAATCTGCATATCTCGCCTAAGTTGGCGGAGTTGGCGTGAATTTTGAGCCAGCACATCGCGCCCTTCAAACCAGATTTTGCCCCCCATAGCCGGGACCAGTCGCAGCAGGGCTCGACCCAGGGTGGTTTTACCACAGCCCGACTCTCCCACCAGGCCAAAGGTTTCCCCTTTCTGGATCTGAAAGGAAACATCGTTCACCGCCATCACATAGCGGCGAGTTTTGCCAAATACCCCCCGCACGGGGTAACCCACCTGCAAATTTTCCACCGCTAGCAGGGGACCGTTGGTGTCTAACCGGTGGACCCGAGCTTGCAATTCGGCGTCAGTCACCGGGGCAAAACGCACCTGGTCATCGGCATCCAGGGATTTTTCTTGGCCATCAGCCGCCATAAAGTCGGCCACGGTGGGCAATAGTCGCAGTCGCTGGTCTGGCTGGGGGCGACAGGCCAGTAGCCCTTTGGTGTAGGGATGTTGGGGATGGGCAAAAATATCAAACACTGACCCGGCCTCGACAATTTCCCCCTGGTACATGACCGCCACCTGGTCGGCAATTTCGGCAATGATGCCCAGGTCGTGGGTGATGAAGATTAACGACATGCCCCGGCGATCGCGTAATTCCCGCAGCAGATCCAGAATGGTCGCCTGGACAGTCACATCCAGGGCGGTGGTGGGCTCATCGGCAATCAGCAGGGCCGGGTTACAGGAAATGGCCATGGCAATCATCACCCGCTGAATTTGGCCCCCCGACAACTCGTGGGGGTAGCGCTCCAGTATGGCCTGCTGGCGCTGGGCGATGTCAGCCTGCACAGCTTCCGGGTCTAAGTTAGGAGAGTCTTCTAGAATCGTGGCCCGCAATTCTGCCACGGTCGGCAGTAGCTTCACCTCGGTGAGTCGGGCGATCGCCTGCTGACGAGCCGCCTCCTTGGTGATGGTCTGGTGCTGGCAAATCGCTTCCACCATCTGAAAGCCAATGGTATACACCGGGTTCAGGGAGCTCATCGGCTCCTGGAAAATCATCGACACCTGCCCGCCCCGATACCCTTGTAACTTCTGCTCAGGCAAGGTGGCCAAGTCAACCCCGGGGTCCTGGCCTGGTTTAAACCAAATTTCCCCGCCCACAATCTGCCCCGGAGGAGAAGGCACCAACCCCATCACCGCCAAAGAGGTGACCGACTTACCCGAGCCCGATTCGCCGACAATTCCCAGGGTTTGCCCCCGACCCACCTGAAACGAAATGGACTTGACGGCCTGAATCAGCCGATCGTCCACATGGAAATGAACACTGAGATTTTTAACGGCGAGAATGGTGTCATTCATCGGGTTTGTGTCAGACGTATCCACAGGCGTACAGTTTACTTATTATTTAGCGCTAATCTAAGTCCAAGAGTGGTGCTCTATCTGGAAACCGGTCAGATTCCTGCCTGGACTGGATATGGATGCATCATAGCAGTGTCTTTCTTTTGGTTTGTGGGCCCCGGCTGACCTATGCTAAATCTGGCGATCGCAATTTCCGTCATGTTGCTGGGGTCGGCACTGTGTTCAGGCACTGAAACGGCTTTGTTGTCAGTGCCTTTGCTCAAGGCGCGGCAGTTGGCTCAATCCAACCGCCCGGCTGAAACGGCCCTCTATGCCATCCGCGAACAGATTAACCGCCCCATCGCCACCATTGTTATCCTCAACAACCTGTTCAATATTGTGGGCAGCATTGCGATCGGCAGTATTGCTGCCCAAACCTTTGGCGATGCCCTGCTAGGAGTATTCTCTGGCATTCTCACCTTTTTGGTGATCGTCCTCGGAGAAATTTTGCCAAAAACCCTGGCAGAACGCTACGCCATCCCCATCGCCCTGGGGGTGGCTATTCCAGTGCGCACCCTCACCTGGCTGTTTAGCCCGGTGGTGTGGTTTTTAGAAAAAATTACGGCCCCGTTTATGGCCCCTGGCCGCCATCCCATCACTAACGAAGCGGAAATCAAGCTGATGGCCGCCATTGGCCATCAAGAAGGGATTATCGAAGCGGACGAGGCAGAAATGATTCGCCGGGTCTTTCGGCTGAATGACATGAAATCGATGGACATTATGACCCCCCGGGTGGCGATTACCCACCTGCCCGGAGACCTGACTATCGCCGAAGCCGAGGAGCAAATTCTCAACTCTCAACACAGCCGCATTCTGGTCAGCGACCACGATATTGACCGCATTGTTGGCTTGGTGCTTAAAAATGAGCTCCTGTCTGCCCTGATCCAGGGGCAGGGCGATCAGTTCCTGTGCGAAGTGGCGCGCCCAGTAAGGTTTGTGTCTGAAACCGAGCGAGCTGACAAGCTGCTGCAAGACTTTCAAACCGCCCGTGAGCACTTGGCGGTGGTGGTCGACGAGTACGGCGGCGTGTCTGGGGTGGTTACCCTGGAGGATGTGCTGGAGGTGTTGACGGGCGAAATTGTGGACGAAACCGATCGCAGCATTGACCTGCAAACCCTAGCCCGCCAGCGAGGACGACAGATTTTGCGCACCCGGGGGTTCAACTGGCCTTCTGAGGGCTAGGGCAGAAAGGCAAAAGGCAAAAAGGGCACTACGCTCTACGCAAGGACTTGGGCTAGCAGAATCACAGCCGCTATCCCGGCTAGCCCCCATAGCCTATGCCTAGCTCAATGAGTTACATGGTGCCGCTACTGACCAAAGAAACTCTTGATAGAATCCACAAACCCGCCTGTGGAATCTTCCACGGCATCGGCGGCGTCTTCAGCGGCGGCCTGGGTGCGGCCAATGTCTTGCTGGGCCCGACCTTGAACTTGCTTCGCCGCCCCTTCCACGGCATCGGCGGCGTCTTCAGCGGCGGCCTGGGTGCGGCCAATGTCTTTTTGAGCTTTACCTTGAAGTTGCTTCGCGGCCCCTTCCACCTGACTGGTGGCTTTATCCACTTCTCGCTGGACCCGGCCTAGGTCTTCCTGGGCTTTGCCTTTAATTTGGTTGGTGGTACCCGATCCGGCCACGCTGTCGATATCTTGTTCAGCTCGGTTTTGAATGGCGTCCATGGCCTCTGCGGCATCTGATGCGGCGATCGCAGGGGCGCTAATCCATACGCTAGCGCCAAGTACCAGGGCGACCAGGGCCAGTCCAAGCCACTGCTTGCCACGCGATACTATTGAGGTAATCAACATAATTAAATCTCCTGAAAATAGATTGGTTTTCTAAACCTGTTACTGCTCAACTTATAGAGCAATTCAACCCATTGCGAATCGCCCCTGGGACATAGTCCTTGTAACTATCTGGTGTCTTAGGACACAAACGGACGCTATATCTAGATTTCAGGCTACACTGAGACAGCGCCCCTGCCTGCTGTTGCCCCCGTTCGTCCCGGCTATGGATACCCCTCGCCTTCACCCCGACACCATTGATGCAGTGCGCGATCGCGCCGACATTGTGGATATTGTTTCCCAGCATGTGGTGCTCAAAAAGCAGGGTAAAGACTTTGTCGGCCTCTGCCCCTTCCACGACGACAAATCCCCCAGCTTTAGCGTCAGCCCTGGCAAGCAGTTTTACTATTGTTTTTCCTGTGGGGCCGGGGGCAATGCCTTCAAGTTTTTAATGGAGCTAAACCAGCGCTCCTTCGCTGATGTAGTGCTGGATCTAGCCCAGCGTTACCAGGTGCCGGTCAAGACCCTGGAACCGGCCAAGCGCCAGGAACTGCAACGGCAACTTACCCTGCGAGAGCAGCTGTATGAAATCGTGGCGGTCACCGCCCGGTTCTACGAACATGCCCTGCGCCAGAGCGATGGGGCCACTGCCCTCAGCTACCTGAAGGACCAGCGAGGGTTGGACGATACCACCATCCAGCAGTTTCAGCTGGGCTTTGCCCCCGGCGGCTGGCAAACCCTCTATGGCTATCTGGTGGAGCAAAAACGTTATCCGGTGAACCTGGTGGAGCAGGCGGGGTTGATTGTGCCCCGGCAAAAGGGCAGCGGTTACTATGACCGCTTTCGAGAGCGGCTGATGATCCCGATTCGTGATGCCCAGGGGCGGGTGATTGGCTTTGGCGGTCGGGCTTTAGGGGATGAAAAGCCCAAGTACCTGAACTCCCCCGATACAGAGCTGTTTGATAAGGGCAAAACCCTGTACGGGCTGGATTTGGCCAAAGGGGCGATCGCCAAGCAGGACCGGGCCATCGTGGTCGAAGGCTACTTTGATGTGATTGCCCTACACGCCGCCGGGTTTGCCAATACCGTCGCCGCCCTGGGGACGGCCCTAAATGCGGCCCAGGTGCGCCAGTTACTGCGCTATAGCGAATCAAAGCAGGTGGTGCTTAACTTTGATGCCGACGCCGCCGGGGTGAAAGCCGCCCAGCGGGCCATCGGTGAAGTGGAAGATATGGCCTACCGAGGGGACGTGCAACTGCGGGTGCTAAATATTCCCGATGGCAAAGACCCGGACGAGTTTCTGCAACACCACAGCCCTGCCGACTACCAGGATCTGGTGAATAGCGCCCCCCTCTGGATTGATTGGCAAATTCACAACCTGATCAAGGGCAAAGACCTACGCCAGGCGGACCAGTTCCAGCAGACCACCCAGGCGGTGGTCAAACTGCTCAGCGATATCGCCAACGCCGATACCCGCACCCACTATGTGCGCTACTGCGCCGAAATCTTTAGCAATGGCGATAGTCGCCTGGTGCCCCTACTGGCCGAAAACCTCATCACCCAGGTGCGCCGTCAGCGGCGGGCTACCTCCAGCCCGCCCCAGCGGGCGGCCCCCACCCCTACCCCCAGCACCACTGGCCTAGAGCAGGCAGAAGCTGCCCTACTACGGGTGTTTCTCCATGCGCCTGACCAGCGCGACCCCATCTGCCAGGTGCTGGAAGACCGGGATCTGCAATTTAGCTTTTCCCACCATCGGGCCCTGTGGCGACAGATGCAGCGGCTACTGAGTGAAACCGATGCTGGGGATTTAGTCAGCCTACTGCGCAATCACCTGGCCGAGTCGGGGCTGGCCAGTACCCCCCTGCAAGCCTTACTACATCTGAGCGAAAAGTCCAAGCGCGACATCTTGCGCGCCCCCTTAATTGTGCGGGCTGCCGCCGCCTGCATGGAGAAAAACCTGTGCGAAAAGCGCTATCGTCACTTCCTGGCCCTGTGGGAAAAGACCGACTGCAGCGCCGCCCCGGACCAAGTGGCCTATTTTCAAAACCAAATCTATGCCGAAAAACGCCGAATTGAAGCCCTGGAGCGCGATCGCCAGGTCACCTTTGAAGATCTGGTGGCCATGCCCTGGGTCGGGGAGCAATACGACTCGCTAGACCGCTTTTAGGACTCATGAGGATGTCTACGCAGTCCATCAGACCCCACAACCCTAAAGGCATTCCCTATGGCTCTACTGTCCCTCGAATGGCGGGAGCCATGGACAGCGTCTCGGCCCCGTGACGCATGGCGGCAATATCCACATCTGCCCAGGCCCGGGTAGATTGACAATGGTGGGCTACCAGTAACCCCCAAAGACCATCGGGAACTAGAACCGGCACGACTAAATTGGCCCGAACCCCCAGATCCCGCAGAAAATCGCGATGACAGTCAGCAATGGGTTCAGCGTCAATATCAGCGATCGCCCGCACCCGCCCAGCTAAGTACAGCGACGCATATTCGCCGTTAAAGCAGTCATCTGGCCCGGTCGAGCCAAGAATAGAAAATTGCTCATCGCTGAGGGCTTCAAAGGCCACACGCCCTTGCCATTGGCGATAAAAATAATACAAAAGTACGCGATCCACGGCGAGGGTTTGCC
Source organism: Nodosilinea sp. P-1105 (assembly GCF_012911975.1). GTDB lineage: Bacteria > Cyanobacteriota > Cyanobacteriia > Phormidesmidales > Phormidesmidaceae > Nodosilinea. The sequence continues at coordinate 189,993 of NZ_SMDQ01000001.1, read as the reverse complement.
GCAAATCACGGATAACTTGGGTCACTAGACTGTCTCTCTCCAGGGTTGTAGAGAGATGGGTGATGATCCGCTGTAGACCGGAATCTGCCTGCAAGGATGCATCAAGATTAGGTTTCTCAGGAAAGGGCTGTTGCACAAATTGAACCGCTGTAACCGCTAGGGAGATAATGATTAGTCTATGTTAAGTTAGCGACAGCGATGCCACAGGTTTTTATGGACTAGTGCACACACAAAGGCAGAAGGATGAAGGATGAAGGCAGAAAGTGGATTTTCTGTATCCTAGGAGTTCCGCTGCTTAAGACTAGCAGGGCTATTTATGCCGCAGAGTACTAGTAATCTGGCCTATTACTCTATGGCATAAGTCCTCTATGGCATAAGTCGGCCAACCCTTCCTGATACCTGATACCTGACACCCTCAGCAACGGTGGTCATATTTCTGCCTTCCTGTACTAAACCAAATCCAAGTCCAGACCTGGAGCTCTGCCTGTGGGAAAACTCCAGATCTCGAACTGGACTTGCTATGGTTGTAGTCGCGTCTGCAATCGGCTTTCAATCATTAGTCAAACAGACCTTCTACGGTTTGGCGAAAGACAATTAGGGCGTGGGTGTCTTGAAAGGGCTTTAGGGCTTCCAGCAGCTGATCGGAGAGGTCGGCGGTGACCAGGGTTTTAAGCTCGATGTTGGTGTTGTAGCCAGCAATATCACCCATACGTCTGCCGTGGCTGCCAGCCCCCTGGGCTGGCACCAGGGTATAGCCAGAGACCTTAAGTTCAGTGAGCAAGTTGATCAGCCGATTTTGCAGCACGGCTTCGCCAATGATAGTGACAAGAGTTCCTTTGGCTAGGGAAGATGACATAGTTGAAAGCCTCCAGGCTGGGTGGTATTGCAATGGGATCCATTAGAGACTAGTACTTCACGGCAGCAATGACTCACCTACTTCCGTCAGCCCAAACCTCTGCCTAGAGCGGGATTCCCTTTCTGCCGACTGCGCACGGCCCATGTCCTTCGGACAGCAAGCAATGGCCTACGACCAGGGATCGTCGCTCCAAAGGGGCGCCAGCATAATCGTTGCCAAAGGGGCGCCAGCATAACCATTACCGCCCTGGACCCAACGGAAAGGTACCACCAGGACAACATGTCCGGTGAATACCATGCTTTCGGTGAATACTATGCTTTCAATGTGTTTCTTCCACATTGTGCTCACCCCAGCGGGGGTAGCGGGAAGCTGCCTTTCTGTAGATTGACTATGGAAACTTATGAGGGAAAGTCGTAGCGCTTAGGATCTTTCTTCGGCTTTTTATCGCTGGCATCGGCTTTCGGCTTCTTAGCTTCCTTATTGCCTTTCTTTTCTTTTCCCATGACCGTTTACCTGGTTAAGGACTTAAAAAAATCGTCTTAGAAGTTAGTTCATGGGCAGCCAGAATGGATGCCTTGCTAATGTGTAGCGTTGTTGCTTTGGTTACCTTCCATTCTAGTGGGTATTGATCGGCTTGAACCAATCGCCGTTTAATGATTGATTAGGACGTAGCCTGCACCCAGACCTCCATCTCGGTTAACGTGACGGGGCCATACTGGGTAGCCAGGGCCACGTCGGCGGCGTCGCGACCGTAGGCGATTATAATCCGATTGCCCCGGGGTTCTGCCTGGGTGGGGTCAAAGGTGTACCAGCGATCGCCCACGTAAGCCTCAAACCAGGCATGTAGATCCATCGGCTTCAGGTCGTAGAGGTAGCCCACCACCATGCGGGCCGGAATGGCGAGGCTGCGGCAGAGGGTGAGGCCAAGGTGCACAAAATCGCGACAGACCCCGACCCGGTTTTTCTCGGTCTCCAGGGCCGAGGTGGAGGCATCGCTGGTGTCGTAGCGGTACTCGATGTGGGTATGAATCCAGTGGCGGATGGCGTCGACCTGGTCGTAAGCGGGCTCGATGTTAGCCACAATGGCGTTGGCTAAATCGGCCATCAGGTCTGATTGGCAGTAGCGGCTGGGCAAGAGAAACGGCAGCGTGTAGGCGGGCAGATCCTGCACGGGCACAAACTCGGCCCCAAACTGGACATCAATGCTGTCAGCGACATCAGCGGTGACGGTGCTGCGCACCCGCAGTTGACCTGGGGGCGCCACCAGCCGCTGACAAAGGTTGCCGTAGCTATCCGCATAGTCGATGACGGGCACCTGGGGGTCAAACTGGAGGTGGTTTTGAATAATCCGCTGGGCATCACCATCGCGCGATCGCAGCATCAAAATCAGCGGCGTCGGTTCCGCTGTCTCAAACAAAAGCTCGCACCCGGCATTGAGTCGCATCACATCTCCTGGTATTTTTTAGGCGACCTACTTATCTGGCAAACAATGGCTAAGGGCTTGGGTATATCTAGGGTCTTGGGTGCCCAGCAGGCGATCCCAAAACGTAAAGTAAAGCCCATAGTGAACGGTATATTTGAGGTGATGAATAGAGTGGTGAGCCGGGCCAATCACCCACGGCCCTAGCCAGTGGTGCGGGAACGAGGCCGGTAGGCGATCGGTGCCAAGATGATTTAATACGGCCCACACAGTCATGGTGCTTAAGACCGCGATTAAGGTGATGAAATGTAGGGGAACGGCACAAATGATGCCGATTAGAAATAGTGATTGCCCCGCTGCCTCAGTTGGGTCAAAGGCAAAGGATGTCCAGGGAGTTGGATAGCGCGATCGATGGTGCCCCTGATGTACCCAGGAGAAGAGCCTAGGGTGATGAAAGAGCCGATGGGTAAAGTAAAAGTAGGTATCTTGCAAAATCAGCACTCCCCCATAGCTTATGCCCAGATACCACAGCCCATAGCGATACGGATCGGTATATAGACGAGTAAAGCCCTGATGGTAGGCGGAGAAAATAACGGCCGCTGCTAGGGCAAACACCGCTGCTGAGAACACTGAAAGCTTAATATCGTGGCCAATGATGCGCCAGGAAGGGTAGCGACGCTTCAGTGTCTGGTTTGCAAATGACTGGCTGCACGGCGAATAAAAAAACCAGTAAGTTACTCCTGCCACTAAAAAATATCGAAACAGAATGATGCCAAAAAAGGCAATATTGTAAAACTCGAACGAATGATGCCTTAATTCCATGTTTTATTACGTTACGTGTTTATAGTGCAGCGCCCTTCATCTACTCATCTATTATCTCCTACCCCCTCACACCTCGATTACTACCCGCAGGTTGCCCCGCTTGCGGACGACGCGGCAAGCGGTGGCTTCGTGCGATCGCTCAAACTCCAGATCCAAGAGCGTCTGCCCCACCTTAAAGTTGTTGATCGCCATGTAGCTCACCGAAGCGGGCAGTGTCGGCTGTACAATTCGCAGGCAGTTGTTGGCCACATCGGGCACCAAGTTCACCATAATCTGCAACAGCTGAAACACCGTGCCCGTGGCCCAGGCCTGGGGCGAACAGGCCACCGGGTAGCGCACGGGCCGGTTGGTAGGGGTGCGATCAAAGCCGCAAAACAGCTCCGGTGGGCATTGGTAGGGTTGCAGGCTGGTCATGTCAAAAATACCCTGGGCAATTTCCAGGGCCTGGTCGGTGTAGCCCAAGGCCCGCAGCCCGGCGGCAATGATGCCGTTGTCGTGGGGCCACACCGAGCCCACGTGGTAGCCCATGGGGTTGTACGCGGGGGAACTGCTGCTGAGGGTGCGAATGCCCCAGCCGCTAAACATATCGGGGGCCTGCAAGCGCTCTGCCACACTGCGGGCTTTTTCTGGCGAGAGAATGCCCAGCCCCAGGCAGTGGCCGGGGTTAGAGGTAATGCTGTCCACTGGGTGGCCCTCTCCGTCGAGGGCGAGGGCGATGTAGCCCTGGTCAGGCAGCCAAAAGTCTTGTTCAAAACGACTTTTGAGGGCCTGGGCCTCTATCCGCCAGCGATCGCCCAAATCCGGTCGCTCCATCAGTTCCGCCAGGGGGGCCAGTCGCACCTTAGCGGCGTAGACATAGCCTTGTACCTCCGAGAGGGCGATCGCCCCCGTCGCCAATTTCCCCGCTGCATCCACCATGCAGTCCCCCGAGTCCTTCCACCCCTGGTTGCCCAGCCCCCCCGGCGATTTGCACAGGTAAGTGACATAGCCGGTGGGCGACCGGTTGCGATCGATCCAGTCCATGGCGGCCAGGGCATGGGGCCACAGTTGGTCGAGTAAGGTGCGATCGCCCTTCCAGGCGTAGTAGTCGGCATAGAGCATCAGCCACAGGGGAGTGGCATCCACCGTGCCGTAGTAGGGGGTGTGGGGTACCTCGCCACTGCGCGACATCTCGCCAAAGCGTAGCTCGTGGAGAATTTTACCTGGTTCTTCGTCCCGCCAGTCATCGGTTTTTTGGCCCTGGTACTCGGCCAGCACCATCAGGGTTTGCCGCGCCAGGGCCGGGTTAAACATCAAGGTCTGCATCGCCGCAATCAGCGAGTCGCGGCCAAACAGGGTGGCAAACCAGGGAATGCCCGCCGACAGCACCTTGCCATCGCCAAAGGTTTGCCCCAGCAGGTAAGTATCCTGCTCGGCCCGTTCGATAATCTGGTTCAGGGCCCGATTGTCGGTGCGAATGCAGGTCACCCCTTCGCGCCACTGCTGCTCTTCCATGGTTTCTGCTGCCAACGCCTGGCTCAGGGTGGCCGGTAGGCTCACGGTAGAAGCTGGGTGGCTGTCGAGAAAGGGCTGCAGCCGGTACCCCAAGACTTCTGTCGCCTGGGGCTGAAGCACCACCCGCCAGATCGCCGTATGGCCCTTGAGTTGATCGGGTGGCCGCTGATAAAACCGAATTCTCGCCTCCATCAGCAGTTGGTCTACCCCCTGGTAAGCCAGGGTGAGTTCGTCCTCTTCCCCCGGCGGGCTGTCATCAGGCAGCGCCAGAATCGATGCCGCCGAGTTTTCTGGTAGGCGAATGGACCGCAGCAGCGTGCCTGTGTGCTGTCGTGCCCGTCCCCGAATCTCAAACAGGTCGGCAAAGTCGGCGTCAAAGCTGAGGCTGAGCTCAAACGTCACCGGCTCGGTGCTGTAGTTGGTCAGGGTCAGCTCCTCGAACAGACCCCCTTGCAGCACTAGATCCCTCTGAATACCAATGGTCTCGGCCCGAATGTCGCGACCCGTGACCTTCTCTCCGGCAATATAGGGGTTGGCGCAGAGGGCCGACAGGGCAAACCCCCGCTGGGAAGTGCTGCTGAGCAAAATCGGCGGTAGCCCCTCCACTTGCAGATCCAGGCGGCTGAGATACCGGGTATCGCGGCAAAACAAACCCAAGCTAGAGGCGGCCTGATCGTCACCACAGGCAATGTTGCCTAGGGTGTCGGTAATCAAAAATAGGTCGTTGTCTTTAATGGTCAATGTCGGTTGCTGTCGCCGGGTGGTGGTGCAGGGCCACTCGGGAATCGGCACCTGCTGGGCCGGGGCAAAGGTGCGCCCATCCACTTCGACAATATTTAGAGACTTTAGAGATGCACTATTGAAAGCAGGATTGAGGGCTGAGGCGGCTAAGTCAGCCCCCGGCGTGCCCTGATGGGAAGACTCGCTCATGGTCATGTCCTTAAAAAGTATCTGGCAGGCGGAGAGAGGGAGGGCATTACCTACCCTCAGGACAGCGGGATTGTTTTCCAAACGAATTGTCTTATGCTGAGTCCTGGTTAAGTGGACAATAGATTGGGGCGGCGGGGATGTACATTGATGACGCGATCGCGGCTTTCACCCGCAGGCCGGTGGTGCAGGTTGATGACCTTGCGGTACACCGCCTCATAGCCGTCTACCATACGCCCCACGCCAAAGTTAAGGGCCACATGGTCGCGACAGGTCTGGCGACTGATTTGGTGAGTTTGCTCTACTGCCGCCACGCAGTCCTCCACGCTGCGGCACAGAAACCCGGTCTTACCGTGGGCCACCACCTCCGGAGCCGAACCCAGGGCCATGGCAATCACCGGAGTGCCGCTGGCCATCGATTCAACCATCACCAGCCCAAAGGGCTCGGGCCAGGTAATTGGGAACAGCGTCGCCGTGGCGTCGCCTACCAGGGCTTTTTTCTGCGATTGACTGACCTCACCAAGGTACATAATTTGCTCGCCATCAATGTGGGGGGCCACCTCACGGTCAAAAAATTCCTGGTTTTCAAAATCGAGTTTGCCCGCCATCTTCAGCGGCCAACCGGTGCGCTTGGCGATCGCGATCGCCAGGTGAGGGCCTTTCTCTTCTGACATACGCCCCAAAAAAGCCAGGTAGGGCGGGTCTTGGGGCTGGGGATAAAAATTGAATTGATCAATGGCGATCGCGTTGTATACCGTGGCCACATAGTTCAGCCCTAACTCGTGCCGCTGCTGAGAGTTCGACACGCTGACTAAATTCTGCCGCCGATGCTGGCCAAAACTCTGTTCAGAGGCAACGCTAAACGACCCATGCAGGGTGTGCACCACTGGCGTCAGGCTGCGGTGGGTGTGGGCCAGTGCCGCCGCATCCATATGGGAGTGAATGATGTCAAAGTTGCGGGCGTGGCCAAAGACGTGGCCCAACTGCCGTTGCTCGTAGCCCTCATAGGCGGGGGGTAGTATTCCCAGGGGGCGTAGCGCCTGCTCACATCCTGGCTCCAACAACGCCAGCGTCTGCGAATCGCCCGAGGCAAACAGCGTCACCTGGTGCCCCCGCCGCACCAACTCTTCTGTTAACAAACTCACGACCAACTCTGTACCACCATAGGCCAAAGGAGGAACCTGTTCCCACAGCGGTGTAACCTGGGCAACGCGCATAACGCCTCTCAATAAAATAAGGTGAAGCTAAAAATATGAAGCTAACCTGCTCAGCACAGAGCTGAGGGTCTTGGTTCATCAACAACGGTTCAGCCTAAGACCAGCCCAACGATGACTCATAACAGTCACTAGTACTCAGAGGCAGAAATAACCCACCTATTTCCGTCAGCTCAAACCTTTGCATGAGTGAGATTTTCTTTCTGCCTTCTGCCTTTTTGTACTAGGACGTGTTGACATTTAACATTTCTACCCAATCAGTAGTGCTTTAGACTAAACGGCTCACGCTATGACTAGAGCCAAGGATGAGAATGTTAACAGAACCTAGTACTGGCTACTTAAAATCTTTTAAAATTTGTCTTTTGAAATTCCAATGGATCAAAAACCGACGTGACAGATCTAAAAGAAGCTGATATTTCTGACCTCATCTACTGTCTGAACTGTTATATCCTCGAAACCTGATTGACTGACAAAGCTTGTTGGGTGTATCCCAGTTTTGCAAGTCTGCCCACCCTTTCCTGCGGAACGCTTCGCGAACGGGAAGCGCAAGCTCTACATCCCCCAGCCCCTGCTACGCACATCCTACGGCCTACTCCCAAAATGTGAGAAGGAGAGCCGGATTCAAAGTCCCTCTCCCGTTCTGGGAGAGGGATTTAGGGTGTAGACGCGAAGCGGCTTCTCTGGGAGTGGGCCATAGGCTTCTCTCAGGCGAGGTGTACCTGATGGGTCCAGGAACCGATATAGAAGGCTATTTAAGAGATATGTCATGAAAAAACAACTTCATAGCAAGTCATTTATTTCTACAGTTGGTCAAGCTATTAGCTTGAAATCAGTGTTTTTCGTTATTTATCATTTGTTATCTTTCACCATAAAATCGTGGTTTTCAGTGATTGCCGTCACGCACTCAATGCCAGGTGAAATTCATTATTGACCTGACTCATGCTGTTATCATAGCTTGTTTAATCTCAGGCATGTGATAATTATGAAACGAGGAATATATCTAACGTCGCCGTCATTTTTTCTACATAACGGTAGATTACAACGAGACTGTTACGGGTCGGGTTAAAATCCAAATTGAAATCCAAACTGAAATTCAACAAAATGACAGTTCCGTTTATCCGTTTATCGGTTTAAAAGAAGTCAGTCATCCAGGGGGAGTCTCCGGCAAACAAGGCCGTGGCCAGGCTGGCGGCTTCTGGGGTAGCGTCTATGAGCTTCAGGGTACGCAGGGTCTGGGCCGACCTCAGGCCGGTAAACAGGGTGGCCAAGGCATCAATGGGAACCACCAGATCTCCCCACCCCCCAGGGGTTACCTGGCCTCGACCATGCCGTACGGTCAGTACAAAGCGCCCCTGGTTGGTGGCCACCAGCGAATCCTGAATATCCAGATGCAACTCCACCGCCAGACCGTGAGGGTAGCCCCGCTGGGCCAGGGCCGTCTCTACGGTCACAATCCGGGTCATCCACTGGCTGCTAGACCGTAGGCTAGCCCGCTGTTCTGGCAGCGCCATGGCCAGGGGATCGACCACGCCCCCGGTCCACTGAATCCGATCAATTTGGGAGCGGTGCTGAGCTAAAAATGCCCAGAGACTGGCGATCGCAGCTTGGGAAGCCGCCGCCCAGGCTTGAATGGTTAGGGTAGTTTGGCCCTGGCGATCGCGGTTTTGCCGATACATCACATAGCCTTGGGGCGATTGACTGGACCCCAGGCCATAGGCAAAACTATCGCCCTCGCCAGGGTTAACCAAGCGCTGCCACAGAAACGGATGGCGATCGAGGCCGCCGGCATGGGTTTGGCCCCAGGACTGCTGGCGGTCGGCCTGTAGCAGTTGATCCGGATCTAGGGCGAGTGGATATCGATCTAAGCTAGGGCGCTGCTCAGGGAGCTGGGCGGTGGCTATGTCCCACAGACAATAGGTGCCCCCTAGCCCGTAGCCCACCTGTTGATAAAGCCGTTGCACCGCCGGATATAGCGTCGAGATTGGCACTCCAGCCTGGGCCATCTCCTGCACCGCTGAACCCATCAGAAACGTGGCCGCCCCCTGCCCCCGTACCTGGGGAGCAATGGCCACAGAGCCCACCCCGGTCATGGCCACCCGCTGGCCGCCAAACCATTGACCCATGGGCAATAACACCAGCCCGCCCAAAATATCGTTCCCCTGGTGTACCAGCCGCAGGTTGTCGTGACCCAGGGTGTCTATGTAGGTTTGCTCTTGCTCGACAGTGACCACAAAGCTCTGGGCCATGATGGCTGCTCCAACAGCGGCCTCCCCTGGAGCGGCGGGGGGGCTATAGCGGTAGGTTTTATCGGTGCGATGCAATAGGTTTCACCTTTGCCCTGGATTGGCTGTGCATTACTAATACTACTGATAATATCTGCCCCTATATCTCAGTCATCGCTGAGTCTGGGATCACTGCGGTTAGCCCTCAAACAGGCGATCGCCCCGGTGTAGGCGGTAGGCAATGTCGTAGGTTGGGGCCTGGGATCGCTAGGATCAAAAGTATGGGGACTACCCACAGCTTATCCCCTGAATTTGTTGACAGCAGAAGCATATTGCAAAGTGTGTATACCCCACTCCCCTCACTGCGGCGACAAACAAATCCCCTTCTCCAGCAGCGTCGTCAATTTTTGAGGCGTCATCGGCTGAGAAAACAGGTATCCCTGGCCGTACTGGTACTTGAGGCCCAGCATCAGAACGCGCTGGTCATTGTGCTCGATGCCTTCGGCCACCAGGGTAAAGTTAATGCCCTCTGACAGGTTGGCGATCGCCCGACAGATCGCCACTTTCTCTAGATCCTGCGCGTTGGTGGGAATGAAGTAACGATCGACTTTGACCTCATCAAAGCGAAACTGCAACAGCTGGGCCAGCCCCGACTGCCCGGTGCCAAAGTCATCGACCTTGAGCCGCAGCGACATATCGCGTAAGCTTTGCAGACTTTGCAGGTAGCGATCCAGGTTTCTGTAGATACCCCGCTCGGTGATCTCAATACCGAAGTGGTTGCTGTCGATGCCCGCCCCCGAAACCCGCTGCATGATCCGGTCTAAAAAGTCGTCGTCTTCCAGCTCTAGGGGGCTGATGTTGATCGAGAGGGTGAACTGGGGAGCGATATCTTGCCATTGGGCCAACTGCTCTAGGGCGTTGCAGAGCACCCAGTCGCTGATCCGGTGCACCAGCCCGGTGGTCTCGGCTACCGGAATAAACTCCGATGGCGATACTCGGCCCAGCCGAGCTGAATTCCACCGAATCAGGGCTTCGGCCCCGACAATGGCCCCAGTTTGCATATTGCAGATGGGCTGGTAGACCAACGAAAACTCTGTCTCACTACTGCGCTGCGCCAGATAGGCTTCGAGGGTAATCTGGCGCAGCCGCAACCGGGCCAGGTCGCTATTCCACACCTGAATGCGGTGCTGAGGCAGGTTGGAGCGACGGTTGCGTTTGGCTTCCCGTAGGGCGGTTTCGGCGGCCTGGAGCAGCCGGTTAATCGGGGTGTCTTCTTCAAAGGCGTCAATGGTGCCGCTGGCCACCCCGATGGAGGCCCCCACATTGGCCCCCTCGATCTCGATCGCCAGGATGCCCTTGAGCACAGTGGCGGCGATCGTTGCTGGGGTAGGACAGAGCTCGACCGAGTCGGAGGCAGGCAACAGCAGCAAAAATTCGTCGCCACCATTGCGCACGGCAATGCCGTTGTAGGTCTGAACATGGTCTTGGAGTACGGTGGCCACTGCCACCAACAGCCGATCGCCCAGAATGTGGCCCCGCTGATCGTTGATCAACTTGAAGCGGTCTAGGTCAATGAACAGGCAGACCTCCCACGGGCCGAGATCCATCTCTAGCACCCGGCGGTTGTAGAGACCAGTGAGCGGGTCGTGGATGACGCCACTGACCTCGGTAAAGGTCATGTAGAGCAACTCGGATGACAGCGGCGTGACCAGGGTCATGTACCAGCCCGAGATCTCGTCGCCCTTGTACTGGTATTCCAATTGGCGCGCCTCGCCCGACTCCAGGACTTCTAAGTAGAGGTCAATCAGGGGCATATCATAGGGGTAGACCTCTTGCCGGTGAACGGGCATTTTTTCGCAGAGGCGATCGCCCGGCTTGAGCAAGTCTTTAGTGATCAGCTTGGCGGCAGGGTTAAGCTTAATCATTTTCAGGTCATTGCCACTGCGCTCGCAGAGCAGCTTGCCCGTCAGCGCCTGTTCCCAAGTGGCTTCTAGCAGATGAAAAGTTTCGCCCAGGTAGCGCAATCGATTGCGGCTGCGCAGCAGAACAATTACTGCCGCCCACGACACCCCGGCGGTAATCCAGTGCCAGGGGGTGCTGTGCCGGTGCATGGCGCTGAAGATGTGACCGACGCCGCAGCTAAAGACAAACGCAACCAGCAGCAGCAGGTTGAGCCAGATGGCTCGCTTGGCGGTCAACAGCAGCGGCAGTAGCGTCAGCGGAATAATAAAATACGCCGCTGCGATCGCACCATTGGCGAAAGTCTCCATGCCCTTTATTCCCCTTCAACAATTCCCCTTTGGCTTTTTCAGCCTAGGAGCTAGGCAGCACTTTGGCATCCGCCCAGTGAAAAGACTTAATCAGAGTCAGAGTAAAAAAGGGCGTGAAATTTAAGCCGGGAAATTCTAAATAGGCCAGATTCCAGGAGCCAGAACCCAGCCACATCTACGGGTCATTCAGCTCAGCCATCCCTGACCCGCGATCGCATCTAACCCCCTGTTGTGAAGCACAACTGTGAAGTACAACCAACTTTGAGGCGGCATCAAGGGTCGGCTTTTGCCATGGTTGTTGGTCAACCACTCAAACAAAAATAGAATCTATTTAAGTTCAAAACAAATCCCATGGAATCTGACCCGACCCTAAAGACTGGCATCACCCTGTTCAATCAGGGAGATTACTACGCCTGCCACGATGTGCTAGAAGCGATCTGGATGGAGGCCAAAACCCAGGAAAAGCCCTTCTACCAGGGCATTCTGCAGATTGCCGTAGGGCTGTACCACCTGGGTAACCACAACTGGCAGGGGGCCAGCATTTTGCTAGGGGAAGGGGTCAACCGCCTGCGCCCCTTTGAACCCACCTACGCCGGGGTCGCCGTTGCCCCCTTAGTGGACTGCGGCTGGGCTTGGCTAACCGCCCTACAGCAGACTGGCCCGGACCAGGTCGCTGCCCTCGCCGCCGCGATCGCCTCCGCCCAGGTGGATGACATCGCCGTCCCCAACCCAACCCAGCAGACGATTACCTGGTCGGTCAACAACCAAACTCTCTCTCTCCCCGTCCTGTACATTCAAAAGGAAGAACGAAGAGGGAAGAACGAAGAATGAAGAACGAAGAGGGAAGAACGTAGGGCGTAGCCCGTGCGCAGCAGAATCCAAAATCCAAAATCCAAAATCCAAAATTCCCCATCCACCCATCCACCCATCCACCCATCCACCCATCCACCCATCCACCCATCCACCCATCCACCCATCCACTCCTCCACTCCCCACCCTGCTAGGATTAACCTGTACCGTGACAGCGCCACCGTCCAACCACTCCATTCGTCGCTAACCTTCCAGGTCGCCATGCAAATTTATCTGGACTACAGTGCCACTACCCCACCTCGGCCCGAGGTGATGACGACCATGCAGCAGGTGATGGCTGAGCAATGGGGCAACCCCTCTAGTCTGCATGCCTGGGGCAACCGAGCCGCGACGGTGGTAGAGCGGGCGCGACTGCAGGTGGCGGCTTTAGTCAATGCCCCGGCAGAGGCCATGGTATTTACCGCTGGAGGGACCGAGGCTGACAACCTGGCGATTATGGGGATCGCCCAGCGCTATACCCAGCCGCAGCATCTGATTATTTCTGCCGTAGAACATTCTGCTGTGGAAAAACCAGCCCAGCAGCTCGCCTACCAGGGGTGGGACGTCACGCGCTTGCCAGTGGATCGCCAGGGTCGGGTGGACCCGGCTGACCTGCGTCGAGCCCTACGGGACAATACGGTGCTGGTGTCGGTTATCTTTGGCCAGAGTGAGGTGGGTACCCTGCAGCCCATCGAAGCCCTGGGCCAAATCACGCGGGATCATGGGGCGTTATTCCACACCGATGCGGTACAGGGGGCAGGGCGACTCCCCATTGATGTGCAGACCCTACCGGTGGATTTACTCGCCCTGTCTAGCCACAAAATCTATGGTCCCCAGGGGGTCGGGGCGCTATATGTGCGGCCAGGGGTAGAGCTGGAGCCCCTACTGCGGGGCGGCGGTCAGGAGTTTGGCTGGCGATCGGGTACCCAAGCGGTGGCCAATATCGCTGGGTTTGGGGTGGCGGCAGAGTTGGCCCAGCGGGATATGCCCAGCGAAACCCTGCGGTTAATCCAACTGCGCGATCGCCTATTTGATCAATTAGCGGCCATCCCAGGGTTAACCCCCACCGGGGATAGGCGACAGCGTCTGCCTCACCATGCTAGTTTTTGTATTCAGTCTGCCGATGGCGATCGCGTCAGCGGCAAGACCCTGGTGCGCCAGATGAACCTGGCTGGCATTGGCATTAGTGCCGGGTCGGCCTGTCACAGCGGCAAGCTTTCCCCCAGCCCTATCTTGCAGGCCATGGGATACAGCGATCGTGCCGCCAAGTGCGGGATTCGTCTAACTCTGGGGCGACACACCACCGCCGCCGACATCGACTGGACTGCCCTGGTCCTGCGGCAGGTGCTAGACCGCTCCCTGGCCACCCTTCCTTTGTCTCCTGTCTAACCCCTTAGTCAACATGCCCATGACCGACATTCCCACCAGCCTGGAAACGGCCATTGCCCAAGCCCGCGAGGCCACCCGGGCCGCCATCCAGGCCGGTGTACCCCGGATGACCGTTGAATTTGTCTACCCCGAATTAAAGGGAATGCCTGTAGCCCAGCAGTTTTATCCAGTCCTGCAAGATCTAGGCTTGAGCTTCAAACTCTTTTTTCCCGATGCCGGAGCGGCAGCCTTGGCCCGCCGGGATTGGCAGAATCCCGAGTTTGTGGTGCGGGGGATTGGTGAACTCCAGGGGCAGGTAGAAGCCGACGATCAGGCCTATATTTTTGTGGAGCCATCTTCCATCGAGGTCTCCCAAGTGGAAGATATCTGTAACCAGGCTGGGGACAAGTTTGTGATCATGCTCAACCCCAAGCTGGAGGATGTCGCCACCATTGGCATTGGCTATGCGGGTCGCCAGCTACGGGAGCGGTTTCTCAACACCCTGGAGGCCGTGTATTATCTGAGGCCCATGGCCGATGCCGTACTGTTTCGCTGCTATCCTAACCCTTGGCAGCTGTGGCAGGAAACTGACGCTGGCGCTTACACCTGTCTAGCCGAGTTTCCCCAGCGGCCTTCTGGGGAAGCCCTAGATCGAATTTTGTTGGGTGAGGCAGCCACTGGTGCGGATGGCGAATCCGTTGTCAAAGCCAAGCGAGGCGGTTTTTTATCAGAACTGCAGAGCTTCATTCGGGCCTTAACCCAATAGGGTTGCCCTAGATTTCTGTTGCAAATGGTCTAAACGGCTACATTGAGCACGACGAATCTGTCCGAAAGTCCGCATAATACTCAAATATCACTCGACCGGTAAGGGACTGCACCCCATGCGTATTCTGAAAACCCAGACTTTGCGAGGCCCTAACTATTGGAGTATCCGCCATCCCAATTTGATTCTGATTCGGCTTGATTTAGAAGATCTAGCCGATCGCCCCTCCGACCAAGTTCCCGGATTTTATGAGGCCCTTGCGGATACCCTGCCCAGCCTAATTGAGCATTTTTGCTCGCCAGGGCATCGGGGCGGCTTTCTCAGTCGGGTGCGCCAGGGCACCTATATGGGTCACATTGTTGAGCACATTGCCCTAGAGCTACAAACCATCGCCGGTATGCCTGTGGGGTTTGGCCGTACCCGTAGTGTGGTAGACCCTGGGGTTTACCAGGTGGTGTTTGAGTATCAAAACGAGCAGGCGGGGCGCTATGCGGCTCGTGCGGCTGTGCGGCTGTGCAATAGTTTGGTGGAAACCGGCCACTACCCAAGCGCCGAACTCGAACAAGACCTGGCTGACTTAAAGGAGTTCCGCCAGGAGGCTGCCCTTGGCCCCAGTACCGACGCGATCGTACAAGCCGCTGAGAGTGCGGATATTCCCTGGATGCAGTTGCCAACCCGAGCCATGATTCAACTGGGGTATGGCCGCTACCAACAACGGATACAGGCTACCCTCAGCAGCAAAACGAGCATCCTGGGGGTGGAGTTAGCCTGCGATAAAGAAGGCACTAAACAAATTCTACGGAATGCAGGGGTGCCCGTCCCCCGAGGCACTGTCATTTACTATTTAGATGAGCTAGAAAACGCCATTGAAGATGTGGGCGGATTCCCGATTGTGATTAAGCCCCTAGATGGCAACCATGGACGGGGTATCACCATTGATATTGACACCTATGGCGATGCGGAAGAGGCCTATGAAGCGGCCAAAGATATCTCTAAAGGCGTGATTGTTGAGCGTTTTTATCGGGGACGCGACCACCGGGTACTGGTGATTAACGGTCGGGTGATTGCTGTGGCCGAGCGGGTGCCTGCCCATGTGGTCGGTGATGGTCACTCCACCATTGAAGAATTGATTGACCTGACCAATCAAGATCCCCGGCGGGGTGAAGGTCACGACAACCTGCTAACCCGGATTGAGGTAGACCGCACCACCTGGCAGCTGCTCGATCGCTTCGGCTATAGCCTGGACACCGTCTTGCCAGCAGGCGAGGTGTGCTATCTGCGAGCCACCGCCAACCTCAGTACCGGGGGAATTGCCATTGACCGTACCGATGACATTCATCCTGACAACCTGTGGGTGGCCCAGCGCATCGCCAAAATCATTGGTCTGGATATTGCCGGCATTGACATTGTGACCACCGATATTTCCAGGCCCCTGCGTCAGGTTGATGGTGTCGTGGTTGAGGTGAACGCTGCCCCAGGTCTGCGCATGCATGTTTGCCCCAGCGAAGGCATTGCCCGCAATGTGGCCGAACCCATTCTGCATATGCTGTTCCCCCCCGGTACTCCCGCCCGCATTCCGGTGGTAGCGATCACCGGTACCAACGGCAAAACCACCACCACCCGCCTGATTGCCCATATTTTCCGGCAAACGGGCCAGGTGGTGGGCTACACCACCACCGACGGCATCTACATTGGTGACAACCTCGTGGAACCAGGGGATACCACGGGGCCTCAGAGTGCTCAGGTGATCCTCCAGGACCCCACGGTAGAGGTGGCGGTGCTCGAAACCGCCCGAGGGGGCATTTTGCGATCGGGGCTGGCTTTTAAAGATTGCGACATTGGGGTGGTGCTAAATGTGGCGGCTGACCACCTGGGCATCGGTGACATTGAAACGGTCGAAGATTTAGCCCACCTCAAGAGTGTGGTGGCCGAAACTACCCGACCCAGCGGTTATGCCGTGCTCAATGCTGATGATCCGCTGGTGTCGGCGATGGCCCAGCGGGTGAAAAGTCAAGTGGCCTACTTCTCCATGGATCCCCATAACGACCTGGTCCGCAACCATACCCAGCAGGGGGGCTTGGCGGCCATCTACGAAAATGGCTACCTGTCTATCCTGAAGGGGGACTGGCTGTTGCGCATCGAGCAGGCCGAGAAAGTGCCGCTGACCATGGGGGGAATGGCTCCATTCCAGATTGCCAATGCCCTAGCCGCTAGCCTGGCCGCCTTTGTCCAGGGGGTGGATATTGACCACATTCGTCAGGCGCTGCACAGTTTCCAGGCGTCCTCTCAGCAAACCCCAGGGCGCATGAACCTATTTAATTTGGGTCAGTTCCATGCCCTGGTGGACTATGCCCACAATCCAGCCAGCTACGAAGCCCTGGGGGGCTTTGTGAAAAACTGGCCTGGCCCCTGTGTGGGGGTTGTGGGGGGACCTGGCGATCGCCGAGATGATGACTTCATTACCCTGGGCCGATTGGCCGCCCAGATGTTTGACGAGATTATTATCAAAGAAGATGATGACACCCGGGGTCGGCCCCGAGGCGATGCCGCCAAGTGGATTACCCACGGCATTGAGGAAATCGAGTCTTCGGCCCCCTATCGCACTATCCTGGACGAAACTGAGGCGATTAACACTGCCCTCGACAGCGCAGCAGCGGGCAGTCTGGTGGTGATTTTGCCAGAGAGTGTAAGTCGGGCCATCGGCCTGATCAACGCTCGTAATCCGCTGCCGCCAGAGGTGGATGAGGTCGGCATCCCTCAGCCTGAGGGAGATACCGTCCTATCAGAACCCGTGAGCGATCAATTCGTAAATGTTCACAGTTAGCGCTTGTCGACTACTATATCGATCAACCTAGTTGTAGCAGGCTCAGCGATCGTGGCGACCAAGAAATCTTCCAGCAAAGGGAGCAGCAAGCCCAGCGACAGTACAACGGCTAGTGTATCGGCAGGCAAGGGATACAAAGTCCAGGTCTTTTATCTGGCGGCCCGGAGCAATAGCCCCAGTGCCCCGATTAAAGACGCGCTTTGGTTTGCCACCTACCCGATTATTCCCCGGATTGGTGACTGTGTCTTTCGAGACGGGGTCTATTATCGCGTGGAGCGGGTTTTCCTCTACGAAAACATGGCAGCCGGTTGGTGCGCTGATGTAGAGGTTTCATTCTATGGCAGACGCTAGGGCTAGGGCCTATAACTCTTGCTGACACTGTGTTACAGAAGTATGTCTGTCTAGAATGCTTGTGCTAGAGTAAGCGGGTAACATGTTTTGCTTTCGGTAGACTGGTTAATCACAGTCTGATCTCAGCCCCCGGTTAATCGACGGGTCATCGATGTGTACCACTCCGAATCGAACTTGTCTACATTTCATGTCTAATTTGGAGTTGATGTACCATGTCGATTTATGTAGGGAACTTAGCCTACAGTGCTACAGAAGGGGATATTACCGAAGTCTTCTCTGAGTATGGGGCTGTGAGCCGGGTGACAGTACCCACCGACCGAGAAACCGGTCGTCCCCGTGGATTTGCCTTTGTCGAAATGGAGAAAGAAGCCGACGAGGACGCTGCCATTGAGGCGCTCGACGGAGCTGAGTGGATGGGCCGCGAGCTACGGGTTAACAAGGCTCGCCCCAAAGAAAAGCGCGGCTCTGGTGGCTCCCGAGGCAGTTTTGGGGGCAGTCGCGATGGAGGCAGTCGGGAGTTTTCTCGCTGGTAGACTGTTCATTGCCGATCACCTAGTGCGGTCTGGCAGAACTATCGTCGCCGTTACTGAGGGTATCAGGGTGTCAGACTCCAGGTGCTAGGTACCCAGAAAGGTTGGGCAATTTATGCTCCAGGGTACTAGCGCAACGAACTGGCACCACGTACTGGTATCGCAGGCTGGTACAACAGAATAATCGCGGTGGTATAGCAGTTATATAGCTCAGCTATACGATACAGCGGTATAGGGTAACCATCCTATGCCGCTTTTGTTTACCCTAGGGCTAAGGGAGAGCTGACGTTAACGCCCGCTTATACCGAATTCCTTGCCTTTGCTGAAGATTGTGCTATGCCATCGTGCCCCCGCTGTCAAACGGCGATCGAATCAACAACCATTCAGTGCCCTAGTTGTGGGCTCACCTTCAAAGCCCATGGACATCCTGGTATTCCCCTTCATCGCAGCGATCGCGACAGTCAGTCCCTCTGTGCCACCTGTCGCTATGATGCCGATGACACCTGCAACTTTCCCCAGCGGCCCCATGCCCAAACCTGCACCCTTTACCGGTCACAGAATGCTGACTTAGAGGCTGAGCTCCCCCCGCTACCCCTAGGGCAACAGGTCAGTGAATGGTTGCGCCGTCACCGGGGGGCGGTGGCGTTGGCAGGGTTGCTGCTGGTCAGTTTAGCCCTCGTGTTGCTCGGCAATTAGTGGTCTATCAAGTTTCTATCAAGCAAGTTAAAGATGTCGGACTGGCAGGGTTCACGGTGAGCGGTAAACGGTTTAAGGTGAGCCGTTGACTGCTCACCGTAGACCGTTCACCCTTTGTTGACTAAGCCATAAGCTACAGAACCGTGGCCAAACCCAGCACCAGGGCCTCGGTCCACTCCACCACGGCCCCGTAGGTGTCACCGGTATGGCCCCCCAGACGACGGTAGAGCCAGTATCCAGTCAACCAGGCTAGCCCAGCGCCGCCCCCGAAGCTGACCAGCCCCAGGGAAAGGCTGGCGACAGGGTACCCCAGGGCCCAGCTACCGAACCACAGCCCATAAAACCCTAACAGGGGCAGTGTTCCTAGCCATAGGTCGTGCGGTAGGCGCAGGAACTGGCGGTGTAGGGCGCCCTTGCCTTGGGCTTTGAGATAGGGGTAACGGGCGATCGCTAGCAACTGCCCCCAGCGCCCCCACAGGGGCGCCGCCACCAACAACCATGGCCCTGCCTGATCGAGCTCTGCCAGGGCAACTGTCTTTAAGCCCAAAATAGCGATCGCCACCATCACCCCAAAGGCCCCCGTATGACTGTCAGCCATCACCGTCAGCCGTCGCCGGGGGTCAAGAACAGCCAGGCCATCTGCGGTATCCATGGCACCATCCAAGTGTAGCCCAGCAGTCAGCCACAGCCATAGCCCCACCACCAGTGCACTGCGGGTTAGGCTCGGCATCCCTAAGCCGGCCAACCCCACAATCCCTAGGGCCAGACATGCCCCCAGCCCTAACCCCACGGTCGGCGCTAACGCGGCAATTCCCTCAAACTGTGGCGGCCACCAGCGGGGCAGCGGTAAACGGGTGTAGAACAAAATGGCTCCCCCCAACCGAGCCCCCAGGCTAGGTCTTGGGGGCTGAGGTGGTCGTTCCATAGCCGCTCCATCCGAAGTTGCCCGTGCCCCCGACTCTGAGGGTGACTGGTCAGCCATACAATACCTCTTAGAGAAATTCCGCAGATTTGAATTTCTGGGTCAAAAGGCTTATGCCGAGAGGATTTGCCACAAATAGACCCACTTTACAGAACAACCAGGTCAATCCTGAACGGATCATTCCCTACGAGATCGAGTATCGTGGATATAGAGCAGCACGGACAAAAGTGACCAACAAAATGGTTATCAGCCCGGCTTATTGAGCTGACGTAGCGTGGTTAAAAACACCATGAATCACGAGCGTGTTAGTGACTTGAGCATGCCGGCCCCTTGTCTAGTAGATACTGGCGTCGTCGTTAATAAAAACGACATGCTGAGACTACTGCAAGACCTGAGCCAGGTAAGCTACCGTCATTTACAGGACGATAGGGTAATGGCTGAGGGCCAGGGGCTGGTTATGGAGGTGTTTGCTGACAGCCAGCAGGCTACGCTCGTCGCCAATCATACCCTTTATATCAACGTTTACAGCTTTGATTTTCTAGAAATTGGCAAAGCTGGTGCTGATCAGAGTTATTTTGACCTGGTACAAGATAATCGACGGTTGCGTTTGATCCCCATGTCAAACCCGATGAAAGATCATTTAACCCGCACTGCTAATACTGCGGCCTTTGAGGCCATGGTCGTTGACGTGCTATCGGCCAGTTGGGATGCTTGCCTGGATGACGATCGCAATTTTTTAGATTAAGCTTTCCGATTAAATGCCATTAAAATACACGGTACGGATAGCCATGCTGACTCTCAGAGACATCCTCCGCCCCCTTTGGGTCCTAGGCCTAAGTCTCAGTTTGGTGGTCTGGATGGGATGGTTAGGGTGGGGTGGAATGGCGATCGCGGCCTCAGCCCCCGCCGAAACCGTCTTGGTTCACTTAGGGGCTGCCGACGGCCAGCTCGTCTTTCAGCCCAACCAGTTCGACTTTACAACAGGGCAGCGCTACAAGTTGGTGCTAGATAACCCGAGCGATCAAAAGCATTACTTTACCGCTAAAGATTTTGCTGACGGCATTTGGACCCAAAAAGTTGAGGCGGCTGGGGTCGAAGTTAAAGGGGCCATCCACGAACTGGAACTGAAGCCTGGGGCTAGGGCAGAATGGGTATTTGTTCCCCAAAGACCTGGCCAATATGACTTACGTTGTACAATTCCTGGCCATGCCGAAGCCGGTATGACCGGCCAGATTACCATTCAAGGGTAACTGGTCAGGTACTTCAATCGGCTCAGTGTAGACACTATGACCGGTACATTTGGCTGTTGTCTCAGGTAGATCTACCACGACTAGCCAAATGCACCGAATCTATTCACCGGTCTATCTGCTACCTATGGGGTTTCGCCGCCTGGGTCAGCCGGGTCAGCTGGGTCTTCAGGGGTTTCCATCGGCTCAGTCGGGGGTGCTTCTTCCGGAGGGGGAGCCATGTCGCCACCACCATCACAAGCTACCCCAAGCACAGACAGACTAATTAAAACAGGCAATGTAGCCCAAAGCTTCATTCGCATTTTGAATACTCCAATACGTCATCTGACATCACAAAACAAGCTTTCGCGTACCTACTCTAGGCGATTTCAGAGCAGTAAATATCTATCTCAGGGCAAGTGTCTTGGTTAAAACACCCAGCGCCTGAGTACTCAACCAGGTTAACATTAGACTGCTACCATTGAGGATCCACTGCTTCGTAAAAGCTATTAACTAACCCATGGGTTTAGTGATTGCGAAATTTGTCCAATATATATTAGTCAATTCAGTTGACAAAATCATGTCAAGCCCATGTCATTTCCATGACTAGTACTCTAAGGCAGAAATGAGTCTATCATTCACGAGACTAAGGGCTTACCGGTATAATTCCACTTGAAGGGCTTGGCCAAGGTGCGATTAAAGTAGTCTACGAAGGCGAGGATCTTGGCTTTGAGGTCAGCCTGACTGGTGAAGCTAGAGCGGCGTAGGAGTTTGTGCACCAGGATGCTGAACCAGACTTCGATTTGATTGAGCCAGGAGCACTGTTTAGGGGTGAAATGCACGACCAGCCGATGGGAGGGGTCTTGCAAGAAATCCGAGCGAGTGGCCATTGAGGCCAGGATGCCCGATTTACCCTTTTCGCCTAGCTCAATGGGCTCAGGTTCAAGTTCAGCGACTAAGCGCACCAAGGACTCGGATTGATGGGTGTTGAGACAATCCATCACGAGGTGAATTTTTGGGGCGGTGGGTGCTGGGCCAAGGAGGGCTTTGAGATGAACATCTAAATCAGCCTCCGTCCGGGCATCCCCGACGCTGGCCTGGTCGATCTGTTCGGTCGCGACATTCAGCAAGGCAATTAAGGTCTGGGTGCCATGACGGATGTACTCAAACTCGACCTTTTCACAGCGCCCTGGATTCATCTCCAGATTGGGCATGGTTCGCTCCAGAGCTTGAATAATGGCATCTCGCTCCTGTAACGAAAACGGATTGATGTCATTCAGTCCATCTGTCGCTACTGACTTAGGTTTTTTGAGCTTGCCAGCCACACCAAGAAACGGATACGGATTCAACCTATCGAAAGCCATATCAGCTTCTATAAGCTTTGCCTTGGCCTCGACAATCCTTCGATTAATGACCGTGTCAGGCAGCTCAAGGCTTAGGTAGTGACGCTGCCCGCCATAGGAGGAAACCAGTTGCAAGCGGTTATTTGACGACTTGACCTGAACGGTTCCCTTGGATGCTTTTGGATGCTTTGCGTTTCTTAGGGGAGCTAGTCATGGGCATCTCCGCAAAATTAATGCATGTGTACTGCTTTTGGCCATCTCGACTCTACCCCAAACTTACCCCAATAATGGGCTTAAAGTGGTGCAAAATGACCTAACGCTTACCCCAATTTTCGACGATTTTGAGGGTTGACGAGTTCCATCAAGAACTTTAAGAGCCCTGGAAACAAATGTTTCCAGGGCTCTTCAGATTAAAGCGGGTGATGAGACTCGAACTCACGACATTCAGCTTGGGAAGCTGACGTTCTACCACTGAACTACACCCGCAGGGAGAAATTTTGAGCTGTAAATTTTAAGTTTTGAATTAGGATTGCCGCCCGAACTCAAAACTCAGTACTCAAAACTCGCTTCCCCATTATACGGCCTGGGCCGCTATTTGCTCAGGGTATATTCCTTCGTCGCAGGCTCTGGGGGCGGCGGCGGGGGGGAGCCAGAATCTTGGCCGGTCAGACCATCGAAAAGCTTGGCGATCGCCCCATTGGCCCGGTCAATATACGTAAATAGCACCGGCACCACCACCAGGGTCAGCAGGGTAGAAGTGGTAAAGCCGCCGATCACCGCGATCGCCATGGGGCTGCGGGTTTCCCCTCCGGCCCCCAGTTCCAGGGCAATGGGCACCATCCCGGCCATGGTGGAAATGGAGGTCATCAGAATCGGGCGCAGGCGGGTCACCCCAGCTTCCATCACCGCTGTCTTACGGGATTTGCCCTGCTGCTTGGCCATCAGGGCATAGTCCACCAGCAGAATCGCATTTTTGGTCACCAGGCCCATCAGCAGCACAATGCCGATCAGGGCAAACAGACCCAGGGGCTTTTGGAAAATCAGCAGACCCATCAGCGCCCCGCCCACAGATAGGGGCAGGGCCGCCATTACCGCCACCGGGTAGATAAAACTGTTGTACAGCAGCACCAGCACCGCAAAGATCATTAGCACCGCTGTGCCCAGGGCCAGGGCAAAGCGACTAAAGATATCCCGCATGATCTCGGCTTCCCCGGCAGGTTGTTGGGTAACGCTGGCGGGCAGATTTTGCATGGTGGGCAGGTCATCCACCAGGGCCATGGCCTGGCCCAGGGTAATATCCACCAGGTTGCCCCCCACAGTGACCTGGCGAGACCGGTCAAAGCGGTCGATCTGGGCGGGGCCACTGCCGAAGCGGACGTCAGCTACGGCCGCCAAAGGCACCAGGCGGCCATTCTGGCTGGGCACCCGCAGGGTCTCCAGCAGGGTGGGGTCGTCGCGGAAAGCAGGGTCGATTTGCACCCGGATTGGGATTTGCCGGTCTTCGAGGTTAAAGTCGGCCAGGTTGGCATCGCTGTCTCCCAGGGTGGCCAGGGAAGCAGTAGAGGCGATCGCCTGCACGGTCACCCCCAAATCCGCTGCCCGCTCTATATCCGGCACGATTTGTACCTCGGGCCGCACCAGGCTGGCGGTGGAGCTGACATCCACCAACCCCGGAACTTGCCGCATCTCCCGCGTCAGTGAGTCCGACACCTGACGCAGGGCCACTGGGTCATCACTCTTCAGCACCACGGTCAGGTCCTGGCTTTCACCCCCTGCCCCCTGGCTCTGGAAGGTGATGCGAGCCCCAGGGACTTCGGCAAACAGAGGACGAATCTGCTGCTCAAACTGGTTCTGGGAAACATCCCGCTGATTGCGGGGCAACAGACGGGCGAAGACCGTGGCCCGGTTAACGCCGTCCTCGCCACCCTCTGTAGCCAGCACCGCATCCACCGCCGGATTAGCCAGCAGTTCTTCAGTCAGCCGGGTGGTGACCTGCTGGGTATCGGCCAGGGTAGCCCCGGGCGGTAGTTCCACGGTGATGGTGGACAGACCGGCATCGCTGGCGTCAAACAAGTTAGTGGGGATGAAGGGCACCAGCCGCAGACTGCCGATGAAGAACACCAGGGCGATCGCCAGGGTCAGCCCCCGGTGCCGCAAGGCCCAGCCCAGGAGACCCCGGTACGGCCCTGGTCTGCCGCTAAAGGCCTCCATTGATTCCCCGGCCTGGATGGTGCGGGGTTTAGATTTGAGCAAATAGGCAGCCATCATCGGTGTCACCAGTCGGGCCACCACCGTAGAGAAAATCGTCGCCGTGGCCACCGTCACCCCAAAGGGTTGGAAGAACTGTCCCGGCACCCCGCCCATAAACGCTACCGGCAAGAACACGGCCACGATGGTGGCGGTGGTGGTCAACACCGCCAGGCCCACCTCTGCCGTGGAATCCAGGGCCGCCTGGAAAGGCCGCTTACCCATGCGAATGTGGCGCTCCACATTCTCAATTTCCACGATCGCATCGTCGACCAAATTCCCTACGGCCAGGGTCAGGGCCAGCAGGGTCATGCTATTAAGGGTGTAGTCAAACCAGCGCAGCACCAGAAAGGTCGGGATAATCGACAGGGGCAGCGCCGTGGCCGTAATTAGCGTCGCTCGCCAGTCCCGCAGAAAGCAGCCCACCACCACCACCGCCAGGATACAGCCCAGGATCAGAGCGTTGATGGAGGCCTGGTAGGAGTCACGAATGTCTGTGGCCCGGGTGAAGATCAGCTCGATATCGATGTCCTCGGGCAGGGTTTGATTCAGCCGTTCTACCGCCGCTATTACTCCGTCCTCCACCGACACCAGAATGCTGCCCGTGCTGCGGAAAATCTGAAAGGCCACCACCGGCTGATTGCTGAGCTGGGCGGCCTGGCGCGCCTCGGCATAGCCCAGGTCAACCTGCCCCAGACTGGTGATAGGAACCGTCGTGCCACTCGGTAGGGTGACTCTTGCCGATTGCAGGGCTTCCACGGTCTCAGCACTGCCCAGGGTGCGAAAGCTCTGCTCTTGGCCCCCCAGGGTGGCCCGCCCGCTGGGCAAATTGATGTTGAGGGCACGAATCTGATCATTCACCTGGGTGGCGGTAATGCCCAGGGCGTCCAGCTGCTCCGGGTCCAGGTCAACGCGAACTTCCGGGTCAACCCCCCCCACCCGGTCCACCCGCGCTACCCCCGGTACCGTCAGAATTTCCTGGCTAATGGTGCGATCCACCAGGTCACTGAGCTCCTCCACAGAGCGCTGGGAGGAATTCACAGCGTAGGTCATCACCACGCCGCCACCAAACTCCAGCCGCTGAATCACCGGCTCTTGAATCCCCCCCGGCAAGTCCTGGCGAATGCGAGTGACCGCGTCCCGCACATCGTTGGTGGCCCGGTCCACATTGGTCCCCAGCACGAACGAAATCACCGTTGTAGATGACCCATCCCTCACCGTAGAGCGAATCTCGTCAATGTCCCCCAGCCCTGACACCGCATCTTCGATCGGCCGGGTGACCTGGTTCTCTAGTTCCTCTGGCCCCGCCCCGGTCTGGGTGACGGTGACAGTAATGGCCGGAAACTCAATGTTCGGGTTTTCGTCGATGCCCAACCGCCCAAAGGACACCAACCCGGCCAGGGTCAGCACCAGAAAGAGGACGATGATTGGAATGGGACGTCGGATAGACCAGCCGGAGAGGTTCATAGGGGAGTGGATGGGTGGATGGGTGGGCGGGTGAAGAAGTGGGGAGATGAAGGGTGGATGGGTGTAGACGCGGAGTGGCTTCCCGCAGGGTAGGGGGGATGGGAATGGGGTAGGGGCAGACCTGTGTGTCTGCCCTAGCGATGAAATTGTAGGTGGGGAGGTGGGGAAGGTGGGGAGGTGGATGGGTGGATGGGAATGGGGTAGGGGCAGACCTGTGTGTCTGCCCTAGCGATGAAGTTGTAGGTGGGGGAGGGTGGATGGGGGGAAATTGGGCCTGTCCACTCCTCGGAGGGGGTGGGTCAGTGGTGGGGCAGCCAGGAAGGGGCGTAGGCCACATCAGGCGTTACAGAGACTGGTGCAGTCACCGGTAAATTCTAGGCTCGCTACCCATCCACCCTTCGACAAGCTCAGGGCAGCGCCCATCCACCCATCCACCCATTACCCCACCACCCCACCACCCCACCACCCCATCACTTCATCACTTCATCACTTCATCACTCCCCCACCCTAACCACATCACCGTCTTCTAAGAACCCGACGCCAGAGGTGACTACCTGTTCCCCGGCGGTCAGCCCTTCGCGAATCTCCACCCGGGCGGCTTGGTCGCCGTTGGCGGCGATGCGGTTACCTGTTTCCACGGTGCGGGCCTCCACCACATCCCCTTCCCCCAGCACAAACACCTGGGTGGTGCCGTCGGGTTGGGGCTGTAGGGCGGCGGCGGGAATGGTCAGCCCCTGACGGGAGCTGGTGGTGATTTCGCCGCGCAGGAAGATGCCGGGCCGCAGCAGGTCGCTGGCTGGCAGGGCGATGTTGACTCGGGCGACGCGGGTTTCAGCTTCCACCAGAGGATCGATGGACTGGACGGTACCCTGCAGTTGAATGCGGCTATCAGCCCTGGATCGAATGGCCACGGGAGCCCCCACAGAAACTTGCTCTAACTGAGCCTGGGGCACTTCGGCGACCAGTTTCAGTTGATTGTCTTGAATCAGGGTAACAATTGAAGTGCCAGAGGCAGAGACATCGCCGACGGTGGCCTGGCGTTCGGCCACCACCCCGGCTACGGGGGCACGGACGGTGGTTTGGTTGAGCTGGGTTTGCAATCGGTCGATGGTGGCTTGCTGCGATCGCACCCCCGCCTCGGCACTGTCCACCTCCGCTCGCGACAGGCTGATGGCCTCTTGGGCCGTGACCACCTCGGTCTGTTGACGGGTTAACTCCTGCTGGCTAATGGCCCCCTGTTCAGCCAGGGTGCGCAGCCGCTCCAGGTTTTGCTGGGATTCTGACAGACTGGCCTGGGCCTGGGATAAGGCCGCCCGTCGCTGGGTCACCTGGGCCTGGGAGACCGACAGCTGGGCCTGGGCCTGGCGCAGATCGGCTTGCAGGGTGGCATCATCCAGGGTAGCCAACACCTGTCCGGCGGTCACCTGATCCCCTTCCCGCACCAAGATTTGTTGAATTTGCAGGCCACTGGCCTGGGGCGACACCGTCAGCAGATCGATCGCTTGCACCGTCCCATTCACCGTCAGGGTATCGGCGACGGTGGCAGATTCCACGGGGGCCACGGTAACGGTTTGGGAGGCGACAGCCACCTCGGGTTGAGGGTCAGCATCGTTGACTGGGGCAGCGCGATCGCCCCATAGACGGGTACCCAGGAGGGTTAACAGCACCCCGGCTCCAAGGCCTGCCAGCACCCCCCACCAGCGCCCTTTAGACGCCACTGGCCCGGCGATTGTAGCCGAGTCATGTGAGGTTGGCTCATCTCCGTTGGTTGTTGGGGTTTGGGATGGCAGCCCAGATTGGGGAGCGTGGATATTGTGCACAACGGGATCCTTGGATGCGGTGACCAAAAAAGGTTACGAAATGTTTATTTTCCATTATGGCTTAAACTCTGTCATCCCTGGGATCGTTGATTGGGCTAGGGATCGCGCCCCCAGGCCCGATTGTTTAAGGGAATGCCAGCGGTGGAGCTGATTGGAATCACAGCGCTATATCAACCCGGTTTGGTGTAATACAACAAGTAATCAGTTGCGTGAGTATCGTTCGGACCCTGTCGTCACTCTCCCCCTCACGCCAGTGGTTAACCCCATTCGACTCAGAGAAGGCAGGTCTTAGGCATGTTTAACGCCACCGAAATCCTAATCAGCGACTTTGTGACCAAGTTGCGGATTGGCTACCACCGCACCTATGGCGGTCAGAATCCCGACTACGAAGACATTATTGCCTGGGCCGGCAGTATGGCCCTAGAAAACATTGCCAATAGTGATGCCCTTTACCACAATGTCGAACACACCATTCTAGTTACCCTGGTGGGTCAGGAGTTGCTGCGGGGCAAGCACATCCGGGAAGGGGGCGTCACCTGTAAAGATTGGCTGCACTTTATTATTTCCCTGGTGTGCCATGACATTGGCTACGTCAAAGGGGTCTGCCGCTGCGACCAGGACCGCAACCACCTGTACTCCACCGGTCAGGGGGATGAAATGGTGATGCTGCAGCCGGGGGCTTCTGACGCTTCCCTCACCCCCTACCATGTGGACCGGGGCAAGCAATTTATTGAAGAGCGGTTCGGCGCCAACCCACTGATTGAGGCCAGTGTGGTGAAGCACAATATTGAGCTGACTCGCTTTCCGGTGCCCAAGGAAGAAGACCACCAGGACACCCAAAACTTTCCGGGGCTAGTCCGCGCCGCTGACTTGATTGGCCAGTTGAGCGATCCGCGCTATCTGAAGAAAATTGCGGCCCTATTCTATGAATTCGAGGAAACCGGCCAGAACAAGTACCTGGGCTATCAGAACCCTGGCGATTTGCGAGCCAACTACCCCAAGTTCTACTGGAATGTGGTGCATCCTTACATCCAAGATGGGTTACGTTACCTGTCCCTAACCCAAGAAGGCAAGCAAATCATTGCTAACCTTTATTCAAATGTGTTTATGGTGGAGAACGAGCAAACCGTAATCCACATCTAAACCCAATCCAAGTTCAGGCCTGGAGCTCTGCCTGTGGTAAGTCTCCAGGTACCAAACTGGACCGCATACACTTCTAACCTTAATTCTGGCTATGACCTGGTGGCGCAAGCTTAAAACCAATCGCCTGGCCCAACTCGGGGCAATGCTGCTGATTGTCCTGTATCTGGCCGCCTTAGGGGCTGGCTTTGTTGCCCCCTACAGCCCCTACGAGGCCCAGCTAAATGGCTCCTTGCTGCCCCCCACCCAAATCTACTGGCGCGATGCGGACACGGGGCGGTTTTTCCCCCATGTGTATCCCACCACCCAGGGGCCGGTGGATTTGGTAACTGGCGATCGCGAGTTGGTGGTCGATCGCAGCCAGCCCTCCCCCATCCGGCTGTTGCACCGTAACGAAGCTGGCCAACTGAAGTTGTTTGATACCGCTGGCCCCGGTCGCCTGAACCTGCTGGGGACCGACGAGCAAGCCCGAGATCAATTTAGCCGCCTGGTGCATGGCAGTCGGGTCAGCCTCAGTGTGGGGCTGATTGGCATTGCTATTTCTTTTCCCCTGGGTATGATTGTCGGCGGCCTAGCCGGCTATTTTGGTGGTGCCGTAGATGCGGTGCTGATGCGGCTGGTGGAAGTGATGATGACCATCCCCGGCATTTACCTGCTGGTGGCCCTGGCGGCGGTGCTGCCCCCCGGCATTTCCAGTACCCAGCGATTTCTCTTGATTGTGCTGATTACCTCATTGATTGGCTGGGCGGGCCTAGCCCGGGTGATTCGCGGCCAGGTGCTTTCCATCAAAGAGCAAGACTTTGTTCAGGCTAGTCGAGTGATGGGGGGCCAGCCTCTGTACATTATTACCCGCCACATTCTGCCCCAAACCGCCACCTACGGTATCATTGCCGCTACCCTGGCCATTCCCGGCTTCATTCTGGCCGAAGCCGTGCTCAGCTTCATTGGCCTGGGCATTCAGCAGCCGGATGCCTCTTGGGGTAACATGCTCAGCCTGGCCACCAACGCCTCAATTTTGGTGCTGCAACCCTGGCTGGTGTGGCCCCCAGCCATTCTGATTGTGGTGACGTCCCTGGCCTTTAACCTGCTGGGGGATGGTCTGCGAGATGCTCTTGATCCCCGAACATTGAAGCAGTAGCCATTTAGTGTATTTCTGTAAATTGACCCCGCTTTTTCTGGTGGGATCAGATAACGTGAACGTGGGTTCAAAAGCCCAACCAAAGGACTTTTGCAACCCCTAGATTGTTAAATTAAAGGGCTTAAGTAAGATTGGTGAAAGAGGTCTAGAAAGTTCAGATTGGGTTCTGATTAAAACGTCTATAGACATCCGAAAACCCTCTGAGGTTACGCCAACCAGCTATAGCTAAATACCACAGAGCCAAGCGGCTAAGCTGTCTCTAGGAGGATGTTCACGACATCTACCACAGTGTGTCAGGAGATGATAACGGCTCCCCCGACAGTCCAACCAGATCGCCGAAAACTATGGCTCAGACCGTGTAGCCAGCCCACTGCTGATCGCTTTACAAAAGGCATAACAAGCCTGAATAAAACCTTAATTATTTTTAGGTCTACTGAAGGCTTTGATAGTCTGTTTTTGAGGTTTCTGATCAACGCTTTATTGGAGGATTAACCGTCACTGCAACGCTAGATTTAATGTTTAACGGTTTTCGCTATGCCACCTACCGCCACTACCTCGCAGGTTGAGTCTGCCCAAGCCAAATCGGCTGCCCAACCGACCAAAGCCAAGGCCAAACCCGATCTCCGCTTCAAGCGCCTCGACATCACCATGAAGCGGCACCAGCATCAGCCCGATGCCTTGA
Source organism: Nodosilinea sp. P-1105 (assembly GCF_012911975.1). Classification (GTDB taxonomy): domain Bacteria; phylum Cyanobacteriota; class Cyanobacteriia; order Phormidesmidales; family Phormidesmidaceae; genus Nodosilinea. The sequence goes on along the minus strand of NZ_SMDQ01000001.1, from coordinate 159,402 downwards.
TCGAAGTCCTCCATGTGGCCCAAGAAGCCTTTGGTTTTTTAGAAGAAGATGTGCTTCAGCACATTGCCCATGGCCTGAAGCTTCCCCTCAGCAAGGTGTATGGCGTCGCCACGTTCTATCACCTGTTTTCCCTTAAACCCAGCGGCGCTCACACCTGTGTGGTGTGTATGGGCACCGCCTGCTACGTCAAAGGTGGGGACAAAGTGATGGAGAAATTACAGGAAGAATTGGGCATTGAACTGGGTGAAACCACCCCCGACGGCAAGGTCTCCCTAATGGCCGCCCGCTGTCTGGGGGCCTGCGGTATCGCCCCCGCCGTAGTGTTTGATGGCACCGTCGGCGGCAAGCTCTCCCCCGAGCAGGCCGTCGCCAAGGTCAAAGTCTGGGAAGGGGAGGGGTGATTGGGTAGGGCGTAGTTGAAGAACGTAGGGCGTAGCCCGTGCGTAGCAAAAGGAAGAATCCAAAATCCAAAATCGAGCTGACCCACCCCTGCCTACTTCGGCAAGTTGCCCCTCCGGGGCCGCTACACGAACAGCACAGGCCTCCCAGGAGGGGATGCCAAAATCCAAAATCCAAAATTCCTCACCGCCTCCATTCCCCCGCCAGGGCGGACACACAGGTCCGCCCCTACGTATTTGAAGAACGAAAAACGAAAAGGGAAGAATCCAAAATTCAAAATTCCTCACCGCCTCCATTCCCCCGCCAGGGCGGACACACAGGTCCGCCCCTACCCATCCACCCATCCACCCATCCACCCATCCCCCCATCCACCCATCCACCCATCCACCCCTTCACCTCCCCCCCAAGGAACACTCCCATGGACCTACAAACCCTCCAAGATATTGCCAAGGCTGAGCGCGATCGCCAGAAACCGGTGCGAGTCCACTGTTGTACCTCCACGGGCTGTCGGGCCGCAGACGCCATGGGTATCTATGGCAACCTGCAACAGGCGGTCAAAGACCAGCACCTGGACGATCGGGTGGAGGTGGTGGGGGTAGGTTGCATGGGGTTTTGTGGCCGGGGGCCGCTGGTGCAGATAGACCCGGATGATCGGCTGTATGAAGAGGTGGTGCCTGACGAAGCTGCCAGCATCATTGAGGCAATGACCGGTGGCGAGGCCAAGCCGATTCAAGGGGATCCTCAGCATCCATTTTTTGCCCGTCAGATGCGGGTGGTAAGAGAGTACAGCGGCAAAATTGATCCCGAACGGATTGAGGACTACATTGCGGTGGGGGGCTACCAGGCGTTGCACAAGGCCATCTACGAAATGACCCCCGCTGAGGTGGTGGATCAGGTTTCCCAGAGCGGCCTGCGGGGGCGGGGCGGGGGCGGCTACCCCACTGGACTAAAGTGGGCCACGGTGGCCAAAATGCCCGAGGGCCAGAAGTACATCATCTGCAATGGGGATGAGGGTGACCCCGGGGCCTTCATGGACCGCAGCATTCTAGAGAGCGATCCGCACCTGGTGCTGGAGGGGATGGCGATCGCAGGCTACGCCGTCGGGGCCAACCACGGCTACATCTATGTGCGGGCCGAGTATCCACTGGCGATCGCCCGACTGCAAAAAGGGATTCAGCAGGCCAAAAAGTATGGCCTGCTGGGCAGCCAGATCTTCGACTCCCCCTTTGACTTCAAAATCGATATCCGCATTGGGGCCGGGGCCTTTGTCTGCGGCGAAGAAACCGCCCTGATTCAGTCCATCGAAGGCGGGCGAGGCAACCCGGTGCCTCGGCCCCCATACCCTGCCGAAAAGGGCCTCTATGACTACCCTACCTTGATCAACAACGTCGAGACCCTGGCCAATATCACGGCGATTATTCGCAACGGGGCCGACTGGTACGCCAACATCGGCACCGACAACAGCAAGGGCACCAAAATCTTTGCCCTCACCGGCAAAATCCGCAACAACGGCCTGATCGAAGTACCCATGGGCATTACCCTGCGGCAAATTGTGGAAGAGATGGGTGGCGGTGTGCCCGACGGCGAGGTGAAAGCCGTCCAAACTGGGGGTCCTTCCGGCGGCTGCATTCCCAAGTCCATGCTGGATACCCCGGTGGACTACGACTCTCTGCGGCAAGTGGGCTCGATGATGGGGTCTGGGGGCATGGTGGTGATGGATGACGCCACCAGCATGGTAGGCATTGCCCAGTTCTACATGGAGTTCTGCCGGGGAGAAACCTGCGGCAAGTGTGTCCCCTGCCGCACCGGCACCGTACAGCTCTATGCCATGCTGTCTAAAATTCTCAAGCGCCAGGCCACCGCTGCCGATTTGACCAAAATGGAAGCCCTGTGCGAAATGGTGCGCGATACCAGTCTCTGCGGCCTGGGCCAAACTGCGCCCAACCCCGTCCTCAGCACCCTGAAATATTTCCGGGAGGAGTATGAGGAACTGCTAGTCGAGCCTGACTACCTGAGCGCCCTCAACGGCCAAGCCACCCCCAGCGAGGTGAACGCATGATGCCAGACCAAAGACCCCAGGATGCTGCCCTAACCCCCGACTCTTTACCCAAGTCCCTCCCTAGAACCCTGGATTCTGGAACCGCCCGGAGGTTGCCATGAGCTATCAGCGCGTGATCATTCCCCGGCACGGTAACGCCGAAGTGCTGCACCTTAAGGAGATTAACCATGGCCGTAAGAACCCTAAGTATTGATGGCAAGGATATTGCCGTAGAGGCGGGCACTAGCATTATGGATGCGGCCAAAGAAGCGGCAGTACCCATCCCCAAACTCTGCCATCTGGAGGGGTTGACCCCGGTGGGGGCTTGCCGCCTTTGCCTGGTGGAAATTGAGGGCTTAAACAAGCTGCTGCCCGCCTGTGTCACCGAGGTGTGGGAAGGCATGGTGATCCACACTCAGACCCCGAAACTGCAAGAGTATCGCCGCATGGCGGTGGAGCTAATTTTTGCTGAGGGCAACCATGTGTGCTCTATCTGCGTGGCCAACGGCAACTGTGAGCTACAAGATGTGGCCATCGAGGTGGGCATGGACCACAGCCGCTTCCCCTACCGCTTCCCCGATCGCGGCGTTGACCTGTCCCATCCCCTGTTTGGCATTGACCACAACCGCTGCATCCTCTGCACCCGCTGCGTCCGCGTCTGCGACGAGGTAGAAGGGGCCCATGTGTGGGATGTGGCCCAGCGGGGGGCCGCCTGCTACATTGTCTCAGGTCTAAACCAACCCTGGGGGGAGGTGGACGCCTGTACCTCCTGCGGCAAATGTGTGGATGCCTGCCCCACGGGGGCCATCTTCAAACAGGGCAGCACCACTGGCGAAAAGCAGGCCGATGCCGACAAGTTAGAATTTTTGTACACCGCCCGGGAGAAGCACCAATGGACAAGATAAGGTTTGCCACGGTTTGGCTGGCGGGTTGCTCGGGCTGTCACATGTCGTTTTTAGACCTGGATGAGTTTTTGATCGACCTGGCGGACCAGGTAGAGGTGGTCTATAGCCCCGTGGGCTGCGACCTGAAGCACTACCCCGAGGCTGTGGATGTCTGCCTGGTGGAAGGGGCTGTGGCCAACGAAGACAACCTGGAATTGATCTATCAGGTACGGCGCAACACCAAACTGCTCATTTCCTTTGGAGACTGTGCCGTCACCGCCAATGTGCCCGCCATGCGCAACATGCTGCGCAACAGTGCCGAGGGGGTGTTGAAGCGGGGCTACCTGGAACTGGCGGATGCCAACGCCCAACTGCCCCACGCCCCGGGCATTGTGCCCGAGCTGATCGACCGGGTGACCCCGGTGCACGAAGTGGTACCGGTCGATATCTTTATGCCCGGCTGCCCTCCCTCAGCGGATCGCATCCGGGCTACCATTGAACCGCTGCTACATGGGCAACAGCCTGAAATGGCAGGTCGCGAGATGATTAAGTTTGGTTAGTTAGTTTGAGGAACCTATCTATGAGCGTTGACAGCAAAGAGTTCAACGAAGAGCTGCAAAAGGCGATTGACTACGCCCACCAGGTGACCGCAGAAAAAGGGGAAACGTCCTCCGAGGCCGCCGCCGCTTGGGACGCCGTTGAAGAAATGCGGGCCGAAGTCTCCCACCAGCACCAGCAACCGAAGAAAACCAACTTCGATAAGTACCTGGAAGAAAACCCGGAAGCGATCGAAGGGTTGATGTACGACACGTAATCGCGATAGCGGCGCACTGCCGTGCGCCGCTATCGATCCTTTCTTAAAGGCCGGAGAACAACCATGGCAAAAACCGTAGTTATCGACCCCGTTACCCGCATTGAAGGCCACGCCAAGATTTCGGTCTTTTTGGATGATGCGGGTGAAGTGTCTAATGCCCAGTTTCATGTGGTGGAATACCGGGGGTTTGAGAAATTTTGTGAGGGTCGCCCCTATACGGAGATGGCGGGAATCACAGCCCGGATTTGTGGCATTTGCCCAGTGAGCCACCTGATTTGCTCGGCCAAGACTGGGGATAAGATTCTAGCGGTACAAATTCCTAAAGCGGCGGATAAACTACGTCGCCTGATGAACCTGGGCCAGATCACCCAGTCCCATGCCCTGTCCTTCTTCCACCTCAGCAGTCCTGACTTTCTGCTGGGTTGGGATAGTGACCCGGCCAAGCGAAATGTATTCGGCCTGATTGCCGCCGACCCCGACCTGGCTCGGGCAGGCATCCGTCTGCGCCAGTTTGGCCAAAAGGTGATTGAGATTCTGGGGGGTCGCAAAATCCATGCCGCCTGGACCGTACCCGGCGGCGTGCGAGAACCCCTGAGCGAAGAGGGGCGAGCCTGGATTGTCGATCGCCTGCCGGAATCCTTTGCCACCATTCACAAGGCCCTGGATATTTTCAAGGGGTTGATCACTGGCCCTATGCAAGCAGAGGTGGAGGTGTTCGGCGAATTTCCCTCCCTATTTATGGGCCTAGTGGGAAAAGATGGCCAGTGGGAGCACTACGACGGCCATCTGCGGTTTACCGATAGCCACGGCAATATTGTGGCCGATGGCCTCAGGGAAGATGATTACCAAGACTTTTTGGGGGAAGCGGTAGAGAACTGGTCTTACCTGAAGTTCCCTTACTACAAGCCCAGGGGGTACCCGGATGGCATCTATCGGGTGGGTCCGTTGGCGCGGCTGAATATCTGCGATCGCATCGGCACCCCCCAAGCCGACACTGAACTGCAAGCCCTGCGGGACTATGCTGGCGGCGTCCCCACCTCGTCGTTCCTGTATCACTACGCTCGGCTGGTGGAAATTCTGGCCTGCCTGGAACATATCCAGCTGTTGATGGATGACCCCGAGATTATGTCCCCCCGGGTGCGATCCCATGCTGGGGTGAACGCCCTGGAGGCCGTGGGCGTCAGTGAGGCCCCTCGCGGCACCCTATTCCACCACTACAAGGTGGACGACAACGGCCTGATCCAGAAGGTGAACCTGATCATCGCCACGGGCCAGAATAACCTGGCCATGAACAAAACCGTCACCCAAATCGCCAAGCACTACATCCACAGCGAAGATATCCCAGAAGGATTTTTGAACCGGGTAGAGGCAGGCATCCGTTGCTATGACCCTTGTCTCTCGTGCTCGACCCATGCGGCGGGGCAAATGCCCCTGCATGTGCAACTGATGGCGGCGGATGGCGGTGTGATCAAAGAGGTTTATCGGTAGTACAGAAAGGCAGAAGGCGAAAGGCAAAAGGCAGAAGGCTCGCTATCCTTTCCTCGTGTTCAGTTGAACAGGAAAGGGCGGGGTGGTCCCCTCCCACGGAGGGGTGCCCGGAGGGCGGGGTGGGTTCTTCGGATTTGCTTGACCCACCCCTGCCTACTTCGGCAAGCTCAGCACAGGCCTCCCAGGAGGGGATTTTGGACCTTGGCCAGGTCAAATGATTCATTCACCGTAACTTTCGGGGCCACTTGGGGCCGCTCCCTTCGCCATCACCGCCTCCACCTGGGGGCGGCTGGGCATAGCCGCCTGCGCCCCTGGGGCCATCACCGCACAGGCGGCTACTGCTGTGGCGAATTCACAGGCCGCAACTAGGGACTGCCCTGCCCCCAGGGCGGTGGCTAACCCGCCATTAAAGGCGTCTCCGGCAGCTACCGTATCGACCACCGGCACCGCCAAGGCGGGCTGGTGAAACCAGGTCTCTGGGGTGGCCACCACCGTCCCCTGGGCTCCCAGCTTAACGATCGCCACCGCCACCCCCCGCTGCACTAGGGCTTGGGCGGCTTGACAGGCGCTGGGGATGTCGTTGACCTCAAACCCGACCAGGTGGCTGGCCTCTAGTTGGTTAGGGGTAATGATGTCGATATTGGCCAAAACTGTATCGGGCAGCTGGGGCTGGGCCGGGGCTGGGTCGACCATCACCCTGGCCCCTTTCGCTTTTGCCGCTGCTGCTGCCGCCATCACCGCATCCAGGGGAATTTCAAACTGAAGCAGCAGCCAGTCCTGGGGGTGGACCTGGGCCATCAGCCGGGCCACATCGGTGGCGTCCACCTGGCCATTCGCCCCTGGTACCACCACAATTTGATTATCCCCGGCCTGGTCCACCACGATGGTGGCAATTCCGGTGGCGGTAGTGGGGTCTATGGTCACCGCTGTCGTATCAACCCCCGCCTGGTTCAAACTGGTCAGCAGAGGTGGCCCAAAGGCATCATCCCCCACCCGACCCACCAGCCGCACGACTGCTCCCAGTCGAGCGGCGGCCACCGCCTGGTTAGCACCTTTGCCCCCTGGCACGGTGACAAACTGGCTGCCCAGCACCGTTTCGCCCGGGGCTGGCAACCGGGGAGCCTGGCACACCAGATCCATATTCAAGCTGCCCAGGATATGTAGGGTGGGGCTGGCCATGGCTAAAACAATCCATCGTCATCCAGGGTGCTGGTTTCAGCGTCGTAGGGGGAGGGGGGGCGATCGCTGCTCCAGGCCCACCAGGGGGTTTCGCATTCCCCACAGTGGTAAAACTCTTGCCATTTGCGTCGGTGGTGCTCTCCATAAACCGGCGATCGCCGGTTGATCCACACCGCCTTGGCTTGCTGGCTGCTGGCCCCACAGCGGGGGCAACAAAATTCGGTGGCGTGGGTGGCGGCCTGGGTCCAGTCGGGAGGCAGAGGTGAAAAAGCGTCCATAGGGTTCTTGCTGGGATAGATCCATTATGGAGGCATTGATCCAGATTGTCCCCCGCTGATCTTACTGGCTCTGGCTTACTGGCTCTGGGCTCGCAGTCCCTGCTGAAAGGTCTTGGCTGCTGCTAAATCGGCCACCAGGGCTTGATACTGTTCCCAAGACACCCGACTGAGTACGCGCCGTTCTTCGGGGTCGTCCAGGGCGATTCGATTGGCCAATTCGTTCAGGAGAACCATCACTGTCAACCCCAGGGTATTTCATTCAGCAATTCTCAGTATGACTTGACTGATTGACGAAAGACCGCTCAGGCTGAGCTTGTCGAAGCCCGTTCACCCTTCGACAGGCTCAGGGCGAACGGCCAATTTACCAAAATGAGAATTGCTGTATTTCATTTATTGGTTTTGTTTATTGTAGATGCGTCTGCAATACCCAGCGGCGAAACACCTCAACAATAATCGCTACCTGCCCCTGGTCTTGGCGCACCACATCGTGATTTTCTAGGGTTTGTACAGCCGCCGCGCAGGCGGCCTCGTCCAGGTCAACCGCTTCCCAGAGGGCTTCTATGGGTAGTCCATCCGGGTGGGGAGCCAGGGCCGCCAGCAGCGCCTGCTGACCGGCTGGGTCCTGGCCCGCCTGAGCCCACACCCCCTGGAAGTAGGGCTTGCCCTTGTCAAAGAAGTCGGGCTGGTCGATCACCGCCTGCACGTCTGCGACCATGAATTTAGGCTCGCGGGACTGCTGGCGCTCGAACACCTGGTCGTTGTAGCGGCGCACCAGTTGGAAGCCCACCAGTTGGGTGAGGTAGGGCTGGCCAGCGGTGAGTTCCCAGATGGCATCGAGGGCATCGTAGTCGTAGTCGAGGGGGAAGTCGCCGCCGGGGTTGGGCAGCAGGTCTTGCACCGTAGTGGGCTGAAAGAAATCGACTTTGATCGGAATGACGCTGGCGAAAAAGGGCTGAAAGTAGTCGGCGGACATTTCTTCCAGGGTGTGCAGCCCGGCAAAGGCAAAGCCCACCCTGGGGCTATCCTGCACCAGCCCCCGCAGGTAGGCCAAAAAGCTGGCCTCTAGCTTACCGGCGTCGATCAGTTCTTCAATTTTCTCGAACTCATCTAGGGCAATAATTAGCCCCTTGCCGTCGGCAAGGGCGTCGGTGGCCCGCTGCATAAACCGCTGGAAGCTGCGGGCCGGGCTGGTTTCCATGTCGGCATCCCTGGGGGGCGCAATGACCAGGGTCGCCGCCACCTGGTCGCTGATGGCAGACAGCACATCGCTGAGGTTTTCGGCCATGGCGCTTTGCAGCAGGTTGACGTAGGCGATATGGATACCTGAACCCAGCCGAGACTCGATGTTTTTGAGAATGGAGGTTTTACCCATGCGGCGATGGCCGAAGATCACCACCGATTGCAGATTGTGATCTTCGGCCATCATCCACAGCTCTTGGAGTTGCCGCATGATGTCGTCGCGGCCTACAAACTGCTCCCCCTCGACGGGATCGCCGATGACGTAGGGATTTTGCACCGGCTGGGTAATCGCCAGATCGCCTACTTCAGCGGTGATTTCCAGCAAGGCATTACGCCAGGTTTTGGCAATTTCGATCACCAGGGAACGTTCGGCTTCGGGCAGGTCGGCTTCGTTTTCAATAATGTGTTGCAGTTCGCCAAGGGCACGATTGGTGGCGAAAGCGCGGGCAGTGCGGGAGGCGCTGATCTGGACAGTTTTGGTATCTTTGACAACCTGGTAAAACCGATGGATGGCGGCCCAGGTTTGAGAACGGAAGGTGCAATCCTGGGGGAGTTCAGGCAGCTCGATGGCGGCAATTTCCTTGACCATCCTAGCAGCATCGAAGCGAGCGAGGAGCCAGGCAAGGCCATACATTTCTTCGCCATGGCGAATATTGCGAATGTTTACGAAAGCTTTGACGGCGGCGGCGGCTTGTTCTTCATGGAGAAGCCAGAAGCCAGCGGCCACAGCACGGGCGGGGGTATCAAAGCGGAGAGGAGGATATATAACAAATGAATGAAAGAACGACCTCTTATATTTAAGAGCTGCATCCAAGGATATGGAATTGAATTTAATTAAAGACCATGCAAAAGAGCTCTCGGCCAGCTGAGCCATGTGTTCGACTAGTTGACAAGTAGGTGTTTTAGCTAAATGTTCGTTAAAAAGGCTAATAACAGGGATAAATTGACGAGTATAAGTTATAATTTGATCGGTGTTTTCAAGACTAGCTTCCCAGCTTTCATTCATATTTTTTCGCAAGTACCGGCAAATGAAGGGTAGCGACAATAGTGTAACTGAGCCAGCTTTTGGGATATGCCTTTCGCAAAAAAATGGACTTAGCAACATGGCAATGAGCCAGCTGTCAGGCCGTGAAAACACCACATCAATAATAATTGCTGAAGCCAGGGTAAGCACTGTAAATCCTGCCATGTAGGAAAGCATGGCTCCTGTGAAGATGAGAGAACCGATGAACGTGCCGAACTCTGTTACAGAAGCTTCCCGAAAATTGCTTGCCGCGACACTACCAGTTACCCCAATTAACGCAGTTGACATCAAGGCTGAGAAAGTTAAAGAATTTATGATTTTGACATAACTGAATTCCATTCTCAACGCCATGCCTGTCGCCACGCTCAAAACTACTCCATAAGATGCGCTCAAGGCTGCAACGAATGAAATGCTTGATGCAACTGTTTCTACCCCTCCTATTGACATGAATTCAGATATGACAAATGCAATGACTCTAGCAGGGTCTTTTAATAAGTATTCTGCTACGCCGAGCACTATATCTTTTGCTACAGCTTCCGTTACAGGAAATACAGCAGAAAAGGTAATAACAAACGCCATGCCTTCAGATATACCTCTCGCTACCCCTCTCGCTGCGCTCAATACTGAAATCCCCATCACGCTCCCTACTAGACCTCCTATTACAATGAGCCACCTAATAGGAATCCCGGCTTGCTCTGCTAGTAGTCCCAGTAATAGCGACATCGAGATTGTAAGTAATATTCCTTGGATCATAAGGCGGCGCTGCACCCAATTGCTACTTAAGGCATCACGTAGGATATACATCTTTTCGCGCCAGCTAAATTCGCCATTTAGTATGTAACTGCCGCCAAAGCGATCCACATACCACCGCAACGCCTGGGGAAAATAAAACACCCAAAACAGCAGCCGCAGGTAGTCGAGGGGGTTCCACAGCGACAGGGGGCGATCGAGTTTGGGGGCCAGGTCCAGGCGCAGGTTGGCCAGGTCGTCTTTAGTCATGGCAGGGCACCTCCGCTTCCAACATCCCCTCCTGGGGAGGCCTGTGCTGTTCGCGCAGCGACCCCAAAGGGGTAACTTGCCGAAGTAGGCAGGGGTGGGTTAGCTCAGTCTGGGGGACCCACCCCTCCCTCCGGGCACCCCTCCGAGGAGGGGATGGGGGATCAGTTGCTAGGGAGTTTGCCGTTGAGATAGTCATGACAGGAACAAGGTGAAACGATGCCCTACGGGAGTTTGGTGCGAAAGCAGTCGTTGCAGAGGCGCATTAGCTGTTTGGGTTTACCGGCAGAGGCGGTGAGGCAGTGGGTGATCTCATTGTCACTGAAGGTGACTGGGGTGGTGGCCAGGCGATCGCGGATAAACGCCCGCATCACCTCTGGAGACCAGGGTTGCAGATATTCTTCGATACAAACATCCTCAAAAGGCGACACCATCCCTTCTGCGTGGCTATCGGGAAACAGGCGCGCCAGGGGGGTGCTGGCGGCAATTACCAGTTTAAGGGGGGCATCGCCACCTTCGGCCAGGCCCCGCAGTTGCTCGCGCACCCGGCGACTAAAGTCGTCCTGGCTAATGCGTTCCACTTCATCCAGCAGCAGTAGCAGGCGCTTGGGGCTAAGAATCCGGTCTAGCTCGCGACCGTTGCAGGGGGGAACCCCAATTGCTTCGCAGAGGGCATGGTAAAAGTCATCTTCGCTGTAGATGCGGGTCAGGTTGATTAGCACCGTTTGGCGGGGGCGGTGCAGTCGCTCTGGGACTTGCCGGTGGACGGCGCGCAAAATCGATGATTTGCCCAGGTTGCGATCGCCGATCAACGCCACACTACTGCCACTATTTAGCAGCTCAAAGATACGGCTAAGGGTGGGTTCGCCATTGAAAAACTGGGCCGGGTTTTCCACCGCTCCAGACAATGGCAGAAAGGGATTCGACATAGCCCCTTTCGCGTGACTACGGCTCAAATCTTGGGTTGAAAGTGTAGGCTCTGCGGGAAACGCCTTGTCTTCCAAGCCAGGAAACCCTGGTTCCTTGGCAGGTTTTAGTCGATCGGGCAAGGCGTTGAGAACGGCTTCCCTAGCCTCATCCTGGGACTTGCCCACCAAATCGACATACACAATCGGGGCTAGCAAGCCCTGGGGCTGACAGGGTTTAACTCGAATGGGAATCAGCTTTCGCTCGATGGACTCGGCATCTTGCTTCAAGGCAGCAGCCCATTCTGGCTGGGTATAGGTCGCGTTTAGGTAATCTTCGGATAACACGGCAATGGTGCGATCGCAGCCAGTAGCCCGTTGCATATCCAGGATAAAGTTACCCCCTGGACGAAAGTCCCAGCCCTGATAGATAACGCTATGGCCAGCATCTTCCAAAATCCAGGCGATCCATTCGGCCCAGGCTTTGTCAGCGCTGTTGTAGCTGACAAAAAAGTCATGGGGCGGAGCGGCATCAGGCATTGGGCACAATCTTGAGCAGGGGGGGCGCTAGGGCCATTGCTCCCTATTGTGCCGGATGAATCGCTAAAATTCGAGATTTTCCTAGTTATTCCCAGGTGGTTCTCGGCGGCTGGTTCTGGATGAGGCAGGCAGGCCCGTGGACCGGCCTCAGGGAAGACTTTGCTGTTAACTCGCCGTCCTACCGGCGGGCATCACTGTTCCATAACCTCAAACCCCAGTACCGATCAAACTGCCTTGCAGCTATATAGCCATTTAGCTATATTGAAAGCAATCATAGCCTTGTGCTGATGCTAATACCCTGCGGCAGAGGTCGACCAACCCTTCCCGTCGTCTGTCCCCTGGCACCTGCCCCCTCAGCCATGGTTGTCATAAGTCTGCTGTCTTGCTTTGAGGATATGTCTCTATGAAATACTGGCGGCAAACAATATTTCCTTGGGTATCCAAGCTGAGTCTGCTGCTGTTGGCCATTGCCTTTGGCTGGGGATGGTTAAGCTCTCCGCCTGCTATGGCCACGATTCGCCAACTCGAAGAAGCCCCGGGTCAGGTAGTGTATCAGTCTCGGCAAACATTGCAAGATCAAAATAGAAACCAGTGGCAGGCGATCGCCTTCAAGCGCATCCGTCCCGATGGTCATACCAGCCTTGCCTTGCGACTGGTGGGCTTCCCTGGCCTGGCCGCCATAGATCGCAGCCAACCGCTTACCCTGACAAATTCCCTGGGTCAGACCTGGACGGCAGCGGGGGATTTTGGCCAAATGTTTACCGACCAGGGGGCCCCCAAGCCCAATGTGGGACAATACGACTTACAGCCTTTACTGCCAGAGCTGCGGGCCGAAATTCCCCTACAGTTGGCACTCCCTACCCTAAACGGGGAAGCGATTACGCTCAACATTCCAGCGGCACTGCTCAAAGAGTGGCAAACAATGGCAACGATGTCTCAATCGTAGCGATTATGCGGTCTGTACCCAGTCCAGCCCTGGCGTTGTCCCACCAATAGATATACCAAGTCCAGCTCGGGATCTGGCCTTTTCCCACAGGCAGAACTCCAGGTCTGGACTGGGATTTGGTTTAGATCAAGCCATCCTGTTATCGTCTTGAGGTTGAGAAAATACTGTGGTCGCCGCCAACGACATCTACCTGCTACGGAATATTTGGTATCACGCCCTGCCCAGTCGCGAGCTGAAGCGCGGCCAGGTGGTTGCTAAGGTGCTGCTGAATGAACCGATTTTGTTCGGTCGTACCCGCCAGGGCCAAGCCTTTGCCATTCGCGATATTTGCCCCCACCGGGCCGTACCCCTGAGCTGTGGCCGGTACGACGGTGACACCATCCAGTGCTGTTACCATGGCTGGCGATTTAACGCCAACGGCCAGTGCATCGATATTCCGTCTCTGATGCCTGAACAGGCGATGGACCTGAGCCGGTTCGATGTGCCGCGGTATGACCTGAAAGAGGTGCAGGGCAATATCTGGATTTACATGCCCGATGGCGATCGCCACCCGGTTAGACCGCCTCGGTTTGATGTGCCTCGGGTACCTGGCTTTGACGACACCCAGCTACCGGCTATTAGCTACACTATGCGGTTTCCCTGCTACCTGGATCATGCGGTGGTGGGGTTACTGGACCCGGCCCACTCCCCCTTTGTGCATCGCTCCTGGTGGTGGCGGAGCGACAGCCTGAACGAGGAAATCAAGTGGTTTGATCCCTCTCCCTATGGCTTCACCATGCGCAAGCACCGGATGGCTAACATGGGTCGGGCCTATTGGTTGATCGGGGGGGTGCCCCACAACGAAATCAGCTTTTACCTGCCAGGGGTACGCACGGAAGAAACCACTACGGACCAGTATCGCGTCGTCAATTTGACCACCGTCACCCCCATAACCGAAGACCAAACCGATGTCACCTTCCAATTTTATTGGCACCTGCCCTGGGGAAATGTGCTGAAGCCCCTGCTGCCGTTTTTTATCCACAGCTTTTTGAAACAAGATCGAGACGTGGTGATCAAACAACAACAGGGGTTGCAGTACGAATCAGTGCTACGGCTGATTAAGGATTCTGACACCCTGGCCCGCTGGTACTACCAACTGAAGCAGGAATACCAGCGATCGCAGCAGGAAGATCGGGAGTTTGTCTCGCCGGTAAAAACCCAGCAGCTCAAGTGGAGAGCTTGACATCGCAGGGGAAAGGGGATCTCGTACAAAACATATTGCATTGTGATGCAGCTTTGCTCCAGCGCCTCCCTGGCGTCCTAGGCTAGGGTTAATGTATATCAAGTCCAGCTCGGAATCTGGGATTTGTCTCCAGGCAACCCCCCAGGGCTGACTTGGGATTTGTTTTAATTCCTTTGTCCCCGCCTTTCTATGGCCTTTGACCTCAATACCCGCCAGGACACCCCTACGGCCCAGGCTGCTTCAGTGGCCTGGCACAGTTTGCCCCTGGAAGCCGTGCTGAATCAGTGGGAGGTGGATGGCGATCGCGGTTTGAGTCCCGAAACTGCCCGCGATCGCCTGGAACGGTATGGACCCAACGCTCTCGCCGCCAGCCAATGCCGCTCGGCCCTGGGCCTGTGGGTCGAGCAGTTTATCAGCTGGCCGGTGGGGCTCTTGTCCGTGGCGGCACTGCTGTCGGTGGCCACCGGCAACCCGATTGATGCGGTGGTGATTATGGGGGTCGTGGTGATCAACGCAATCATTGGCTATACCACCGAGAGCCAGTCCGAACGGATTATTCGGGCGTTACAGGACGAACTGCCCCCCACCGCCCTGGTGCGGCGGGATGGTCAAGACCTGACCCTAGACGCGACTCAGGTGGTCCCTGGCGATCTGTTGCTGTTGCGGGCGGGGCAGGCGGTGGCCGCTGATGCTCGCCTGGTTGACAGCGATCGCCTGGCCCTAGATGAATCGGCCCTGACCGGGGAAAGCTTGCCCGTCACCAAACAGCCGGGGCAACTGGCCGAGGATGTGCCCCTGGCGGACCGGTGCAACCTGGTGTTTAAGGGCACCCTGGTGACTCGGGGGGTGGGGCAAGCGATCGTCGTCGCCACGGGCACCGACACTGAAATTGGCCAGATCCAGGCCCTAGTCAACAGCACCGACACCCTAGATACCCCCCTCCAACAGCAGCTGGGGCGGGTGAGCGGTCAACTGGTGCTGCTTTGCAGCGGCGTCTGCGCTGGGATTTTTGCTGTGGGGGCGCTACGGGGCTATGGCCTGCTGCACACCCTAAAAATTGCTATTTCCCTGGCGGTGGCCGCTGTGCCTGAGGGGCTACCGGCGGTAGCCACCACCACCCTGGCTCTGGGGATTCAAGCCATGCGACGGCACAAGATTCTGATTCGCGCCCTCAACGCTGTGGAAACCCTGGGGGCGGTGCAGGTGGTCTGTCTCGACAAAACTGGCACCATTACCGCCAACCACATGGCAGTGCAGGCGGTGGCCCTGGGCCAGGGGGATGTGCCGGTGGTGGCGGTGGATCTCCCTGGCCTGGCGATCACGACCCCTGCTTTTGATCGCTTACTGACGGCGGCGGTGCTCTGTAACGAAAGCCAGGTGTTACCTGGGCTAGAGGGGGATGCCCAGATCCAGGGGTCAGCCACCGAAAATGCCCTGGTCGCCCTGGCCCTAGAGTCTGGAATAGCGGTTGATTCTCTCCGCCAGCGGTTTCCCCTGGTGGCCCTGACCCCCCGCCAGGAAGATCGAATGTTAATGAGTACCCTGCACCGTACTGCCACTGGCGAGGGGCTGGTGGCGGTCAAGGGTAGCCCCAGTCAGGTGCTGGAGCGCTGTAGCCACTGGTTGGTGAATGACCAGGTAATGCCTTTGCAAGGGGCCGATCGCCACGCCCTCAAGCTCCGTAATCAGACGATGGCGAACCAGGCCCTGCGGGTCCTGGCGATCGGCGATCGCCCCCTAGAAGCCGCCCCTGCCCTAGACAGCCTTGCCCCCACCCACTACGAGCAAGACCTGATCTGGTTGGGGCTGGTAGGCCTGGCCGACCCGGTCCGGGAAGAGGTTCCAGACCTGATCGCCGCTTTCCACCGGGCGGGCATTGACACGGTGATGGTCACCGGGGACCAGCGGTCCACCGCCAAGGCGATCGGCGAGCAGGTTAACCTCGGCCGCAACGGCGAATTGGCCATTGTCGATGCCTATGACCTGGCGGCCCTGACCGACGGCGATCGCCATGCCTTGACCCACCGCATCGATATCTTTGCCCGCATCACCCCCGCCGATAAGCTGTTGGTGGTGCGCACCCTGCAATCGGCCCAGAAGGTGGTGGCCATGACCGGCGATGGCATCAACGATACCCCCGCCCTCAAGGCGGCCAATGTGGGTCTGGCCATGGGGTCTGGCAAAGCCGATGGGGTCCACGATGTGGCCGATGTGATTATCCAGGACGATAACTTAGGTACCCTGATTGACGCGATCGCCCAGGGCCGCACCATTTACACCAACATCCGCAAGGCGGTCCACTACCTACTGGCCACCAACCTGAGCGAAATTGTCGTGGTGGCGGTGGCCACCCTGGTGGGCCTGGGGGAACCCCTCAACGCCATTCAACTGCTGTGGCTGAACCTGGTCACCGATATTTTTCCAGGCCTGGGTCTGGCCCTGGAACCCGCCGACCCCACGGTGCTAGAGCAATCCCCCCGCCCCGCCAATGAACCGATTATCAAAACCAGCGACTTTGGCCGCATGGCCTGGGAAGCCAGCGTCATTTCTGTCGCTGCCCTGGGGGCCTATGGCTATGGGCTGTCTCAGTACGGGGCCGGGATCGCCGCCAGCACCATCGCCTTTATGGGGTTAACCCTGGCCCAGGTGCTCCATGCCCTCACCTGCCGCACCGAAACCCGCCTGCCCCCTGGCCGTTCCCCCCTGGCCCCTAACCCTTTCTTGGCCGTAGCGGTGGTGGGCTCCCTGGCCCTGCAACTGCTGCCCCTGGCGATTCCGGCCCTGGGGGACATTTTGCACATCACCCCCCTGGCCCTGGGAGATTATGGGGTAATTGCCGTCGCGGCCCTGGTACCCCTGGCGATCAACGCCGTGACCAAGCCTGGTGCAAAAAACTAGTACCGCTACGCGGAATTCAAAATGCAAAGTTCAAGGTGAAAAATTATTGCTGTGCATTGAACAATAGTACAGAAAGGTAGATAGAGTTGTGAGCTGTACCCCGCCCTAGAAGGGCGAGATACAGCTCACCAGCAGCTAGCCCAGCAAACCCGCCCGCTCGAACAACTCATTAGGGGTAATGCTCAAATCGGGAAAATAGTCATCGTTCAGGGTGCGATCGCCCCGGTAGGTCATAGGCAATGCAGCCGGGGCAAAAACCGTAATGGTTTTGGCTTTGGGGTCTACCACCCACACTCGCACCACCCCCGCCGCCAGATAATCGGTAGCTTTTTCGGCTATAACGCCAAAAGCTTGCTCTGGGGAAATGATTTCAACGGCTAAATCGACTGGTACCGGGCAGGCCTCATCCCCCAGGTCGGCGGGTAGGCGCTCAGCATAGACAAAGGATAGATCGGGCACAGGTACCCAGTCTTTTCCCCGTCGGGTGAGCTGCACCGCCCACTCTACGCCGATCTCTCCTTTACTGTCGCCCCAGGCTTCGAGGTAGCGCAGCAGCGCTCGCTGGGTTTTTGAGTGAAAGCGCTTTGGGGCCACCTTGGGAATAACGTCTCCATCAACAAGTTCGCAACGGTTGCCCACCTCCGGTGAGGCCAGAAAGTCTTGGAGCGTGATTTGGGTTTTAGCAGTATGAACCACGGGATAAGCTGGCGAGGGTGGTATTGCAGACCTATAATACCTCCCCATGCCCATAGAATAAAGGAACAGTAGAGTGAGGTAAGTTGATGCCGTCGCCGCTGCCGGGTATGGATCTGTATCTTGAACAGCCTGCTTTTTGGGCATCGTTCCAAAGTCGATTCGTGGTGGCTATGGCCGATGCGATCGAGGTCTTGCTAGACTCCGCTTACTATGTCGAGGTGGAGGTGCGCACCTACCTCAGTCAGACCGATGGCAGTATGCTGATTGGCATTCCTGACGCCGTGGTGGCGCAAGCTGCCGATCTGCCGACGGGGGTAAATCCCGCTACGGCATCGGTGGCGGTGCAGGCTCGTCCCCAGCGGGTGACGGTCCCCTTACCAGAGACGGTGAAGGAACGTTATTTAGAAATTCGCGAACTTGAAACCGGTGCGGTGGTAACGGCCATTGAGCTGCTGTCTCCGGCCAACAAGCGCCCTGGCCCAGGGCGCAATGCCTACGAAGCAAAGCGCAGGCAGATTCTAGGCAGCCTGACCCACCTGGTAGAGCTAGACCTGTTGCGCGGGGGGCAGCCGATGGCGGTGGGAGGCCACACCGCTGACACCCCTTATCGAATTTTGATTAGTGCCAGTGACCAGCGCCCTGCGGCCGATTTGTACGGTGTTTGGTTACAAGCGCCTTTGCCCACGATTCCCATCCCCCTCAAACCACCCCATGGGCCGATTTTGCTTGACCTGCAGTCGGTGTTGAATGGGGTCTATAATCGCGGTCGCTACCATGCCAGGCTTGACTACACCCAGCCGCCCCCGGCCCCAGCTCTCTCTCCGGATACCCAGGCTTGGTTAGACGACGTGCTGAAGCAGGCCGGGTATCATTAGGGATCGTAGCGGCAGGGGGGCAGGTTGACTCAACTATCGGGGCAACGGCGTTTACTGATCACCGGGGTTAGTGGCTTTTTGGGCTGGCCCCTGGCTCGCCTGGCCCAGGCCACCTGGCAGGTGGAGGGCACCTACCACCGCCACCCCATTGATCTGCCGGGGGTGGGCCTGCACTGGGTCGATCTCACCGATACTGATGCCCTGATGGCGTGGCTTCAAGCCCTGGCCCCGGATGCGGTGATTCACACCGCCGCCCTTTCCCAGCCCAACCGCTGCGAACAGCAGCCGGAGGTCTCCTACACGGTCAATGTGGAGGCGACTCGCACCCTGGCTACCTATTGTGGCCAGCGGGGGATTCCCCTGGTGTTCACCTCCACGGACCAGGTGTTTGATGGCCAGGGAGCGCCCTACGATGAAACCAGTGCCCCCAACCCGATCAACCGTTATGGTCAGCACAAGCTGGCCGCAGAACAGCTGATTCAGTGCCTGCATCCCCAGGCGGTCATTTGTCGGCTACCGCTGCTGTATGGCCCTGCCACCCCCACCGCTGAATGTTTTTTGCAGGGGTTCCTTCGTACCCTGGCCGCCAGACAGCCGCTGCGGTTGTTCATCGACGAGTTTCGCACCCCCGCCCATGGGGAGGATGTGGCCCAGGGCCTGTTGCTGGCCCTGGAAAAGGCGTCGGGGCTACTGCACCTGGGGGGACCAGAGCGCCTGAGCCGCTACGACTTTGGTCTGAAGATGGCGGCGGTGTTTCAGCTAGAGGCGGGGTTGATTGTGCCCAGTCGCCAGGGGGATGTGGCGATGCCAGCGGCTCGACCGGCGGATGTGTCGACCCACAGCCGGTTAGCCCTGGGGCTGGGGTATCGTCCCCGGGGAATTGAGGCGGGGCTGCGGGCGGTTTTGCAGACTATGACCCAGGAGCCTAGGCCATAAAAAAGGGACGAACTCGGTCCGTCCCTGCAATGCGCGATCGCAAGACCACGGATGGATTACCACCACTGGCGATCGCCGGATTCATCGACCCGGGCCTGGCGAATAACGTCGGAAATTTCCTCGGCGTCTTTCACGTGGTGTAGAGCTTTTTTGCCTTCCTCAGGGTCATCAACCACAAAGTAGGTGGGAACCACAACGCGATCGCCGACAATGTCCCCGACATTAACCGCCACTTGCTGAGCCTTCTCCTGCAAAGACTTCTCTTCGTTTACCTGATCTCCAGGGTTTACGGTGGGATTGCTGTTATAGAGCACCTGGCGATGGGCCGCTTGCTGCTCGGGGGAGACTTCCTCAGGGGTCAAGGGCTGGCGAATGTCATCAGAGTTAGACGTGTTAGGGCTAGGATTCTTGTTGTGCTTATCCATAATTTGAGCTGATTTCAACAGTTATTTTTACCTTAGTCAACAGCCATTCAGGTGCCATCCCTCAAAGGGGACAAACCTCCATAGCACCTCGCCCGTGCAGACATCTTGTGTGGCAAGCTTTAGGCCTCGCTATGGTGAACATGATCGCGACTAACTGAGCCCCCAATGATGGACCTGAGAGCTTGGAGTTCAGCCACACTGAGCTGCTGAGGCGTAATCTCCTACATTTCTTTAGTCACTTGCTCTCCCAAGCCCTTCATCACCTGTAGCACCTGGTGCAGAACATTCCGCCCCGGCAGCAACAGCATGACATCGGAGATCTCGTAAACAGGATCAGGAGTCTGAGCCAGCTTCAAAAACGCAAAACTGCTTCCGTTCGTGATCAGTCCATAGGTAAATCGATCCGGATTGGGATTTGCCAGCATGTATCCCAAAGCTTGGGGAATGGCGATATCGATTCCGAATGCTGAGTGCTTAGCCCCAACCACCAAAACCCAAAAATAATCCTGAATCACCAGGGCATCAATCCGCCCTCTCCACACCTCATTGGCCTCAGTCGCTTCAACCTGTACTGATTCCTCCAACCTGACTTCGAACGGTCGCCGATAAAACCCCGCCAAATGCAGCAGTGGAGAGATGACAACCAGCTTGACAAGCCCTTCAGAGATCTGCCCATTCCGGGTTTGGTCAAAATACTCTCTCTGCACCTGATCAAGGTAGCGTGTTTCCTCATCATTGAGATCGGGCAACTGCTGCCGCCACTCGGTAAAAAAGTCTGGGTCATCCGCCAGCTTGAGGTGCTTGGCTTCCTCCAACTGAGGTAACGTCAAATTACTGATAGCCAGACTTTGTACCATTACCTGTTTCCCGAAGGTTGGCGGTCAAGCAGCTAACCTTTGTTCTCCTTAACTCAATACTGCCTCAAATCGACGTCCGCTGCCGTGAAAAACCTATACCCGTGATCGGAACGTTCACCCTAAGCGAGATGCATCCCGACCAACTATTCAGCAAATCTTCCGCGACAAGCTAGTGGTCTGTCAAGGCTAAAAATTAGGGTGAGCGGTTTGCAAAAGCCTTTTATCTTCAGGGAGTTTGCTTCAACACATCAGGACTTACCATCCCCTCCCACGGAGGGGTGCCCGTTCGCGTTCGCGAAGCGTTCCGAGGAAAAGCGTTCCGCAGGAAAGGGCGGGGTGGGTCCCCTCGGGCTTGCTTGACCCACCCCTACCTACTTCGGCAAGCTCAGCACAGGCCTCCAAAGGAGGGGATTTCGGACCTTGGCGGCACCAAATCTCTACATCTGGAAACCCTAAATTCAAGACTTGACGCTGCACTAGCCTGATGTACCCCGTAGAACCTTCCTCGACCCCTTGCCTAAATGACAGTGCCATTGGGGATAGTCGCCCCCCGCATCACAGTCACAATGCCGCTGCGAATGCAGAACCCCAAATCCTCTCGATCAGCCTCTTGTATGCGCTCTTTATTCACGATGTGCACATCGCAGCCGATGCGAGCATTTTTATCGACGATGACGTTGTCGATGGTGCTGCCCGCCCCGATCCCTAAGGAAACAGGGTTAAGGTTACACTGGCCCTGCTGTTCAAACCCTGACTGGTAATAATCAGCCCCCATGATCAAGCTATTGGTAATTGTGCAGCCAGATTCAATTCGAGAACGAATACCAATCACAGAATTAGAAATCCGACAGTCCTTAAGTACACAGCCCTCACTGATCATCGACTGACTGATCTCACACTCTAGATATTTGGTCGGGGGTAGATAGCGCGCCCGTGTGTAAATTGGGGCAGACTCGTCATAGAAGCTAAACGCCGGCTTTGGCTGTTTGACCAGGGCCAGATTTGCGTTATAAAAAGATTCAATGGTGCCAATATCTTCCCAATAGTCATTAAACAGGTAGGCTTGCACATTCAGCGACCTAGCAGAGGTAGGAATGATCTCTTTGCCAAAGTCAGTGTGGTCAGGGTTCTGACTCAGTAAATTGATCAATACCTCCCGTTTGAATAGGTAAATTCCCATGGAGGCAATGTAGGGTTTCACCCGAGCTTCCTCGGAATTTAGTCCCAACACCGTGGTGTCTGCCTGCATGTGCTGCAAGGCCTCCCCCTGGGGCTTTTCACTAAAGTCAATGATCCGTCCAGTTTGGTCGATCTTCATTAAGCCAAAGCTGGAGGCTCGGGTTTGATCGATCGGCAAAACCGACAGGGTGATATCTGCATTGCTATCACGGTGGTGCTGGACAAAATCCCGATAATCCATGCGGTACAGATGGTCGCCGGAGAGGATTAGATATTCATCCACATCTAAACTCTTGAACAACCACAGGTACTGCCTGACGGCGTCGGCTGTGCCCTGAAACCACTCCCGATTTTCGGGGGTCTGCTGGGCTGCCAGAACATCCACAAAACCCTGTTGAAATCCAGAAAATCCATAGGCTCTTGCTATGTGTTGGTTCAGAGAGGCAGAATTAAACTGAGTCAGTACATAAATCTTTAGAATATCTGAGTTGATACAATTGCTGATGGGAATATCTATCAATCGATGCTTGCCGCCCAGGGGCACCGCAGGTTTGGCACGGGTTTTCGTGAGTGGATAAAGGCGAGTTCCAGCGCCGCCCCCCAGCACAATTCCTAACACACGTTTCATCATAAGACTATCCTTTAATTTGCTTAGCCTAGGCCCTTATTGTCAGGGTGAAATAGTGATGGCAAACCAGCATGTACCCATGGGCAGAGTTTTCAGTCTAGACCTGTATTTTGGTAATTACTCCAGGTATGATCGTCTAAATTCTCGCCAGCTCAGATCTTAGTAGATGTACATTATTTGTTTATGTTGGTAACAATCCAGGCTCAACCGTATCCCTATGTGGTGCCGGATTCGTCGAAGCTGGCCCTGGTGATCATGGATATGCAGCGGGATTTTTTAGACCCGGGTGGCTTTGGCGATGCCCTGGGCCATGACGTATCGCGCCTGCGGACGATTGTGCCAACGGTGCAGCGGTTGCAGCAAGCGTTTCGACAGCAGGGGCTAACGATTTTTCAAACCGTAGAAGGGCACCGTCCCAATCTGGCGGACTGTCCCCCGGCTAAGTTGCAGCGGGGCCGAAGGGATCTCACTATCGGCGATCGCGGCCCCATGGGGCGAATGTTAGTGCTGGGGGAGCCAGGCAGCGCCATTATTCCTGAACTGGCTCCTTTACCGCAGGAAACGGTGATTACGAAGCCAGGCAAGGGGGCGTTCTACAACACCCACTTGGGGTTTTTGTTGCAAACCTACGAC
Organism: Nodosilinea sp. P-1105; assembly: GCF_012911975.1. Lineage (GTDB taxonomy): Bacteria > Cyanobacteriota > Cyanobacteriia > Phormidesmidales > Phormidesmidaceae > Nodosilinea. Next base: position 136,323 of record NZ_SMDQ01000001.1, on the reverse strand, counting down.
ATCAGCCACCTGATTCTGGCAGGGGTGACCACTGAGGTCTGTGTGCAGACCACCATGCGGGACGCTAACGATCGCGGCTATGAGTGCCTGCTGGTGGACGATGCCACCGAGAGCTATGTCCCAGAGTTTAAGCAGGCTACCCTGGCGATGGTGCGGGCCCAGGGAGGGACGGTCGGTTGGACGGCCACTGCCGACCAGGTGTTGGCCGGATTAGGGGCAAGTCCTCTATCCACCACCACCAGCTGACGGATGCCGGAAACAAACGGCAGTGTTAATGGATTTAGAATTCCTCTAAACTAAATCAAATCCAAGTCCAGACCTGGCGTTCTACCTGTGGGAAAACGCCAGATCCTGAGCTGGACTTGGTATAAATCTGCGTGTAGTGCTATCGATGTTTCTGCCTTTACCCTTACCGATTCCGGCGATCGCCCTCGACCCCCACCTCCAAACCTGGCTACAGGAAGACTTGGGTCGAGGGGACTGGAGCACCCTTGGCCTCGGGGCCATGGCCCAAAAACCCGGTAAAGCGGTGTGGGTGGCCAAAGCCCCTGGGGTGATTGCCGGCTTACCGATCGCGGCCCGGGTATTTCAGCTGCTGGATGCCACCATTGAGTTTGAAGCTCAGGTGGCCGAAGGTACCCCCTGCCCCGCTGGCACCGCGATCGCCCACCTGACTGGCCCGCTGAACGCCCTATTGATGGGGGAGCGGGTTGCCCTCAACCTGGCCATGGCCCTGAGCGGCATTGCCACGGCCACCCGGAACTATGTCGATGCGATCGCGGATTTACCGGCCCAGCTGGTGGATACCCGCAAAACTACCCCTGGCCTGCGCCAGCTCGAAAAGTACGCCGTCCGGGTGGGGGGTGCCCTAAACCACCGCCTGGGCCTGGACGATGCGATCATGCTCAAAGACAACCACATCGCCGTAGCAGGGGGCATCCAGGCCGCCGTCGCCCAGGTGCGCCAGAACGTGCCCTACCCCCTGGCGATCGAGGTGGAAACCACCACCCTGGCGCAGGTGGCAGAGGCCGTGGCCTGCGGGATAGACATCATTATGCTGGATAACATGGATTTGGATACCCTGGGGCAAGCAGTGCAGCGGATTCGCCAGGGCAACCCCAAAATCAAAATTGAAGCCTCGGGCAACGTTACCCTAGACACCCTGCGCCCCATCGCCCTGACCGGGGTGGACTATATTTCCAGCAGTGCCCCCATCACCCGCTCCCCCTGGCTCGATTTGAGTATGCGGATATAGCAAAAGGCAGAAGGCAAAAGGATAAACTGGGAAAATAGCTGTGACAAGGATTGGGAAAATTCAGAGTGTTCTAACGTGAGTTCGGGGTCAGGACGTTCTCTTGATAAAAAGCGTTCATAAGATCCTCAGCCTCGACAGTGGTAGCAGCTGGTTGCGCGTAATCTGGCTACTCACTGACTGGACTCATCCCTTAAAATGGCGGTAATCGGTGTCTGCACGCTATTGAACCATGCTGCTGTGAGCGAAGATCTTCTTGTCCAAATTTATAACGCCTTCGACCCCAAGCGCCCGTTGGAGCCAGATAGCCCTTTCTATGTCACCTGCCATGATGTGCGCGGACAGGAGAACATCATCAATGAGGTGGGCAAAAATATTGTCCTCTCGGATCAGCCGACATATCAGCTCTATACCGGGCACCGAGGGTAGGCAAATCCACAGAGTTACGTCGACTGCGCCAGTATCTAGAACGAGAACAGTGCAAGGTCGTCTATTTTGAAGCCACCGATGACCTGGATGATATGGACGTGCAGTACACCGATATTTTGCTGTCCTGTACCCGTCATCTATTAGAGTCGTTGAAAAAAGAAGCCGATCCAGGACCGCTGGTGAACTGGCTGAGGTCTCGCTGGCAATCGCTGAAAGATCTAGCTCTGACGGAGGTGGAGTTCGACAAATTACAAGTCGATGGGCAGATTGCCCAATTTGCCAAACTAACGGCGACCCTGCGTCAGGTACCGAGTACGCGCCAGAGAATTCGCGATCAGGTGGATATTCACTCTGTATCCCTGATTGAGGCGCTGAATGAATTTATTGGTGAGGCTCAGCGAAATCTACACGCCCAGGAACTGGTGATTATTGCCGATAATTTGGATCGCATTGGGCTGATTCCCCGTGAAAATGGCAAGAATAACCACGACGAGATTTTTATTGACCACAGCAGTCAAATGTGTCGGTTAGCCTGCAATGTAATCTACACGGTGCCGATTTCTCTGGTCTATTCCAATCGAGCCTCTCAATTGCGGGATAACTATGGCAATTGCCATGTGCTGCCAATGGTGATGGTGCGATCGCAGGATGGAGCTATCTATCCACCAGGCCTAGCCACGATGAAGCAATTGATTCAGCAACGGATAGGGGAGTTCACAGCTATGGCCCTGGTGCCAGAGGTATTTGAAAGTGAAGCGGTGTTGGATAGCTTGTGCTTAATCAGTGGTGGTCACATGCGAGAGCTGATGCAGTTGGTGCAAACGGCCTTGAACTGGACCGACCAACTGCCGATTCGACGACCAGCCATGCTACGCGCCATGGCCAAAGGGCGGGATGACTATCGCAATACAGTGGACGAGGTGGACTGGGACAAATTAGCGGAAGTGGCCCAAACTAAGCGGATTCCTAACGATGATGACTATCGGGGTCTGTTGTTTAACCGTTGTGTGTTAGAATATCGCACCGTCGAAGAGAGCGATGACGATTTCCGCACTGTGCGTTGGCATGATGTACATCCTTTAATTCGTAAAATCGAGGCGTTTGAGCGAGCCGTCGAGCGCTATCAGTCATCTCTCCAGGAGGGCTAGGTCATGGTGTTAGATCCCCTAGAGCATCTCGATTTATCGGACTTACCTGACTACGACGCCGACCAAGAGTACCAGGCCCTGTTACGAGCGGTGCGGCGACAGCAGGGATTCGGCATTATTTTTGTGCGCTGTTCACCTGATCGGGGCAATCGGTTGATCAAGGATTTGACCCGTGACTTACCCCGCAAGCATTGTGACGTGTTGACCTTAACTGAACCATTGCCAGAAGGCGATTTCTTTAGCCGAGCAGAGAGCTTCCTGGCTGAACATCCTGCCGATGTGGTATTTGTCCAAGGACTAGAACATTCGCTGTTGGACTATGAAGAAACCAAACGACAAAGTGGTTGGACAGCTGCAGAAAGTCGAGGCTATAGCTGGAAAGGAGTACCGCCCATTCTCCGCAACCTCAACCAGCAGCGGGATAAGTTTCGCAATCAGCTTCCGGTCTGCTTTGTGTTTTTGGTGCCGTTGTTTCTGGTGCGCTATTTAACCCGTCGAGCCCCAGACTTCTTTGATTGGCGATCGGGCGTGTTTGAATTTCGGGAGGATTTGGCATCGATTCAGCCTCAACCCCATAAGTCTTAGCGTATCAGTACATTCGACCTAGATTCCAGGTTCCTGACTGAGATGACTCCCAAGGTTTTGCCAGTGGACCAATACCCCTGGGAGCTTTGCTGGCTAACGGTTAAGACCCTACTGCGTGAGCTTTCAGTTCCGCCATAGAAACATATTCCAGGGCCGAGGCGTGGGTGGCCTCCAACACCACCGGGGGAGCCACGCCAGCGTCCAGGGCTTCCTGCCAGCGGGGGGCACAGAGACACCAGCGATCGCCGGGTTTTAGCCCTGGAAACTGAAACGCTGGCATGGGGGTCGACAGATCATTACCCTGCTGTTGGGTGAAGGTCAAAAACGCCTCCGTCATTTGGGCACAGACCACATGGGCGCCCATGTCGCCAGCGCCGGTATTGCAGCAGCCATCCCGGTAAAAGCCGGTCATGGGGGCGGTGCAGCAGGTGCCCAGGGGGGTACCCAACACGTTGCTAGCTTGGGTGGTGGCGGAGTTAGTCATGGGTAGTTGTCTCGCAGCAGTACTTTCCCCTGTTGTACTACGGTTCCTGGGCGGGCGGGGAGAGGGGCAGCGGGAAACCGCTAAAATCCCAGACGAGATAGGATAGGCTGGATGGGTTACGCCGCCTGAGTTAGCCCGGATGATCGCCCCTTTGACCTCACCTGTACCCTCAACCGCCGCCATTGAGGTGCCCCTGAGTGTGGCCCCGATGATGGATCGCACCGATCGCCACTACCGTTACGTCATGCGGCAGATCACTCGGCGCACCCTGCTGTACACCGAAATGGTGACGGCCCAGGCGATTTACCACGGCGATCGCGATCACCTACTTGGTTTTACCGCCGACGAAAAACCTCTGGTACTGCAAGTGGGGGGCGACGACCCCAGGTTGCTGGCGGAAGCGGCCCGGGCGGCGGTGGCCTACGGCTATGACGCGATTAATTTAAATGTGGGTTGCCCCAGCGATCGCGTCCAAAACGGCAACTTTGGCGCTTGCCTGATGGCCCAGCCCCAGCGGGTCGCCGACGTCATCGCCGCCATGATGGCAGCTAGCCCCCTGCCGGTCAGCGTTAAGCACCGCATCGGGGTGGACGAGCTGGATAGCTATGACCACATGGCCCAGTTTGTGGCCACCGTCGCCCAAACCGGCTGCCGCCACTTTACCGTCCATGCCCGCAAAGCCTGGCTGCAAGGGCTCAGCCCCAAAGACAATCGCACCATTCCCCCCCTGCGCTATGGCGAGGTACACCGACTCAAGCAGGACTTCCCCCAGCTGTGGATTGAGATTAATGGTGGCTTTACCCACCTGGCCCAGGTGACAGAGCAGTTGACCCAGGTGGATGGGGTGATGATTGGTCGGGCCGCCTACGACAATCCCTATCTGTTTGCCACGGTCGATCAGCAGTACTTTGCCGGCCCCAGCCCACCACCTAGCCGCCAGCAGGTGGTGGAGGCAATGCTACCCTACATTGATCACTGGACCAGTCAGGGGCTGAAGCTGAACAAAATTACCCGCCATATGCTGATGTTGTTTACCGGGCAGCCGGGCAGCCGTCAGTGGAAGCGAATGTTAACGGAGCAATCCTGTAAGCCTGGGGCTGGGGTGGAGGTGGTGCAGCGGGCCCTGGCAGCGGTAATGAGTTACTAGTGGTCTGCGGCATAAGTCAGCCAACCATTTCTGATACCTGACACCTGACACCTGCCACCCTCGATAACGATGGCCGTATTTCTGCCAGGTGGTACTAGTCAATCACGGGGCTGCCATGGTGATGAATCATGTACCAGCGCCCGGCCATGCGCTCAAACCCGTTAGTGGCCATCGATCGGGCTTCCAGGCGGCGACCATTGCTAATTTGCAGAACATTTTCTATCAGCACCACGTAGGCCAGGTCGCCACTAACTTCCACGGTCAAAATATCAGTATCAATTTCTAAGTAGCTGGTGTTCTTAAAGATGCGGGCCCAGGCGTCACGGATGTCATCCCAGCCTTTCAGGGCGTCGCGTCCAGGATGAATACAAAGGCAGCCCATCCCTTTCGACCATAGTGCTTCCATTGCCTCCAGGTCCTTCTTCTCGAAGGACCGATAAAACGTCTGGTTCGCGGCTAAAACAAGTTCACGGTCACCAGCCATAGGGTCCTCACTGATAAGATACAAGGGCTTTCCTTGCCTCCAGTCTTGAGCATAGCTAACGGCAAGGGGGTCTAACCAGGGTTACCCAAGAGATTTCATACCTCGACGTTTAAATAAATGCCTATGCTTATCCTCGATCGCCTCTGCAAGCACTATGGCTCTAAGCCAGTTCTGCAAGATCTCAGTCTGGCCTTGCAACCTGGGGAAATCTACGGATTGCTGGGACCGAACGGGGCCGGCAAAACCACCACGATCAACATTATTTGCGGGCTTTTGCAGGCCGACTCGGGCACGGTCATGATTGACGGTAAGCCGGCTGGCCACAGCACTAAGCGGGCGGTGGGCATCGTGCCCCAGAGCAACTTGCTGTACACCAGCCTCACCTGCCGCGACAATTTGGCTTTCCTAGGGCGGTTGTATGGCCTGTCTCGCCAGGAATGTCGTCAGCGGATTGAGGTCTGCCTGGAGGCGGTGGACCTGCTGAGCCAAAAGTACACCCCGGTGGAACGGCTGAGCGGTGGCATGCAGCGGCGGCTGAGTCTGGCGGCCGCGATGTTACATCGACCCAGACTGGTGATTTTGGATGAACCCACCACTGGCCTAGATATTGAAGCCCGCCATGACCTCTGGCAGTTGATTCGCCAGTTCAAGGCGATGGGGGTGACGGTGCTGCTGACCACCCATCTGTTCGACGAAGTGGAGCGACTGTGCCAGCGGGTCGGCATTTTGCGAGAGGGGCAACTGTTGGCTGAGGGCACCTTAGGGGATCTGCGATCGCAGATTCCGGCCCATGAAATTGTGACCATAGAGACCGCAGACCCCGAACAGGCGATTGCCCGCGCCCGACACCTGGGCTATACCCATCGCAACTATGGCGGCGATCTGGCCTTCTGGGTACCCGACAAGCTGACTCTAAAGGATCTCCTGGATCGGTTCGACGGTGTTCCCCTCGACTCCATTGCGCGCCACCCGGTGAAACTAGAGCATGTTTATTTAGAGGTAACGCGCCAGCTCGGGGCCGATACCCCCGTTCAGGTGGCAGGCCCCCTGGGAGGCCGAGGATGACCTCAGTGCGCTCCTCAACCTCTATTCTTTGGGCTCAGGTGTGGGGGTTGGGGCTGGTACAGGGGGCTACGGATTTGCCCCCCACCCTAGCGACAGGGTTGGCGGCCTTAGCGTTTCTAGGTGCAGGGGTCTGTGTGTGGGGCAGCCGCTATTGGGAACTGCGCTGACTTTTGGCGGGAAGTCCCCCAGGGCGTAAACTATTAAGAAAGGTTACAGGATAGTGTTGTGGTAAATACCCTTTCTACCTCCAAGGCTCGTCAAACGGTACGGCTATCCCTGCGCACCCTGTGGAGCGATACGTTGACGATTTTCTGGGGCGACTGGTTGGATCTGCGGGTGCGGATTCCCCAGGTGGCGGCCTCGGGGTTGGTGTCGCCGCTGATCTACATCCTGGCTTTTGGTCTGGGGCTGGGCAGCGCCATTGACCAGGTGTCTACGCCCCCGGTTGGGGATACCTACCTGGAATTTATTTTGCCGGGGATGGTAGCCCTGTCGTCTATGGTGATTAGCTTTGGAGGCACGACCTTTTCCATCTGTGGCGATCGCCTGTTCACCAAGACCTTTGAAGAAATGCTGCTGTACCCAGTGCATCCCCTGGCGTTGCACCTGGGTAAGATGCTGGCGGGGATTGTGCGAGGTATGATGACCGCTGGAGCCGTGATCCTGGTGGCGGTGCTATTTACCGGCCGGTTTTGGAGCTTCTTGAACCCGCTGTTTTTGTTGCTGGTGGTGCTCAACTGCGCCGTCTTTGCGGGGCTGGGGGTAATTGTGGGACTGAATGTGAAGTCCCTGGAAAGCGTGGGTCTTTTCAACAACTTTCTGATTGTGCCCATGTCCTTCTTGGGGGGGACCTTCTTTGACCCCAGTACCCTACCCCTGACCTTGAAGGGGATTGTCTATCTGTTGCCCCTGACTTACACCACGTTGGGGCTGCGGGCGGCCGCCTACAAGCCAGTGCTGGAGTTTCCCTGGTTTACCATTCCAGTGTTAGTGGCGGTGGCTGGAGGGTTGGCTGCGATTGGAGCTCACCAGTTTGCTCACCAGCAAGACTAGTATGGGAAGGCAGAAGGCAAAAGTCAGAAGGGTGAGCCTCTACTTGTTAATCAGGCCCAGGGTCTGGCAGTCACGGTTGGGGTCTAGCTTAATCCCTCGGGGCAGGATGGTATGGCAAAGCTTGGCCAACCCCGGTAAGGTGTGGCTGAGGTTAGCCTCGCTGAGGTTGGCATAGCTGAGGTTAGTGCGGCTGAGGTTGGCGTAGCTTAAATTGGTGGCCTTGAGGTTGCCATGGCTACAGTCGGCCTGGCTGAGGTTGGCCCGAATCAGTACGGCCCGCGTCAGAATGACTTCCATCAGGGTGGCCCCATGCAGGTTGGCCTGAATCAGAATCGCCCCTCGCAGGCTGGCATTACTTAAATCAGCATGGCGTAAATCGGCCCAGTCCATGGTGGCGTTGTTCAGGTAAGCCCCAATCAAACTAGCTTCGGTGAGGCTGGCTTCGATCAGTTTGGCCCCGGTTAAGTCCGCTTCAATCAGAATCGCTCCTTTAAGGTTGGCTTTCTTGAGCAGGGTTCTGAACAAGGTGGCTTTAATCAGAATCGCCCGAAACAGCGTCACCTCACTGAGGTTGGCCCGGCTCAACTCGGCCCCATGTAGATGGGATTCTGACAAATTGGCCCGACTTAAATCCGCTCGACTAAAGTTAGCCTGACGCAGCATGGCCTGACTGAGGTTGGCCTCTCTAAGGTCGGCACCGCTGAAGTCAGCTCCGGTCAGGTTAGCCCGTTTCAGGTTGATCTGGCTGAGTTCCGCATCCCGAAAGTCAGGGCTGGGGGCGTCATGGTCTTGTCTCCAGTTATTCCACTGTGGAACACCCTGTTTTAAAATGTTGAGATGTTCAAAATTAGCCACGGTCAGTCACAGCGTGAGTCTGGTGTCAAGTCGAATGAGTAGCGCTCTAGGGCTCAACATTTGATTGCGATGCTTAGACGATTTTGCTGATGTGAATTAACCCATTGGATCTCCCCTCGTTATGTCCATAGGGCATAGTGCCTGTTCATCAGGTTATTGTGGCATTGATTGACGGTAACAGAACAATCCAGATGCCGCCCCGTATTCGATTATGGTTCCCTACGATATTTTAATTTTGTCCAATGGGCCGGGGGAGGTATCGACCTGGGTCAGACCGGTGGTTAAAGCCCTGCGATCGCAGCTGCCTGGCTCCGCCCAAGCTCGTATTTCTGTGGTCCTATCCCCCTGTACCAATGCCTCGGGCCGTGAAGCTGACATTGTCCGTGGCTTCCCAGAGGTGGACCGGGTGCAGGGGGCAAACCATTTCTTCCCCTTTTTGCTGAGGGGTAAAACGGCCACCAACTGGGATTGGCGTCCCCAGGGGGTGGTGGTGTTTTTAGGGGGAGACCAGGTCTACCCCCTGGTGATTGGTAAACGCCTGGGCTATCGCACGGTGGTCTATGCCGAGTGGGAGGCCCGCTGGCACCGCTGGATCGACCGGTTTGGCTGTATGACCCCTAAGGTGATGGCGGCCGTACCCACCCAATCTCGCCCCAAGTGCGCGGTGATTGGCGATTTGATGGCCGATGTTGGGGCCGACGCCACCGCCACCCAGTCGATTCGCCAGGAGCTGGGCCTAGAGCCCGGCGATGACCTGGTCGGACTGATGCCGGGGTCTAAGAAAAATAAGCTGAGTGTGGGTTTGCCCTTTGCTCTAATGGTGGCGGCGGCCATGCAGCAACAACGGCCCCAGACCAAATTTGTGATTCCCGTGGCCCCGATGTTGCCCCTAGCAACGTTGGCCCAGTTGGCTGATCCGGGCCAAAACCCTGACATTGGCCTGTTGCAGGGAGAGGTCCTGGGCCAACCTGCCGCCCCCCTAGCCACCCTGGTGGAGGCCGATTCTCCCTTACCGAAGCTGCGTACCCCCGCTGGGCTGGAGGTACTGCTGTGGCAGACCCACCCGGCCTACGACCTGCTCAGTCAATTTCGCCTGTGTCTGACCACTGTGGGGGCCAACACCGCCGAGTTGGGTGCCCTGGGGGTGCCGATGATCGTCCTGCTGCCCACCCAAAAGCTGGAGGCGATGAAAGCCTGGGATGGCATCCCCGGTATGCTGATGAACTTGCCAGGGGTAGGCAATCCCCTGGCTAGGGTGATCAACCGCCTGGTGCTAAAGCGAATTTACCGAGAAGGACAGCGGTTCGCCTGGCCCAACATTTGGGCAGGCCGAGAGGTTGTGCCGGAGCTGATTGGGCCTTTAACCCCGGACCAGGTGGCCAAGCAAGCCGTGAACTACCTGGAGCAGCCGCAGCAGCTAGAGGCCATGGGCCAGGACCTGCTAGCGGTGCGGGGGAAACCGGGAGCCTCAGACAAGCTGGCCGCGATCGTGATTGAGGAATTAACCAGGGCTTGATTGCTAAGAATCTTCGCTGCTGCCTTGGGGAGTGACCCATCGGCTAATATGATTAGCCCATGACAAATCAGACGGTAGCTTGACGTCGAAGGGGGAATTCCATGCCGGTAGGCTTACCCGAATTCGTTGAAAACCCAGAGAACCGCTGCCCGGTGATCTTGCTGCTGGATACCTCTAACTCCATGGCGGGGGAGCCGATCCAGCAGCTGAGCCAGGGGGTACAGGTGTTTAAGCAAGATGTGCTGAAAGACACCAAGGCAGCCCTGAGTGTAGAAGTGGCGATTGTCGCCTTTGGCCCGGTGCGACTGGTGCAGGACTTTACCACCATTGACCACCTGACGCCCCCCGAGTTGGTGGCTGATGGGCTAACCCCCATTGGAGGGGCGGTTGAATACGCCCTGGAATTACTGGAAGGGCGCAAAGAAGTGTATAAAACCAATGGCATTCAGTACTATCGGCCCTGGATTTTTTTGATTACCGATGGGGCCCCCACCGATGTTTGGCAAACGGCAGCCGAAAAAATTCGGGCCGGGGAAGCGGCTCGCAAGTTCTGCTTCTTTGCGGTGGGGGTCGAGGGGGCGGATATGAAGACCCTCAGCCAGATTGCCCCAGCCGAGCGACCGCCACTCCTGCTGAAGGGGCTCGACTTTAGCCCTATGTTTGTCTGGCTGAGCACCTCGATGAAACGGGTGTCGAGCAGCAAGGTGGGGGAGGCCCTGGCCCTACCCCCGGTGGAATGGGGTCAAATCACGACATAGGAAACCATTGTGGGTTGGAGAGCAATTGCCCGATCGGCCACTGGCACTCGCCATCAACAGCAGCAGCAGCCCTGTCAGGACTATGGGGCGGTGATGGTGCCAACGGGCGATCGCCAGGGGGTGATTGTGGGGGCCGTAGCCGATGGGGCGGGCAGTGCCCCCCATGCCGATGTGGGAGCCAAGCTGGCGGTATCCACCAGTTTGAATTTTTTGACGGCCAGTGAAGCGTGGCTGCAAAAGCACCAGCGATCGTGGCAGCGCTGGCCAGAGTCGCCCTCGGCAGAGCTGATTCAAAATTTGTTTTTGAAGGTGGTAACGCGGGTGCGATCGCGACTGCAGCAACAGGCGGATAGCCAGGGCTATGCCATCGATGATCTGGCCTGCACCCTGCTGGCCTTCCTGGCCACCCCAGATTGGATAGCGGCGATGCAAATTGGCGATGGGTTTATGGTGGTTCGCTGTACCCCCCAGGGTACCCGCTCCATCGGCATGCCAGCGGAGCCCCAGTACCACCTGATGTTTCAGCCAGATCGGGGGGAATTTGCCAACCAGACCACCTTTGTTACCGCTGCCAATGCCCTGGAGGCCATGCAGGTGCGGGTGGTCACAGAACCGCCGCAGTTTATCTGTGCGGCCACCGATGGCATTGAGCGGGTGGCCCTGCGCTTTAAAGACTGGCAGCCGTTTACCCCCTTCTTTCGCCCCCTGGAGGAGTATCTGTGGGAGACGCCTCATCCTGAGGCGGATGACGCCTATTTAGTTAGCTTTTTGACTTCCGAGCGGCTGAATCAAAAAACGGATGATGATAAAACGTTGGTGTTGTGCTGCTACGATCGCCAGACTTAACGGCCGGTTTTCAGGTTAAGGCTGTTGACTAGTTTTTTGCTCACAAGCATGAAACAGCCCTGCTCCCACGGCGGGGTGCCCGTTCGCGTTCGCGTTCGCGAAGCGTTCCGAGGAAAAGCGTTCCGAGGAAAAGCGTTCCGCAGGAAAGGGCGGGGTGGTCCCCTCCTGGGAGGGGTGCCCGGAGGGCGGGGTGGGTTCTTTCGGGCTGGAGTTGACCCACCCCTACCCACTTCGACAGGCTCAGCGCAGGCCTCCAAAGGAGGGGATTTCGGATCTTGCCCTAGGCGGCCATCGCCTCTAGTAGTTCCTCCGCCAGGTCAAAATTGGCCGTGACCGACTGCACGTCGTCCAAGTCCTCCAGGGCGTCCATCAGTTTCAGCAGCAAGCGGGCTTGATCCGGGTCGTCGACCATCACAGTGTTACTGGGGATCCACCGCAGTTCCACTTGCTTGACCGGGTAACCATGGGTCTTCAGGGCGGTGTCCAGCTGTTCCAAATCAGCAGGATCGCAAAACACATCGGCGCCGGGGGTGTCGTCATCCAGGTCCGTGGGTTCATAGGACTCAGCACTACCGGCCATGGCGGCTTCCAGCAGGGTGTCTTCGTTGCCGGGCTCAGCGATGGTGACCACTCCTTTTTGATCAAACATCCAGCCGACGCAGCCGGTTTCCCCCAGGTTGCCATTGCTTTTGCTAAAGGCGGCCCGGAGATCGGCGGCGGTGCGGTTACGGTTATCGGTCAGGGCTTCAATTAAGATGGCCACTCCCCCTGGGCCATACCCCTCGTAGCGAATTGCTTCGTAGTTATCGTCTGCCCCCAGTTGGCCGGATCCCTTAGCGATCGCCCGATCGATGTTGTCATTGGGTACCCCGGCGGCCTTAGCTTTATCGATGGCGGTGCGCAGTTGAAAGTTGCCAGCGGGGTCGGGGCCGCCCAACCGAGCGGCCACAATAATTTCCCGCGACATTTTGGCAAAGACTTTGCCCTTGACCGCATCGACTCGGGCCTTTTGTCGTTTGATATTGGCCCACTTGCTATGACCTGCCATACCCCACAGTTAAAACAACAGCATGGTTTATTTTATCTTGTGGGGTTGGGATTCTTGAGGCGATCCCTAGCTGGCCGCCGCCCGCATCGCTGCCCCAATCAAACCCACCTGGGGATTGAGCACAATGTGGACCGGCACTTTGTCCAGCAGGTGACTGACGCGGCCCTTGTGGCCAAAGGCCTGCATAAATAGGCCCGCTTGGATCAGGGGCAGGTTTTTAGCGGCAATACCCCCAGCCACGTAGAGGCCACCATAGGGCAGCAGTTTTAGGGCCAGGTTGCCCGCTTCCGCCCCATAGGCTTCGACAAAAATTTCCATCGCCTTGTGGCAGAGGCGATCGCGCCCTTCTGCCGCCGCCTGGGCAATCACAGCGGCTGGGTCTATGGTTTTGGTCTTCAGCCCCGTTTGTCGCTCCCACTGGGTGATGGTGTCAGCGATGTCAGGGGATTCGCTGGCAAATTCGCGATCGCGCAGAAATTGATAGATCGAGACAATCCCCTGGCCCGACACCACCCGTTCCACTGACACCCGCGAAATTTGGTGCTTATCCAGCAGGTAGCGCAGCAGTTGAAACTCCAGCTCAGAGCGGGGGGCAAAATCCGCATGGCCCCCTTCCGAGGGAAACACCACCTGCCGCTGCCCCTGGGGAAGGGCAAACCCCTGGCCCAGGCCTGTCCCCGCTCCCAAAATCGCGACGGGGGCCTGGGGATGGAGGTCTCCCGATTGCAGGGTGTGTAAATCCTCTGCTTCTAGGCCAAACACACCATAGCCCACTGCCTCAAAGTCGTTGATCAGCTCAACGCTTTGCAGCTCCAATTCTGCTTGCAGGCGATCACCCTCCAGGGACCAGGCCAGGTTGGTCAAACTAGAGCAGTTATCAACCACCGGACCGGCAATGGCAAAGCAGGCCCGCTGCGGCAGGTAAGCCTGACCCAGGGATGCTTCCGCCTGCTGCAAAAACGTTTTGACCATGGGCACCAGGTCGGGGTAAGCCTGGCTGGAGTAGGTGGCTTCAAAGCAGTTAGCGAGGCTAAGCTTTTCAGCCCTGGCGGTATCGGTGGTGGTGTACTTGACCAGGCGCAGAATGGTTTTGGTGCCGCCAATATCACCGGCCAGTAAATAGGTCATTGGACTTGCTTACCCTAGAAACACTAAACAACAACTGGTAAGTCTTGATTGAGCTTGCCGCTACGAAAGCCTTCCAGATCCAGTGTGACATAGGTAAACCCGTAACTTTGAAAGGCGGCCACCAGACTGGCCATGTCGGTATTGGCAACAAAGGTTTTGATGTCGGTAGCAGGTAGCTCGATCCGGGCGGTATCCGCCGCTGACCTCACCCGCAGGGTCCGCAACCCCAACTGGCGCAGGTAGCGTTCGGCCCGCCCCACCCGCTGTAATTTTTCCTGGGTAATCGCCTCGCCATAGGGAAACCGGGAACTGAGGCAGGGTTGGGCGGGTTTATCCCACCAGGGCATCCCCAGGGCCTGGGCGATTTGTCGTACCTCCAATTTACTGATGCCCACCTCAGCCAGGGGCGATCGCGCCCCCCGCTCTTTGGCTGCCTGAATGCCTGGGCGATAGTCGCTGAGGTCGTCGGCATTCACCCCATCTACCACGTAGGGGTAACCCCGCTCTAGGGCCAGGGGGCGGAGGGTGTCGTGCAGCTCGCTCTTGCAGAAATAACAGCGATTCACCGGGTTGCTGGCGTAGTTGGGGTTATCCAACTCGTGGGTCCGGACAATCTCGTGGGCAATGCCAATGGTGGCCGCTTGCAACTTAGCGTCCTCCAGGTCCTCGGGCAGCAATGATGGCGAGTCAGCGGTGACGGCCAGGGCGCGATCGCCCAACACATCGTAGGCCACCTGGGCCACTAGGGTGCTGTCAATGCCGCCAGAATAGGCAATCAAGGCCTTATCCATGGTGGCAAAGAGGGCTTTAAGCTGGTCAAGTTTGTGGTTCACCATAACAATCAGGGCGGGGTACCGTGCTGCAATCATTCAAATCACTACCATCCTAGTGGGATTAGCTGCCCCCCAGGGGCAACCCATGGACTCATCCTCCCTTCCCCAACAACCGCCGATATTGCCATATCATTGAACAAGGGCAAATTTTCGGCACATATCACTCAGTATCTATGGTTTCGGATAGCGACACATTGGAGGGACTACGGGCGCAGCTCGGGGGCGATTCACTTAAAAAGCAGCTCTCGGCTGTCCATGAGCTGGCCGCCTTGGGGGGTAGCGGCATGGAGGTGTTAACCAGAACCTTGAGCGATCGCAACGATCAGCCCGCGACGGTGCTGGATGGGCGGATCGTCCAAGTGCTCTACGCCTCTCAAAATGAAGACTTGCGTGATTTTTTGGCCCAACATTGGCCCCAGGGGCGGCTACCGATGGCCACAGCCTCTGGCGTTGACTACTGGCCCCTACAAGACAGCTTGATTCGGCAAGACTTTCAAACCGCTGACCGGCTCACCCTCGAAAAGCTCTGTGAGTTGGCTGGACCTGGGGCGGTGCAACGGAAGTGGGTATACTTTACCGAAGTCGACCAGTTCGCCTCTGTAGATTTACAGACCATTGATCAATTGTGGTTAGCCTACTCTGAAGGCAAGTTTGGATTTTCCGTGCAGCGGCGGATCTGGCTGGGTCTGGGGCAGAATTGGGACAAGCTTTGGCCTCGCCTGGGGTGGAAAGATGACAACATCTGGACCCGCTACCCCGGTGAGTTTATTTGGGACCTCAGCGCCCCCGACGGTCACCTGCCCCTATCTAACCAACTGCGGGGGGTGCGGATGCTGGCGTCGTTACTGTCTCATCCTGCCTGGAGCCAAGGGAGTTAGGCGGTGGCCAAGCAACGGCGCAAAGCTGATTTGCCCACCAAAGTCTGTCCGGTCTGCCAGCGGCCCTTCACCTGGCGCAAAAAATGGGCTGGCTGCTGGGAGCAGGTGAGGTACTGTTCTGAACGCTGCCGCCGCCGCCGCTAGCCTTGGCTAGATATGGTCAGTATGCTCTGGTTGTACTAGACCACCGGACAGATCCCAGGGTTCTTTCCTGGGATACCCTGAAGTTCCTAGCCAATAGGCTCCAGAACCCTGGGATCTTGGCATCGGGATCTCGGCCTTGTGTACCGGGGCACTAGCGGCAACGTTCTTACCCCCAGGAGGCCCCTGAAATGACTCACGATGAAACCAATTACGACAGAGACGTGCAGCAAGAATTGCGCCTAGGACGTCAGTTTTCCCTGGCCGATGCCATTGGCCAAGAGGCCGGAAATTTCATGAAAGGGGAGTCGCCGGTCCCTCGCCTGGTGCAGGCCAAAAGCCAGGTGCGCCAGTGTTTAGCCAGCCATCTAAAGGATTTACATGGAGCGCTATACCAGGTGTTGTTGCGGTGGATTGATGGCGATGACAGCCGCATCAGCCGCCACTTAGATGACCCTGAAAATGCTCTAAAGGAGCTGTTAGAAGGGGTATTGCAATCCTCTGAAACGCTGTATGAACTGGTACGGCAGGCTGATGTCACCTGGGGTCAGCTCTACGATGAGCGCCCCCACTTTCAGCAGCCAGGGCAAGCTCCCCACCCTGATGACGAGTACACCCATGAGTCGGTACGAGTTGCCCTGCAGGCGTGTTTGCAAAGGCTGGCCTCTGAAACTAAAGGGGAATTGTCATGATGTACCTTACCCAAGTGAGATTCGCTACAGGCTAAAACCCACTACTATTAGGTAGAAATATGAATTCTGAAGACAGATTTCCCCAGGCTTTCTTATTCAAACCTAAGCCATTTTGTGCAGGGTTCATACGTCAGAGAAAAGTAGCTTAGACATCAAGCCGATGATTGATTACGTTCGACACACTCTCCTGCCCTCGAAGCCAGCCCAGCTGATGATCAAAACTGTGATGAAATGGTTACAGGATAACTGTCTAGAAATGGGGGCCGCCCTGTCTTACTACGCCATATTTTCCCTATTTCCAGTGCTGCTAGTGATTTTGAGCGTGACCGGTTTTTTGCTGGGACCAGAGAGCGATGCCTTTCCCCAGGTGCTGAATTTCGTTGATGAAACCTTGCCACCGGGGGCAGTGGGCATCGTCGAAGATACACTAACAAACCTGAACCAGGATAGCGTCGCCGCTGGAGCTATTAGTTTTGTGGTGCTGCTGTTTACAGCAAGTAGTGTTTTTGGGGCGCTCGATCGATCGATTGATCGGATTTGGCAAATAGAACCCTCTCAAAATGATAATGAAGGTCTTAAAGCAACAGCGATCGCGGTGGTGAGTAAAAAGTTGGTTTCCTTTGCCCTGGTCTTGGGTACGGCGGCCTTACTCTTACTCTCCCTTTTGTCTACGATCATTATTCGAGTGGTGATGACAG
This sequence comes from Nodosilinea sp. P-1105, assembly GCF_012911975.1. GTDB lineage: Bacteria > Cyanobacteriota > Cyanobacteriia > Phormidesmidales > Phormidesmidaceae > Nodosilinea. The sequence goes on along the minus strand of NZ_SMDQ01000001.1, from coordinate 119,283 downwards.
TGATTGCTCAGTTTGAAGACACAGTGCAGTTCGTAGACCTCGATAACCTGCCCATTGCTCGGTTGTTGCAGCTCGGGTCTTCGACGTTGATTTTAGCCCTAGCGGTGCTGCTACTCCTGCGATTTTTACCCTCCACTCATACCCCCTGGAAGGATGTATGGCCAGGGGCGTTACTATCGACGGTGTTGTTGCTTGCCTTGCAACAACTAGTGAGTAACAGTGTGATTGAAATTGGGGCCCAGTACAGCTCCTACGGGGTGATCGGCGGGGTGATGATTTTGATGATGTGGATCTATTTAACTTTTCAGATTTTTTTCTTGGGGTGTGAGTTTTCTTATATCTATGCCTACCTGTTTGGCAGCCGTCGCAACCGCTCTCTAGAGCTGTAGGAAGGCAGGAGGAAGGAGACAGGAGACAGGAGACAGGAGACAGGAGGCAGAGGAGCAAGATCCCAGGGTTCTGCCTCAGGGTGCCGGGTAACTCACACCCATGAGTTCAAGAACCCTGGGATCTGTACGGGGGAGTTAGTAGCCAGATAGCCCATCTCTTGTTGATACTCGGTGAACTCTTTTTGAGACCCAAATTGAATCACCTGAGTCTAGCTCTAAGAGGGATTACCAGTTCGATGGAATCTCATGCAGTAGGACAGTCGGCCACATCCCCTCCTGGGAGGGGTGCCCGGAGGGCGGGGTGGGTCTCTTCAGGCTTGAGTTGACCCAAGCTGACGCAGCCATGGGCTTTGGCGGTACCATAGAGGGGTTTCATCGGTGTTGGGTGGTATGGATCAGGCGCTTTTAGAGCGATTTCAGCAAGCCTACAAAGACTTGGGCCTGTTCCCCCTGGTGGAGCCGGAGGATATCGAGCGGTTTCGGGTGGACTATGGCTTGGCGGTGATGGTGCGGCTGAAGCGCGAGATCGAGGCGTCGGTGAAGAATGGCAAGTTTGTGTTTGCCGGGCACCGGGGCTGCGGCAAGTCGACCCTGCTGAAGCGGTTGGCCATTGACATGCAGCCGAAACAGCTGATTAAGTGAGGTTGTCCATGGAGGATGGGGCGGCCGAAAATCAACACCAGTTGCGCCGGTTGGTGTGGTCGATTCAGTCCAGCTATGGGCGGCTGAACCTGCTGGTGGCAATCTGCGATAACTGGAAGTATCGAGATGAGATTATCGCTACCTATGAAACGGAACTGCGGGGTAAAGGAGCCCGCTGCGATCGCCTGCGCCTGGACCCCCAGCAACCCAGCCTAAAACGCAGTCTGCAAGCACATCTGGCACAACAGCCCGACCTGGCCACCCATCCGGCAACGGTGGTGACGGTGTTGGGGGCCGACGAACTGCTGGGGTTGCGGCTAAACCAGGACAAATCGGCCCTGGAGCAGTTTTTGTTTTCGTTGCAGTGGACTCGGGAGTCGTTGCGGGGGTTTCAGTTGCCCCTGGTGCTGTGGCTGACCCCCAGAATTGCCGCCGCCCTGGCAAACCAGGCCCCAGACTTTTGGAGCTGGCGGGGAGGGGTGTTTGAGTTTTCCCAGCCGATGGCCTGGGCCTTTGCCCCAGAGCGTTACCCGAGCCAGACCCAGATACAACGCCAGGAGCAGACCGCCACCACCGCCGACCCGGCTAACTTGCAGCGGCAGATTGATGAGTTGCTGGTCCAGGACCCCGACTCGCCGCTGTTGGCGAGCCTGTATCACAGTTTGGGGCAAGCCCTGAAAGACCAGGTGCGCTATGCGGAGGCTGAAGGGGCCTATCGTCAGGCGCTACAGCGGCGGGAGCAACAGCTCGGGGCAGATCATTCTGATGTGGCCACCAGCTTGAATAACCTGGCCGAGTTGTATCGTGCAATGGGCCGCTATGGGGAGGCGGAACCGCTATACCTACGGGCGTTGGCGATTTATGAACAGCAGCTCGGGGCGGACCACCCCTCTGTGGCCATTAGCCTGAATAACCTGGCTGCGTTGTACTACGCGATGGGCCGCTATGGGGAGGCGGAACCACTCTATGAGCGATCGCTGGCGATTCGAGAACACCAGCTCGGGGCAGATCACCCTGATGTGGCTAACAGCCTGAATAACCTGGCCGAGTTGTATCGTGCAATGGGCTACTATGGAGATGCCGAACCGCTTTATGAGCGATCGCTGGCGATTAAGGAACACCAGCTCGGGGCAGATCACCCTGATGTGGCCCAAAGCCTGAATAACCTGGCTTTGTTGTACAAGTCGATGGGCCGCTATGGGGAGGCGGAACCGCTCTTTGAGCTGTCGCTGGCAATTTATGAACACCAGCTTGGGGCAGATCATCCTGATGTGGCCACCAGCTTGAATAACCTGGCCGAGTTGTATCGTGTGATGGGCCGCTATGGGGAGGCGGAACCGCTTTATGAGCGATCGCTGGCGATTCGAGAACACCAACTCGGGGCAGATCACCCTGATGTGGCCACCAGCCTGAATAACCTGGCTGCGTTGTACGAGTCGATGGGCCGCTATGGGGAGGCAGAACCGCTCTATCTGCGGGCGTTGGCGATTTTTTCAAAAGCTCTCCCAGAAAATCATCCCTCTCTTAAAACCGTTTACAACAACTTCAAGACCTTTATCCAGGCTGTCCTGGAGGCGGGACAGGCGGATCAACTCTCGGACCATCCTGTGACCCAGGCGCTGATTAACGGCGAAGAGGCCTGGGCGATGATTGAGAGATCTGCGGGTTAATAGTGTACCCAGTGGCCAGGTTTCGACTTCGCTCAACCTTCAGTGATCGAGGGCTGAGCGAAGTCGTTCATGTCATGGCTCCCCTGGGGAGCAAGCCCGATCAGCGGGTAGTTTATTTGCCTGCACGTCCCTAAACAAGATCTATCTCAACCTGAGACCAGTCCTGCCAGTTAAAAGACCCAATAAAATACGCTTGAGTCTCATAACTGACTTTCAAATCGGTTAAGCGGTGGGGAGCTAGGCCACCGGTATAGATCCCAGCGGTTGACTAACGGCGGTGCCCTTCGATGGAGCGGGCAGAAACCTTGTGAGGGTGTTTCCTGGGGCTGGTGGGCAGAGCCCACCCTACGATTGGAGCACTGTTTCCTTAGGAGGGTTCTGCCCTGGAATACCCAGAAACTCATGGCCAATCAACTTAAGAACCCTGGGATCTTGACCTACTGCACCGCTGCTCAAGGTAGGTGGTTAGAATGGGGAAAAGTTTTCACAAAGGGGAACAGTTTTCACCACGCTTAATGCCCAGTAGTGGTTATGAGGCCGCGATCGCAATGATGTCTGCCAACACAAATGTCCGTTGGACGGTTGCGGATTTAGAGGTGTTGCCTGAGGACGGGCGGCGCTACGAAATTATTGATGGAGAGCTGTTTGCGACCAGAGCCCCTCACTGGAAGCATCAAAATGTCTCTGTCAAAATTGGTATGGCTTTAGAAGGCTGGTCGGTACAGATCGGCTTGGGCGAGGCCGCAGTCAACCCAGGATTGGTGTTTTCTGAGATTGATAGTGTGATTCCAGACATGGTGTGGGCCAGTCATGAGCGGTTAGATACCATGCTGGACGAGGCCGGGCACTTGATTGCCGCCCCAGAACTAGTCGTGGAAATTTTGTCGCCTGGGGAAAAGAACGAACGGCGGGACAAAGACGCAAAGCTGAAAATCTACTCTGCCTATGGGGTGTTGGAATATTGGATCGCAGACCGCAAACAGCGTAAGCTAGAGGTCTATCGCCGCGAGAGCCTGCCTATGGGGTGTTGGAATATTGGATCGCGGACCGCAAACAGCGCAAACTAGAGGTGTATCGCCACGAGGGGGGGCTACTGAAGTTAGCGGTTTCTCTCTATGCTGATGATCAACTGACGAGCCCCGTTCTGCCTGGGTTTAGGGTGACTGTGAGTCAATTCTTTTGACGGTGCGCTGGGGTCAGGGTTAGGCCACGCAGCGTCAAGACTGTAGCGTCAAGACTAAAACTAATGCTCCGCCTGGACACCAGGGTGGGGACTGTCAGCATTATTACTGGGCCGCTTTCATTGGCCCCGAGAATTAGCGGCCCTGACAAATAGGGCAATAGGGGCTTGTCGATCAGCGCTCAATCAACCCACACTCGCTTTATCAGAACTGTCATAACCTCACCTACCTTGCCAGTGGGTACTAGGGGGCACCAGTCGTTAGCTTCAGCAAAGCGGCGGCTGTGCAGGTCGTAGATGACGGCTTTTACCCCTTCAGGGGAGCCGGTGACGGTAATGCGAACGGTTTCTTGATGGGGCTGGGGCACAGGAGCAGGCTGCTCCAGAGGGTTTAGGGATTTGGATTTCGCGTCAGTGGCCTGGAAGTTAGAGATCATGATGGACACTCATTGGCTTACACTGTCATCATATAGTGAATGTACGCCATTAAGTGTCCATTTACGACGTTTCTTCCCTCTGAGATCATTCAGGGCATGGGAAGAGCCGGGCATGCCTTGAAAACAGTTTTGGAAACCTACGAGATTAGCCAGAACAAGTTGGCGACGCTTTTGGGCGTGCGTCGGTCAGTGGTGTTTCGGTGGTTTCACGAGCAGCGAGATCCTACAGCGGAGACTGTCTCCGAGATTGTGAAGGCGCTAAATTCTGTGAATCCCAAAGCGGCACAGGAGTTTGTGACGCTTTACTTAGGAGAGCTAATCAGCCCTGAGGATTTGGAGGACTGATCTCAGGGGCTATGGCAATCCTGCATGAATCGTGAGGATCCGTATAGTAGGTGGCCCGCCTATATAGGCAAGATGCTCATCCCACTTTGACGAATCACCTCGATTGCTAACGCCAGATAGAGTACATCTCAAAATGAGACTAATTCATATTTTATCTAGTCTTCTTTTGGCTTGCTCTGGTCCCAAATAAAGATAGTGGAGATGCTTAATTCCCGGACTGGTGCTTAGTGCAGCGTCAAGACTTGAATTTAGGGTTTCCAGATGTAAAGGTTTGATGGCATCAAGGTCCAAAATCCCCTCCTTTGGAGGCCTGTGCTGAGCCTGTCGAAGTAGGTAGGGGTGGGTCAAGCAAGCCAGAAGAACCCACCCCGCCCTCCGGGCACCCCTCCGTGGGAGGGGACCACCCCGCCCTTTCCTGCGGAACGCTTTTCCTCGGAACGCTTCGCGAACGCGAACGGGCACCCCTCCGTGGGAGGGGATGAAAGGTCCTGATGTTCAGTTCACCCATCCCGCACCCTGTCCGTGAATAGACACTTTAATGTGACGGTTGAGTAGTTGTGGGTAATGCAAATAGTCAAATTGCTAGAACTGCTTCTTGAAAAGGGTTTCAGGGCGGGTTGATATTGACAGGACTATAAATGGACTAAATTTTTGGCCCCTGCAGACCCTGTTTTGGCCCATTACTCTGGCGATCGCACCTACATGAGCCCCTTTACCTGCCTGGGCGATCGCTGCTTTCACCCTCGATCTTATCTAACCCCAGCAAACATTACCCGCATTTTTCACGTCCTCTGGGTAGCTACCAGGCGGCTGACTAATTGCACCAATATGAGACTCAGCGTTGTTTTCATGGGACTCATTACTCCTAAGCCTAGTCTTGGAATGAGATCCTTTGATTAGTTTTTCCTGTCTTTAGAGGAAAACGTTTAAACCCCTGGCAAAATCACCGTGAACCCAAAGTACACCTAGAAGACTCATGGGTCTTATATGGAGACCCATTTTAGGATACTAGAGTCTTTTTGTAAGACTAGATCCCAGATCTTGTTGTCGGTCCATCAATCGGCGGTCGTTCTATGCCAGCAACCTGACCCGTGACCAGTGGGATTTCTTATCCTCCTTGTTACCTGGCCCAAAAACCACCGGTCGGCCTCGAACAGTTGACCTCTACCTTCGCCATCGATAACCATCAGCTGCACATCAGCACCAGCTATTGGCATTACCCTATTTCCGCAAGATGGTGCTAACCTCACTACCCTGCTTCGCCACGCCGATCAGGCCCTCTACCAGGCCAAAATTTTAACTAACCGAGACAGAAATCAGCACCAAAATAGCCACCAGCAAAATGGCTGCGGCCCCTAGAAAAATATATCGTCGCTGCTGCCGGGGTGAAGGGTAAGTCGAGGGGTATACCGTGGGCTCGGTGGCGAAATTGTTAATCAGCCCTTCATCGTCTACCGTCGTACCTGGGATGGCAACATCGCTAGTGAGCTGATCATCGTCGTGGCGAAGATTGGCCTTCACCTCAGCGGGAATCAGCTCGCTGCCGTCACTAGCATTTTTAGGAATTGAGTTTGCATCCTGTGCCTGGGCTTTTTCATTAGTCATGGGGCCTCCTGAGAAAAACTACCGTTAGGGATTTAGCTTTCATTGACCTGAAACAGTCTGCACTCAGATCGAGTTATTCGAGCCCCATCTGGAAGAGGTGAATAAATTTCTAGATAAGACTCTAAAAATGCCTCAAATAAGACTCTCTCTTCTGGAAAGACGATGCGCTCAAAATAGTGTACTGAATCACTTATCATCCGAATAATTTGCGTATCTACCGTATTGTTGATGTAGTAGCAAAGAATCGGTGAAGAGACTGGACTCGGTAATTGATCGGGCGATCTAGACTTTAATAGAGAAAGGATGTAAGCCATGATTTTTAGAAGGCTATGCCGACATAAATGATTACCTACAAACTTCCCACCGGGCTGTCTAATTGGATGTATGATTTGTTTGACAATGTAGCTAATGTTTACATTTAGACAAGCTCCTTTAATTCAGCATGCTGCCAAGTGAGCTGTGGCTGCAGCGTGGGACTTCTTCCAGGCTCTGGGCTTGACAACTCGGTCTTGGCTGTTGACGGTCTGGAGTACCTGTGTTGGGCGAACTAAGTTCTGAACCTCGTCGACGAGATCGCCAATGTCAATGGGCTTGAGCAGGTGGCCTTCCGCCATTGCCAGCAGGTCATGAGAAAAACTAGCTGCACAGAAGGCTGAAACCATCAAGATTGGAATCGCCTCCTTCTGGCCTAAAATAATATTTTTTGCTTTCTGAATCAGTGGTAAAAAGTCTTCATTGAAAAACCTAATTTCACAGATCAATATATCGGGAACTAGGTAATCTAAAAGAGTCACTGCATCGGCGATCGACTCCAGGGTTGTCACCTGAGCGCCGCAGGTTTCAAACAAAGTTTTGCAAATACAGCGGCTGTCGTCATCGTTGTCAACGACCAGTATCTGAGCACCCGCTAGAATGCTAGGGTTGAGAAGAAGCTGACTGTCATAGATCATCGTGACAACCCACTATAAGGTATAAGGAATTCTTCAGGGGCAAAGACTGCCATGGGGTACGGATTACGTAACCGTCCCCTGAGCGGAGTCGAAGGGAACTTTCGACTAGGTTTTGGCTTCGACTTCGCTCAGCCAACATAGTTCTAGGGACGCTTACCGGATTACCTAGATCGTAAAGTCTACGCTATCTCCGAGTAAGGGCATGGTTTGATAGCAGTGGCCGCAGCGCCAGTAAACCTGGTTTGATCGTGCATGCCGCAGCAGTACATTTGAGCAGCAGGGGCACAGGTGTCTAACGCCTAGGGACCGCTTTTGCGCGATCACGCTGGGACAACCGTAGGTTTTCTCCAAAGTCGATACAGCTGTGGCAAGGTTGGTGTTCATAAAATAATCTGTCTAAAGGTCAGGCTGGGCGACCTACCGAAATACCTGAATCAGGTAGTCGAAATACGCGCCCACTTCACTGCTGTCAGCCGAAGACAGCAGTGAAGTGGTGGCGGTTTTCATGGCGCGAATGCTTTCGCCTATTCCCGCCAGCGGGGTGCCCAGGGAGTTGTACATTTGGCGCACGCCAATTACGCCAATCTCTTCGATGGGGGTGGTGTCTCCGGCGGCGACTCCGTAGCTGACCAACCGCAGGTAATAGTCCATATCGCGCAGGCAGGTGGCGGTCATGTCTTTGCCGTAGGCGTTGCCGCCGGGGGCCACTAAACTGGGGTTCTTTTGAAAGAGTTGGTTGGCCGCTTGTTTGACGATGCGATCGCGCCCATCCGCCAATGCCTGCACCAACCGCACCCGCCGGCTACCGCTAGCGACAAAAATCTTGATCTGATCCACTTCCCCAGGGGTCAGGTAGCGGCACTCGGCATCGGCATTGACAATTAGAGTTTTTACAATGCTCATTTCTATCGCCTTTTTAGGTTGCTGGACCACGGGCAGCGGAGCCGTCCGTCCTAAATAGTTTGCTGGGATGGGCGGTGCCCTGCACCTCTTCTGATCGCAGCTCGGGCCGTGGCCAAAGCTGCGATCGCCTGCACCGATCTACACATTTCTGTGCGTCAGTGTGCCGTAGAGGAAAATCGCAATGATTGCCCCCAGAACGGCTAAAAACACCCCAAAAAAGCTCAGCCCTGGGGCCGTAATTTGGAAGTTGCCATTCTGAAGAAACGTGTGCAGGGTGCCGCCGATAAACGCGCCGACAATGCCCAGCAGCATGGTGGCTAGCCAGTTGCCGCCCTGATAGCCGGGGACGATTGCCTTTGCGATCGCTCCCGCCAGCAGCCCTAAAATAATCCAGGCAATGATGTTCATAACTTACTCCTTAAGGTTGACTTGCTTTCGCGTGACTTGCTTTCGCAGCAGTAGTGCTGGCCCCAAAAGCATCGCTGACAAGCACAAGGTGCTACCTTCCTCCCAGGGCGGAAGGGGCTGGGGGATGGAGGGAAAGCCCTGTCCGCGAGGGTTTCGGGACTTATGTGACTTAGTAGCCCTCCCTGGGAGAGGGTCTAGGGTGTAGCTTGCTTCTCTGGGAGTGGGTTACAAAAGTGGGATGCACCCTGAGTTGATTCCCCGGGGAATCAACTCAGACCGTTGATGTTGGTGGGCTAGTCGATGGGCTAGTCGATGACTTTTTTGACCTTGTCTTTGCCGTCTTCGACGGTGTTGCGCAGGTCACCTTCGGCCTGTTTAGCCTTTCCCTTGGCCTGGGTTTCGTGGTTTCCGGTTAGATCGCCAGCAGTTTCTTCAACTTTGCCTTCAACTTTTTTGGCAGCGGCCTTAGCTCTATCTTCAATGCTCATGGAGGTATCCTTCTGTAAGTTGGTCTAGACCGACTCTGTCTGTCCAGATTTATCGGCCTATGGGTCTATTGTTACCTGTGGAAGTTCTATTTCATGCATGAGTTGTTTGACAGCGTCAACTGATTACAGGTTGAATCAGTCAACTTAGTCATCGAGAAAAAAAGCGTTGAGACTTTGCGTATACCTGGGGTCTTGGGTGCCGAGAAGTTGAACTACTGTTTTAGTCCTGTTCGAATTGATTGATTTAGCTAAAAATGTAGCAAATTTCCTCAATTCTATTATTAGATTAAGGAAGGTTCTCAGGAGGTTTAACGTTTGATGGAAGCTGCAAAGTTAAGCAAATGGTGGGATTCCTTAAACTCTAGCTTTTGGTTTTTGCCGTCACTAATGGTAGGGCTAGCCATCGGGCTTTCGTTTTTTACCATTGGTATTGACCACTGGCTAGGGTCTGACGTCATCAGTGAGGTGAACTTGATATATTCATTGGGGCCTAGCGGGTCGCGGGCGGTGCTCTCTGCGATCGCGGGTTCTATGGTGAGTGTGGCCACCACCGCATTTTCCATCACGATTGTGGCGCTGCAGCTGGCCTCTTCCCAATTTGGGCCGCGTCTGCTGCGAAATTTTATGCAAGATACTGGCAACCAGGTAGTGCTGGGTACGTTTATTTCTACCTTTGTGTACTCCCTGATGGTGCTGCGCACGGTCAATGAATCAGAGGGCCGCGAGTTTGTGCCCCATATAGCGGTAACCTGCGCCATTGGCTTAGCGATCGCCAGCATCGGCGTGCTAATTTATTTTCTGCACCATGCCGCCTCATCCATTCAGGTGGATAACGTGATCACAGCCGTCGGCGACGACCTAGAGCAAGCCATCCAGCGGCTGTTTCCTGAAGCTACTGAACACAGCTTCTTAAGCCAAAGAGCCGCCGCCGCCGCCGATATACCCGCAGATTTTAACCGCCACTCTTACCCCGTCAATGCTAAAGGTGACGGCTATCTCCAGGCTTTTGACGATGGCCGACTCATGCAGATTGCCACAGAGAACGATCTGATGATTCAAGTGCAGTTGCGGGCCGGTCGCTTTGTGGTGCAGGGTAGCGAACTGGCGCGGGTCTTTCCTAAAGACAAGGTCAATAAGTCCCTGAGATCCCAAATTGATGGGGCCTTTGTACTTGGATCTAAGCGCACCAACCAGCAAGACCTAGAATTTTCCATCAACCAGCTGGTCGAGATTGCCGTACGAGCCCTGTCGCCAGGCATTAATGATCCGTTTACGGCCATCCGCTGTATAGACCAAATCAGTGCCACCCTGTGCCATCTGGCCCGGCGTGACATTCCCTGGTCCCACCGCTACGATAATCAAAACCAGCTGCGATTGGTGACGGTATCTCTGTCATTTGAGGATGTCACCGATGCCGCCTTTAACCAAATTCGGCAGAATGGGCGGTCAAGTGTGGCGGTGACCATACGGCTGCTGGAGGCGATCGCGGTGATTGCCCCCTTTACCTACCGACCCGCCGACCGCGCCGCCCTTAGGCGCCAGGCCCAGATGATTAAGCGGGGCAGCCATGATGCCATCGTCGAAGAGCTCGACCGCCAGGATATTAAAGCGCAATACTTAGACACTATTGGTGCGATCGAGCAGCTTTAAGAAACTAGTAGTCAGTCAAAAAAATAATGACGAGAGATGCGATTTAGGGGCCACGGTTTACGGTAGGCGGTTTAAGGCGAGCCGTAGACCTTGCACCGTATACCGTAGACCCTGCCTTCGTAGGTTGGGTGGCGCGATAGCAGGCATTTCACAGGTTTTGTCAGCCAATCAGGCCAATAGGGGTTACCTTTGCCTCAGAGTACTAGGTTCTAAACCCTAGCTTTAGCTGGAGCGTACTTTGAGTTGGTGCGAACGCTACGAGTGCCGGTACTGGCACCAAATAGAGCCGCGGCCAGGGCTAACAAAGAGCCAATAAAGAACGACCAGCCTGCTTTTGCAGCATTACCCGCAGTATCTCTGGTTTGATCGGCTGTTACATTGGGCGCTGTGTCCGGTAACGTTAGCCCACCCTGCTGAGCCTGACCAATGGCATCACCGGCGTTAGACGCCACGATGCCGAAGGCTCCAGAAACACCAGCAGAAAGTAGCCAAGCACTAATGGCGAGGGTTGTAGCCCATAGAATAGTGGCATTTAGCAGGGCGCTGCTTTTATTCATCGGGCCAGCGGCTCGCGCAGTCACCCAACCCCCAATAAACAGGGCAATTAGCAGGCTAATAATCGACCAAATACCCACAGCCGAACCTACATCTCCGAGGTTAGATCGGGGTGCACCTGAATTGGCAATGGTAGTGAGACCAACGGCAACCCCCAGGGCACCTAGAACGAGTTGAGTGGCGATCGCAGTAAACAAACCAGCAAAAATTGGCCCCCAGCGCACGATATCGTGATATTCCTGACTCGGGCCAACAACAGCAGGCTCAACATAATTTCCCAAGGGCTGACTATCTCGGGGTTGATCGCCAATGTTGATCGCCAATGGGTTGATTAGAGTACGTCATTGTAATCTCCTGATAGAGTAAAAGCTGACAATTAGTTGAATGATGCAGTGGAAGAGCTCGTCAACATTTTTTAATTTTTATTGCTGCCGCTTCAAAAGGTCTACATCCACTCAAAATCTGAGACTGCTCAAACTGTTTTTTAAGTTCTCGAAAGGCACTTCCTTAAAGCATTCTGTGTAAAGTCAATAGCAGAATCACTAAAATCAGAACGGCGATGAAAGTCTACCTGTGAGACCATCGAAGCGCTAAGCAAACTTGGTATTTACGTTTGTATGATACAGAGTTAAGCAAAAACAATAACCTGTCTTTCGATATAGATAGATTTTAAAATATGTTATTTTTTCTTACTTGCTTAATCTCAATATTTAACTGAGATCGCTGGGGGATAGAGTTATGTCCCTATTGATGTTGACGTACAGAAGGCAAATTATACCAAGGCAGATCAGGGTATTCATGGTGCTCCCAATGGTAGCCAAAGTGATAGCAGGTTAAGAGTGAAAGAAGCAGCGGATAATTGCTGCTAACGGCATGATGGTCGCATCCAGCAGTCTCTGAGCCATGAGGCAGATAGGTGCCGAAAAAGAATAGCTGCATTGAACTGAGCGCGATCGGCAATAGCCAGAACAGGAATAGATTGGCAAAGACAATGTGAAACCCAACACTAGCTACTAAAACTATGGCTGCTATTTTGAACAGCATGACAACCTTTTCCCTGCCATTTATATAGCCGTCCATAAATTTCCAATACCAAAAGAAAAAGCTGCGATCAGTGCCATTGTGAAAGTCGGGGTCTTTGGCTTGACCAGGATATCGGTGGTGCTTCCAGTGGTTGAGAGCAAGCTTTTCGTAAGGCAATAGAGCATAGAGCGTAACGGCTAACCGCCCAACGCCCTGATCCAGACGGCGATCGCTGGGTATGACCACCCCGTGAATGGCATCATGGGCCAAAATAAATAAACCAGTTTGAATATAAATGCGCCCCAAAACGGCAGGCAGAACCCAGAGAAGGTTGTGCTGACCGATGTCAACCCACAAGAGCGCCCCTAGACTGACCACCCACAGCAACAAAATAACTGAGGCAATTAAAACCCCTGTTAAGGGATCTGGGTGCGAGTCATACCGCATGTAAGTCGGCCTCGCTCAGCAATATGGCAGTCTCTCCACCAACTCTGCCAAAGTCTGGTTCTGGCCCCGGCATCATTTCAATAATGTAGAACCAAGTTTCAGCTTCATACTTGAAGCTTGTTACAGAACCTTCGCCACCCAAAAAACTAACGTGTTGGGCAGGGCAAAAGCTGGGCGATCCGATCAATCCTTTATTCATAAGACAATCTCCATAATTTGTCACGGTAATAGAGGGGCGCTTGATTACTTGATTAAATTGGTTGACCCCATTGGCCCAATGCAAAATTCAGTACGCCTCGGGTTGGTTTAGGTACAGAAATAGCTGATTCAAATACTGAAGTCAGTAAAACGCCTGAATATGGTAGGGTGCGTCATCGCTCAGCGTGACGCACTCAGCCCGGACTTTCGCCCCTACGAGGTATCGGTAGCCCAGCAATTTTTCTCAATTGCCCTGCCATTCCCGCTCCTCCAGTTCTTTCTGGGGCAGCAGCAGCGTGGCTTCAATTTCCTGGCGAATGGTTTCGGTCACTTCGCAGTTGCTGTTGAGGCAATCCACCAGCAGCTGGTTGGCGTCGTAGTAGCGCTTGAGCACCTGCTCTTGCTCGGGGCTAAACTGCCAGGGGTGGTGAATATTGCGGTAGTGAATAATAGTGCTTTTGAGCTGTTCAACCCAGGTCGAGTAGTTGTCTTGCCACCAGGCTTGCAGCCGCTCCTGGTGTTGGTTAGAGGCGGGCAGCTGGTCTTTAATTTGCTGTAGCGACTTGTAAAACCCTGCATCAAGCACCATCACCAGAATGTTCTTGAGGGCTTCGCTACAGGCATGGGCGTAGGCAAAATCTTGGCTGTGGTCACTGGCAAACTCCATCAGCAAATTTTCCAGCGCCGCATCGAGAAAGATACCCTGGTCGAGGGTACTGGCCAGGGCAAACTGGTCGGCGGTGTGGGTGCTTTGGGCCAGGGCCAGGTAAAAGGCGCGGGTGGTGGCCAGCTTGGGATCGGGGGGAATGGTCTGGGATTTCTCGCTGGCCCACCGCAAAAAATCTTGCAGGTGCGGGTCCTGGGCTACTAGGGCGTCGATCTCCTGCTTCATCAGCTGCACCAGCGAGTCGGCGCTACGCAGCATGGCAGCGGTGAGCAAAAACACCTCGTGCCAGTGGGGGTCGGTGATGTGGCTGACCAGCCCTCCCAGAGCCTGCTCTAGCGCCCGCAGGTTATGGGTGGCAACGATTTTGCGGGCGGTCAAATATTCTTGAAACGCTAAATAAGAGAACGAAAAAATGCCCCGGGCCCGCTCAATCAGCAGCCCGTGCTGGGCCTCGATCGCCTTCAGCATGGCCTCGCTTTCGAGCTGAAGTTCTTCGGGTTCGAGGCCCGCCCCGGGCAAATTTTGCAGGTAGTCTTCGATGTATTGCTCGATGGTGCGCTGCTCAAAAAAGTATTGCCCCTGCTCAAAGGTGACAGCGGCCAGCTGACTCAGCAGCCGCATTTTTTGGGGCAGCAAAAACCCTCGATAGGCGTCGTCGCGCTCTACGCCCTTGGTCTCATCCCACTTGCCCAGCAGCAGGTCGAGACCCTGCTTATAAAACGCTGTGCGCTTGGTGGGGAACTGCCCCTCCCCCTGAAACACCCAGCAAGCCAGGTGCAAAAACAGGGGCGTCACCACCAGCTGGCGAAACTGCCAGTTTTCGGGCAGATCTAATTTCTCGACAAACTCTGCCGCCTTGGCCTGTCCCTGGGGGGTGGCGGCTTTGCCCAGGGCCACAAACCACTTTTGGACAAAGGTGGTGATCTGCGCTTCGCTAAAGGGAGCGATTTCCACATCGGTAAAGCCGTGCAGAGCCAGCTTTTGCGCTGCCGTGCGGCACGACACGACATACCGATTGCGATGGTACTTGTCTGAAAAGCTGCGAATTTCTCGCAGAACGGCGTTAATGTCCTGATTTAGCACCTCATCCATGCCGTCCATCAGCATCAATACCCGCCCCTCTGTGAGCAGGGTTTCAAGCTGGTCGGGGCTGCTGAGGCTAAGGGCTTGGCGACTGTAGTTGAACAAACTAAAATCACCCTGGCGTTTGGACGTTTCGACAAACTCCCGCAGAGCAATAAAAATGGGCACTTGATCGGCGGCGAACTCGCCCTGGTTGCACTGCACGGCTAGGTGCTGCAAAAAGGTGGTTTTGCCGACGCCTGGTTTGCCCAGCACCCGCAGCTTGCCGTAGTTTTTGACCGCTTCCACGCCGGGGATCTGAGGCTGATCGATGATCCCCAACCCCATGCGGTTAAAGTTGGCGGGGTCTAGATTGTTGAGGGCAGCCACCTCCAAACACTGCTGGTTGGCAACGGCTTCGAGAATGTTGATATCCACATAGATGTCGTCAATGTTGACGGGGTACCTGATGTCGAGCAGTTGCAGCACGCCGCACTGGTGCTGAATAGTGTCGTAGTGCTGCGATCGCACCTCTGCAACCAGCTCATCCACCGTCATCGGCTGGGGCTCTAGGTCTTCCCCTGGCTCCAAAAAATCGGCGGGCGGGTTGAGGGCAATCTCGCGCCAGTCCAGATCTAAAACCTGGCAAAGTTCCATAAATACCTGCCGATCGACCGGCTGCCCGGTAAAAAATCGCCAGACTGGCTGCCGGGTTTTGAGATTCACCTCTCCGGCCAAATTGTCCTGGGTCCACCCCTTGAGCGCAAACGCGCGTTTAGCCCGCTGAATCCCGGCGGGGGAGGCCTTTAGCGATCGCTTGGCCATACAGTAAAAAAAGCATCCTAAAGGTGAGTTGAAACAGCCGAAAAAAGTAGTCTTTTATATCACGTTTATCTTACCTGACCTGACCTCGAGAAATCAGCAGCGAACCCAACGCCAGCTAGCGCAAGTCCTTAGTTGGCAAGGGACGCCATTGATCGCTACGATGCCACTCTCAAGACCCATCCAGATTCCACCACCGCCCTGGCCGGATGCGCCCAGGTCCCTGTTGGTCAGGTGCGGTCCAACAGGCTATTGCCCTCTACCAGCCAGCCATTGAGCAGTTTCCCGACGCTCCCGATCTCCGACTAAAGCTAGAAAAGAAAGTACCGCTGGGCCATGGGCAATACATCAGCCGGTTCGCAGGTGAGCAACTCCCCATCGGCCCGCACCTCGTAGGTTTCTGAGTTCACCTCAATGCGGGGTTGGTAGTCGTTAAGTTTCATGTCAGCTTTGCTGAGGTTGCGGCAATTGGTAGAGGCTACCGCCGGAGTGGTCAAACCAATTTGAGCCGGAATTCCAGCATCCAGGGCCACTTTTGAGACAAAGGTCAGGGATGTGGCCGCGATCGCGCCGCCAAAGCTGCCAAACATCGGTCGCATATGCACCGGCTGTGGAGTGGGAATGCTGGCATTGGGGTCGCCCATTTGAGCCCAAGCGATCGCCCCGCCCTTAATCACAATTTCGGGCTTTACCCCAAAGAAAGCAGGCTTCCACAGGCAAATGTCCGCCAGCTTGCCCTCCTCCAGGGAACCCACCTGGTCGGCAATGCCGTGGGTGATTGCCGGGTTGATGGTGTACTTGGCCACATAGCGCTTGGCCCGGTGGTTATCGTTGCGCTCTGAATCCTCCGGCAGCGGTCCCCGTTGCAGCTTCATTTTGTGGGCCGTCTGCCAGGTGCGCAGAATCACTTCCCCCACCCGCCCCATGGCCTGGGAGTCGGAAGCAATCATGCTAAAGGCCCCCAGGTCGTGGAGAATGTCTTCGGCGGCGATGGTCTCCCGACGAATGCGAGATTCGGCGAAGGAAATATCTTCGGGGATGCTAGGGCTGAGGTGGTGGCAGACCATCAGCATGTCCAGGTGCTCGTCCAGAGTGTTACGGGTATAGGGACGGGTGGGGTTAGTGGAAGAGGGCAGCACATTGGCCTCGCCACACACCTTAATAATGTCCGGGGCATGGCCGCCCCCGGCCCCTTCCGTATGGTAGGTGTGAATCACTCGATTTTTAAAGGCAGCAATGGTGTCCTCCACAAAGCCTGCCTCGTTCAGGGTGTCGGTGTGGATTGCCACCTGCACATCAAACTCATCGGCCACCGCCAAACAGGTATCGATCGCCGCCGGGGTGGTGCCCCAGTCCTCATGCAGCTTCAAGCCCATGGCCCCAGCCTTTACCTGCTCCACCAGGGCCTCGGGTTGGGCGCTATTGCCCTTGCCCAGAAACCCCAAATTCATCGGAAAAGCATCCGCCGCCTGCAGCATCCGCCAGATGTTCCAGGCCCCGGGGGAGCAAGTGGTGGCGTTGGTGCCCGTGGCCGGGCCGGTGCCGCCGCCGATCATGGTGGTGACGCCCGAGGCGATCGCAGTTTCAATCTGCTGCGGGCAAATAAAGTGAATGTGGCTATCGATACCCCCAGCGGTGACAATCATCCCCTCCCCCGCCACGACTTCGGTGCCAGGGCCAATGATGATGTCTACATTGTCTTGAATGTAGGGGTTACCCGCTTTACCAATTTTATGAATCTTACCGTCTTTGAGGCCAATGTCTGCCTTCACAATGCCCCACCAGTCCAAAATCAGGGCGTTGGTAATCACCGTATCCACCGCCCCCGCCTCGCGGCCAATGGGAGACTGGCCCATGCCGTCGCGGATGACTTTGCCGCCGCCAAATTTCACCTCGTCGCCATAGGTGGTGAAGTCTTGCTCCACTTCAATGATTAGCTCCGTATCAGCCAGGCGAACGCGATCGCCCACCGTAGGGCCAAAGGTCTCTGCATAGGCACGACGATCCATCCGATAGCTCATGGGGACTCCTTTTGGGACGGGGCAGCAGCCAAACTCTAGAATGCGGGATTTTCCGCCGTTGGTCAATTAAATCGCCCAGTTTTAGGGAATTCAGGGGCCGCGATCGCCCTGGTTAGCCCACATCCTCCAGCCGGAGCGATAACTCTGGAAACGTAGGGGACACTAACGGCTCTCCCAGCCGAAAGCCGCCTCGTCTAGCACCACCACATCTGGTCTCAGGGCCGTGACTATGGCTGCTGGGGGCTGAATTAAGCAGGTTTTAGGAACCGTCCAAGGTCGGTTGAGGCGCAAAATTTCCGCAAACAAGTACCCGGCAATTTTGCCAGCCACTAGCTCATGGGGGCCGGTAGGTTCCAAGTCGCGCAGCTCTCCATCGATCAGTTCGTAGCGGGGGTTATCGCCATACTGGGCGAGAAAGGCTTCCAGGGTGAGGGTTTTGGCTGGGGTGTAGGTCATCTCGTACCTTGACGGCTACCAACGTCCATTCCTTTATAAGATTATGGCAACTCGGAAGATATGGCGGTTTCATCAGTCTTACTGGCAGCATGCGGTTGCAATATGACTGTATAGATCTCGGTGGGCATATCAATTTTGGCCCCCTCAAGGGCCGACTTAATCGCCTTGAGCACCCTAGAGGTCACCTCTAAAAATGACTGCCGCCGCGAGTTGACCCAAAACCAAATTTCTAAGTTGACCGTACTTGGCCCCAGTTCTCGCACCAGCACCAGCGGGGACGGAACCGTCTCTACCCCCTCCACCTGGGCCACAGATGCCTGAATAATCTGCATGGCTTGCTCAATATCCGCCTCGTAGCTAATGCCCACCATGGCTGAACTGCGACGCACGGGTGAGGCCGTATTGTTGGTAATGCTGCTACGGAACATCGCCTGGTTGGGGATATATATCAGGCGGCCATCGTAGGTTTGCAGGGTGGTAGCCCGCAGCTGAATTTGGGTGATGGTGCCTTCATAGGTTTGCACCACAATTTGATCGCCAATGCGAAAGGGCCGAGCCGCTAGCAAAATAACGCCAGAAATATAGTTACTCAAAATGTCCCGCAGACTGAAGCCAATGGCCACACTGGTAAGCCCCAGGGTACCCAGCAAGGCGGTAAAGTTAAGGCCCATAATGCCCAGGGCCACGATGCTACCCAACACCCAAACGCCACCGTAGCAGAGGCGGCCAATGAGTAGCTCAGTATTGCGATCGCCCTCGGTGCGCTCCGCCCAAAGTAGAGCTGCATGGCGCACAAGCAGGGCCACCAGCCAGGTCAGAATCATCACCAGCAAGGCCCCCAGTAAGAAAGGCAGGTTCTCAATGAGGCCATTCACCAAGAGCCGCGAAGTGCCCTGCAACCGCTGGGCCACATCCACCGCTAAATTAGGCTGCTGCATGGCTTGGGTCAAATCCTCGGCCCAGCCCTTGGCCAGCTCCGGTACCGAGGTGCCAAAGTCCAGGGCGTCTTGACTGGTGACCGTCATCAGCACCCGGTTGCTGATCTGCAAAGTGGCAAGCTCCTGATCAGGATCAACATTGACCGCAATCGGTTCCGTAACCTGCTGGTTTAGCAACCCTGCAATGCGGCGGTTAATCCGCTGGGCTCGATCCACCGCACTAAGGCCCTCCAGGCTACCCACCTGCAACACCGGTCGACCCCGCACCAGCACATCGGCAAAAAATTGCTCTCGGGTATCTTGGGGACTAGGGGCCGGGGCCGCTTCCTCCGCCGGTTCTGGAAAGAGGTCCGGCAGCTCGTCCTGGCCCAGCACCACCGCCGGTTGCCCCAGGGCGCAACACAGCCCCACCAGAAAGGCCAGCCCCAGGCCAATAACTCTAAACCGCACACGAATCATCGTCTCCCCCATCTCCCCATCTCCCCATCTCCCCTACCTCCCCTACCTCCCCATCTCCCCATCTCCCCTACCTCCCCATCTCCCCTACCTCCCCATCTCCCCCACCCCTTCACCCAAACGTCGTACATCCAACGCATAGCCCGCCACCACTAAATAGACTGACCCAGCGATCGCCCCCACCTGACGGGTTAAACTCCCCAGGCGATCGCGAAACAAGCGCCCCACCGGATAGGCCGGTACCAGCCCCCAGCCGGTTTCTTCCGCTACTAAAATCACGTGGCTGGGGGTGCGTTGCAGACTATCCAGGAGCGTCTCCACCGTACCTCGCCAGGTGTCGTCGTCTTGGTCTAGGGTATTGGCCAACCAGGTGCCGAGGGAGTCCACCAGCAAACAGTCCTGGGCCGTAGCCGCCAAAATCGCCTCCGGCAGGGCCAGGGGCACTTCCCACAATTGCCAGTGCTCGGGACGGCGATCGCGGTGTTGTTGAATCCGCCGTTGCCATTCTTGATCCGCTGGGTCCAGCTTAGAGGTGGCTACATAAATCACAGATTGGCCAAACTGGGCGGCCAGGGCCTCGGCCCATTCGCTTTTGCCCGATCGGGCTGGACCGGTAACCAGGTAAAGAGTGCTTTTGATCAGCAAGATCAAAGAGAGAAAAGCAACACTTCTCATCCTAAGCCTGCTAGGACAACTGGAGTCATGTCAATTTTGTCATTCTGAGCAGAGCATTCGAAACCGGGATGCAGCCGACCAAATTTGATAGTTTCGGGAATCTCTTACCTGGTGCTTGTAGTGAAGTAAGTAAACCCAATGCCTAGTACTCTGAGGCATAAGTCGGCCCACCACTCCTGATACCTGTGTAACCCACCCCTGCCCCTCCCAGGAGGGGATGCCGACACCTGACACCCTCAGCAACGGTGGTCATATTTCTGCCAGGCAGTACTAGCTATTTGGGATTTACCTCAATGGCCTTGCAATAGTTCTCCAGCCTCTCAGAACATGTCTGAAGATAAATTGGGTCAATGTACATTTCCCTGCATTGAGGTTTGTTCTCGGGCAAAATGTCCTCACAAAAAACCACCTCCTAAAAAATCTTTTCCAACTTTTGGACCTACGAGTTTATCAATGTTGTCAGGCACCATGACCAAAACCCTCAATAATCTTGTGGCTAGCTCTTCTCTCCAAGACCATGGCCCACTAGACTAGAGTGACATTTAGCGTAGGGGACCAGCGTTGAGCGAAGCGCCAAACATACCCTCTATGGTGGCGGTAGACCGTCGGGAGCTGCAAGATCTGGTGCGATCGCAGCTACAGGTGCTGCTGGAAAAAAATAACCTGCAAGGGGCCAAGGTCCTGCTAGTGCCCGTTCAGCCTGCTGACATTGCCGAGGCGATCGAAGGCCTGCCCGAGACTATGCAAGCCATTGCCTTCCGCCTGTTGCCCAAAAGCGAGGCGATCGAAGTCTATGAAAACCTCGACTCCACCGTGCAGCAGGCCCTGATCGAAGACTTTAAGCGCCAGGACGTGCGGGACATTGTGGACAAAATGTCCCCTGACGATCGGGCGCGACTGTTTGACGAATTGCCCGCCAAGGTAGTGCGCAATTTAGTCGCCCAGCTCAGCCCCCAAGAGCGGCAAGCCACCGCCCTGCTGCTAGGCTACGGGGCAGACACCGCCGGGCGGATCATGACCCCCGAGTACATTGCCCTAAAAGAGCAGTGGACCGTGCTCCGTGCCCTCGACTATATCCGTAGTCGCGCCTTTGTCAGCGAAACCATCTATTACTTATATGTCACTGACGCCGCCCGGCGACTGACCGGCATTCTCTCCCTAAGACATCTAGTCACCGGGCACCCCGAGCAAACCATTGGCGACCTAATGACCCGAGAGGTAATTTCCGTACGCACCGACGCCGACCAGGAAGATGTAGCCCGCCTGGTGCAGCGCTACGACTTTTTGGCCGTCCCTGTTGTGGATACTGAAAATCGACTGGTGGGCATCATCACCATTGACGACTTGATCGACGTGATCGAGGCTGAAACCACCGAAGATATCTATACCTCGGGGGGCGTCCAGACAGGCGGAGATAGCTATTTCCAATCCAGCCTGTTCAATATTGCCCGGCGACGAGTAGTGTGGCTGTTTGTGCTGTTGATTACCAACACCTTGACCACCACCGTAATTCGCAGCCAGGAGGATGTCCTACAGCAGGTGGTGGTCCTAGCCGCCTTTATCCCACTACTGATTGGCAGCGGTGGTAATGTCGGGGCTCAATCGTCCACCGTGGTGATCCGGGGTCTCAACACCGCAGACATCACCACCAAGCAAGCCCTATCTGTGATTTGGCGGGAAGCGATCGCTGGTCTGATTTTGGGCATTATGCTAGGGGTTGTGGTGATGGGTTGGGCCTATTTGCTCCAGGACAATGCAGAGGTAGCCTTCACCGTTGGCATTAGCTTAATCGCCATTTCGGTTTTGGCGTCTACCACGGGGGGAGCCCTGCCGATTCTGTTCCAGCGCATTGGCTTTGACCCGGCCTTGATGTCGGCACCCTTTATCACCACCGTTGTGGATGTGCTGGGGGTGCTGCTATATCTCAGCTTAGCCCGCTATATTTTGGGCATCGGGTCGTCCTAATGGGCGACCCCGTCACAACCCCGGTCAAGTTGCCATGGGAGTGAATGGTTAGGTGGTATACCGGTTTGATCTACCATAGGGAAAGATCACCCTGGCTAAGTTGGCCGGTTTAGTGACCGTTTTAGATACAAATGTTTACACTATAGTTATTGCATTGTGATTCATTGAATGTTGCCCTGTGGGCATCTGGGTTGTTCTAAGTCAATTTGCATCGGCGCACTGACCTAAGAGTGGGCTTTTGCCCTCTTCACCACCTATCGCTGTTGTGGACCTATGGATCTAAACGGTTCTCCTATCCTCAATCAATCACCGTTATCAGGGCAAGACCCCCATTCTTTACCCGTGCTACAAAAAATCAAGCAAGACCTCAAAAACGACTTGATTGCCGGTCTCCTGGTGGTGATTCCGTTGGCCACAACTATCTGGCTGACCATAACCATCGCCAATTGGGTGATCCGACTACTGACGCGCTTTCCCAAGCAGCTCAATCCATTTCAGGGGTTCAACCCATGGCTGGTGGATGGCATTAACCTGCTGGTGGGTTTAACCGTACCCCTGCTGGCCATTTTGATCATCGGTCTGATGGCCCGTAACATTGCTGGGCGGTGGCTGCTAGACCTGGGAGAACGCACAGTCCAGTCCATCCCCCTGGCTGGTTCGGTGTACAAAACCCTGCAACAGCTGCTGCAAACTGTCTTTCAGGACTCTAAAACCCGCTTTCGGCGGGTGGTATTGGTGGAGTATCCCCGGCGAGGCATATGGGCGATCGCCTTTGTTACCGGCGCCATGACCGCCACTAATCCTGGCCTGCCCAAAATGCTGAGTGTGTTTGTCCCCACCACCCCAAACCCCACCAGTGGTTGGTATGCCGTGGTGCCCGAAAGTGATGTGGTCAACCTGGCCATCTCCATCGAGGAGGCTTTTAAAGTACTTCTCTCTGGGGGAATTGTCGGACCTAACCTGGCGGCAGCGGTCCCCCCAGAGCGAATTGATGCCGCCCTGGGAGAGTCTACTGTTGATAGTGGTCCCCCCAACAATCCTATATCCCTAAGCAAGGGGAGCCAGAACCTGGCCCCTGTAGAGCCCATGGATCTTACCCAAGACCAGCAACTTTCGGTCCTACCCCTGGACGAAGATTGCTAAGATGGGGGTCGTTTCATTGTCCATAGAGTCAGGTTAGGCCAGAAATTCCTGGCCCTAGCTTGATCGTTGCATCGCCTCTGGGAGATACCGATTATGCAGGCTCGCAGTATTGCCCGCGAGTTAGCCCTACTGGGCATGAGTCAGCTTTCTGACAAACCCGGCCAACTCGCCCACCAAGATTTTCAGGCGCTGCTGCAAGCGGCTGTCAACACCCTCACCGTAGAGGCTAAAGATACCCTGGAAACCGCTGCCGACGAACTCAAGCGGGGGAGTAGTCAGCTCGTCGATAGCGATATTAAGGCGAATGATTTAGACAGCGGTCGCTCCATGGTAGAACAGGCCATCACCCTCACCCAGGCCGCCATTAACCGTTTGGCCACCGCCCTAGAGCTACCTGAGTTCATTCAGCTAACCAACCAAAAAGAGGTGCGCGCCTTTGCCCAAGAGTTGCTCAGCAATGCCGCTAAATACCAGGCGGACGTCGACGAACGGCTGAACACCGCCATGGTAGCCTGGCAACTCAAACGCCTCCCCCGCATCGATCGCGACATTTTGCGCTTGGCCGTGGTCGAAATTGAATACTTGGGCACCCCCGACCGGGTCGCGATCAACGAAGCCGTAGAACTGGCAAAACGCTACAGTGGCGAAGACGGCTATCGGTTCATTAATGGGGTGTTACGACGGGTAGTCAGCGGTGAGGTGGCCGCCCCGTCTGCGGCTAAAGTACCCGATGCGCCGATCAACTAGACCCGGTCCAGCTCGCGATCTGGCGTTTGCCCACCAGCAGCATTCCAGGTCTGGCGCTGGATTTGGTTAAACCCGCTATCCGGATAGTAGAGTGGCATCATAACAAACTGTAAAACGTCCCTAAGGTAACGCTGGCATGGCATTCAACTGGTTTCGCCGTAGTTTCGACAAGTCTGACGCCTCACCATCAGAGGCGACTAAGCCTGAGACCGCCAAACCAGAGGCTCCCACCCCGTCAGAAGCCGCCCCTAAAGCGGAGGATGCCCCTACGGCCCTATCCCCAGAGGACTATCTGCAGTGGGCCAAGGCGGCTTACCAGAATATTCAAAAGCAACAGGCTGCCCCAGCGGAGGCCGAACCAGAGGCTACAGAACCAGAGGCTACAGAACCAGAGGCTACAGAACCAGAGGCTATAGAACCAGAGGCTGCAGAACCAGAAGTTATAGAACCAGAACCCCAACCAGAGCTCACAGCATCCCCAGACGCCCCCGGAACCGCACCAGTCGCTGACCTGGAGCCGCCCCCTGCTCCGGAGGCCACTGAGGAAACGGCTGCCGGTACAGAGACTGCGATCGCTCCGGAGGCCCCAGCCCCTGCAGAAACGACGGCGGTGCCCGAACCCCCTGAACCCGAGCTCCCTGAACCAGAGACCAGCTCGCCCACAGTAGAAGCAGAACCCCAAGCGGCACCCCAAGCCGCCACTCCCTCCACCGCCCTGGATGACGCCCCAGTAGAGCCAGAGCCAGCCCCAGAACCCGCCCCAGAACCCGCCCCCCAAGCTGCGGCCACCCCCTTTTGGGCCAAAGCTGAAGCCGAGCGGCAGCAGCGGTTAGAGCGACTAAAAGAAACCGCCATTACCGAGCCAGAGCCGGAGCCCGTAGCCACAGTCCCTGATACTTCTGTACAGCCCGCTCCTGTCCTCCCCGATCTTGATCTAGACGAAGCCTTTCTCTGGTCAGCAGAGGTGCTCGCCGCCCAGGGTCGCCGCCCCGACGACATTTCCGCCGAAGAAATCACCTGGCTGAACAAACTACGCCAGGGGCTCAACAAAACCCGGCTGGGCCTGGTGAACCAACTGAAAGCAATCGTCGGGCAGGGGCCGCTCAACGACGATGCGGTGATGGAAATTGAGGCGCTGCTACTGCAAGCGGATGTGGGGGTAGCCGCCACCGATAAGGTGATCGAGGCGTTGCAAGCCCAAATGCGAGAAGAAGTGCTACCCCCAGACCAGGCGATCGCCTACCTCAAGTCCATTCTGCGAGAGATGCTGGATGCCCCCTTGGGCAGTTCCCATAACCTCACCTTTGTACCCGAAAAAGACACTTTCAACATCTGGCTGATGACCGGGGTCAACGGAGCCGGTAAAACCACCACCATTGGCAAGCTGGCCCACATTGCCAAAAAGTCGGGCTACAACACCCTGATTGCCGCCGCCGACACCTTTCGAGCTGCCGCCGTCGAGCAGGTGAAAGCCTGGGGGGCCCGCAGCGACGTGGAGGTGATTGCCAACCCCGCCAAAAATACGGACCCAGCGGCGGTGGTCTACGATGCGATCGCCGCCTCCCAGTCCCGTAATATCGAGCTGCTGCTTGTCGACACCGCAGGTCGTCTGCAAAACAAGAAAAACCTGATGGATGAGCTGGCCAAAATTCGCCGCATCATCGACAAAAAAGCCCCCGATGCCAACATCGAAGCCTTGCTGGTGCTGGACGCCACCCTGGGCCAAAACGGCCTGCGCCAGGCAGAGGTGTTTGCCGAAGCCGCTAACCTGAGTGGGGTGGTGCTCACCAAGCTCGACGGTACCGCCCGGGGTGGCGTGGCCCTGGCCGTGGTAGAGCAACTGGGCCTGCCCATCCGGTTCATCGGCGCCGGGGAGGGCATCGAAGACCTGCGACCGTTTTCCAGCTACGAGTTTGTGGAAGCCCTACTCAGTGGCTGAAGTATACTTGCTCGGGTAAGGCTTCCCTCAGTCCTGGCTCTGCCCTCACCCCAAACCCCTCTCCCAAGCTTGGGCTACTAAGTACACATAAGTCCTGAGACCCTTGTGGGCAGGGCTTTCCCTCCATCCCCCATCCCCTTCCTCCCAAAACGGGAGGAAGGGGGGCCGGAAACAGCCAGAAATGCTTGTCTTGCTTCCCCCTCGCCCATTTTTGGGAGAGGGGGACTGAGGGGGTGAGGGCCAAGATGTGTGTACTTAGTAGCAAGCTTGGGAGAGGGGCTTTAACAGCTTCTGGCCTTCCTTCTTGCAGTTTTGGGAGTAGGCCGTAGGACGGGCTTAGTGCAGCGTCAAGGCTAAAAATTAGGGCTTGCTCCCAAAGGGAGCAACGTTGTGTTTCATGTCGCTTGCGAAACGACAAGCTCAGCCCGAACCGTACTGTTTACGTTCGCCCTGAGCTTGTCGAAAGGAGGGGTAACTTGTCGAAGGAGGTAGGGGTGGGTCAACTCATAGCGAAATGTAAGAGTCTTTAGGCGTCGCCGGTAGCAGGCGCAGTTGCTGATTTTGCAGATCTGGCTCCAAGCCCAGTTGCTCTTGGGGAATCACACCCAACAGCGGGTCAACCCCTTCTGGCAGCTCCAAACAGTCGAACGTACCTTCACGCCCCTGAATGTCTAGCAGCACCCCCTGGAAAAGACGAGCCACCCCAGACCCCGTCGTCGTCCGGGTGGCCACGTCTCCGGCATAGCGCAACCCCAGAGCCTGGATCACATTGGCAGGCAAACAGAGCATTGATGCCCCTGTATCCACCACCACCCCATCTACGCTCTGGCAGCGCACCTGCTCCGGGCGAATAAACCCCCGTTCTGCCAACACAGTATCTACAAAGTTAGCAACCTTCAGGGTTGTAACAACTTTTCCCATAGACTCCAGATCGGTCGCTAGCATCGGCTTTCCCTCTGGCCAGTGCCATGCACATTAACGGTAAAAATACCTTTTCTCCATCTTAAAACAGGCGAAATTGCTTGAGCATGAGCCAAATCAAAATCGGTGCCCCAATCAGGGCCGTCACGGCATTTAAGGGCAACACCGTCTGACTGCCCGGCAGTTGGGCCACCCCATCGGCCACCAGGGCCAGCAGCGCCCCTAGCAGGGCCGAAGCCGGTAGCAGCAAACGATGGTCGAAGGTGCGAAACAGAGTCCTGCCCAGGTGGGGGACAGCTACGCCTAAAAAGGCAATGGGGCCACAAAAGGCAGTCACCGTCCCCGCCAGTAATGAGGCGCTAAAAATTAGATATAACCGCACCAGGCCCATGGATAACCCCAAACTTTGGGCCTGCTCATCGCCCAGCAATAGCAGGTTCAGCGATCGCCAGAATAGTAGCGACATCCCCAGGCCCAGGCCAATCACCGGCAGCAACACTGGCATTTGCTGCCAAGTCACCCCGGCAAAGCTGCCAAAGGTCCAGCTGATGTAGGCAACAGTCTGCTCGATGGTACTGAAGTGCAGCAAAATCGTCACCAAAGCAGTGGTGGTGTAGCCCAACATCAACCCAAAAATCAGCAAAGCCAGAGAACTGCGCACCCGCTGGGCCACCAGCATCACCAACCCCATGGCCAGGGCGGCCCCCAAACTCGCCGCCCCCGCCAGGCTCAGCTGCGACCACCAGCCGCTAAACCCATAGCCCACCGCGCTACCCGTTAGCACCACCAGGGCCGCCCCCAAACTGGCTCCAGCGTTAATCCCCAGCACCGACGGCCCCGCCAGGGGGTTACGGAACAGGGCCTGCAATTGCACCCCGCTGATTCCTAGGGCCGCCCCCGCCGCCGCCGCCGTCAACGCCCGAGGCAGGCGAAATTGCCAGATAATGTCCCCCCAAACCGGGTTACTCGCCTGGCCCCCCAACAACACCGTCACCACCTCCGCAGGGGGAATCGCCACCGACCCCAGAGCCAAACTGGCCACAAACCCAACCCCCACCAGCAGGGTCAGCAGCCCCAGGCCACCACAGCGGATCAGCCGAGCCGAGCCGGTGGCGGCCTGGTTCAACCGCTTGGCAGTGAGGGATTTGGGCCAGGGGGTGTTGTGGAGCATGGTGGGATGGGGGGATGCCTGTCCTGAGCGAAGTCGAAGGGGGTGGATGGGTGGATGGGTGGATGGGTGGATGGGTGGATGGGTGGATGGGTGGGGAAGATGGGGGGGTGGGGAGGTAGGGGCGGACCTGTGTGTCCGCCCTGGGGAGGGAATGGGAAAACGGGTGGATGGGTGGTAGACGCGGAGCGGCTTGCCGCAGTCCGGTTCCCCTCTTGGGAGGGGCTAGGGGTGGGTTTGCGAGGATTTTGGCTTCTGGCTTCTGACTTCTGACTTCTGCTGCGCACGGGCTACGCCCTACGTTCTTCCTTCTACTGCGCACAAACTACGCCCTACGTTCTTCCTTCTTCGTTTTTCGTTTTTCGTTCTTCCTTCTTCACTCCTCCCTTTCCCCAACCCTCACCATCCTGGTGTGATGACTGCCATCGTCGTTGAGGCTGAGCAGGCGGAAGCCGGGTTGGTGGTGGTCGGGGGTGGGGTGGGGGTGTTTCAGCTGCAGGCCGGTGGAGGGGGTGCCGTAGACGGCGATCGGAGCGGCGGCGGGGCGCTGGTGGCGGTGGTGCAGGTCCAGGTGAATGTGGCCGCAGACGACCAACTGCACCTGGGGATGGGGGTCGAGGATGGCCCAGAGGTCATTGGCGTTTTGCACCTGAATCTGGTCGAGCCAGTCGATGCCGGTGGGGACCGGGTGGTGGTGCAGAGCGATGGCGGTGGGTTGGGCCGGGTGGCTGGCCAGGGTATCGGCCAGGGCGGTTAGCAGCGTGGGGGACAGTTCCCCTTCGCCGTACCGGGCGGGGGATTTGACTGAGTTCAGTAGCACCAATCGCCAGGCTCCTAAATCGATGGATTGCAGCCCATGGGCGGCTGGTCCCTGCAACCAGTCTGCCTGGAACACCTGTGCAGCGGTGGCCACATTGTCGTGGTTGCCAGGCAGCCAGTAGGCCGGGCGGTTAAACGGAGCGATCGCCTCGCGCAACCGTTCATAGGCGATGGCATCGCC
The DNA here is from genome assembly GCF_012911975.1 of Nodosilinea sp. P-1105. Classification (GTDB taxonomy): domain Bacteria; phylum Cyanobacteriota; class Cyanobacteriia; order Phormidesmidales; family Phormidesmidaceae; genus Nodosilinea. The sequence continues at coordinate 90,413 of NZ_SMDQ01000001.1, read as the reverse complement.
CCGCTCGGCCAGATCGCCGGTCAGCAGTAAGCCGTCCGGTTGGTAGGGGGCGACCTGCCGTAGCACCGTCTGCAGGGTCTGCCAGGTGGGGCAGCCCCGCAGTCGGGCGTCGGGGTCGGACAGCAGGTGGGTGTCGGTGATCTGGGCCAGGGTGAGGGTCATGGTAGTAGGGGTTGGTAGTAGATCAACTCGTGGTCTGGTAGCAGTGCAGGGTGGAAAATAGCAATCAAATCCGCCAGCACCCGGTGGGGGTTGACGGGGCCACTTTCCCAAAAGTCGTTGCCGCCACTGGGGTTGACCCGGGCATTGTTGTTGTAGGCCCGGTTCCGTTGCAGGGCTTGGAACTGGCCATAGCGGGGGTCAGCGGCGATCGCATCGGCTTGGGTCTGCCAGTCCTGGCTGAGGTTCACCCAAAAGTCGGCTGTGGCCGCCCGACCATACACCGCCTCAATGTCCAGGGGGGTACTGCCGGTACCGGGGACATCGGCCCACAGGTAGTCGGCCCCGGCATCCCGCAGCAGTTGGGCAGCATAGCTTTCCCCCTGGGCCACATGCCAGGTGCCCTCATAGCTAGAGCCGGTAAACACCGTCGGTCGCTCCGCCGGCGTCTGGGCCAGGTCCACCAGGGCGTGGTACTCCTGGGCAATGGCAGCAAACTGCGCCTGGGCCTGGGCTTCTTGGTTCACCAGCAGGGCCGTAAACTTTAGCCATTCGGCCCGGGCCAGGGGGGACGCCTCCCGATACTCGGCGACGAAGGCCACCGGTACCCCTGCCTGCATCAGCCGCAGGTACGGGTCGTTGTCATTGCCCATACTAAAGGTCATCACCAGGTCAGGGGCGGCCACCAGCAACCGCTCCCCATCTAAGCTAGCTCCCGAGGTGAACTCAGTCAGCTCTCCCTGGTCGATTTTGGCCCGCACCCCGGGGCTGCTGATCTGATCAAACTGACCCACCCCCACCAGGGCATCCACCCGATCCAGCTGCTCGAAATGGGGCAGATGGGTCGTGGAAAGGGCCACTACCCGCTCTACGGGCACAGTCACCACCTGGGCCTGGTCATACCCATCGGGAACCGGCGCTCCGCACTGCACCAGCAGATACTCAAAGCGCTGGCTCGCCCCTGGCCAGGGGTCTGTGATGGTGACCCGCTTGTAATGGTTGTGGTAGTCCACCGTGAAGCCAGTGGCATAGTCCAGGTCGACTTTTTCCGGGAAGTAGTCGATCCCTGGGTCAAAGGGGGCGGCGCACCCCTCGGCGGTCGGCTCCGGTGCAGGGTCTAGGGTGGCCGTGGGGGGGGCGCCCTGGCAGCCGGTCGCCACCAGACCGACCAGGCCCAGGCCCAGGGCCAGCGGGAACCGCTGACCGTTCCTCCCCCTGGCAGCCTGGGAATGGACCCGGGGCCAGAGTCTACTGCCGATGCGATCGCTGGTCTTGACGTTACGGTGATCCATGGTGCTCATATCTGGGGCGCTGCTCCGCTCTGCTCAGGCTAGTCAACCGGGCTTAAAACTGGCCCCGGATTCCCACCTGGAAGCTGCGTCCTACACCGGGAAAGCCAGGAAACAGTTCAAACTGAGTGTCGAACAGGTTATCCACGCTAGCATTTAGGGCCAGGGTCTGGGTCAGGGGCAGCCGTAGTTTGGCATCCAGGGTGGTGCGCCCCGCCAGGGATTCGCTGTTACTGCGGTCTACAAAAAAGTCACTGATGTGGCGCAGGAACAGCGCCCCGTAGAGCCCCTGGGGCGTTTCATAGGCCAGGCCCAGGTTGAAGCTGTCGGCGTGGGTAAACGGCAGTAGGTTGCCATTGTCTGCCGGGTTGGGTCCAGCCTGAATAGTGGGCTGGTTCCAGGTGTAGTTGGCAAAGGCAAACAGGTTGTCGACCACCTGCACACTGACTTCGGTCTCGATGCCAATCGCCTTCACCTGGCCGATATTTTGGGGAGTAAAGGTGGCTAAATCAAAGCTGATGGCATCACGGATATCGTTGCGGAAAAAGGTAAACCGCCAGAGGCCGCGATCGCCCAGTTGTTGATCAAAGCCCACATCAAAGCTAATGCCGGATTCGGGGCCTAGATCAGGATTGTTGAACGGGGCAAAGAACAGATCCCCCAGGGTGGGTACCCGGAAGTTGCGGGCCAGATTGGCTCGAAAGTTGGTACTGTCGGTCACGGCTATCTGGGTACCCAGGCTAAAGGAGGTAAAGGCGCCATCGGCCAGATCGTTAAAATCTTGGCGTACCCCCAGGTTGGCGCTAAAGCGATCGGTAAAGGCCGCCTGGTAGCGGGCAAATAGGCTGCCCTGGTTGATCCGATCGCTGTAGTTTTCCGTCGTCAAGTTGGTGAGCAAATTCACCGTGTTGTTATCGGCCTGCACCGTGCGGTAGTCGGCCCCGTAGGTGATGTTTTGATTGGGGGCAAACTGCCAGGCGTGCTGCACCTGCGCCCCAATGGAAGTCTGGTTCACCTGATCTTGAATGGGGGACGCAAAGGGGTTGTTGGGGACTGGGGAACTAAAGGTAAAGTCCAGCAGGTCCGCAAAAATCCGGGCCGTCAGCCGGGAATCATCCCCCTGGCCCAGGTCTGCCTCGTAGGTGGCATCGATCAGCCAGTTTTCGCTGTACTGGCGATTGGTGGCACTGAGAGTATTAAAGCCCCCCGCCCCACTCCCCGGTACCGGCACCCCCCCAGGAGCCCCCTGGTCCTTAGTCAGAAACAACAGCCCGAACCGTAGCCGACTGCGATCGTTAATATTGCCCACCAGTCCCAGGTTGACGTTGTTGTAAAGCACATCGGCATTGGTCCGGGTGCCCTCCACATCGGCCGTGGTCAGGCGAAAGGGGAAATTCCCATCTGCCGAAGTGCGATTAAAGCCCAACACCCAACTGCCCTGTTCATCCGCCCCGCGCAGTTGGATTGTCTGGTCGTTAAAGCCAAAGCTACCCACCGCTGCCGACACAGAAACCTCCTCCCCCGGTTCCGTTAGGGGACGGCGAGTGATGATGTTGATTACCCCGCCAATGGCGTTAGAGCCGTACAGCACCGAACCGCCACCGGGCAACACCTCAATTTGCTCCACCGCATCAGTAGTAATGCGGGACAGGTCAAAAGCCCCAAAGGTGCCAATTTCGTTGATCGGCCGACCATCAATCAAAATCAGCGTTTGGGATGAGGACCCACCTCGAATGAATTGGCTACTGGGGGCGCCTAGCTGTCCCCCCGTGGTGCCGTCGCTGAGGATGCCCGGCAAATAGCGCAGGGCCTCCTGCACCGTGCGCGCCCCCTGGGCTTCGATCTGCTCCCGGTTAATCACATACACCGGCTGGCTGGCCTCCCGCACCGTCCCTTCCCGCCGAAAGGGGGAAAACACCGGCTGGTCCAGAATCCGCTCGATCACCTGAATTCGGATCGGCTCCCCCTCTTCCTGAGCCTGGAGTTGCCCCAGGTCAGTATCAAAAAATTGACCCTCATCCAGGGCAATTTGGCTATCGGCCCACCGATCGGCTTGGAGCTGGTCGGCCCATTGATCGGCCTGGATCTGCTCCGGCTCCGGCTGGGTGAGGGGTTGCAGAGCTGCAGCCTCCGTGGCTGGTGGGTTGATCCGGTCGAAGGTGATCTCTGCCCCAGCCAGGGGGTGGGGATCGAAAGCAGGCTGGGGAGACTCGGCCCGCCCTGGGAGTGGCAGCCATCCACAGGTCACGGCCCAAACCAAAAGCGCCCCTGGCCGAGGCAGAGCTTTGATCCACTCAGGTCTAATCAGGCGAAACGTTGTCGGTTGAATGTGGCGCATAGATTCTGACGCTAATGAAGGGTAGTGATGGATTAAAAAACTTGGGATGGACCGCTCCCAAACGGGGCGTCCATGGGCTAAAGCACCTGGTAGCTCGGGCAACGCGATCGCAGAGCATGCCTGTACAGATGCCAGCAATTGGTAAGCCGGGTGGCGTCGCGGTCAGGCTAGAAAAACATCGGGTGATGGTATGCCCCAAGGCCGTGGAAACCTTTCACCCCTGGGCATCGGACCAGATGTCAAGATCCCAGGGTTCTTAGGCTGATGGGCCATGAGTCTCGGGGTATCCCAGGGCAGAACCCTGGGATCTGTGCCAGTGTCTAGTGCTCCGATCGTAGGGTGGGCTTTGCCCACCAGCCCCAGCCCCAGGAAACGCTGGGATCTGTTAGCGGCCCCGGAGGGGCAACTTGTCGAAGTGGGCAGGGGTGGGCTACCCAGGTGCCAGGAAGGTGGACAAAACCTCAAGTCTGGCCTGGGCGTTGGCTTAAAACAGCGACGTAAAAATCTAAACCAGTCATCATCCGTACCTCGCAGATGTTGTAGAGCATGAACAGGCCATCGGCGGGCATTCTGACTTACACAATTTTAGATTTGCGATTTTGAATTTTGGAGAGATATCCAACCAAAATCTAAAATCCGAAATCTAAAATCGGCTTACAGCTGCGGGACAGTGGCAGACTTGCACTGCACTTTCCCCGTTTCCTCTAGTGGCTGTTCCCCACTAGAACCGACAGTGCTCTGCATCATATCACCGAAAGCAACACCCCCCCGCCCACCCCCTGGGAAAAATCAACATATCGTTGCGGTTAACCGGCAGGACAGCGCTACACTAACCACTGGGTTACGCTACTTTCCAGCAGAACCTCTGGGATAGGGATCAATAACATCAAAGGTTCTGGAACTATGGGGCAGAACAGTCACCACCAAGATATGGCCGCGCGGGTACAGACCCTGCGGCAACAGCTACAGCAAGCCAGCTACGAGTACTACGTACTGGATGCCCCCACCCTGCCCGACGAGGTGTACGATCGCCTCTACCGCGAACTCCAGGAGTTGGAAACCGCCCACCCAGAGCTGATCACCCCCGACAGCCCCACCCAGCGAGTGGGGGAAAAACCCGCCACCCAGTTCACCTCGGTGCGCCACAACATCCCCCTCTACAGCCTCGAAAACGCCTTCGACCTGGCTGAATTTCGGGCCTGGGAAGACCGCTGGCGTCGCCAGGCCCCCGAAGTCGGCCCCGTGGAATATGTGGCCGAACTAAAAATCGACGGGTCCGCCCTGGCCCTCACCTACGAAAATGGTCTCCTCACCCGCGCCGCCACCCGGGGGGACGGCATCACCGGCGAAGAGATTACCCAAAACGTCAAAACCATCCGCACCATTCCCCTGCGGCTGAATACCGACACCCCACCCCCGATCGTAGAGGTGCGGGGGGAAGCTTTCTTGCCCCTGGATGTGTTTGCCACCATCAACCAGGAACGCACCACCAACGGCGAGCCCCCCTTCGCCAACCCCCGCAACGCCGCTGCCGGTACCCTGCGCCAGCTCGATTCCCGCATCGTGGCCCGACGACGGTTGGACTTCTTTGCTTACACGGTGCATATGGGTTCTCCCACGCCCCATCCCCCCACTTCCCCACCTCCCCACCTCCCCACTTCCCAATGGCAAGCGCTCCAACTCCTGCAATCCCTCGGTTTTCGGGTCAACCCCAACCGCCAACTGTGCCAGTCGGAAACTGAGGTCCAGGACTTCTTCAACACCTGGGCCACAGCCCGCACCCGGCTGCAGTACATGACCGACGGGGTGGTGGTAAAGCTGAATGACTTTGCCCTGCAACAACGGTTGGGCTTTACCCAAAAGTTTCCCCGCTGGGCGGTGGCCCTCAAATACCCAGCAGAAGAGGTGCCAACGGTGCTGGAGCAGGTGAGTTTCCAGGTGGGGCGCACCGGGGCCGTCACTCCCGTAGCTGAATTAAGGCCGGTGCAATTGGCTGGAACCACCGTGGCCCGGGCCACCCTGCACAATGCCGATCGCATGGCAGAACTGGACATTCACCAGGGGGACACGGTGATTGTGCGCAAGGCCGGGGAAATCATCCCCGAGGTGGTGCGGGTGCTGGCGGATCTGCGCCCCGCCGAGGCTCAGCGAGTCACCATGCCCCAATCCTGCCCGGAGTGCGGCTCGACCCTGGTTAAACCTGAGGAAGAGGCGGTAACCCGCTGCATTAACACCTCTTGCCCGGCGATCGTGCAGGGGGCGATTATCCACTGGTGCCGCCGGGATGCCCTGGACATTGAAGGGCTGGGGGAAAAGTGGGTGAAGCAGTTTGTGGAACAGGGCCTGGTGCAGTCTGTGGCAGACCTCTATGACCTGACGGTGGAGCAGTTGCTACCGCTGGAACGCATGGGGCAACAACTGGCGGAGAAACTGGTGGGGGCGATCGCGGCCTCTAAAACCCGCCCCTGGGCCTCGGTGCTCTATGGTCTGGGGATTCGCCATGTGGGCACCGTCAATGCCAAAACCCTGACCCAACATTTCCCGACCGTCGAAGCCCTGGCCAGTGCCGACCCTGACGCGATCGAGGCGGTTCACACCATTGGTCCGGAAATTGCCCAGGCGGTATTCCAGTGGTTTCGGGTACCCGCCAACCAAACCCTGATTCAGCGGCTGCAACAGGCTGGGTTGCAACTGTCAGCCTCGCAGGCAGAGCCGCAGAACGCTGATCAGGGCGCCCTGGCGGGTAAAACGTTTGTGCTCACGGGCACCCTGCCCAACCTCACCCGCACCGCAGCGGCGGCGTTGATCGAAGCGGCGGGGGGCAAGGTGACTAGCAGCGTCAGTAAAGCCACGGATTATCTGGTGGCGGGGGAAAAGGCGGGCTCGAAGCTGACCAAGGCTGAAACGTTGGGGATTACGGTTTTGAGTGAAGCCGAGATGGTGGAGATGGTAGGTGAGGGAAGTTAAGTTTCAATCCCTGAGAGGGTTTGGGGAATGGGGGGGGATTTTGAGTTTTGAGTTTTGAATTTTAAGTTTTGAATTTTGAGTTTTGAAGTAGCCGAGGCTAATCAAATGTCACACCCGCCGCTGATTTTCTCCCGAAGGGAGATGCTCACGCGAACGACTCCGCTCAATTAGCTAGATCCTTTGTCCGGTAAGGATTTGAGGGTTGAGCGAAGCCGAAACCCGTCTACAAAGTAATTGAGCCTACCTACTTACTGCGCTTTCATATTCAGAAGTTTCAATCCCTGAGGGGGTTTGGAGGGTTTTGGCGCCTACATAAATTCAGAATGGTCCTGGCCCTCTGGGTGACTCTGGGTGATGGGCATCTCTGCGCATGTTCTCCATACGGAAAACCTGATCGTAGATCGCATCAAGTTCTGGCTCTGTAGGCTGCAAGATTTCGTCGTAGGCCCAAAGCAGATCCTCCAGTTCGCTGGCCCTTTCTCGCTGCTCTAGCATCTCCCACCAAGTAAAAAACAGAAGCACAAAAAGGCATACCGATAAAATTCTGAAGCCACCGTAGTCCTTCTTTTGTTCTGGCTTTGGCCAGTTCTGGAAACCGGCAACGGTATCAGGATTATAGTTCTCGCTCATTTCTCTCTTGCGTTTGGGCTGAGGGATATCCCCTCTATCCGGCACACCCCTAGGCATGTGGAAACAACACATCTACCTTACTACGCTCAGCCTCACGATGGGGCCTATGTATCCAGTTTCAATCCCTGAGAGGGTTTGGGGGGGTTTGGCGCCATCCGAAGGGAGACGTGTAGCGCGATAAGTGCTGGTTTCAATCCCTGAGAGGGTTTGGGGGGGTTTGGCGCCAGGGCGATCGCCATTGCAATGAAACTACTGAAAAGTTTCAATCCCTGAGAGGGTTTGGGGGGGTTTGGCGCCCCCACGCCCATGCCGGGGTACCCTCTGCTGGCGGGTTTCAATCCCTGAGAGGGTTTGGGGGGGTTTGGCGCAGGGTTGATGACGGTAGATCCTACGCTATTGGTTCGTTTCAATCCCTGAGAGGGTTTGGGGGGGTTTGGCGCTCCTGCGATCGGATGAGCTGGGGGACGAGTACACCGTTTCAATCCCTGAGAGGGTTTGGGGGGGTTTGGCGCTTGAGCAGGAGCAACGGGCTGCCTCGGACGCCTTTGTTTCAATCCCTGAGAGGGTTTGGGGGGGTTTGGCGCCATCCTGCCTATCCCCGTTCGACCCATCACCCAACGTTTCAATCCCTGAGAGGGTTTGGGGGGTTTTGGCGCATAAAGGAAACTCCCAGGGCCAGGAGCTACTTGGTTTCAATCCCTGAGAGGGTTTGGGGGGTTTTGGCGCCTTAAAAGCACCGTAAGGGGAATGTTTGGCAACCGGTTTCAATCCCTGAGAGGGTTTGGGGGGTTTTGGCGCAGCGCACCGAATGAAATAGCAAAGCCGTCAAGTCTGGAGTTTCAATCCCTGAGAGGGTTTGGGGGGGTTTGGCGCGCTACCACCGGAGCTACAGCAACGGCTTGGCAAGGTTTCAATCCCTGAGAGGGTTTGGGGGGGTTTGGCGCCATCACCGACGGGCACCGTCCTGGCCCACGGCCTAGTTTCAATCCCTGAGAGGGTTTGGGGGGGTTTGGCGCCTTGAGAGGAATCAATTTGTACAGCTTGATAATGAGGTTTCAATCCCTGAGAGGGTTTGGGGGGGTTTGGCGCGAATCAGGCCACATCGTTTTTACCATCGACCCAGTTTCAATCCCTGAGAGGGTTTGGGGGGGTTTGGCGCATCGCTAACCAGCACATTTATTTCACCGGGACCGGTTTCAATCCCTGAGAGGGTTTGGGGGGGTTTGGCGCTGCGTTGTGGGCGGCTGTGGTAGAGCGGCGTTTTGTTTCAATCCCTGAGAGGGTTTGGGGGGGTTTGGCGCTAGAGAGAAAATGATCATCAGTTAATAGTTCAAACTGTTTCAATCCCTGAGAGGGTTTGGGGGGGTTTGGCGCTTGATGCCAGTGACCCTGATTTTGATACTGCTGGAGTTTCAATCCCTGAGAGGGTTTGGGGGGGTTTGGCGCACTAAACCCGGTCACTGGCGCGATCGAGTACATTCCGGTTTCAATCCCTGAGAGGGTTTGGGGGGGTTTGGCGCAGTTGATCCGTATCGTCGGCAGCAAACTACTGGCTGTTTCAATCCCTGAGAGGGTTTGGGGGGGTTTGGCGCGGAATGGGAATGTTCGTTTTGGCGAAATTAAACTGTTTCAATCCCTGAGAGGGTTTGGGGGGGTTTGGCGCGGTCGATGTCGATGCCCGCTAACTCTGCCAACCTTGTTTCAATCCCTGAGAGGGTTTGGGGGGGTTTGGCGCTTGGCCGTTTTGCAGATGACAACGGTCACATCGCCGGTTTCAATCCCTGAGAGGGTTTGGGGGGGTTTGGCGCCTATGCTCATAACGCAAATCGGAAAATCTTACATGTTTCAATCCCTGAGAGGGTTTGGGGGGGTTTGGCGCGATCGCTGAGATGCGCTACTGCATAGGGCTATTGCCGTTTCAATCCCTGAGAGGGTTTGGGGGGGTTTGGCGCGGTGTTGCTGAAAATAAATATCCCGCATACGCTTGTTTCAATCCCTGAGAGGGTTTGGGGGGGTTTGGCGCCTGCTACTGCGGCGGCGCGTTGGTTGAGTTTGATTGTTTCAATCCCTGAGAGGGTTTGGGGGGGTTTGGCGCCTGCTACTGCGGCGGCCCTCTGAAAGCCTTGCTATATTTAGTTTTCGAGGTCCAAAAGCGCGAACCCTCCAATCCTAGCATCCCTACCCCAGAAAAACAGCCTCCAAGACAAACCCTAAACTCCTCAAACAGCCTCAGAGCAAACTCTAGAACCATTGCGCGAACCCCAACTCAGTACAAAAGTCTCCAAACCCACCATTAACCAGCACTTTGGCCAATACGAAGCGCGATCGCCCCAGCACACCCCCCTGCTCGCGCCAAGCCATCAGGCAAAAAACACCGTCTCATCCCGCACCGCCTCGCCGCCAATGCGCTCCACCTTTTGCTGGCAGCATTCACAGAGAAAGTAAAATCGAATGCTATCTTCCTCAGCCTTGATCAACTTGTTGAGGCGATTCCGTAACTTAGTGTATTGCGTCGGCGTCAAGCTGCATTCAAACACACTGAACTGCATCCACTGCCCATAGGACGAGAGGATCTTGTGGATCTTAGTGCGACGTTTGTCGTCGGAAATGTCGTAGGTGACAACGATGTGCATGGAAGAGGGGGAGAGTGGATGAGTGGGAGGGTAAGGGGGGGTGGATGAGTGGGAGGGTGGAGGGTGTTCATGGCCTAACCCCATCTACCCATCTACCCATCCACCCATCTACTTCAAAATTAGTGGCGGATACTGTTCGGTCTCGGCCATCAGGTATTTGGCCAACAGGCGGGCCTGAATTTCAAAAGCTTCCTGATAAGTGCATTGACGGCCCATGACTGGGTGCTTGAATTTTGACTGCTTTTTTTGTTCATAGAGACGGAGAAACTTACGACGACCCTCATCGGTGAGCGCCACCGCATGGCTGACGGGCTCGCTAGCAAAATCCTCGGGGGTGAGGGCTTTACGGTTGATAGCAGCCAGCACCATGGCATCCACCACCAGGGGGCGAAACTCCTCCATCAGGTCAAGGGCCAATGAAGGGCGACCATAGCGCTGGGTATGGAGATAGCCCAAATAGGGATCGAAGCCAACAATATTGATCGCCCCCTGGACATCGTGGCCTAGCAGGGCGTAGCCAAAGCTGAGTAGGGCATTGACCGGGTCAGTGGGTGGGCGGCGGACGCGGTTGGTAAAGCTGAAGTGGCCATTGCGAAGTAGCCGACCAAAATGGCCAAAGTAGGCGGCGCTGCCAGCTCCTTCTAACCCTCGCAGGGCATCGATGACGGCGGTTTGGTTAATCGGGTTGATGGCCTGCTCCAGCCGGGTGATGCCGGGCTCCAGAGCGGTGATGCCCTCCCGCTGGGCGCGCAGTAGCAACGTGCGGTAGTTCTTTAACTTGCCCCGAATGAATCCCTGCACCGCGTGGATGGCGCGATCGCTTTCCCCAGCCGCCCGCCACTGGGCCGATCGCACAAAGATATTCTTATTTAGCTCCGGCTCTAGCCGCCCCAAAAACCGTCCGGTGCCGGTCATAAAGCTCAGGGGAATCTTGCGCTCTAGCAGTTCAATCAGCGCCGCCGGGGAGACAGTGGCCCGCCCCAGCACCACCACCCCATCAACTTTGATCAGCGGCACATCCAACAGGGTTTCTTTTTGAGCCCGCACCCGCAGGCGTTCGTCGGTCTTGCCAATAAAGGCATCGTCGGTGGAGATGTAGATAGTTCCCATGGTTTTTGTTGGAGTGGATGAGTAGATGAGTGGGAGGGTGGATGAGTGGGGGAGTGAGGGAATGGATGAGTGAGGGAGTGAGGGAGTGAGGGAGTGAGGGAGTGAGGGAATGGATGAGTGAGGGAATGGATGAGTGAGGGAGTGAGGGAGTGGATGAATGTTCAATGCCTAACCCACCCACCCATCCACCCCTCTACCCCTCTACCCGCCTTCCCGATATCGGCCGACCTTCTTTGCCGCCTGGGGTAGGCATTGGCTGTAAAGGCTACAGCCGCGACAACGTTTGCTGTAGATCGGTGGAGGCATGGTGCCGGTGTGCAGTAGGGTGCGGACGGCGGCGATGGTGGCGATCGCATCGTCTCGCAATTCATCGGTAATCATCACTGGCTGGCGCTGGTGGGACTGGGCGTAGTAGATAAAGCCCTGGGTGATCGTCTGACCGGTCATATCCTCCAGGCAGAGGGCCTGGGCACAGACCTGGAGTTCGTCATTGTCAAACTCGCCTCGGTGGCCACGCTTGTATTCCACGGGGTAGAGCTGGCCATCGGTTTCTTCAATCAGATCAGATTTGCCGATCAGACCATAGCGATCGCTCTTCAGCCAGATCGCCCGCACCTGCCAGGTGTCTTCTCGATGATTGCTGCTCAGGGTGTGGACGCGATCGTGCAGGCCGGTGCCTTCCAGGGTGTACTGGTTGTCGGTGAATTCGCCAGCGCAGAACATTCGCCAGCAGCGGTGGGGGCAGTAGGCGTATTGGTTGAGGGCGGCGATGGGGATGGGGTCGGGAGGGTGCATGAGTGGATGAGTGGATGAGTGGATGAGTGGGCGGGTGGGCGGGTGGGCGGGTGGGATGGGGTTTTGGGCATGGCAAAGGGTTTGGTGAAGGTTTATCGGGATTTAGAGGTTTATCAGGCGGCGTTTGCAGCGGCCATGGAAATTTTTGAGATTTCAAAGGCATTTCCGATTGAGGAACGGTATTCACTGACGGATCAAATGCGGAGGTCGTCTCGATCTGTTTGTGCAAACTTGGGTGAGGCATGGCGCAAACGCCGTTACCAAGCTGCTTTTATTGCCAAAATCAGCGATTGTCAGGCAGAGGCCACTGAAACGCAGATTTGGCTGGAGTTTGCGGTGAAATGCCACTATCTTGATGCCGAGGTGGGCAGAACCTTCTATCGCAACTCCGACCAAATCTTGGGCCAGCTCGTCAACATGGTCAGAAACGCCCCCACCTGGACAATCCAATAACCCATCCACCCATCCACCCTCCTACACATCCACCCTCCTACACATCCACCCTCCTACCCATCCACCCTCCTACACATCCACCCTCCTACACATCCCCATCCCCATTGGTGTCTTTCTCCCGACCCCGGCGTAGAGCGCAAAATCGGCTAAGGTATTGAGTTGCTTGATAGTGGCGCGATCGCAGTTGCCTAAAATTTGGTAAGTGACTTTGCCGACGCAGCCCATGAACTGATTGGCGGGGTTGACCCTGGCCCCGGTGTGTTGAAACTGGGCACGGGGGTCTTGGGCCAGCTCAGTACGAATGTTGAAGTAGCTGGGTTGGAGCGCGTCGATAATCTCGGGGGAGAATTCGATGTTGCTGTAATGGTTCCAGCGGCGCAGCAGGCTACTGAAGACGCTGGTAGGGGTGGGCATGGCTGAGTCATACTTGCCCTGACGGAAGGCGGTGGGGGTGTAGAACTGGAGGGTGAGCTTGCGGTCTGTCTCAGACGCCTGGTCGTAGAGCTGCGGGTAGTTGCAAAAATTGGCCCAGGGCTGGGTGCTCTGGGGGGTGCCGAGAATGCTGGTGATATGCAGGTCGGCGGGGCCGAGATGCCAGGGTTGGTTAGGGTTGAGGTTGAGCCAGAGGGGGCTGAGCTGGCTGAAGAGGCGATCGTCCAGCAGGGAGATGCGCCACCAGCAGGGGGTAGAGGGGGGGATAGGGTGGGGGTGGTGCCAGTGGAGGAATTTTGAGTTTTGAGTTTTGAGTTTTGAATGTTGAATTGATGATTTCCGGCTTGAATTCAAAACTGAGAATTTAGAATTCAAAATTACTTGCAGGGGGCTGAGGGTAAAGGATTTGTTGCCTTCGTTGGCGTGGAGCTGGTTACCCATGGCCGCATCGACGGAGCTGACCAGGCTGAGAAAGAGGGCATGGAGGTGTTTGCCGGTGGTGAAGCCGGGGGGAATGGGGGAGTCGGGCAGCAGGTTGAGGACGAGGCTGTGTGGCATAGTGGTGGATGGGTGGGAGAGTGGATGGGTGGATGAAGGTTTGAGTTGACGGCTGTGGGCTTTAATTCAAGGCTAAAAACTCAGCGCTATTAACTTTCTATTGAGGGTTGGGATGCAGATTGATGACTATGGGCAGGCGATCGCGCTGAAGAATAAACTGGAGGCGGCGTTGCCGTTTCGGGTGCGGCCTGGAAAACAGTTGATGAAGGCGATCGAGGATAAGTCAATTACTCCGGCGACCTGGTTGGATGTCGATACGGTGATGTATCTAGGAGATGAGGGCGGCATAATGGTGAATTTGCTGCCAAGTGGGGATAGGACAAAAACGGTCTACTCGACGTCGTTGACCCATGTGGTGTTTGACCCGGAGCATGAGTTGGCGGCGGAGGTGTTGGAGTATCAGCGGCAGCGGACTCGAAGGCTAATGCTGCAAAATCGGCGGGGTTTTGCAGCGGAACTACTGGAGAAGGAGTCGCTGGGTAAAAGGAAACCAAAACGTAAGGGGTTTGGCTAGTAGGTTATTCGTAATCTGCTGGATAGAGCGCATTAATTAAAATCCTCATTAGGGGTTCAATATCATTGGGAATGAGATAGCTCTCAAGCCCTAGATCGATATGCCTACTGACTCGATGAAAGCAAGCAAATCGCCAGACAGTCCCGGTGGTGACAGCCCCTAACAATGTGGACTGTTTGGGGGTATGACTCCATTGATCTAGAGCAGTCATTGCAGCAGCCAATTTCTCTATTCCACAGTTATTTGCATCTTCTTCCACAGTTTGAATGGTAAAAATCTGGTTTTCCGTTCTCAATAAGTAATTTATAGCTTGGTAGGGTTGCCCAGATATTCTAAGGGAATACTCAATTCTCAGTTGTGCTTGGGTATAGTGGATAACTTCTGTAACAATAGGGGCAACCAGAATCTCTCGACGAGATCTCTCAGTAGTGAGGCTAACAAATGGTAGAACTTCTTTAATACGGTTGCTCAATTGATGGATTTTTTCTAATTCACCTTGACAACCGGAAAGACTGAGTCTTCGTTGAGAGAGCGAATACCCAAGGTCAGCAGATTCTGCATCTAGGTCAAAATTTCTATTAAGGTTACAGGGCTTGTTTGAGTTAGAAGTTTCCATTTTTATTTTCCAAGTTTCTGACAAAAATTGGTTTTATAAGGTATCAAGATAGGTTTGAATGGCTCTCACATATTGAGGATACTGGATCAGGGCTTTTTGGAAGGCAGCATAAACTTGGTTAGGATCTATGTCATCATATTCATGGGCAAGGATATTGCGGAAACTCCCAGAGGGAGCAAGCTGATCGGATAGTTCGGTTGGTAGGAAACCGTGCGCTCCCATTAAGAGAAAGGAATCAAAATTGCTCAAGACATTGGCACTTTCGGATGGACGAATACCTGCTACTCGTTTGAGCAGGGTTTTATTGATATCAACGGCTGACTGGATCAGTAGCTCAAGTTGACGTTCGATAATGTCTTGATAGTCTTCATTGGCTAGGTAGATTTCTAAAGTCACAGCCTCAAAGCCTATGAGCCGATCTAGGCGGTCGACCATACGGCTAAGTTTTTGGGCGATCGCCTCTCTGTCAAGCTGAGTCATACTCCCCACCTTACTAAAGCATCTAGAACTTTCTGTCGCTGGGCTTGGCGAAATTGCTGAAGTTCGTCTGGGGTCTTTAGAGCTTGCTGCTGGAAGCGAGCAAATTCACCGGGATGACGCTCGTAAATAAGTTGGCCATCGCGGGCAACGACATGGGCCAGAATATCGTTGCAGACACTCAGATCGACAAGGTCAATGCGATCTTGGGTGATACCAGCGAAGTCGCTTAAGGTGGTTAGTATCTCCAAGTCAGGGAACCAGGATGATGAATGCTTTGTGGAGATATTAGAATCTGACAGAAAAGCAATATCCCAATCACTTGTAGGGTCGTGGTCGCTTCTGGCCCTGGAGCCAAAGAGGATGAGCAACCTAAGGCCTGGATGGTGTCTAGACCATTGACTGAACGTTTGAAGTTGCTCTAGCGGTTGAGTAATAGACATGACTAGGCGACCCAGAATTCTTCATTATCAGGACTTTGCAAGGCGACTCCGGCAGCGGCGATCGCGAGAATACCGGAAAAACTAGGAAAAAAAAGATATTCCTTGGAACTTGGACTGTCGTAACCGGAGACATGAATGGGATAGCATTCTAAACCTTGCTTACGTAGTTTGACAATTGCCCATTTGGTTTGACCGTGCTCTTTGATGATGACCCCTGGAATGAGGTTGTCCCTCAACCCCTTTGCCAAAGGTTCAGGTAGCTTAGTGGGTCTGACAGCTCCACCAGATGTCCGCCTTACATTAAGTTTCGGGTACGCCCATAACTTTCCAAGTTTCGTAGCTTCAAAATCGGAAAGCGATTCAATATCAAGCGTGAAGCTGAGTTGATAGGTTTCTTCAGTTCTCGCAGAAACTTCTACCCGTGAATCGTCTGAAACAAATTCATAGAATCTAAGCAGGTGAAAAGGATCAAGATTGGTCTCTCCGATGTTATCTAAGAGAAAGTTATGTGGATCATATACAACTAAGCTATCAAACAAACCGTCTCGGAATCGAAATAGGGGTGACCAAACGGTTTTCCAGAAGACTGAAAATTCCTTTAGCTCAGAGGCAGAATCTTCATAATCCTTGATTTCCTTTTCAATCTCTTCTATCGAAAACTCTTGCCTGTTCAGTGATTCTAGCTGTTCTGGATAGTTGAAATCCAAAAACTTCTTGATGAAATTTTGGCGTATATGCTTTGGCTGCTTAAAGAGGGTCTTAATAAACGACCACTGCCCAGGTTTTGTTGGTTGGAGCGGAGCTTTAGCTAATGCTTCGGCAGTATTGATTTGCATCATTCGATGCTTGTAATATTTCCAAGAGCGAGAGCCGCCCAATAACTTCTGTAAAGTCGCGTATAGCTCTTGAATCAGCCTCTCTTCTTCTAAATTGTAGAGGGCGCTTTCAAGCTCTAGCAGTGGACGAGCGATTTCTAGGAATGCCTCGGATTTCCAGTAGATTTCTAGAAATGGGCGTTTCATACAGCTTAAGTTTTCAAGATTTTGTTTCAATGCATCACGACCACCAGCACAATCTAAGCTTTCGATGCCTTCTTCCCAGGCTTTTTCTGGAAGGTAGGCGATCGCTTCAGATGGCAAATCAGTCTGTGTTTTACCCAAAACTCGACCTACGCGTCCAATTCGTTGCCAGAAAGAGAAGCGATCGCGGGTCGAAAAGATCAACCAATCCAGATTTTGGCGCTCAGATTCAGCGTCTCGCTCAAAATTAAAGCCAACATCTACTGTACTAGTCGCAAGAATAACTTGTTTCTGTGCTGCCTCATGGCGCTCATGCTGAGATTTAACAGCACCTGTAATTCGCCCACGCAAATGTTCAATTCCTGATTTACATAAGTGGTCATTTAACTGATTGACTTGATCTAGTGAATCTAGAATAACGGCTCCAAACTGATCAGGTTTTTCCTTGAGTCTTGTCAAGACTTCGTTAGCTATTTCTAAAATAAGTGCTTTCTTTTCTAGCTGCTTCCGAATTTCTAGGCTGACAGCCGTTTGTGAGGGGATGACACAGTCTGTCTGGGTCTCACCATTAACGCGATAGATCTTGGCTCCTGCCTCTGCGAGAGTAGCAAGTGCTGCTTCACAAGCCTCTTCAGGTGTCGCAGTTAGAAGAACGACTTTGCGATCATCTCGAAAATAGCCAAATGAATGAGACAAGGCTAAGTAAAATAGCAAACTAACGAGCTGTTTTGAATCATAGAGGTGAAATTCATCAAAGATGACGGTCGCAAAACTGCTGTAGAAAGCGCTGGCGATATTACTGCGGTCTAGTCGGTTATAGGCAAAAAACGTCGAGTAGTAGAAAATATCTGGATTGGTTACTAGCAAAATTGGCTTGCCTGCACATTCTGGAAAAATGGTGGCGGGTTCTCGAAGAACGTTATAGAGTTTCTTACCTGAGCGATGACCTACCCGATCATTACTCCACTCCTTAACGTGTCGTGCAGATGCAGCCTTGACCACATGGGGAAGCCCTACTGCTCTGAC
The DNA here is from genome assembly GCF_012911975.1 of Nodosilinea sp. P-1105. Classification (GTDB taxonomy): domain Bacteria; phylum Cyanobacteriota; class Cyanobacteriia; order Phormidesmidales; family Phormidesmidaceae; genus Nodosilinea. The sequence goes on along the minus strand of NZ_SMDQ01000001.1, from coordinate 72,954 downwards.
GAACTTCTTGGCAGCTTCAGTCTGTTGCTCAATTAGGGCGTTAGTAGGGGCAATGTAAATAGCACTGCGATCGCGGTTTTGATGAATAACGCTCAAGCCTGCTTTGGTTTTGCCCGTACCTGTAGGAGCTAAGTCAAGAATAATATCGTGAGTCTTGGCTGCTTCATAGACTTCAGCCTGATGTTGGAGAACGCCATGGTCAAAGGCATTTAGCAGTTCATTCGGAAGTTTAGGGTTAGGGCAAGTGGCAATGCTGCGGGGTCCAAGTTGAATTTTGATGCTATCCATGGTTGCGACCTCCACAAAATTCTAGGTTGGCGGGGAGAGTATAGTCACCTACTTGCCACGCTGCTCCGCTAAATCGTAGATTTTTAAGCAACGAGGCGGGCGGAATTGAGATTAGGTCAAAACTCAATAGACTAAGGCCAGAGGGAAGATCAGCTGAGTTGAGGTAGGCATGGCAGTTGTATTCCCCTGGGGAAAGAGCAGTGACACTAAACGTTTTCACAATTTCAACCCTAACTTTGCTCATAAACTTGCCAACCCGAATGTACTCAGGCAGATCGCCATTGCCAAAAACAATGGTTTGAAAACGGTTGCCGCGCTCAATCACCCGTAGGCGACCCGTTTGCGGAAAATTGCTGGGTCGAAAGGTGCTGGGCTTTTTACCAGTGCGCTTCAAAGGCAGATCTTCTCTAGCAATAGCTACCCGGTTGTTGGTCATGGCGTACCAATAGGAGTCGGACAGGGCATTGAATCGCTCAAAGCGAAAAGAGGCTGAGGTGTCTAGAGGCCAAGCGGGGAGAATGTAGCGCTGGCCTGTTAAAGGGGTAAGGTCTTCGAGATAAGTGGGTCGCCCGGTAGCTGCCCCCAGTAAGCGATAGGGCGATCGCGCCCATCCGAGAGCATAGGCCAGGGCATAGTTTCCGATGGTGCCCTCGGTATAGTAAGTGTCCGATAGCTCTCTGGAGGCAAAAAAGACAGGTTCAGCACACCATAGCTCAATTAGTTGAGCCGTTGGATAGGGTAGCGGAGTAGTTTGAGGCTCTAGCTCAACTTGGGTCATCACTTAAGCCTCCTGATCTTTGCTCTTGCCTTTTTTCTTGGAGGTGGCTTTGACCTTACGTATGGGTTCGTAGGATGCGTTGAGTCGCTTGAGAAAAGCGGCTTGGTCATCGATCGAGAGGTGACGGTCTACGTCAGCGATTAACTCGTCTAGTTCGGTGGCCGAGAGCTGCACTGAAATACCTCGTTTATTTGTCCAGGTGGAAATTACATCTTGGGTGGCTGCAACTAATGCACCAGTATTGAGGGGGTGTTCTCGCTTATCCAGGGGTAGCTTGTCGTAGATGCCCTGCACTACTTCCAGGGAACTGGGAAGTTCGGCAATGCCGCCAAAGATGCCAAGAATCTGGTTCTCCATGCGGCCAACGCGGCTGGAGACAGCACCATAGCGGGTGGTCAGCAAAATGTTGCCCAGGGCGTAGCGCAACTCGTCGGCTGTCACATCTTTGAAGGTGACAATATCGAGGAAATGAACACCTGGTTTAATGTATTCGCTAGTGTTGAGGGCAGTGGAGGCTTTGCCTTCTTCGTCCCGCATCGTGCCCGTTTCAAAGATGGCATTGATGGTGCGATCACCAATCAGTTCCGTAGAAGGCAATACGCTAAAGGCATCTTCTGTCCACACCCGGCTTTTCTGTGCTCCTTCGCCACCAGCGGCAAAGCCGTAGAGAAAGCAGTCAACACACATCTCACAGGGGGCATTGGTGTTGAGGGAGCAAATGGAATTACCTTTGGGGTCGGGGTACAGGAGTTCGTGAACCCGCAAAAACTCGCGACCTTTGCGCCGCTCTGGGGCAATCTGCTTACGCTTGGTCATCACGAGGCGGGGAATAGTATCGGTATCTGCTACGCCCGCTTGTACATACTCGCTGCACATGGGTTCTCCAGTACCCTCGGTACGGAAGATGGTTTCTGATTGGGTGGTTCGCAGCACCACGGCACCAATGGTGCGACCTTTGGGAAAGTTTTCGTAGCTGGTGGCGAGAAAGGGTTGCAGTTTTTCAAAAGACATGGTGATTGCTCCTAAGCTTGGGTGGATTGTTGTTCAGTTTGGGCCTTCAGTTCTTTTCGGGCTTCCTGAAGGAAAAAGAGGTAGGCGGCTTCCAGCGTTTTGCTGTCGCTTAAGAGCCTGTCGGGGCGAGAGTTGTAGACCTCGACAAACAGTTCTTTGAGGACGTCATAGTACTGAGAAATTTGCTCGTACTTGGTGGCCCCAACCCCATGCTCTCGAATGCGATCGAGGCGATTGTGGTATTGCTGCACTAGAGCAGCAAAAACCGTATCCCAATCCATGTGAGGCTTCCGGGCACGGATAGCCTTGATAAACTCTGAAAAAGGTTCGGCTTGGGCCGTGCGGCGGAAGGAACTACCGCGCAGTTTACCGACCTCTGCAATGTGAGCTGCCTGCTTGAGGTAGCGCGAAACACGATCATGTTCTTCTGACATTAAACTCTCCAAAAGGATGGTTAAAGGTTCTTGAATTCGAGTCCAGGTAGCCTCCAAGTTGGGATCATCCTGTTCTCGCAATAGCCAGCGCAGGAGGACGTGATAGAGGTCTAGGGGGCGAGCAGCAGACCGAGCGAGGTCGTACAGGCAGTCGTCCTTTTTAGGCAGACTGGCTACGGCTATTGATAATTGGCCGAGGCATCGCAAACGATCTAATACTGCTTCGGCGGTCACTTGCTGCTGGCGCTCTTGCTCAGAGAGATTGCCTTCCCGGAGGTATTGACCTGGGCCTAAGAGCGGTTGGAGGGTAGATGGAATGCCCTCTACCCGACCAAAAATGTCCCAGCTAGGCTCAATTTCCAGGTTGGCACTGAGCACAAAGGGGAACCCAATATCCAAAGCTAGGGCCATCTCAAGGGCTAGTCGCAAGGACTTCAGCAACGCCAGTGAGTTATTCACATCGCCCCAAAGTACAGGAATGGTGACGGTGGAATGCATAAACTCAGGTCGCTTAGGTAGGGCAAGGCCAACGACTTTGTTGGCTTTGAAGACGATCTGGTGGTCTCGATAGAGCTGTAGCTCATCAACGGTGACGGTACCCTCTTCGTTCGTCTCAGCCGTGCGCTGGAGAAACTGCTTCCAAATGTGTTGGAGTTCAACACTAGATCCCTTGGGTAGAGCAAAGTGCAGGTACATCGGAGCCTGCTTGCTGGCTTTTGGGAAATTAGCTCCAACCCTTAGTAGTTGATACCCCAGGGCTGACAGTGCATCACCTCGGCGTTTGGGTTCTGCACTCATGCCACCCGGTAGCCGATTTGAAAACGACTGCACCTTTGTTTCTGGGGGCATTTTGGCGGAAATCAACTCCTCCACTGGAGCCGTTGACGTTGGCCCCAGGGAACAGCGCAGGCGAGGACTGGCCTCGATGTAGCTGGTGAGCTCAGCAAAACCCTGCCAGGTAGAAGGATGGGCAAAATTGAGCAACTGGGCAACCGCCGCCACTAACTCCTGAGGCACTGAGGTATCTTCGGTTTGCCGCAGTTGGAAGGAATCTCGAAGCAGAGGGGCGATCGCCTCTTGTCCACGGGACACTGCTTTGGCAGCAAACAGACATCGCCCGTACTGAGCATTAAAAGGCTCCAGAGCCGTTCGTTGGTCAGGGGTTAACTCGACTTGTTCGGCAATACGATCCCAGGCATCCTTAGGATTAAGTGCTGCTTCGCGATAGCTGAGGTAAGAGGCTTTGAGCCCTTCTGAAACCGCAAAATCTTCAGCGTTGGAAATGGGTAACAAGCCCAGTTCCGCTGCCGCTGCCACGGCTGTTGCTCCAGCTTCACCGCTGTACTTCTGAACATCCTGGGTAATCTTATCGGCCTTATAGCCACTAAATTTTTTAACCAACAGCGCATCGACCTGCTCGATCGCAGCCTCAGGATTTTGCTGTACGGCTTGCGGGTCAACCTTGATACCGTCTTTGCTGGCCTTGACCAATTGTTCAACATTGCCGCTGAAAACCTGGTTGATTTTTCGAGACCACTTTTGGGCAATCGCCAGGGTCAAATCTTCTTCAGGAAAGTGCTCTCCAATGAAAAGCTGCCCATCTGGATCGACAGATAAAGTCGCCAGCCCCCGCTCATGAAGAACCTCTTCACAAGCCGCCAAGAGTAGAGCCGTTAGGTAGCCTCGGTCTTCTGCTAACTGCACCTTAAAAAAGTAAGTATCTTTTTGGAGGACTACTGTTAGTTCAGTTTCAACCTTGCGAATACGCTGCTCTTCAGGAATGCCTAAGTCGTATAGGTCGCCCCCGATGAGCATTGCCGCCCAGCGCTTGATATTTGGATCTTCCGGCAGAAAGCGCATGCCATCACTGGCGTTGTGCCCGGAGTGACGTTCAATCAGGCGGCGCACCAGCTCTAAATCTTCGTCAGTTTTTACCCAGTCAGCTACGCCAGCTCTTTCAAGCTGTGCTTTGAGAAATTCGCGATCGCGGGCTAAGGTTTTTACATTTCTCTCTCTTGGATCTAGCTTGTTGAGATCATGAACCGCAGTTGCAGCAAGGATGAGCGATCGTTTATCGTCAGGTACGTTAGCAAGCTTGCTGACGGTGAGAACAAACTGACAAGCTGAATCAAGATGCTCAGCTAAGCTTCGTCCTTGGCGAGATCCATGTTGAGCATGACCAGCATGATTTTTATATATCTCCGGTCTAACTTTGCAAAAATACTGCTCATCTATCGTTTTTGGTAGTTGATATCGACCGAGAATTCTTAAACTCATTTTTCAAACCCGCCTCCACAGGGGATAGTATGAAAGATGAAATTACAGCTCAAAGCGGATTGATTCGCCTATTCCTCTTCACCTACGGCCTTTTCTAGGTAGTCCATCCAAGGAATCAGATTTCCTTCTCCATCTGGGAATGGCTCATATTCTTCTTCCCGAATGAGTCGATCTAGCTGAGCTAGCTCTCGCTCGCATTGCTCGCGCATTTCTCGGTATGTGGCCAGTCGCTTGTTCTTGTTGCTCCAGTAATCCATAAGACCTTTCCCCTATATAGGGCATGCCTACAGGATCTAGGCGGTATGCCTACGCAGAGCCCCGAGGATGCCTTAAGTCTGCACCTCCATACTAGCAACACAAATACGTCAAGTGGCAGGTAAATTACACCAGAAATTTTGATCTTGAATGTGAGATAGACTGTAGCTTAGGCTCTGAGCGGATTCTAAACCCTGCTTAGGGATTGAAATAAGTGCCACGTTACTTAGAGTCTCTTGTCTAGCCAATAACCCTCTTAGGGATTGAAAGCCATGGAATGCCCTGGCTTTGGTCTTTGTCCACCTTTCGCAAGCATAAGCTCATTCCTCCTAGCCCCCTATGACTGGTAGTTGACCAACCGATACTCAAACATCTGCTTATCTGCCCGTCGCTTTTCTACCTGCCATCCTTTTTGCTTAGCTCGGTGCAGCACTGCCGAAAACCGATGGCCCACCAATTCCACCAACTCCCTGGTGGAATGCCACTGGCCATCTCCTAGCACCTGTGCCAGCCTTTCTGTCATGGTCATTACGTTTCCCCTTGCATTACTCCCGATATAAAAGACAAACCCTGCAACCTTAAGCAAAGCGACACAAAACAGAATGCTCCGGTACAAGGTGTAACCTGCTGTTGCAAACCCACCTCAGTCCGGCGGCAAATCAGACTCCCGCAGTTGCCGGTAGACCACCAGGCGAGCCGCATACTCCAGGCAGGCCAAGATATCCTCCCGCTGCAACTGCGGCCATTCTGCCAGCACCGCTTCATAGGTCGCCCCATCCGCCAGCTTACGTAGCACCGCTTCCACCAACACCGTTTGCCCGCGAATGACTGGTTTGTTGTCACCAGCGCCCAGGGCAATCCGGCCCAGGGGCGATCGCCCCTCCCTATCTTTTGTCTCCATAACCTATCCGTACCTGCTGGTATGACCCCATGGTGGCAGAGCTACCATGGGGGTGTCCAGAGAAATAATGACAAAGTGTCCGTACAAATTTGACGCGACTCCCTATGACCCGCCAAAAACGCTCCATTACCCTATCGATTGACGAGGCCGAAAAAGCCCAGCTAGAGCAGCTTGCCCTAGACTTTGACCAGACCTGGGGCGATCGCCCCAATGTTTCAAAACTTATCAAAGCGATCGCCCAGGGCACACTGCGCCTGGCCGTCAACCACGACTGGAGTCCAGAGCGCATCAAAGCCCTAAACCTAGCTCGGGGTCAGCTCCACGACCAGGGCTATGGGGCCGAAGCCCTGGCGATCGCGAATCTGCTCTTAGAACGCAGCGAACTCAGTCACCCCCTGCGCCAAGACATTCAGGCTTTTGTCGACTATCCTGCCCCTCCCTGGCGGGCCGATATCGATCGCTGCTTGCGACGCCAGCGGCCCTTCCGCCTCACCTACCAGGATGCTGCGGGGCTACTGTGGAGCTTTTCCGTGCGCCACGCCAAAATTGCCGCCATTGAAGAGCGCCAGTACCTGGTGTGCTGGTGCGACGAAACTGACGGCAACCAAGATATCTCTCAGCTTCAGCACAACTGGACCCTGCGCTTAGACCGCATTCCCGAAGAAGCGGTGATTAGTCCGATCGATGGGCCTTGGCAGCCAGAGCTGGCATTTGTGGATGTGGAGATGCACTTGCTGGGTAGGCTGGCCTTGGCTTACCGCACCAAGTCAAAAGTGGATCGGGTTAACGAATGGGACGCTGAACGGCAAGTGCGGCGGGTCGTACGGCGGATTACCAGTACCTTCTGGTTCTTTCGAGAGGTGCGCCGCTACGGGGCCGATTGTGTGATTGTGGAGCCTGAGGACATCCGCCAGCGGTTTGTCAGTGAATTGCGCGTTTTAGTCGATCGCTATGGCGGTGGCTCGGAATAGGCGATCGCCCCTATCGCCCCTGTTGCTCAAACTCAGGTAGATTACCGAGCTTGCGAATGGCCACAGACACCTCCATACCCAGATAGGCATCCGCCGCTCCCATCCAAGAGCCAGAGAGGGGAATCACCTGGGCCGGGTGACGGGCGATCGCCACCGGGATTAAGTCAAACCCTTGGGTGATGCGGTTGGTCGGGTCATAGTTGCGCCAGCCCGCCCCCGGTAGATACACCTGTAGCCAGGCATGGGTCGCCCCAGAGCCAGTCATCCCCACATCGCCGCCGTCCAGAGCCGGGTCGTACAGGTAGCCACTGACAAACCGGCAAGCCAACCCCAGTCGCCGCACGGCTTCAATCATCAACCAGGCATAGTCACGGCAGGTCCCGGAGGCCAGGCGTAGGGTCTCACCTGGGGACTGGGTGCCCTCGGCTTCCCTAGCCTGGTAAGCCATGGTGCCGTTGATCGTATCCATCATCCGTTGCAGCACATCCAGGGTTTGGTCCTGGTCCCCGGCCACAAACGCTTTGGTCCAGGCGGCCACACTGCCGTCAGGGTCTTCCGCATGGGGACGAATAAACGCAGCCAGGTCCGTCCATTCATCGGGGGTATACTGCACTGGCAGTTCTTCAGCCCTGGCTTCTAGGGGGAAGTTAGAGATCGCCCGGTAGCCAAAATGCTCCCCTTTGACGCGGTAGGTGACAACCAGTTCTTTGGCTGGTTGTTCAAACTTCAGGATAGCCACATTATTCGATAGGGTATCCATCAACCAGCGCACATCGGCTGGAATGTTAGTGTCTAGGTCGTAGCTGAGCAAGCGTCCACCATGGCTGCCCCGGGGCAGAAAAATAGCCCGATGCTCGCCAAAGCTGACCGGCTGGCTGTACCGATAGGTGGTGACGTGCTCTAGATCAAAGATGACGCTCACGGGTATTGCTCCTGACTGGATAAGGACTATAGGGGTAAAGGCTGGTACCGGCTGGCAAAACTATGACTACCTTTGTTGAGGGTGTAAGGTTTCAAGAACAGTTGGCCGACTTATGCCACAGCCTAGTACCTGACCGCTGACTACTGCCCTGGTATTAATGGGGTCATGGTCGAGAAACTGGGCTAGGCGATCGCCCCGATTTTTGGTTTTGTGGTTGGGCCAGGGCTTCGCGTAGCAGGTCATGGCAGAAGCCGTAGCCGCCCCCCACCCGACGCAGGAGCTTCAGCTTCACCAGACGATGGAGTACTGGTTGGCTGGTTAGAGGCCAGCGGGAGGCTAGCAAAAGCCGTACCAGGGCCTGCTGCAACCCAAAGGACAGCCACACTACGGCCCCCACCAAACTGGCCAGGAGGAGTCGGCCGCGACTGGGGGACAATACCGTCAGGGGTGACTGGTTGTTGGCGATCGCTGGCAGCACCGCCAGTAGCACAATCACCAGCCCCAGCAGTGCCACCAGCACCAAACTATTGCGAAAGGCCATTTGCACATCCTGGTTGGGGCTGCGCCGCACCTGAATCGTGTTGTGCAGCCCTCCCCACATTAAACTGCTTAAGCCCAGACCCCAACCGGCGATCGCCCCCACCAGCCCCCCGCCCGCAAAGGCCTGGGTCCCCAGGTTCAGGGGACTCAGTAGGGTGGCACTGAGGCTGGCCAACCCCAGGCCTAAAATCCCTGCGCCCAGGGTGCTGACCAGGGCCAAACTGCTCAACCGGGCGAAGGAAGCCGTGGCCAGGCTGAAGCGTAGCCGGGGCAAGGACTCTAAATCCACCTGGGACGCCACTAACCCCAGGGCTAGCCCCAACACCACATTGCCCCCCACCAGGCCAAAGGTCAGGGCCAGGGCCAGCCCCAGCAAGAGCCGATAGAGCAGCCGGGTAGATTCAGGTAGCCAGAGGTGGCAGAGGTCGTCTAAGTAAAACAGGCGGGAACGGGTGGCCAGCTGTTGGGCCAGCCAGCCCAGGGCAGCGCGATCGCCCCGGTGGCCCCCCTGGGCCAATTGGTGGGTCAGGTAATGGTCGACTAAGCTGCTGCGATTGGTGATGGGTTGTCCATTGTCCTTGGTTGTCGTCCCAGTAGTCACCAGCATGGACAGCAACAGGGGGCAGCGGGCCAACTGTTGCAGAGTTTTGCTACTCTTGATGCCTTGCCACACCTCTGGCAAGGCAAACGCCATCACATAGTCTTTCACCTGCTGGGCCATCAGGGGCACGATATTGACCCCGCTGTTAAATTCACCAAAGGCAATACCACTTTCCTCCAGTACTTTGCGGCGGCAGCAGAGGAGAGCTGCTTGGTTGGGGTTAGTGCGCAATAGGGCATCGATCGCTTGAGCACAGGTGCGCTGCTGGCCAGAGGGCAAATGGTCAAAGCCGTCCAGCAGCAGAGTCAGCTGGCCAGTGTCGATCCACACCTCGGCCACGGTTTTAGCAATCCGATAATGCTGCCAAAAATAGTCAATTAACCAGTTGCGCAGGGTATCCCCAGACCAGGCGGAAAGATCTACCAGAATAGGGACCGGGGCCTGGTTGCGACTGGCCTGGTGTAGCAGCAGTTCGCCCACCGCTAGCAGAGTATGGGTTTTGCCCATCCCAGGTTCCCCCAGTAGCAGCAGCCGTCCACCCACCCCACCGCTGTGAAAGTAATCGGCGATCGCGCCGTAGGATTGCAGCACCTGGGTCGACTGCTGGCCGTATTGCAACCCCCAAATTTTGTAATTCAAGGGAATCTCGATCGCTTTTCCAGTCTCCCCCTCGAGCAAAGGCAGCCCCGCCCGATAGAACTGGAGCTGTTGCTTTGCCGCCATGATTAAGGCCTGCCGATCGGCCAGGTTAGGCGGGCGAATCGGAGCAAACTTGATAAGTGCGGTTAAAACCATGGGGGCAAGGGGCCTAACGTTACTCTCAGAACCCAACCAGGGCACTATGGCATCAAGGCCAAAGTCACCCAAATCCTTAGTGTATGCCCCTGCTCGCTCATTGTAGCGCCTGAAGTCAACCCCGAAGAATCCGCTCAGCCAGTGGCTCGACCCTACCAGATCCAGTCTAAAAATTCTGATTTTCTTCAAAAAAACATGGGATCAATTGGGCAATAGCCGATACACTTGCCTCAATTGTTCTTCATCGCTGATATGAGTCCGCAGCACCAACACCAGCTGGTCAATTTTTTGCAGTCAGATTTGGCTATTCCCCCAGAGTCAATCGCCCTAGGAATGCGCCAAACCCAGCAGGTGCCCAGCTTGCTACCGATGGTGTTGTGGCAATACGGATTAGTCACCACCGATCAGCTGGGGCAAATTTTTGACTGGCTAGAGCAAACCAGCTCTGTTTCATACGGTCCTGAACTACCGGTCATTCCGACGGCTTTGAGTCCTCAATATCGAGGTACTGAGCGATCGACCACCAGGGCATAGGCGTCAATGCCGCCGGTCACATTCTTCAGCTGAGAAAATCCTTGCTGGGCTAACCAGGTACACATTTGGGCCGATCGCATGCCGTGGTGGCACAGCACCACCGTCTCTTTATCGGCCTCAAATTGGCTGTGGATGCCCTCTGACCAGTGGCCAAATTGACTGAGGGGCAAGTTTACAAAGCCAGCCAACTGGGCTATGGCGACTTCGTCGGGTTCCCGCACATCAATCAGTTGCAGATCATCGCCAGCAGCCAACCGCTGGGCCAGAAGCTCAACGCTGATCGGTGCATAGGGGATGGCATCGGGGGAAGCTGTCATCGGGTTAGCCTATCGATTCGTTGCGGTTTTTCCATGGTGCCATGAAATTCACCGTTTCTAGAGAATAGTCTGGCCCTGGCGGTTTACCCTAAACAGTGGTATCCCCGATGCCACCTATCCTCTGCCCTTTACCCTAAATTTTTCGATGAAAACCATTGGCTTGATCGGCGGCATGAGTTGGCAGTCGTCTCTGGAGTACTACCGCATGATTAATCAACTCACCAGCGATCGATTGGGGGGGTTGCACTCAGCCAAAATTATCTTGTTTTCAGTGGACTTTGCCGATATCGCTATCGTGCAACACAACGATCGCTGGTCCGAAGCGGCCGCCATTTTGATTGAAGCCGCCCAACAGTTGCAAATGGCTGGGGCGAGCCTGGTGCTGCTCTGCACTAACACCATGCACAAGGTTGCTGACGCGATCGAGGGGCGCATTTCAGTGCCATTTTTGCACATCGCTGATGTCACCGCCGCCGCCATCAAAGCCCAAGGGCTCAGCCGGGTAGGGCTGCTAGGCACCAAATTCACCATGGAACAAGACTTTTATCGGCGGCGGCTCACCGAAAAACACGGCCTGGAGGTGCTAGTACCCCAACCGCGCGATCGCGATACCCTACACCAGATCATCTACGACGAGTTATGTCTGGGGGCGATCGCCCCTAACTCTCGCCAGCAGGTACACACCATCTGCACCACCCTGGCCCAAGCTGGGGCCGAGGGCATTATTCTGGGCTGCACCGAGTTGGAACTGCTGATTCAGCAGGCCCCAGTCCCCCTTTTCCCCACCACCCAACTCCACGCCGAAGCCGCAGTCAAGGGCGCCCTAGCAGAGTAACCTAGGCCCATGCAGCGGGGAGGAACTAGGCTATTCCTCCCATTAAGGTCTGGTCATTGACTAGACGCTGACCGAAACAGCTCCAGGATGTGGTCGAATTGATAGTCGGTGGCCCAGTGTCGGAGCCAGTCCTTGAGTTCCGTCCCCTCCGGTGGAATCGTGTCGACGAGGGTTAGCACAGCATTGTCGTCCCCCAGAATAGCCGCTTGCTGCAGCTGATCCTGCCAGGTTTTAGGCATGATAGCCAGGTGATCGGCTTCGGACAGGGGAGATAGCCGCGCGGCTGTGGTCTCACTCTGTTGCCCTAAATCGAGCCCAACCATGACCTGATCGCTACCTGGCACCGTCACCGTGAATTCAAAACAGCTGCCTCGGCCGAGTTGACTGTGGCACTGAAGCTGTCCCCCCAGTAGGCGGATGTATTCTTGACAGATAAAGAGCCCCAGGCCACTACCCTGCTGTGATTGCTGCCCAGATGTCGTTTGCTCAAATGGGCTAAATAGACGTTCTAGCTCGTTGCGCTCGATGCCGGGGCCAGTATCGATTACCGCAAAAGTCAGGCAGTGTTGGTGTCGAACCTCGGCTGCTTGGTCTGTGGCGGGAACCGTCCCCTGCTTTTGCCCAACGAGTCGCAGGGTCACTTGGCCAGCCGGGGTAAACCGAAAGGCATTATCTAGCAGATGGGTCAGACTTTGGTACAGCTTGGCTTCGTCGATACAGATGTGCTGAGGTACCTCCCCCTCGATCTCGATCCGGAACTCCACCGTCGAATGCGCTAGATGGGCGCAATGGGCTGAGAACTGGATTTGAAGATTGTGCAGTAGCAGTTCTAGGTCTAACCAGGCTGAGACAACGGCTGGCACCTCCTCCATATCGAGCTTTGAGGCCAGGAGCAGGTTGTTGATTTGCACCAGCAAGTAGTCAGCGCTGCGGTACATTCTGGCTAGCCCCTGGCGGTGGGGTTCGGCCACCGCTGGATCATGCTGCATCACCTGAATAAATCCCAGAATAATATTCAGCGGCGTCCGTAACTGGTGACTCATATTGGCTAGAAACAGATTTTTAGACTGGTTGGCGGCCTCCGCAGCTTCCTTAGCTTTAGCGAGATCAGCAGTACGCTCTGCCACGCGAATTTCTAGTTGGTCTAGGGCATCAGCCACCTGCGCGGTCATTTGGTTAAAGGCCATGGATAGCATCCTCAATTCACAGATGCCTTCAATTCCAACGGTTTGACTACGATAACCCGATGCGATCGCCCGACTGGCCACCGCCAGTTGTCGAATAGGGCGATTGATCCAGCGATCGCTCAGCAGCGCCATCAGCATCGCTATGGCCAAGGACAACAGGACCAGCAGTATGGTTGTGCGCAAGTAGGTATCCACCTGGGTCAAAAAATCAGCTTCAGGCACCACCACGACCACCAGCCAGTCCAGGCCCAGCTCATCCCTCCAGGGCACAGTGCTGACAAACTGTCGCCCATTGGGTCCTGGAACGACTAACTGCAACGGTGCTGTAATTGCTAGCCCGTTCTGCTGTACCAGGGACTGGGCGGCTGCTCTCACCAGAGGATTTGGACTTTCCGTGGCAGGCAAGCGATAGCTCGCGCCATCCACCACGGTGAACGGCACGCCACCATTGGAACTGGCCACCAGGAGACCACTGCGCTCCAGAATAAAAATTTGGCTGGAAGGACTCACCTGAATGGTTTGCAAAAACTGCCCCATTTGAGTCAAGACTAGATCTGCCCCCATCACCCCCAACAGCTCACCCTCGGATGTATACAGGGGATAACTAGCCGAGATTGAGAGCACGTCAGGCTGATCAAACCAGGGGTAAATTGGGCTCCACAGGGGTTGCCCTGCCGCCGCTGCCACCGCATACCACTCTTCTTCCTGAATTGGCTCAGGAGAATAGATGACCTCAGCTGCGGTGCGATCGCCCTGGTCATTGGTTTGGTAAATGGTCATGTGGTTGAGGTCGTCCCGGCGGGTTTCATTGATCACCAGGGTGTCATCCACTTGCCGTTCTACCCCAATGAACTCTCCGGCGGGATTGGCATAGTTGATGTAGTCGACCGGGTAAATCTGCATCTGTTGCCAAAAGAACCGTCCCATTTGCTCAAAGTTTCCGAAATCAAGCAGTTGGGTTTCCACAGCTGCGACATGGGTTTCATTTAGCCGAGTCACCATTGAGGTCTGATGTTCAATGTAAGCGGTAACCCGCTCTGTGGTCTCATTTTGCAAATTAGTGGCCAGGTTGGCCACCGTTACCTGCCGATATTGCACCAAGATCCAGCTGGCTAAGCCAACCACTGTCAGCATTTGCAGTAGATAGGGAACTTCTAGGACGACCATGAGTGGCAGCCGTTCTAGCCAGCGGGCGGGTTTCCAGCGAAATCGAGACATCACCATCGCCAGGGTCCTTGTGAGTCGGCATAAAGCATAGGATGCACCGGGGGTTATTCAAACGAGCTATGCAGAGGTTGGGGGCTATGGAGACGTGGTGGGCAAGCAGTCTAGGAGCCGATCAAACTCAAAGTTTTTAGCCCAGGTTGTTAGGGTTTGCGCGATCGCTTCAGGGATGGCTTCTGTATCCTCTAGCAGAGCTACCAGACGAGCGTCAGAGCCAGCCATGGCGGCCAGGGCCAGGGCCTGCTGCCAGTTAGAGGGCATGGTTTGTAGCCAAGTGGCAATGTCCTGGGGACTTGGTGGCGGTGACATTCCCTGCCCTCTGGGGGGAGTCTGGAGTGGGTAAGCTGACGTACCGTTAGCGCCAGTGTTATCAGCGTCAGTGGCGTAGATATACTGCACGGACAAATAGCTGGCTACTTTATGTAAAATCGCCTCTAGCTGAAAGGGTTTGCGCATAAAGTCATCACAGCCCGCCGCTAAGATGTTAGGCCGCTCTTCTTCAAAGGGACTAGACGTCAGGGCAATAATTACCGGGCTTGGGTGCAAATTGAGGGATCTGATTTGACGGGTAGCGGCGTAGCCGTCTAAAACCGGCATCCGCAGGTCCATCCAGATCAAGTGGGGATGCCACCATTGGGTGTGGTCGACAGCAGCTTGACCATCGGATACGTCATGCACCTCAAACCCTACCGACTGAAGCAGCCGGCTCAGCAAATGACGGCTAGCCAGGTGATCGTCCACCACCAGTAGGCGATAGGTTGGTTGATTAGGGGCCAGTTTTAGAATGTTAGCCTGGCCTGGCCTGTCGGCGATCGCTGTACCATCCCCGTTGTTGACCGGCAGGGTAAAGCGAAAAACCGAGCCCTGGCCCACTTGTGTGTCTACCGTTAGTTCTCCTCCCATAAGACGGACAAACTGCTGGCTAATCGGCAGCCCTAGCCCGCTCCCCTGGTGTGATTGTCGTCCGGCGTCAGCCTGGGTAAAAGGCTCGAACAGCTGGTTCATCTCCCCTGGGGCAATTCCAGGCCCCGTGTCGATCACCGCAAACTCCAGGGCTGCTTTTGCCTGCGGCTGGGTTCCCGGCAAGGGCGGTTGGCAGCGAACTCGTAGCATTACCCAGCCTGAGGGCGTAAATTTAATTGCATTCCCTAACAAGTTGATCAGCACTTGCCTTAGCTTGCCTTCATCGGCGGTAATGTAAGTGGGCATGGCTGGATCGCAGTCAAAGGCTAGCTCCAGACCTTTGGCCTCTGCTTGCAGTAGCAGCATTGCCTCTAAACCCAGTAATAAATAAGACAAATCGAAGGTGGTCACTTGCAAACAGGCGCGCCCCGCTTCAATCTTTGACATGTCTAGCACGTCGTTAATCAAGGCCAGCAAGTGCTCACCACTGTGCCGAATAATTTCCAGATAGCCAGCGGTCTCAGGATCTAAGGTCCAATCACGGTTAATCAGCTGAGCAAACCCAATAATGCTGTTTAGGGGGGTCCGCAGTTCATGGCTCATATTGGCTAAAAAGGTGCTTTTGGCCTGGTTGGCCGCATCTGCGGCTTCCCGGGCTCGCTGCAGGGCCTGCTCAGCCTGTTGCCGCTCCAGTTCTGCGGCCGCCCGAGCGGCAAAAATGCGCAAAATCATCTCACGGGTGGAATCTGCCACCATTGGTTTATTGTCAAGCACAGCCAGGTGGCCAATCACCTCGCTGTTGCGATTGATCAGGGGAATGCCGAAAAAGCTAACGGCCTCTAATTTTGACAACTCTGGATCGGTGGGATAAATCGATTGCACCTGATCGGGAATATAGGTTACTTCCCCGACCACCACTTGCTCACAGGGGGTGCCTGCAACCGCATAGTCTTGGCGGTTGACCAACAGTCCATTTTGCCAAAAGGCCAAGGTACTGACTCGATGATTATCTGGGCATAGGCACTGGGTCACTAAGGCATGGCGCACCTGCAGAATGTCGGCTAGATAGCGCACGAGGGATTCAAAAAAATCTTGGCCGGTTTTGGCGGCGGTCCCTTCCACGATTAGTCGCAGGGCTTCCTCTTGGGATTTGACTGGGGTTAGGTCTTCGACCACGCCTACCAGACGGTACACGGTCCCTTGATCGTTGTGAATGGGAAAGGCGCGCGCCCGAACCCATGCTTGCTGCCCCTGGGGCTGCACGATACGAAACTCTTCGTCGTAGCTAAAGTTAGCTAGGGCAGCCGCATCCCACGGTCTGGGCAAGCTACGGCAAACGTGACAGCGATCGTCGGCATGCACGGCATTCAGCCAGGCCATCGGGTTATGGTGCAACTCGTCCCGGTTGCGGCCCCAGATATTGTCGTAAGCAGGGGAGACATAGCTAACTCGGTGCTCTTGAATGTCATAGATCCAAAATACGCTGTCAATGTATTCAGCTAGCTGGCGAAATTTCTCTTCGCTGGCTTGTAGTTCGGCCTGGGCCTGTTGCTGCTGCTGCTCTAGCCGGTAGGTACTAATCACTTTGCCAATGCTCTGGGCCATCAACTCAATGATTTCTTTTTCATGCTGGTTAAAGCCCTGGGGGCGAGGGACGGTGTCAAAGAAGCAAAGGCTGCCGTACACCTTGCCGTCTACCCAAATGGGAGTACCCAGATATGACTCTAGTTGGAATGCTTGGTATAGGGGGTGTTGTCGGAGGTCAGGGTTGGCTCCGACATGGTCGAAGCAAATGGTCTGCCGTTGCCGAATCGCCATACCGCAAAAGGTATCGTCTAAGTTGCAGCGCAGGTTGGGTTGGAGGCCCGGAAAATTAGCGGCTATGGACTGGGCCACGTAGTGGTTATTGTCCACCTGGCCCACCAGGCCACCGGTAAAGCCCAGCACCTGACAGCCGGTCTGGAGGTAGTCAGCCAGCAAATCGTCAAAGCTGGTAAATCGGGCCAGACTAAGGCGATGCAGCTCTTTCAGGCTACAGCTAAATTGCTTGAGTACATCAGACTTTTGCACCAACAGCTGTTCTACTTGCTGATGGGTCGTGAGGTGCTGGATTAGGGCAGATAGGCGGTTAGAAGCCCGCCGCAACTGCAGGCTGTCGCGATCGCGATCGCAAATCTGCTGCCGCAGCTGTTGATTTTCTAAGATCAGCTGCCGCTGCCGTTGGTGCCAGCGCAGTTGAGTCGCCACTTGTGCCAGAAGTTCTGTGGTGGCAACGGGCTTAGCCAAGTAAGCAACGGCCCCCATTGACAATGCCTTAACCCTTGCGGCCTCAGTCTTTAACCCGCCTAAGATAATGACTGGAATTGCCTCTGTTAGGGGGTTAGCCTGCCATTGCTGATACAGCTCGTCGCCATTCATCTCTGCCATTGGGGTGACCAGTAAAATTAGATCGGGCGGCCTGGTCTGAACCGCTTGTACAGTCGTGACTCCTGTGACGCAGCGCACCTCATAGCCCTGCTGCTCAAGCGCCTGCGCCAACCCTCTCATATGCTCTGAAAGATCTCCTGCAACCATGACGATTGACTGGGTAGGACGCAGGTCAGCGGTTGGTTTACAAGTCGTTAAGTCAGAGCTACGCATGGCAAAATGCTTAAAAACAGTGAACAAACAGCCACTCATCCCCACTGGACTTGAGTCTGACCGCCAGCCCAAAAGCTAGTTTGTGCAATCGCCAGCTCGCCTATGGGTTAGAGTCGATGGACTTTGAGCCAGCCTAGTTGAGTTCTACTGCAGCTGGCTCAGGGGCATAGATATACTTCACGTCCAAACACCGAGCTATAGCTTCAAGCATTTGGTCAGGCTGAATGGGTTTAGGCAACCACCTGTTGCAACCAGCGACCTGAGCCTGATTTGCGTCGTCCTGATGCCGGTCTATCAGGGCAATAATCGGAGTGGGAATAAACCATTGAGGCGGCGTTTCAGGCTTAAGCTGCTTCTGCTCTATGGTACGCAGATGACGCGTGGTTGTATAGCCATCAAGGCCATCCATGGCCATGGCCAGGCAAATGAGATGGGGTTGCCAGTCGGCCCAGACAGTAATAGCTTCTTGCCCGTTGACGGCTATCTGAAGTTCAAAGCCTAAAGGGAGCAATAGAGTCTGCAACAGCACCCGACTGGTCCAATCATCATCCACGATTAAGATGCGACAGGGCATAGAACCAGGAGCCAACCCCACTACTCGCCGTGACGATCGCCTAGGTAGGACCTCAGGCCTGGGCTGGATGGTGTTAAGCGCAGCATTGATTATACTCAGGAGATACTCGCCGCTGGCATAAATCATATTCAATGTGTCCTGATGCTGGGGAGGCAGGCTAGCATCATCCGATAGCAACTGACTAAGCCCCAAGATTTTGCTAAGTGGGTTGCGCAAATCATGGCTCAGGTCAGCCATTAAACGATGGTTGATATGATTAGTCATCTCAGCCACATGCTTGGCCTGCCGGAGTTCTGCTGTACAAGCGGCAATTCGCTGTTCAAGCACTTGGGCTTGGGTCGCCAACCGGTGTACAGCGTAACAAAGGCGAATTTGAGAGAACTGCTGGCTAATCAAATAATCATCAGCCCCCTGGGCCAGCCAGTCAGCCACTTCGACTTCCTGCTCTGGCTCTAGTATGACCATGACTCCAGCGGTAGGCCACTGGGTTGTGAGGGCCGTCAGACGGTCAATTCCGGCTCCACTTCCTAGTAAAATCACGGCTGGCGACCAAGCTGGGCCAAGATTGACATTGACATCGCTTTGCCAAACTATCAAGCGGTAGCGACGATCAGCCTTGAGCCACTCCTGCCAGCGATCGCAGTTTTCCGAGCTACAGGCAATACATAGCACTGTGATTTGAGCAGGCGACGAAGATAAAGACGATTGCATAGAACTACAAGCCATAAAAATAGCGGCATGGCTAACTACCCAATAGCCTGGGTAAACCCGAGCTAGGGTAGCCAGCCATGATCCACTTGTCCGTTAAGGACAGCCAACGATTCCAGGAACAGTTTCATCATGGCGGATAACTGTGACAATCCTGTGGCAGCCCAAGACTTCAACACACCGTTATCTCCGCTTGACATTCAGAAGTTCACAAAAATGCCACATTTATCCTCTAGGTTAGCTATCAGGGTTGACCCAACCCTTAACCAGCGAATGGGAAATCGCTGTCTTAGCCCCTAGTTGACATTCCCTTCGTGGTCTTTAGCTAAAGCCAGTTCTGGTTGCCTTATGGACAAGTCCTGCCCGTTCCATGGCCCCTTCACGTATTGGGATGAGTCTTATAGCGTGCCATTTCATCGATCTCCCCAATCGGTCGTACGCTACGTCTTCTCTATTTTGATGACCACTATGCAGCCCATCACACCACAAACTATTCTTGTATGCTAGAGAGCTCTACCCATCTTACCCACGACAAATCCTTGCTCTTTTGTCACGAGTTGAGGACTCCATTAACCTCTATCCAAGGAGCACTCAAGCTGCTGGGTTATCAGCACCTTGACACATTGTCTGAGGATGCCAAAAACTTACTGACTATCGCTATCAATAATGCTGAGCGCCTCAACCGTCTAGCTAACACCCTTGAAATGCAACCAAGTCCGCCGATGACGGTGCTATCGCCATCTAAACTTGAACATTTACAGCTAGAGAATGATCTGCATCAAGCCGTTGAGAAAGAAGAGTTCTCTCTACTTTATCAACCCATAGTTTGCTTACAGACAGCTCAGATTATTGGTTTTGAGGCATTAGCCAGGTGGCATCATAATACCCGAGGCGAAATTTCTCCAGAAATTTTTATTCCGCTGGCGGAGAAGACAGACTTGATATATGACCTAGGGTTATTTTTATTGAGTGAAGCCTGTCGGCAATTAGGTCGCTGGCAGAACAACTTATCGTCCCAATCACCCCTCAATGTTAGTGTGAATCTGTCAGCAGCACAATTACGAAATTCTGGATTGGTCGATCAAATCAAAAAAATATTAGTAGAAAATCGAATTGCTCCTAACAACCTCAAGCTAGAAATTACAGAAAGTGTTTTAATAAAAAATGAACATATAGCTCTTAAAATATTAACTGAATTACGTTGTCTCGGTGTACAAATCTATATTGATGACTTTGGCACGGGCTACTCATCTCTCGGCAGGCTTCAAGAGCTACCGTTTGATACTCTTAAAATTGACCAATCTTTTGTTCGCAACAAAAACTGGATTATGAGTGAAGCCATCTTAATGTTAGCCCAACGACTAAGTCTAGACGTAATTGTAGAAGGAGTAGAAAGTTTAGAGGATTTAATAAATCTGCAAAAGCTAGGTTGTCAAAAAATGCAGGGTTATTTTTTTTCAAGGCCTATCGATGCCAAGGGAGTAGCGTCTATGCTTGCCCAGCAGTTAACAGAAGGAAAGTTTAGTTTTCCAAGAAAACTAACACTAGAATAATCACAACAAAATTTCAATGAAGTTCTAAATCGCTATCGTTTTAAATATGAAACTAAATCAGGGAAAAAGCTGTCAAACTACTCACATGAATCCTAGTGATTTCATGATTATAGTCAAAGATGGATTTAATCAGAAATCCATCTATCTAGAGCGAAGCTTTTACTCCATTGGACGCGATCGCGATCGCGATATTCATCTATCTTGCCAGGGAGTATCTCGCTATCACGCAAGTCTCATGTGGTTAAATAACAGTTATTTGATTACAGATGGTGAACCTGGAGGAGGTCCAAGCAAAAATGGCGTTACTATTAATGGAAAGAAAATCAAAAGTAAGATACTAAAATCCGGAGACAAAATAACCTTCTGCAAAGGTGCTTATGGAGAGGTAAAGGCTTTTCATTTTAATGAAAAACCAAAAAAATCAATAGCCTCAGAAAAAACAGAAATCGAATCTATAAACTTTATAGATTTTAAAAAATTCAATCTAAAAAATAATCTGACCCCTGATTTAAACTTGATGTCTGAACATCCTGACCTGTCTATCAGAACTGATTCTGAAGGTCGTATCATCAGTTTTCAAAACAGCATCGACAAAAACCTGCCAAAGCTATCCACGAAACATCTGAATAAACTTATCTCTGAATGCTTCCCAGTCAAATTTTCCCTTTGCATCTTAAGTCATTATAGAGAAGTTGAAAAGACACAATCCCTGGAAACATTTGAGTATTCATTTACTTATAAAAATCAAGTTTTATATTGCGAAATCAGAATTTCTCCTAATGAAAATGGTTGTCAAACCATTTTCATTAGAAATATTAACGAACGAAAAGCTGTCGAGAAGCAATTGTTGATAAAGGCAAATCATGACGATTTAACCAGATTGCCTAACCGTAATTTTTTCATGGAAAAGACAGCTTGCTCCGTTATTTTAAGGCAAAGGGATGAAAGATATCATTTTGCAGTCATCTTTATAGATCTGGATCGGTTCAAGATCGTCAATGACAGCTTGGGGCATCTAGCAGGCGATCGTTTGCTAATTGAAATTTCTTCTCGTCTAAAAGACTGCCTACGTCCTCAGGATATTGTTGCCCGTCTGGGGGGCGATGAATTTGGCATTTTACTACATGATATCCAAACCATTGATGATGCTACTGAAGTTGCTGAAAGGATTCAGGAAAAAATTAGTCTTCCTGTGGTGTTAGAGGGTAGAGAAATCTTTCCGAGTGCCAGTATTGGTATTGCTTTTAGCAACTTTGTTTATAATAGTGTTGAAGAAATTATAAAAGATGCAGATATTGCAATGTACCAGGCAAAATACTCTGGTCGTGCAAAATATGCCGTTTTTGAACCAGAGCAAGCAAATCAATCCTTAGAATTTCTGCGACTCGATAGTGCTTTAAAGCGAGCGATTGAGCGTCAAGAGTTTAAGCTTTTATATCAACCAATTTTTGAGTTCAAAACTCAAAAACTAATTGGATTGGAAGCTTTAATTCGTTGGTCTCATCCCCAAGAAGGCTTGCTGGAACCAAGTCATTTTTTAAAGCATGCTGAAGATGCTGGATTAACTGATTTGATTAGTCAATTGACACTTCAGGAATCTTTTCGACAAATTAAAGAGTGGGAGAGTCACTTTGGAAATGATTTACCCATATTTTTGAGCATCAATATTTCCAAGTGTCAGTTTTTTAATTCAGATCTAATTAACTTGCTTCGAAATCTAATTGAGCAATATCAAGTGAATGCCTCTAACATAAAGTTGGAAATCACTGAAGCTACCTTGATGGAAGACATTCAAATCGCTATTAATATTGCCAGGTGCTTAGATAATTTAGGAATAAAATTTTTAATTGATGACTTCGGCACCGGATACTCTTCATTGAATTATTTACACGATCTTCCAATTGATGCACTTAAAATTGATCAATCTTTCATTAGCGGAATTGAAATAGATGGCATAAACGCCGGGGTCACAATCATTCAATCGATTATTGGTTTAGCTCATAATCTTGGCATTGAAGTTATTGCCGAAGGGATAGAATGTGCTCGCCATGTGGCTTGGCTAAAGGCCTTTAAATGTGACTATGGCCAAGGTTTTTATTTTGGCAAGCCAATGACAACAGAGAATGTCGATTGCTTGATAGAGTCTAATTTTAGAGCCTGCATCAAAGCTCACTGAAGCTTATTAGTCATGTATAAACCAAGTTCAATTCTAGATTTTAAATTTCTCATGCTGGAAAATTTTAAATTCCTAAATCGAATTGACGTAAATCATGATTAACTCGATTTATATCTGATTCTAAACATCTGCCAAATCGATCAATGATCGAGTAGTTACCAGTGCTTCTTTTAAGCTAAATTAAATCCAAGTCCAGACCTGGATTTCTGCCTGTGGGGAAACTACGGATCCCGAACCGGAATTGGTATATGTGAAATCCTCAAAAATTGCGTTAATGGCGATAAGACACGCTTTATTTTGGCAATTTTGTAGTATTATTTGTTTATCGTAGTGTGCTATTTACCGATTTTCAGAAATGCGTTTTTCATCAAGAGACGAGAATTTCGAAGTTTATTCTGAAGTTCTCGATAAATTTCAGGGCAGGGTGAGCCATAATGTCAATAAAGATCAAGCAGATGGTGACGATGAAATATTGAATTTTGAAAAAGAGAAAAAGCGTCTTTCATCAAGAGATGAAAGTTCCGAAACCTGTCCTGATATTCTCGATAAACTTCGCTTAAATGTGAAACGCAATGCCCTTAAAAGAAAGAATGCCCTTAAAAGAAAGAATTGACTCATGAATTCTGACCTATTCTGGGATTTCCTAGCTTGAGTTTATATCAAGTCTAGACCTGGAGTTTTGCCTGTGGGGAAACTACAGGTCTAGACTTGGATCTGGTTTGACGTCAATTGGAACGATAATATTTAGCACTCTAATGCGTTGAAAACATAAATGGGAAGTCTAAGGATGTCACTAATACAGACTACGTCTACCAATGCTTCCCCTGTCCACTTAAATGGCTTGCCGCTAGATATCTATGAGCGTCTGCTGCGGGGTGTGGCGATCGCCACCAATGTGTTGCTGACCGAGAGCGATTACCATGCTGCTATTAACATTGCCCTCAGCATTTTAGGTGAGGCCACCGGGGTCGATCGCGTCTATATTTTTGAACATCATCCCCATCAGCCGACTCGAGTACCCGCACTGAGTCAACGCTGGGAGTGGGTAGCTGCCGGTGTGGCCCCTGAAATTGACAACTCAATGTTACAGAATTTGCCCTACAGCGATTTTTTACCGCGATGGCAAGTGGAATTAAGTCAAGGCCGCTCGATTGTGGGGCTGATTCAGGATTTTCCCCCGTCAGAGCAAGCATTGCTGGAGCCTCAAGGGATTTTGTCGATCCTGGTGGTGCCGATTAAATTGAAGGATCAAGTCTGGGGATTTGTGGGGTTTGATCAGTGCCAAATCGCCCATCAATGGAGCGAAACAGAAATTGCCACTCTTTGGGCGATCGCAGGTAGCTTTGGCGGCACAATTGCCCGCCATCAGATGGAACAGTCATTGCAGGAAATCAATCGCACCCTGGAAGAAAAAGTGGCGCTACGCACCCAGGAACTCACCCTCGCTAAGGACCAGGCCGATAAGGCCAACCAGGCCAAAAGTGAGTTTTTAGCCAACATGAGCCACGAACTGCGTACCCCCCTGAATGGCATTCTGGGCTATGCCCAGATTTTAGCCCGATCCCAAACCCTGTCTACCCAAGATCGCCAGGGTATCGATATTATTCATCAGTGCGGCGACCACCTGCTTAACTTGATCAATGAAATTTTAGATTTAGCCAAAATCGAAGTGGGCAAGATGGTGCTGCAGCCAACAGCCACCCATCTGCTGTCTCTTTTGCAGAGTGTGGTCGAAATCTGTAAAGTCAAGGCCGATCAAAAAGGGCTCAGCTTCTTTTATCGACCCAGTCACGATTTACCCATTGGTGTCGAGGTTGACGAGAAAAAGTTGCGGCAAGTCCTGATCAACCTGGTCGGTAATGCAATCAAATTTACAGAGAAGGGCTCGGTCACGCTTCAGGTGGATGTGCTCAGTGCCACAGATGATCGAGTATCGCTACGGTTTTGCGTGGTCGATACCGGCATTGGTATTGCTAAAACCGAATTCCAACGGATTTTTCAGGCCTTTGAGCAATTGGACACTGGACGCCCGACCGTGGAAGGAACCGGGCTGGGACTGGCCATTAGCCAGCAGATTGTGCAGTTGATGGCCAGCGTCATTGAGGTTAGCAGCCAACTGGAACAGGGCAGCACATTTGCCTTTACGTTAGAGTTGCCATTGGTCACGGAGTGGGGATCTCGGCAATTAGCACTCACTTTGGGCGATCGCATTGTCGGATATCTGGGGCCTCCCCGCCGCATCTTGATTGTCGACGATAACTGGCAGAACCGCTCGGTCGTGGTTGGCTTGCTGGCCCCCCTGGGGTTTGAGGTGCTGGAGGCAGACAACGGTGAGACTGGCCTGGTCCAGATGCGATCGCATCTCCCTGACCTGGTGATTACTGATTTGGCCATGCCAGTGCTGGATGGCTATGGCTTTATCCAAGCCGTACGGCAAGACGACCAACTCCGACACTATCCCATTGTAGTGTCCTCAGCTTCGGTATCCCAAGCCGACCAGCAACTGGCCCTAAACTGCGGCGGCGATATTTTTCTGGCCAAGCCTATCCAGGCTCAGACCTTGTTAGCCACCCTAGCCACATGCCTTAATCTGACCTGGGCTTACGCCACTCCCAGTCACACGGCCCCAGAAACAGGCACCACTGATGTCGCCCGGTTGGTGCCGCCTGTCGCTACCCTGGTCACCCTGTTGCAGCTAGCCCAACAGGATAATATCCAGAGCTTGCGAGAACACCTGACGGCGCTGAAGCAGCAAGATCACGGCTACAGTGGCTTTGTTGATCCCCTGCTGGGGTTGGCCAAGCAGTTTAGAACTGAGGAAATCGAGCAACACCTAAGCGCAGTTCTAGCCCAAGCCGGGCAGGAGGGCCTAGTGCTATGACCCATGGGCCAGAGATGTTAGCTGCGGAGATTTTAGTCATTGACGACAACATTGAAAATCTGGAGATGCTGACGGATACCTTGACCCAGACAGGTTACCGAGTTGCCGCCGTTAGCAGCGGTGAGCGAGCCCTAAAGCGGCTGCAGAGATACCATCCAGATCTGATCTTGCTCGACATTAAGATGTCGGGTATAGATGGGTTTGAAACCTGTCGCCAGATCAAGCAAAAGCCAGAGACCGCTGATATTCCGATTATTTTCATCACGGCCCTCACCGATGTGGAGGTGATTGAAAACTGCTTTTCCCTGGGTGCTGTGGACCACATTAATAAGCCTATCCAAGACATTGAGCTACTATCTCGGGTTAAAAATCACCTGGAGCTTCAGCAACTGAGGCAATCCCTCGAGCAGGCGGTAGTTCAGCGCACCCATGAGTTGGAAATGGCTCTGGTGTACTTAAAAGAAACCCTGATTCATCTCCAGACGGCCTATCTAAGGATGCTCCAGAGCGAAAAGATGGCCACCCACGATCCCCTAACTGAGTTGCCCAATCGGCGACTGCTCAGGGACCGTTTAGAACGGGCGATCGCCAAAGCCAACTATGAACGGCAAACCTTTGCGCTAATTTTTCTCGATCTAGATGGCTTTAAGCAAATCAACGACACTTACAGCCATCAGGTCGGCGATCAGCTACTGATTCAGGTCGCCCAGGCGTTGCGACTGCAGCTGCGTCGCGGCGACGATTTATTTCGCCTGGGCGGCGATGAGTTTGTATTCCTCATCGAGCAGGTGGAGTCCGCCACCACTGTTTTAGATCTGGCCCGGCGGTTACTTGGTCGACTACGCCAACCCTTTTCCATTGGCGTGCAGACTCTAACCCTTGGCGGCAGCTTTGGTATCAAGCTTTACAATGGCCAACCCCGCCAAACCATTGACCAAGTGTTGGCCGATGCCGACAGTACCATGTACCGGGCCAAAGCCCAGCGCGACTGTATTGCCTGCTATGGTGAGACTATCCTGTATCAGGTGAGCTAGTGACTGTCCCATGTTCCCATCGCGCCCCTCTACTGACAGCGATCGCCTGCGCCACATCGCCCGCCACATTCCCGGGGTAATCTACGAGTTTGTCCAGTATCCTGATGGTCGCATGGCCTTCCCCTACGCCAGCGAGGGCCTGGTAGACCTGTACGGCCTGTCCCCAGAGTCGATCCAAGACGATGCTGGCCCCATGCTAGCTGCCGTGCATCCCGATGACTTAGCTGATCTAATGCAGGCGGTGCAGGACTCTGCCACCCACCTTACCGCCTGGCACTGCGAGCACCGCATCTACCACGCAGATGGCCATCTACGTTGGGTGCAAGGCGATGCCTCTCCCCGACCTAGCCCAGATGGCAGCATCCACTGGTACGGCTACGTCCGCGATATTACCGAGCAAAAAACCAGCCAGCTAGCCCTTCAGACCAGCGAGCATAAGCTACGCCAGGTAATTGACACCATTAACGGCCTGGTGTTCATGATTGCCCCCGATCTCACCCTGAGCTTTCTCAATGATAAGGTGACCAAGGTGACCGGGTATGCCCTGGACGAGCTACTGCATCGCCCTTTCGCTGACGTTACCCATCCAGACGACCTGGCCCACTGTGTCGAGGCCCTGCAGGCTTGCCTACAGGGCGAAGGTTGTCAGAATCTAGAATTTCGAGCGCTACACCAAGACGGCCACTACCACTGGTATTCCACTAATCTATCGCCCTTTGTCCCTGAGGTGGGCGCCGCAACCTGCTGCTTAGGTATTGCTACCCACATTGACGATCGCAAGCAAGTTGAACTGGCTCTGCAAGCAAGCGACGCCCGCTTTCAACAGCTCACGGCTGCATCCCCAGCCGTGATTTATAGCGTCGTAGAAAGCGAGTCAGGCATCGTGCGCTTTGACTACATCAGTCCGGCAGTGGAAGAAGTCGATGAAATCTCAGTGGCTGCCGCGATGCAAAATGGGGCGCTACTTTCTGCGCAAGTCCATCCTGAGGATCGGGAACGATATCTGGCAACTTACCGGGCTAGTCTCCAGGCGATGACTACTTTTCGCTGTGAGTGGCGGATTATTACCTCGTCGGGCAGAACCAAGTGGCTTCAGGCTAGTTCACGTCCAGAACGGCGGCCTAATGGGGAGGTGGTCTGGCATGGCATTGTGCTAGAGACCACGGCCCAGAAGCAAGCCGAGCTAGAGCTGGCCAACCTGCAAGCAGCCCTGCTAGAGGCCCAGGAGATTGCCCACATTGGCAACTGGTCCTTTGATCTGGCGAGTCAAGCCATCACCTGGTCACCAGAACTCTTTCGGATGTTTGGTCTCGATCCAGCGGCAGGGGCACCGACCTACGACGCCTACTTAATGATGATCCACCCCGACGATCGCCCGCTGGTGGTCCAGGCGATTGAGCAGGCGGTTAGCCAGGGTACACCCTACCAAATTGACTATCGGGCTCTGCTACCCAATGGCGAAATTCGTTATCACGAAGGACGTGGCAAAATCGGTCGCGACGAGATGGGGCAAATAACTCGCCTATTTGGCACTTGTTTAGACATTACCGATCGCAAACAGACTGAGCTAACGCTACGGGACAATCAACTACGGCTAGAGCTAGCCCTACAAAGCAGTAGCACTGGTACCTGGGACTGGAATATGCAAACTAATGAGATAGTTTATTCCCAAAACCCCTGGAAAGAAATCGCGGGCTACGGTGCTGATGAAACAGCTGACAACACCCTTGCCGAGTGGGCAAACCGGATTCACCCTGAAGATCAGGCCCAGCTAGATGCAGATATTGCAAAACATGTGCAGGGGGAAACTGCAATTTATACAAATGAACATCGCCTCCGCTGCCAAGATGGTACCTATAGATGGAGCTTAGCCCAGGGAAAAGTGGTGGAGTGGGATGAAGCCGGTCAGCCCCTCCGATTCATTGGTCTATATCAAGATATTACTGATCGCAAAAACTCCGAAATATCCCTGGCAGACCTGCGGGAAAAACTGGAAAAGGCCCAAGAAATAGCCCACTTGGGGTACTGGTCTTTTGATTTAGCCACCCAGAAAATTACCTGGTCAGACGAGATCTTCCGGATCTTTGGTATGGCACCAGACCAGGATGAGCCGACTTTTAATGAGCACCTTGAGCAGATTCATCCCGATGATAGATCCTGCTTTTTAGAGCGGGTTACTGAGGCCAATCAGGGGATTCCCCAAAACTTTGATATGCGTATCCTTCGACCCGATGGTGAAGTACGCCATATTAACAGCCGCCTTGAATTCGAGTATCAGGGGGAGCGAATCGTCCGGATGTTCGGGGTGGTTATCGACATTACTGATCGCAAGCGGGTCGAGCATATTATTCGTCAGCAGGCGGCCCGGGAAACCCTGCTGCGGGAGGTGAGCCAGCGCATTCGCCAGTCCCTGGACCTATCCACAATTTTTACCACCGCCTGCCAGGAAATTCGTCGCTGTCTCCATGCCGATCGGGTGGGAATCTTTAAGTTCTACTCCGAATCGGGCTACGACGAGGGTGAGTTTGTCGCCGAAGCCTGCGTTGATGGTCTGGCCTCGGTGCTGGCCACCCCGGTCCATGACCACTGCTTTGGAACAAACTACGCCAACCTCTATCGGCAGGGTCATTATTTGGTGATTAATGATACCGACAAAGCCAATCTGGCTGACTGCCACGCCAACCTTCTGGCCCAGTTTCAGGTGCGGGCCAGCCTAGTGCTGCCCTTGCTCTGTGGCGATCGCCTTTGGGGGCTGCTGTGCATTCACCAGTGCTGTGGCCCCCGCCAGTGGCTATCGTCAGACATTGACCTGGGGCAGCAGCTGGCTAACCAACTGGCGATCGCCCTCCAGCAGTCCATTCTATTTGAGCAACTCCAGCGAGAGCTACAGGAGCGCCAGCGCGCCCAGCAGCAGTTGAGCGATCGCAACCAGGAGCTGGCGATCGCCAACCAAGACCTCAGTCGCGCCACCCGCATCAAAGACGAGTTTTTGGCCAACATGAGCCACGAACTGCGCACTCCCCTCAATGTGATTCTGGGCTTTGCCCAAATTCTCAATGCCGATTCCTCCCTTCAGGCCCAGCAGCGAGAATACATCCGCATCATGCAGCGCAGCGGCGACCATCTGCTACATCTAATCAACGACATTCTGGATCTGTCTAAAATTGAAGCCAATTGCATTACCCTAGAGCCCGAAAGTATCGATCTCTTCAGCTTGCTCCGCGATCTCCAAGCCATGTTCCAGGAGCGGGCAGAAGATAACGATCTAACCTTTACCCTAGCCTTGTCACCGGACTTGCCCCAATACATCGTGGCGGATCCTAACAAGTTGCGCCAGGTATTAATTAATCTGTTGGGCAACGCTGTGAAATTTACTGAAGTAGGGGGCATTGCCCTGCGGGTCAGCCTGCACTCCCCAGAGGAAATTGCCCCAGAGTCTGCAATAGACCAGCCCTCGGCGTACCTTGCCTTTGCCGTTGAAGATACCGGTACAGGTATAGACCCCAGTGACCTCGCTGCCATCTTTGATGCCTTTACCCAGGCTAAAGCAGGCAGAGTATCGCTCGAAGGAACCGGGCTGGGCCTAGCCATTAGTCGCAGCCTGGTGCATTTGATGGCAGGGAAGCTAACTGTCAACAGCACCCTCGGAGAGGGGAGCACGTTCCGATTCACTCTGCCCCTGCGGTTGGCCCAGGCCGAAGACGTCACCTCAACAGACAACCTGGGTACAGTGATTGGCCTGGCACCAGGGCAGCCCACTTACCGCATTTTAGTTGCCGATGATCAGCCCGAAAACCGCTATCTATTGGTAGCTTCTCTCTCTAGACTGGGCCTAGCGGTACAGGAAGCGACTAACGGGGCCGAAGCGATCGCCCGCTGGCGTCAGTGGCATCCCCACCTGATCTGGATGGATTTGCGCATGCCAGAGATGGATGGCTACGAAGCTACCCGTTGCATTCGGGCCGAAGCCCAGAAGCACGGCGAAGGGCTGGGGCCAGTCATTATTGCCCTGACCGCCCAGGCTTCTCGCGATCAGCGTTACCAGGCCCTCGGGGCCGGCTGTGACGACGTTGTCAGCAAGCCTATTCAGCTCAATCTGTTGCTGGCCAAGATGGCTGATCACCTGGGTTTGCGCTATCGCTACGCCCAGGCGGTCGCCCAGCAAACCCAAGATCTACCGCCAAAATCCTTGAGCAACCGCTTAGAGGCTAGTGCCCTTCAGGTCATGTCTGCCGATTGGATTAGTGCCCTACACCGAGCTGCAATGCTTTGTGACAGCCACGAAGTGGCCCAATTGGTTCAACAAATTCCCCCTGAACACAAGGCCTTAATCGACACCCTTGACCTGTTACTGCAAGACTTTAAATTTGAGGTTCTGATGCAACTGACCCTGCCCTCCGATCGCCAGTAGCGATCGCCTCGATGGGTATCACAGCGCTTGGAGACAGCATATGCGCATTTTATTGGTAGACGATGACGAGCTTTTAACCCAGCAACTTGCAGATTTCCTGGGTTCGCAACACTATGCTGTGGATGTGGCCGCCGACGGCGAAGCAGGCTGGGACTATGCCCTGGCAGCCGACTATGATTTGATCGTGTTAGACGTTAACTTGCCTAAGCTTGACGGCATTCGTCTCTGCCAAAGACTGCGCCAGGCCCGTTATGGCAAGCCGGTTTTGCTGTTAACCGCCCAGGGCGATACCGCCGATAAAGTTTTAGGGCTCGATGCAGGGGCCGACGACTATCTGGTCAAACCCTGCACCCTCAACGAGCTTTCTGCCCGCATCCGGGCTTTGCTGCGTCGCCCCGGCAATCTAGCGGATCCTATCCTGCGATCGGGGGATTTGTGCATTGACCCCAGCACCTGCGAGGTAACCTACCAGCATCAGCAACTTTCCCTATCGCCTAAGGAATATGGCCTGCTAGAGCTGTTTCTGCGGCATCCCCAACGGATTTTTAGTAGCACCAGCATTCTTGAGCATCTCTGGAGCTTTGACGATGCCCCCGGGGAAGACACCGTTCGGACTCACATTAAACGGCTGCGGCGCAAGCTCAAAGCAGTCGGGGCCGATACCATGGTTGATACGGTATATGGCATGGGCTACCGACTGCGACCCCCTGCTACTAGCTCCCCCGACCTGCAAAAAGCCGCCCGGCAGGATGAAGCCCGGGAAGCGGCGATCGCCCTGTGGGAAAAATTCAAGTCACCTACCCTCCAGCGGATAGCGAGCCTAGAGCAAGCGGTGGCCGCCCTGGAATCGGGAGCATTGCCCGAGGCGTTACGCCAGGTTGCCTTAGCGGATGCCCACAAACTATCTGGCTCCCTGGGCATGTTTGGCTTTTTGGAAGGATCCCGCCTGAG
This sequence comes from Nodosilinea sp. P-1105, assembly GCF_012911975.1. Lineage (GTDB taxonomy): Bacteria > Cyanobacteriota > Cyanobacteriia > Phormidesmidales > Phormidesmidaceae > Nodosilinea. Next base: position 41,253 of record NZ_SMDQ01000001.1, on the reverse strand, counting down.
CCACGCGATTGAGCAAGAGTTAGCCACGGCTTCCCCGACAACGGTCAGTCAGCTGCAGGGCCTGGTCACGGCGCTCCGGCAAGCGATCGAGAAACCACCTCAGCCGTCCACGGAGCAACCCTCGTCCGCTTCCCAACCATCTCAGCCTGCAGCAGTGATCCTAACTTCCTCGGCCCCATCCCCGGCTGAAGGCCAGGCACCGATTAAAGTCCTGGCCATCGATGACGATGACACTATTCTGGCGACACTGCAAACCATGCTATCTTGCTGGGGCATCGAGGTTCTAACCCTGGATGATCCGCTTCAGGTGTGGACCCGATTAGCCCAGGAAGCACCAGACCTGCTGATCTTAGACGTGGATATGCCTGAGCTAAACGGCATCGACCTTTGCCAACAGGTCCGCGACCATGATACCTGGAACGGGTTGCCTATCCTGTTTTTGACTGCCCACCGGAAGCCAGAAACGATCCTGAAACTCTATAATTCTGGCGCTGATGACTATGTGGCCAAGCCCTTCACCGAACCTGAAATCATCACTCGCATTTTCAACCGAGTAGAACGCCATCGTCTTTTGCAAACCTGGCGTAAACCACCCCCAGTTGGATAGGAGGGGAAACGCTTTGCTGGCTTAGGAACTTCCTGCGCCAGAATTGAGCAGAGGGGCCTAACGGGAAATATCGGTTACAGTTTTAGGCATAACCAGCATCTTGGTCTGAGTATGAAGCAAATCTTAGTGATTGATGATGAAGATGATATTCGCGAAATTGCCAAGGTCAGTTTGCAAACCTTAATGCGGTGGCGGGTGCTGACCGCTGGTTCTGGACAAGATGGAGTGGCGATCGCCGCTGAAACCCAGCCTGACGCCATCTTGCTCGATGTTCTCATGCCTGAGGTTGATGGTCTGAGCACGCTTAAAACGTTGAAGCAAACCCCTGAAACTCAATTGATTCCGGTGATTATGCTTACCGCTACAGGGGGCATTGTATCAGAACAGCAATATGCCGAATTGGGTGCAGAAGCCATTATCAGCAAGCCTTTTGACCCTGGGATGTTGGGCGATCAAATCGCCCTGGCCCTGCAGTGGGATAGCGAGTAGTACTCCACGGCAGAGATGTCTCACCTACGTCCATCAGCGCCAACCTGTACGTAGGGCGAGATTTCCGTTCTACCTGTTGTGCACGGGCAATAGTTCTACTGTCTGCGGCCTTCCTGCCATAGTCTCCACAGGGATGTCACATTTAGCTTCTACACTGCAAAGTAAGCCATAAGCCATCACAGTCCGACATTTACCATGACCTCTTCTCACGTCTATCACGTTCACTATGGAGTCACCACTAGTCATAGACCACAGCCTAGTTCACCCCTTTAAGTATTGGCACCATGGGATTCAAGATGGGTGTAGTTATAAAAATAAGCTGTACACCCGGTTCCGCTTATTCCCCGCAGCAGAGCGACTCAGGGCTTATGAAGTTGCTTTTGTTCAGGCCGCAAAAGGCAGCCATGTCTGTATATCAACTTCTCCATCGGAGTATACTGTTTGGCTAAGCCTGCGATCGCTCAATCACAGTATTCATTCATAACATCTCCCAAGACACATAGAACAGTCTTTCAAACTCAATTGACCGCGCATCTACCAAATCATTCGCTTTGACCGCAACCATGAAAACTCACACGGTATCTCAAGTTCGTCTATCTCCCACAACCAGCTACTATATCCGTAAGTTGCTCAGTCAAACCCGGTCCCGGGAAAGCATCAATATTAACGATTTATTTTTTTCTATTGAAACACTGACCAGTACAGATATTCTAAACCCAAGCCTTTCATCATCTAAAACTAGAACGACTCGGACGATCCAAAAGCTTGAAGATCTGGTATTCCTTCATCAAAATTTGCATAGCCAGATGGCCTTATACAAGAGTTATGAACATGAGGTGATTGTCCTAGAGCAAGCTATCTTTCAGATCTTGAAAAATATTGGATGAAGGGTGTTTAATTGAAGTCAGAAAATACCGCTTTATCAATGTCTGCTCTACCTTTTTAGCGTCTTTTGTCTCAACTCACTCTAGTTTAGATGGATTCACAACCAGCGAACACCTATAAGGGAAGCATTCTAGTCGTAGACGACTCTCCCGACAACCTGCGGATTTTGTCGGTAAGTCTCACAAACCTCGGCTATAAAATTCGCTGTGTTACTAACGGTGAAATGGCACTGGTGAGTGTTAAATCGTCCCCCCCAGACCTAATCTTGCTAGACATTCGCATGCCAATACTGGATGGTTATGCAGTCTGTCAACAGTTAAAGACTGATCCAGATACAAAAGACATTCCCATCATATTTTTAAGCGCCTTGGATGATGTAATTGATAAAGTCAAGGCCTTTGAAATGGGTGGAGCAGATTATGTCACCAAGCCATTTCAGGCCGCAGAAATCATAGCTCGCATTGCTCATCAACTAACCATTCAGCGTCTACAAAATCAGCTATCTAGGCAAAACCAGCAGTTACAGCAAGAAATTGAGGCCCATAGACGCACCGAAGCAGCACTGCAAGATGCAAAAGAGTCTGCGGAAATGGCCAACCGTGCAAAAAGTGAATTCATCGCTAAAATGAGTCACGAGTTACGAACACCCTTGAATACGGTTCTGGGTTTTTCAGGATTGATGGCGAATGATGAAACCCTCAAACAAGAACATCAAGACTATGTTTCTAGCATTCACAAAAGTGCTCAAAGTCTCCTTGGAATGATCAATCAAATTTTGACGATTACTCGCACCGAGTCATCTCAAATCAGTGTCAGCAAAAAAGAGTTTGATTTTTACTTATTTCTTGGTGAAATTATTTCTGAATTTCAATCTCAAGCTCAAAAAAAAGGACTAAATCTCAACATTGCTATCAGCCCTAATATCCCTAAGTATATCTATTCAGATGACAGTAAGCTACAGCAAATTCTGACTCAAGTTTTGAAAAATTCAATTCAATTTACGACATCAGGGCAAGTGAACTTTGAGGTTGTCCTAGGAGATAGTGACTGGCAAGGCTTACCCTTAAACGGCCACCCTAATCGCCACAGCCAACGACCTGTTGGCGTCTTATCTTTCACGATCGAAGATACCGGCTGCGGTATCAATCATCATGAGATAAATCAGCTATTTCAGGCCTTTACTCAGTCTGATTCACAGCCCCAGTCCGAAGGGGGGCTAGGGCTCGGCCTCTATATCAGTCACCAATACATTCAAGCTCTGGACGGACAGATTAATCTTACCAGTACCCCTGGGCAAGGGACCAAAGTGGCATTTCACCTGCCTATTCAAATGGCAACAGCAGTGTTGAATGTAACGCCAGTGGCTAATTCAGTAGAGATTGAGACGCTGGCGAACGAAGCTCCGGTCGGTTCGGCCTTATCCCTAGAGGCTGTTTCAGCTCTGATGGCTGAAGCCTTAGCAAATAAAGCGCTATCGATGGACTGGGTTGTCCGATTACATAGAGCCGCTACCCAGGGATTTGATCAGCAAATTGCAAGTCTGCTCCAACAGGTTCCCGGCGTTTATTTACCCTTGGCCAAGGTCTTAGCTGAGTGGAACGGAAACTTCCAGTTTGAATCAATCCTTACCATCACCCAACGGGTTTTAGATCAAAGCCAATGATGCCAGTCTATGGATAGTGTCCTCCACCAGGTGATTGAAGAGCAATGGTCTACTGTGGCAATTACGGCCTCTGTGGCAGAGGCGATCGCGTTGCTTAGTCAGACTCAACAGCCTTGCCTGGTGGTCATCGAGCCTGAGAGTTGTTGCTGTCTAGGTTTATTTACCGAGCGAGATGGCATAGCGCTAATAGCAAAGGACTGCAATACCCTGCATCAGCCTTTATCAGCGCACGTCAATTCTACAGTTCCCACGGTATCGATATCAGCCCTAGACTCCTTAGACACAGTTGCAGCGCTGTTTGATCAGCATCAACTCCCGGCACTACCTGTGGTGAACGATGCCGGCCAACCCATAGGCCTAATCACCCTAAGCAGCCTCTGGCGAGGGCTACGCCAGACCACCCAGCAAGCGACTGCCTCCCCCCTGGCAAGCCCTTCGCCATCTTCTGCAACCCTTGACCTAGAGCTAAATTTAGATCCGTTGGTCACTCTGGCACCCCAGGATATTCTCCAAGAACTCCAGCAGGCAAAAGCTCGGCTTGAGCTTTTTTTCACCCAGTCCCTGGATGGATTTTTCTTTATGATGCTGGATCACCCTGTCCGCTGGGACAACAGTGTGGATAAAGACCGCACTTTGGACTATGTCTTTGTCCACCAGCGCGTTACCAAAGTTAACGATGCGATGCTAAAGCAATATGGTGCTGAGCGAGAGCAGTTTATGGGGCTGACACCGGCAGTTTTTTTTGCCCATAATCTAGAGCATGGGCGGCAGGTCTGGCGACAGTTCTTTGATGCCGGCCAACTCCATGTGGAAACCCAGGAACGTAAATTTGATGGCACCCCGATGTGGATCGAGGGTGATTATATTTGCCTATACGATGAGCAGGGAAACATTACTGGCCACTTTGGGGTTCAGCGAGAGGTTACCAGTCGCAAATGTGCTGAGGCCAGCCTTAGGGAAAGCGAAGCCCGCTGGCAGTTGATTATTCAAGCCAGCCACGACGGCATCTTTGATATTGATCTGGCCACAGGTGTGGGGTTCTATTCCGATCGGTTTAAGGCCATGCTGGGCTATCAGCCCCATGAGTTTGCTAATACTCGAGAACAGTGGGTAGAACTGCTGCACCCTGACGATCGCGATCGCGTCCTTACCGCCAAGGCGGCCTACCTGGAACACAGACAGCCTGAGTTAATCCAGGAATATCGCCTGCGATGTAAGGATGGTAGCTATCGATGGATATTTGATCGGGTTTTAGCCGTTTGGGATGATGCCGGCAACCCCATCAAAGTCGTTGGTTCCTGCACAGATATTACCAGTCACAAGCAAACCGAAGCTGATCTAAAAAAGCGAGAACGCTACCTCGCCGCCCTGGTCGACATTCAACGGCAGTTGTTGGCCACCCAAGGGCATCATCACTACTATCAAGCGGTTCTTGAAACCCTGGGAGCGATCTCGGAAGCCTCCCGGGTTTACCTGTTTGAAAACCATTGGGATACTGCTGGAAATATGTTGATGAGCCAGCGAGCCGAGTGGTGTGCCGAGGGCATTCTCGCCGAAATCGACAACCCCGACCTGCAAAACATGTCCTACCTAGAGCTTTTCCCGCGCTGGGCTGCATCTCTGTCACGGGGTGAGAGTATTCATGGCCGTGTAGCCGATTTCCCGGCATCCGAGCGGTTGATCTTGGAACCCCAAGGAATTCAGGCTATTTTGATTTTACCGCTGCTATTAGAAGATCACTTTTTCGGCTTTATTGGGTTCGATAACTGCGAGTCAGGTCGCGGCTGGAATGCCGTGGAAATTGACCTTTTAAGCGCTGCGGCTGCCGCTATTTCCCTGCATCAAAGACATTTTCAAACCCACCAAAAACAACATCAGATGGAGCAGGCACTGCGGTTGATTGTAGAGGGTACTGCTGCCAAGATAGGCCAAGACTTTCTGCGATCGCTAGTGCGTCAATTAGCTAAAATCCTAGATGTTCGCTATGCTTTCATTGCTGAGTTGGTTGGACCAGACAAAAACCGGGCTCGCACCTTGGCCTTTTGGCAGGGCGATCAATGGGGGGATAACATTGAGTATGATTTGGCTGGAACTCCCTGTGAACAGGTGGCCGTCGGGGAAATTATTTACTACCCGGATTCTGTTCAATCCAGGTTTCCTCAGCATCAACATTTAGCTGATTTGGCGGCAGAGAGCTATCTCGGTATACCGCTGAACAATGCGTTGGGGGAGGTGTTTGGTTATCTGAAGGTATTGGATGATCGCCCCCTGCGAGATCAGGCGTTTTCCGAGCAAATTCTCCGGATTTTTGCGGCCCGGGTCGGGGCTGAACTAGAACGGAAACAGGCTGAAGACGCCATGGCGATACTGCTGACCCAAGCCCAAGACCAGGCTAGGGATCTAGAAAAAGCGAAGCAAGCAGCGGAAATCGCCAGCCGAGCTAAAAGTGATTTTTTGGCCCATATGAGCCACGAGTTGCGCACTCCTCTCAATGCCATTCTCGGCTTTACCCAGATTATCAACCGGTTACCTAACTTACCTGGGGATGTCCAGGACTACATCACCATTATTGGTCGCAGTGGCCAGCACCTGCTGACTTTAATTAACGATGTTCTAGAAATGTCTAAAATCGAAGCTGGTCGCCTCAGACTTCAGGTCCATGACGTTGATCTCTACCAACTGCTCGACAACATCTACGAGATGTTATCCCTCAAGGCAACGGCCCAGGGGCTAAACTTGACCTTTGAACGATTGTCCCAAGTCCCTCAATATATTACTGTCGACGAGGGTAAGTTGCGCCAGGTCTTGCTCAACCTGCTAGGGAATGCGCTTAAGTTTACCAGCCAAGGCCAGGTAAGCCTGCACATAAAAGCCACAGCTATCCATGGCGATCGCACGGCGACCATGACCCTCAGTTTTGCGGTGGAAGATACTGGTCCAGGCATCGCCCCTGAGGACGTACCTCGCCTGTTTAAGCCGTTTGTGCAGACCCGCACTGGGAAACAGTATAACGAGGGTACTGGGTTGGGGCTGACCATTAGCCAGAAGTTTGTACAGCTGATGGGCGGTACCATCACCGTCGAGAGCGTCGTTAACCAGGGCAGTATCTTTCGGTTTCAAATTCCCGTGACCTCAGCCTCGACAGCGATACATGCCGCAGAGCAACCAACGCAACGGGTAGTTGGCGTACACCCTTGCCATCTCCCCTGTCGGGTGCTGATCGTGGAAGACCATTGGGACAATCAGCAGGTATTACTAAAATTGCTGCAGCCGTTAGGGTTCGACTTACAGGTGGCCCAGAATGGTCAGGACGCAATTCTGCTGTGGGCGCAGTGGCAACCCCATGCCATCTTAATGGATATTCGGATGCCGATCATGGATGGCTATGAGGCCATCCAGCAAATTCGGGCTCAAGAGCAACAGTCTAGGGTTGCGACTGAGTTTTCCACTCATTTCGCGGCTCGCCCAACCACCAAGATCATTGCGGTTACCAGTGGTGCTTTTGATCAAGAGCGCTCGATTATTTTAGAGTCGGGCTGTGACGATTTTATTAGTAAACCGTTTCAGGAGCAGGAACTACTAACCAAATTAGCCCAGCACCTGGACCTAACCTACCAGTATGTCGCCCATAAGCGTCTGGAAAGAAAGGCCAATCAGGAATCAACCGTCACTTCCCTAGAACCTCCTAGACTGCTGACAGAGGCTCTCACCCTAGACGGCCTTCCGAAGGAGTGGGTGTTTCAGCTACACCAGGCGGCAACCCTAGGCCGAGATACGCACATCTTGCGGCTAATTCAGCAACTACCTGAGCCCCAAAGCCAGTTAAGTCGGGCGCTCAGCCAATGGGTTGAAGACTTTGAGTTTGAGCCCATCCTAGCGTTGACCAGGGCGGCTGGCTATGATTAAACACTGGGCCCAACATCTTTGGCGGCTACTGCCAGGGACAATCGCAGCGATCGCGATCGCGCTACTTTTACAAGGGCAAGCCTTTCAACCCTTAGAACAGATGGCTTACCGCCACCTCTTTGAGCTGCGAGGGTCGATGCCTTTAGACGAGCGTCTGGCTGTCATTGCCATCGATGATGCCAGCCTGAGGGAGCTGGGACGGTTTCCTTGGCCACGCCACTACTATGCCCAACTGCTCGATCGCTTAACTCATCAGCAGGCCAGTGTTGTGGTGATCACCCTGCTCTGGTCAGAACCCAGTGACGACGACGCCCAACTGGCTCAAGCCTTACAAAGGCAGGGGGTAACGGTGCTGGCCCAGGCCTGGGATACTGAAAATACGGCTTTAGTACCGGTGCCGGAGCTAGAGCAGGCCGCGATCGCCGTGGGCCATATTATGCGGCGAGAAGATACCGATGGGATCGTGCGTTCCCTCCCCCCCCTGTGGCAGGGGCAACCGGCGCTAGCGTTATCCGCGATCCAGTCCTATGGTCTGGTTTCGGGGCAAGTCACCCTGCCCAGTGTCGAGCAACCCCTGGGGCTCAATTGGGTCGGGTCAGCCACAGAATTCACGCCCTATTCCTTTGTGGACGTCCTGGAGGGCCGTATTCCGGCAACTGCCCTCCAGGACAAAATTGTGGTTGTGGGCGCAACGGCAGCCGGGCTCGATCCCCTGATCACCCCCTTTGATCGCAATCCACCCACCAGCGGCGTCTACCTCCAGGCCACAGCCATACACAACCTGCTGCAAAACAATGCCCTACGGCCTTTGGGTGGCCCCCGTCTCTGGCTAATATTGCTAGCGATTGCCCCTGGCCTCAGTTGGCTGATGGCCGGGTGGAACACGCCCCAGCAGCTGGTTGCCATGGTTGGGCTATGTAGCAGTTGGGGATTACTCAGCTTGCTACTGTTTCAGACCGATTATTGGCTGCCCACAGCGGCTCCCATTAGCCTGTTTATCGCCACTGCTGCCTTGGTTGCCCTCAGCGATCGCCTACGCGAAGACTACCTGCTGCGGCGTCAGGTCGCCCACCTGTGGCAAAACTATCACCAAGATTTACTCACCCATGCCCGCACTAGTGGGGTGAACTGGGAGTCCGCTGCCCCGCTGCCCCGCCCCCAGGGAGCGATACCGCAAGTCAGCCAGCTGGCCGACTTAGCCCAGCAGCTAGGGCGTTCCCAGGCTATGCAAATTGCCATTGCCCGCACCCTGCCGGTTGGCTTGCTAGCCGCCGACAGTGATGGTCGCATCTGGTTTTGCAATCCTGTAGCCAGCCAACTGTTTGCCATTCAGGTGGGCAACTCGATGCAGTCAGCGGTGGTGCCCACCTGGCTGAGTGCCGATCAGTGGCAAACTAGTCTAGAACAGCTCAAAACTGGGAACACTAGTCAATACAGGGGGCTGCATCGAGACCACCGCTGGTTTGACCTCAGCCTACAACCCTTACCCAGTTGTGTATCCCTTAACCGTCCTACTGTTACTTTTCCCTCCTTTGGCATCTTGCTACTCCTAGAAGAGATTACCGAACACAAGCAGGCTGAAGCGGCCCTACGCCAAGCCAAAGAGGCCGCCCTACGCGAGGCCCAACGGAGCGCAGCCGCCAGTCGGGCCAAGGGCGATTTTCTCGCCCATATGAGTCATGAATTGCGCACCCCACTGAACGTCATTCTAGGGTTTACCCAGGTGATGGGGCACGATCAGTCCCTCCACCTGGACCACCGCAACCATCTCAAAATTATTAACCGTAGCGGGCAGCACCTGCTGGGGCTGATCAATGACGTTTTGGAAATGTCTAAAATTGAATCGGGTAGAATTCAGCTTAATGCCACTCGCTTTGACCTGCATCATCTGTTGCGCGACTTAGTAACCATGGTTCAGGCCAAGGCTAAGGCCAAGGGGCTGGAACTGCGGCTTCAAACTGCCGATGACTTACCTCAGTACATCACGGCCGACGAGGGTAAACTCCGGCAAATTCTGCTGAATTTGGTTGGCAATGCGATCAAATTTACCAAGGCTGGCAGCATCACCCTGCGAGTTCACCAACGCCATGATCTGCCCCCGGCCCGGGCCATTACCTTGGCCTTTGAGGTTGAAGATACCGGTATTGGCATTGCCACGGAGGCCTTAGGGCAACTGTTTCAACCGTTTACCCAAGTCAATGCTAGCCACCAGACCGAAGCTGGTACGGGCTTAGGTCTGGCCATCACCCATCGGTTTGTGCGCCTGATGGAGGGAGACATCACGGTCCAAAGCACTTTAGGCCAGGGTAGCCTGTTTAAATTCCACGTTCAGGTGGCCCCTGCCCAAGCACCACTGCCCCCGACGGACTCACCCCAAGGGCGGGTGGTGGCGTTGGCGGCTAACCAGCCTACCTGTCGAATTCTGGTGGTCGAAGATCAGTGGGAAAATAGCCAGCTTTTAGCTAAATTGCTGACCCCTTTAGGATTTGAACTCCGTTTTGCCCAAGATGGTAAGGCGGGAATTACCCTGTGGCAACAATGGCAGCCTCACTTGATTTTGATGGATTTACGGATGCCAGTCATGGATGGGGTGCAAGCCACCCAAGCAATCCGAGCTATAGAATGCGACCAAGCCAATGCCCAGAGTTCACCCCACTCACTTGACCAACCGTCCTGCGGTCGCACGAAGATTATTGCCTTAACTGCCAGCCCTTTTGAGGAAACCAGGGCCAATGCGATCGCCATTGGCTGTGATGACTTTCTGCGCAAGCCGGTTCAAACCGATCTGTTGCTAGATAAACTTGCGGAACATTTATCCATTACCTATCGCCATCAATCCCCCCTTGATGCGGCCAAAGAAGCTAATTCTTCTGTAAATTCAGATATTTTATCGCCCCAGGCCCTAGCGACATGGCTAGCAGATATGCCGCCTGAGTGGGTTCAGGAATTGCACGATTTAGCCGTCAAAGGAGCCGATCGCCCAATACTGCAACTGATAGCTCAGCTCCCTTCCGCCTATGACCCCATGATTAAAACTATGACCCATTGGCTAGATAATTTCAACTTCGATAAGATAATTCAAATCACCCAGTCAAAACGTTAATCAATCTGTCTTCAACGATATAGAATCCCTATTTTTTGCAAAGAAAATATCACGGCATCAAACCTGGCTAGCTCATAAGTAATTATTCCTTAAGTCGCAACTTTGTAGTTTTAATATGGTTGACTCTTCAAAAGATGACCTACGAGACGATATTCTCTTAGTAGATGATACCCCAGATAATCTGCGGGTTTTGTCTGCCATGCTAACTAATAAAGGCTATGAAGTGCGGAAAGCCCTGAATGGCCAGCGGGCGATCGCCTCGGTCCAGTCAGATCCCCCTGATTTAATTTTGCTCGACATCAGAATGCCGGGAATGGACGGGTATGCTGTGTGCCAGCAATTGAAATCTGACCCTAAAACCTGTGATGTTCCGATTATTTTCATCAGCGCCCTTGATGACGCCTTAGACAAGGTCAAAGCCTTTGCTGTGGGCGGTGTCGATTATGTCACCAAACCCTTCCAGGAAATGGAAGTGCTGGCTCGCATTGAGCATCAACTCTGCATTCAGCGACTCAAACAACAGTTGCTACAGCACAACCACGAATTAGCTCGCTCGAATCGAGAATTAGAGCAATTTGCCCATGTGGTCTCCCACGACCTCCAGCAACCGCTTCAAAGCATTACGGGCTTTGCCAAGCTGATGCTAATTAAATATCAAGATCAGCTTGATGCCACAGCCCTGGATTACCTGAACCGAATCCAGGTTTCTGGCGATCGCATGCAGCGTTTGATTCAAGACCTATTAGCGTATTCCAAGGCAAGTTTATGGGAGTACCAAGACATGCAGGCCGTAGATCTAAATGGCGTACTTCAGCAAGTTCTCGAAAACCTCGATAGTACCATTAAGCATAGCCAGGCTTCCCTAGTTTTCGACTCACTACCCACCGTGATGGGCTACGAAACTCAGCTAATTCAGCTTTTTCAAAATCTGATTGGTAATGCCATTAAGTTTGTTGCCCCTGGGGTCAAACCTGAAGTTGAGATTTCCTGCTTATCTCAGGGGGAAAAGTGGCTATTTCAAATACACGACAACGGTGTTGGCATTGATGCCCAATCCCTTGAGAAAATCTTTGATATGTTTCAACGGACCAAGGCCACCCAAGGGTACTCAGGCACAGGCATTGGCTTGGCCACCTGTAAGAAAATCATTAAAAACCATGGTGGCCAACTATGGGCAACCTCTCAAATTGACAGAGGTACTACGTTTCACTTTACGGTAATGGGCGCTTAGGTCCTTAACAACTTAACAGTCATTGTAGCTTCACCGGCTTCTTTAGCGTCCCCACCAACTGGAGGACGATTTTTCAGTAATATGGCCCGTCACTTCCGTATTTCCCCCTACGTATTTTCCCGCAAAACCTCAGTGATTTAGCTTTTTCCTGTGGAAAACACGGTCCACGTTGATGTCACATTCATTTTTTAAGCTGTGAATTAAGTTGCACCTCAGAGCGACAAAAAATTTCACCTATCACGAGATCAGCTTAATGACATCGTCTAAATCCTATACAAAACCTCGCGGGCTATCCTGCCGCCCGTTGTTCGTAACGCTGCTGGTGGTCGGTAGCACCCTGCAGATTTTGGGGCCGGTGCTAGCTCAGGTAGCGGCCGGTACCGCCATTCGCAACACCGCTACGGCCACCTACGAAGACCCCGCCGCCCCTGGGGTGCAAATTGACGCCACATCAAACACGGTAGAAGTGGTGGTTGCTGAAGTGGCCGGTATTACCGTCACCGGAGACGCCGTCCAGAATTTGACCAACTCCGGCGGCCAAATTTTGCCCGGCGATCAGTTGGCCTACGATTTCGAGGTCACTAACGCGGGTAACTTTGACACCAATTTCTTCATTCCCAATAGTGCCACGATCACCGGGGCCGCTACGCCAGGTGCCATTGAGGTGTCCCTCGATGGGGGAGCAACTTTTGTCCCTCTGGCCGATGTTTCGACGAACGGTGTTTTGAATGACGTTACTCCCGCTGGTGACTCCATCCTGGTGCGGGTGCTGGTCACCGTGAATGCCAATGCCCCGTCCGGTGCCGATATTCGGGTGCAACTGGGGGACACAGGGCCGAACGACAACAGCCCCGCCACCCAAAACCAGCCCACCGATGGCACCAACGCTAATGAAGTCCGCGCCATTGGTGATGATCCGATTAATGGCCTGGTGGCCGCTAGTGCCGTATTGGTCAGCCAGGTGGGCAGCCAACCCCAGGCCTTTGCCACCCTGCTCAAGAGCCGCATCAATACAGACTTAGGTGAACCCGACGATCTAACCGATGTGGTCTTGACCTATGGGTTATCCCTGCGGGTAGAAGGGACCGCACCAGCTGGTAGTCCTGGCTTTGTGGCAGCGGCGTTGGCCGGTCAATCCATCAGCGTCAACGGTACCGTTGGCAACTACATCCTGGTCGCCGACGCGATTCCCGCTGGCACTGTGTTAACGGGTGTTCCCTCGGCCCCAGCCGGGTGGCAGGTGGTTTATACCACTGACATAACTGGCACCTTGGCCAATGCTGCGAACTGGACTACGGCAGCACCTGGGGACTTGAGCACCGTCACCCGAGTCGGCTTCGTTCGCAATACCGCTACTGAGACCGCCATTGCTGCTGGCACCACCGTGACCGGCTTCACCTTCCAGGTGGTGACCTCTGGGGTTGATCCGGTGGCAGGGCAGAGCATCGAAAACCTGGGCCAGGTGTTTGGTGCCACCGCTGGCAACCCTGATCGACTGGTCTACGACGAATCGGGTGACCAAAACCCCAACAACATAAACGATGACGGCACCCCTGGCCCCGGCATTTCCGACGGGGTGGCCAACAGCGCCACGCAAGGGGTAGACCCCAACAGCGGTGACAACAACCCCGCCACCGACAACCAAGGGATTGGCCCGGGGGGTGAGGTGAATATCTTTGTGTTGCTGCCCCCCGGTGCCCTGCTAAATGGCCCCCAGGGTCAGCCCGCCGCCGTTGGCCCCACCAACAACAACGATGACTTTACTAACCAGGCTCTTCCTGGCAATGTCACCCCCGACCCTGGCGCTGGCCTAGCAGCTCCGGTGACTGTCAGCTTTACCAACACGGTGCAAAATCCCGGCACAGCGCCGATTACCAACATCCTGTTGGTGCCGAGGGATTTAGCTGCGGTTGCTGGTATTGACGACACAGATTTGCCCGATGGCACGATTGTAGAAATTGTGTACGACGGCATCAGCGCTCCCTACAGCTATAACGAGGACACTGGCACCTTTACCTTTACCGGTGGGACGGGTACCGACACAGTGCGCATTAACAGCCTACCGGCGGGCACCTCGGTGGACTACACCGTGAATGTGACCTTGCCTACTGGCACGGGGCTATCAACGGAAAATGACCAAGGGGGCTATCCGGTGCCCGTGGTGGCCTTCTCCGATACTGGTGTGGTCAATGGCCAGCCCGACCCTGGCGAACCCCAAAACCTGACCATCAACCGCACCTACGTGGGCTATCTGCGCCTGTCGAAAGAGGTTCGGGTTCTGAATGCCAATGGCACAACAGAAATTGAGGGCTGGACCGATAGCCCTAACCCAGCCAACATCGTGCCAGGCAACATTCTGGAATACCGCATTGTTTACGAGAACATTTCCGAGGCCTCGACCGGTAGCGGCAACATTACCCTGAATGCCAACAGCGTGGTGATTGTTGAGAACGGCACCACGGGTGATTTGGCTGATGACACCAACCCCGGTAACACCTGGGCTCTGGAAGCCGATGGGGTGATTATCACCAGCAACGTCCAAGGTACAGCTACAGCCACCCAAGGTCCAATTGTGTTCGACAACGGTGGCGATCGCTCTGGACCGACCCAGGGCACCGATGTCGTTGAGTACCGGAACAATGTGGGCGTCGTGCAGCCCCAGGATGACGGTAGCTTTACCTTCCGTCGCCGCATCAACTAGGTCACCGGTGGGGAGCGGTCTGCGTTGATGCCTCCCCACCACCTTGACCGGTTCACATAACTCGTCCCATGGTTTTGCAAATTTTCTGCAGAGGTAATTGAACATGAAACGTCTATCTAAGCTCATTAGTGTAGGGGCTGCTGCTGCACTGGTCACAGTAACTGTCCCCTTGCTCGGCGGCACCCCTGTTTGGGCCAGCCTACAACAGGCCAGCCAATCGGTGATTGAGAGTTTGCAACGCCAACCAGCGGTGCAATTGGAGTTGGCCGCCACAAAGCAGGTGATTGAAACCGATGACCAAGGGCAAACCAAGGAAACCTGGCAACCCCTCAGCGGTGAAAAGGCCGTGGTACAGCCTGGTGATCAGTTGCGATACCACCTGTCTGGGGAAAATACCAGCGATCGCAGCCTCAAAAACCTGGTGGTGACCCAGCCGATACCCGCTCAAACCATTTATGTGTTGGGGTCGGCTGAGGTCGGCGACAACGCTGGAACCGCCATCACCTACAGCATCGACAACGGCGAGACCTTTGTGGAAGAGCCCATGGTAGAAGTCACCCAGCCTAACGGTGACATTGTGCTGGAACCGGCTCCGGCGGACGCTTACACCCACATTCGCTGGGACTTTGGCGACCAGGTTCAGCCCGAAGTTAGCTTAACCGCCTCCTACGACGTGACGGTGCGCTAACGCCCCAGTTCCCGCTCCTAGGGCTACCCATTGCCCTGGGGCGGGGAACCCAGCCGGGGCAATCGCCCCGGCCCCAACCAGAACTAGCCACGATGTCCCCCTGTGATCTGCAGACGAGCTACCCCGAGCCTCGTCTGGATGGAGCTGAGCGCCCATTTTTCCCATTTGTTTCTCCGGTGCATGGCTCAGTTCAGCCTCATCGCTAGCCTTCCCTGCTTGTTTTGTTCTGCCGCAATACCGTCCCTCGCAAGTCTTCGGCAATGTCTGTAATTCTGCCCGCTCGTTTTAGTACTGCTTATCCCAGGCGACTGTGGCCCTTGGCGACCACGCTGTTACTGGGAAGCCTCACCTGGGCCGTCCCCGCCTGGGGCCAAACCCAGCTTTCCTCGGCCCAGCTTCAGTGTGCTGCCCCTGGGGAAGCTGGGTTTACCCTGCGCAACCAGGCTGACTATACCCACAGCACCCTGCGTCGGCAGGCGATCGCCACCTACGACCTGGCCCCGGAATCTGTGGACGGGCAAACCCCTTCAGTCAGTAGCCAAATTACCAACAGCGGTGCGTTGTCCTTGACACCCCAAGCGACGCGGGACACCGACGGCAACCTGGTGCATGGGGTGGGCCAAATTGCCACGGCCCTACAGGCCGAGTTACGGGACTGGGGCTGGAGTGAGACAGAGGCGAACCAGGGCAGTTTAGCCGCAGTTAGGGCCTTTGCCCTCTTGCCCGATGCAGCACCCATCCAGCAGGTGCTCACCGCTACCCAGCAAGCTATGGCTACAGCTGTACCGGCCCGAGCCACCCAGATCAATGGGCTGGGGGCAGACGCCACCCAAGCCTTGACCCTGGCCCTGATTGGTCTGCGCCCCTCGACGGTAAGCCCCTTAGGAATCCCCGCCGCCGAGGCTACCCTGGCTGCCGAGGCCGCTGCCACCGTGGTGCAAGCCAAAACTGACGAGGCCACCTGGGCCAACTTGAGCGATGCGGCCTATGACGCTGCGATCGCCGCTCTCCCCGCCCATAGCGATCTCCTCACCCAAGCGAAAGACAGCCTGGCCCAGGACCGCCGCCGTCTTCTCTCTGGAGAGGAAACCAGCCTCAACCCAGGGGATGTGGTGCGCTTCAGCGTTGGGTTGCAGAATACCGGTCGTGCCCCCCTCCAGGTACAAACGCCCTCTATCGCTGAGTTACAACAATCTGGTCTGGTGGGGCCAGGTACCGTGGTGGCCATTCGCCTGGATGGGGCTGAGCCCGGCACCACCGTCAGCCTGGCCCCCAACCAGCAGGTCACCCTACAGGTGGATGTGCAAATTAGCCACCTGCAGGCCACCGCTGCCCCCCTGGCGATCGCTTTGAGTAGCACCTGTGGTGGTGACAGCCAGCAGACCATTACCCTCTTACCCCCGATTAGCCCGGATGGGTTAATTGACCCCCTGGGACGCATCACGGGGTGCGCTGGCGAACTGTTGCCCGACTACCGGGGCTTTAGCATGGGTGTCTATTTTGCCGCCAGCCCCCTAGGGGATTTAGGGGAGTTGGTGCCCCTCACCACCACTGAGGTGCCTGACAACCCCAACAATGCCATCCCCGCAGGCTTACCCCCCAACACCCAAAACAGTAATCCGTTCTTTCTAAGCCAAAGCGATCAGGGGGGCTATAACTTCCTGCTCGACCCCAGCCGGGGGCAGCTTGATCTGGGTACCACCTACATCCTGA
This sequence comes from Nodosilinea sp. P-1105, assembly GCF_012911975.1. GTDB lineage: Bacteria > Cyanobacteriota > Cyanobacteriia > Phormidesmidales > Phormidesmidaceae > Nodosilinea. The sequence goes on along the minus strand of NZ_SMDQ01000001.1, from coordinate 24,267 downwards.
TGATCAATCCCCCCGCTAACAGCACCTACCGCCAACGACGGATTCGGCTGGTGATTGGTGAGCGGACTGGCGACACCTTTGCCTACACAGCCACCTCCCTGGATGGTCTGCCAATCAGCGCCACCGACAACCTGACCACCGTGGCCGGCACCATCAACATTGGCGATGCGGCCCAGGTGGGGCTGGTGCTGGCGGTACTGAACCTAGGGGCCAGCGTCTGCGATGCCCAGTCCATTCAGATTATTAAAACCGGCGATCGGGTGGCAGCAGAACCGGGGGATACGGTGCTCTATCGCCTGGTGATTCGCAATCTGGCCACCACCCCCGTCAGCAATCTGGCGGTCACCGATACCCTGCCCCTGGGCTTTAACCTGGTGGCTAACTCGGGCCGAGCCGCCCTGGGCAATACCCCGGTTCCCCTAGAAACCACCCCCAACGGTCGGACGGTCACCTTTCAACCCCAGGTCACCCTGGAACAGGGTCAGGGGCTGACGGTGGTCTATGCCGCCCAGCTTACCCCCGAGGCCCTGCGGGGCAATGGCGTCAACTCGGCCATGGTTTCGGGTCGCCGTAGCGACAATGGCCAGGTGGTGCGCGATGGTCCGGCCCTGCACCGCCTGCGGGTGCAGCCCGGCATTGTGGCCGATACCGGCACCATTGTGGGCCGGGTCTTCTGGGATCAAAACTTTGACGGCGAGCAGCAGTCCGGCGAGCCGGGGATTCCCAATGCCGTAATTTTCCTAGACGACGGCACCCGCATTACCACCGACGAAAATGGCCTGTTCTCGGTGGCTAACGTGCTGCCAGGCTACCGGGTCGGCACCTTAGACCTCACCAGCCTGCCGGGGTACACCCTGGCCCCCAATCAGGTTTTTATCGAGCACAACACCGATTCGCGCCGGGTGCAGTTATCCCCTGGGGGCCTGGTGCGCATGAACTTTGGCGTTATGCCACTGGCCCCAGCGGACGTCCCGGCGGAGGCAGCAGAATGAGCATTCAGCAACCGTCCCGCTTGGGGCTAGGTAAAGGATTAGCGGGCCTGACCGCCGTCGCCCTGATTCAGCTACCGGTGGCTGGGGCAGAGCTATCCGCAGCTGAGCAGCAGACCGCTGCTCAGGAGGCGATCGCCCCGCCCGAGGCCAGCGCTGCCCCCATTCCCCAACCTGAGTCAACAATGGCTCCAAGTGAGATTCCGGCAGCACCTGTGGCACCAATTGCCGCTGTACCCCTGAGCATTCTCTCCCCCGCCATGGATGCTGTGGTGGATACCCCAGCGGTGAGTGTGACCCTGCAGTTTCCGGTGGATAGCCAGGTGCGCCTGGTGGTGAATGGTGAAGCCGTCGATCCGACTCAGATTGGTCGTACCGAAACCGACCACGCCCAGGGGGTGGTAACCCAAACCTGGTACGCCGTGACCCTCCAGGCGGGGCAAAACACGATCCTGGCGGAGGGCACGTTACAGGGTGCTCCCTTACCGCCGGCCCAGGTGACCGTAGCCGTGCGGGGTCTAGCCACCGCCCTGGTGCTGGAAACCGTTGAGGCCCGCATTCCCGCCGACGGTCGCTCGACCGCTACGGTGCGGGGCCAGCTCTTGGATGCCGAGGGCAACCGCTCTAACCAGAGGGCGGTGGTCACCCTGGAGGCCAGTGCTGGTACCTTTATCGGGGTAGACCACAACCCCGATCGGTCAGGGTTCCAGGTGGAAGCCGAGAATGGTGAGTTTATCGCCACTCTGCAGGCGGGGCTACGGGCCGAGGTGGTTACCCTGCGGGCCACCACGACAAATTTAGAAGCCTTTACCCAAATCGGGTTTGAGACTGCCCTGCGCCCCAGCTTGCTGAGCGGGTCCGTGGACCTGCGCCTGGGGGGACGGGGCACCAACTATTTCGGCAGCTTTCGTGATTTTTTGCCCCCCGATGGCGACCACAGCCCCGAGTTCGACGGTGGGGTGGCGGTCTTTGGCACAGGTCGCCTGGGGGACTGGCTGGTGACCGGGGCTTACAATAGCCGCCGCCCGCTCAACCAAGACTGTAGCGGCACCGCCTCGCTGTTTCGGGCCGCTCAAGCCTGCGATCGCACCTATCCGGTCTATGGGGACGAATCCACCAGCGAGGTCGTCACCCCCTCCATCGACAGTCTCTACCTGCGGTTCGAGCGTACCTCCCCGGTGGAGGGGGCCGGTAGCGACCACCTGATGTGGGGCGACTACACCACCACCGACTTTGCCACCCAGTCCCAGCTGTTTACGGCCACCACCCGGCAGTTGCACGGGCTTCAGGGTAATTACAACCTGGGCAACCTCCAGATCAGCGGCTTCTACGGCACCAATATTGACGGGTTCCAGCGGGATACCCTGGCCCCCGACGGCACCAGCGGCTTTTACTTTTTGTCGCGTCGGTTGTTAATCGCCGGTAGTGAGAACGTCTTTTTAGAACTAGAAGAATTGAACCGCCCCGGCACCGTTCTAGAACGGGAACCCCTGCGCCGGGGGCTGGACTACGACATCGACTACGACCGGGGCAGTCTGCTGTTTCGCCAGCCCGTTCTGCGCACCGATATTGACGACGAAGGCCGTACCCTGGTGCGCCGAATTGTGGTCACCTACCAGTACGAAAGTGACGACAGCGCCAACATTTACGGGGGGCGGCTGCGCTACCACCTCTCCCGGCAGACGAACCGGGAAAGCTGGCTGGGGGCCACCTACCTGCAAGAAAATATGGGCGATCGCCAGTTTGAGCTCTATGGGGCCGATGCCCTGATCTCCTTCGGCAGCGATGGTCAACTGATCGCTGAATATGCCCGCTCCAACCATGACTCGGCCTTCACTGGCCCCGTCAGTGGCTCCGCCTACCGGTTTGAGGCCCAGGGCACCCTGTTTGAAGGGGTGCGAGGTCGGGCCTACTGGCGCACCACCGATCCAGGCTTTGCCAACAATGCCACCACCAGCTTTGTCCCCGGCCAAACCCGATACGGGGCCGAACTCCAGGCCCAGGTTTCCCCCACCACCCAACTGCGGGCGCAGTATGACCACGAAGACAACTTTGGTACCGCCCCTCGCCCCCTCAGTGCCCTGGAAGATCTACTCAATCCAGGTTCAGAAGCCATACCGGGTAGCCCAGTCAACAACTCCCTCACCACCCTGACGGCAGGGGTGCAGCAGCAGATTGGCGACGCCACCCTGGGGGTCGATTGGATTCACCGCCACCGTCAAGATCGAATCGAGCCCAATGCCCTCAGTGCCACCTCTAACCAACTGCGATCGCGCCTCACCCTGCCGATTTCCAACACCCTATCCCTGCGGGCCCAAAACGAAACCACCCTCTCCAGCACCACAGACCCCCTCCATCCCGACCGCACCCTGGTGGGGCTGGACTGGCTGGTGCATCCCGGCATCACCCTTAGCTTCAACCAGCAATTTATCTCGGGGGGCCAGTTTCAACCCCAGGCCATCACCAGCCTGGATCTAAATGGTGAATACCAGTTTGGCACCGACACAACCCTGAGCAGCCGGGTGTCCCTGATCAACGCCCAGGCCCTGGCTGGGGCCATCGGCATTAACCAGGGAATTACCCTGGCCCCCGGCCTGCGGGCCAACCTCAGCTACGAACATACCTTTGGCAACGGCTTTGGTACCACCGCTGCCGGTAGCCAGTTCGCCCAACCCTTTGCCGTGGGCCAAAGTGCCGCCGGGTTGGGGCTAGCGGCGGGGCACAACTTCAGTGTAGGCATCGATTACACTGGCAACCCCGACTTTCAAGCCAATGCCCAATTGCAGCATCGGACCTCCTCGGCGGGGTCGAATACGGTGTTCAAAGCCTCAGCCCTAGGGCGTCTGACCCCCTCCCTCACCGCCCTGGCTAACGTCCAGCGGGCCAGTGCCTCCAACCAGGGGCTGGAATCCCTGGGGGCCAGCACTAACCTACGACTGGGGCTGGCCTACCGCGACCCCGACAACGACCGCTGGAATGCCCTGCTGCGCTATGAATATCGCCGCAACCCGGCCCTGGTACCCGAAAGCATCTTGTTTGGGCGCGGCACGGGCTCAGAGGATCACGTTCTGGCCCTGGAGGCCATCTATGCCCCCAGCTGGCAGTGGGAATTCTATGGAAAACTGGCCCTGCGCCATAGCACCGCCTATCTGGCGGACGATTTCTTCAGCAGCAGCACCGTGGGCCTGGGCCAGGTGCGCGCCACCCACCGCTTTAACTACCGGTGGGATGTCTCCGCCGGTGCCCGCTGGATCAGCCAGCCCACGGCAGGGTACAGCGAAATGGCCCTCAACCTGGAAGCGGGCTACCACCTATCGCCTAACCTGCGGCTGGCCGGGGGCTATACCTTTGGCCGCATGAGCGATCGCGACTTTAGCCAGTCTCGCTCGGCGGGTGGCCCCTACCTGGGCATCAGCCTCAAACTAGACAACAACCTCTTCAGAGACTTTGGTTTTGGTAACTCCGTGTCTCCCCAAGTACCAGACTCACAGCTTGAGACCACTGCTGTTGAGGGATCATGGTGATGGTGAACGCACAAAAATGGGTAGCCCAGAGTTCAAAGCCAAGCAAGACACACCCCATATCAACAAAAAATATTGAGTTTACTCATGCTCTGTAGAAAAAGTCAGTTTTATAGGCGTAAGAAATTCTCCCTTAAGGGGCAGGAATTTTTAAGAAAACTCAGCGGATTGGCACTGACACTAGTTTTTATCTTTTTCTGGATTGGCGTTGGAATTGGCAGACCACCAGCGATCGCATTGGCACAGCCAGCCACTATTCCCTGTGCTTCTCCTGGACAAGATGGCCCTGGTGGAACATTAACAGGAATCATCAATACCTATTACCCACCGACCACAACGGGAACAGTCTTGGCCGGAGAGAATACTCTACAACTTGGTTCTCCCTTTGGGGCAACAACCCCTATTAGCGTTGGTGACCTGATCTTAGTGATCCAAATGCAGGATGCTGATTTTAATGCCACCAACACCGATGCCTACGGCGACGGTATTGGTGGCGATGTCCCACCCTTTCCAGACTCTCAACCCTCAGACGGAGCCAGCGGCTGGACTGAACTAAACAATGCCGGTCGCTATGAATTTGTTACCGTGACCGCCGTATCTGGCAATACCCTATCTGTCCAGGGCACGGGATTGAATAATGGGCTGAACTACGCCTATCGCAACGAGAACGCTAGCACCACCCACGGACGGCGCACCTACCAAATTGTGCGGGTGCCCCAGTACGCCAGTGCCACTCTATCTGGGGTCACAGCTCTGCCTTGGAACGGCCAAGTAGGAGGTATTGTGGTTCTGGATGTGGCGGGTGAACTAACCCTCGGGGGTGGTACCGTGGTCGATGTCAGCGGTCATGGCTTTCGGGGCGGCGCTGGGCGCTTACTGTTCGGAGGCAGCGGCCAAAATACTGACTATCGCACCCTGGCGACCAATAACACCAATGGTTCCAAGGGAGAAGGCATTGCCGGTACACCGCGCTATGTGCTCGACTACTTCGATCTCAATAATCTGGATGCAGCAAATAATCCTCCCCTGGCGGCAGTTTCAGTGATCGATAACGGGGTGGAAGGCTACCCCAACGGCAGTTATGCGCGGGGGGCACCGGGCAATGCCGGGGGCGGCAGTACCGATGGCCGACCCAGCAATAACGATCAAAACAGCGGCGGCGGCGGCGGCAGCAACGGCGGGCGCGGCGGGCGCGGCGGGCGGACTTGGTCCAGTCAACGTCCGGTTGGGGGCTTTGGCGGCAAAGCCTTTAACCTCGCTGAGATTAACCAGGGAGAACGGTTGTTCATGGGCGGTGGCGGCGGTGCTGGCACCACGAATAACGGTGCTCGTTCGATTTCTCGCGTCCGTGGGACCAGCTATAGCGGCGTACTAGACTTTGACGCTAGCAACCAGGATTTTGCTGGCGGCAGCAATCCCTCGGCGGTGGGGGCTCTCTACAGCAGCGGCGCTGCTGGCGGCGGCATCGTCTTATTGCGCGCTCAGAGCCTGGGCGGCTCTGGCCTGGTTGCAGCGCGGGGCGCGCCTGGGCTCAACACTGGACAGGATGGTGGTGGTGGTGGTGGCGCTGGTGGCACGGTCTATGTCGCCACCAATGAAGGCATCGCTAATCTAACCGTTGATGTCCAGGGGGGTGAGGGAGGCTGGGCCACCTTTCGGGCAGCCCATGGTCCGGGCGGTGGTGGTGGCGGCGGCGTTGTGATCAGCACAGAACCTGGCGTAAGTATTGCTCCTAATGGCTTGGCAGGCGGTCAAGCTGGGGAAACAGGACTATCTGGTAATAGTAATCCGCCGAATTTTGATGGTCAGCAGGGAACAGGGCTAGCGGCGAGAATTACAGCCAGCCAGAATCCAGGGATACAACCAGGCAGTGCCTGTATACCAGCCTTGACTGTAACGAAAACAACGAGCACGCCCAGGGTTAACAATCAACCCAATGGCTCAACAGCAACCTACAGCATTGCGATCGCGAATGCTGCAGAGCGGGTGGCGGCGACCAATGTTGCCGTTATTGATACGCTGCCAACGGGTTTTACCTATAGCAGTACCGAGTCGGTTGATCTGGCAGGAGGAGCGCTTCAAACCGACGTCAGCGATCCTGCGGATGACAGCACCATCCCCACCTGGGGAAGCTTTGAGATTCCCGGGGGAGGCCAGGTCACCATTACCTTTACAGTAACGATTGACCGTCGCGTAGAGTCGGGAACCTATCAGAACCCTGCCGAAGCAGTCTACTTAGATCCGCAACGACAGCTTGCTGATGGACAGGCAACGGCAGCCTATGATGCCCTGTCCAGCGACGGGGAGGATGTCACCGTCGCTGGGGGAACCCTATTATTGAAAAAACGGATCACAGCTATCAATGGTCTTGCTGTTAATCCTAATGATCAGACGCCACTTAACGTCGTCACTGAAGAAGCTGGTCTCTGGCCTAATAACGCCCTGGTGGGGGCTACCGAAGGAGGCTTAGTAAAACCTGGCGATGAACTGGAATACACCGTTTACTTTCTCTCCAGTGGCACCGGGCCGATCACCAATGTGAGTATTTGCGACTTGATTCCGGCCAATACTCGGTTTGTGGCCAATGCCTTTAACGGCCAAACACCCCTAGACAGCGGCGCTCTCAGCGGCACCGATGTGGGCATTGCCTTAGCCTCCAGCAGCGAGACGGTATCTACGACCCCCACGGTGTATCTAACCAATGCCCAGGATGGCGATCGCGGTCAGTTTTACCCCGCCGGAGCCACCCTCCCGAGTTCCTGCAGGGAGGCCAACACCAACGGAGCGGTGGTCGTGAATGTGGTCAGCAGTCCAGACACTTTACCCGCCGCCACTGCTCCCGGCACCCCACCCAACGCCTACGGCTTCATCCGGTTTCGAGCTCAGGTGGTAACCGGACCGGACTGATCGGCTTGATCGCCTTCAGAATAAAGCGCCAATAACAGCGTCTGGCCATTCCGTCCTCCCCTGTCCATGGGGCTCAGTCCGGCGTTCATGCTAGGTATGTTGTTTATGGAAGTCTCTAAGCACAGATAGGGCATGATCATTATGCTTAAAGCATCGGCTTTTCCTGTAAACCTCTGCTGATATGACCGCCCTGCCATCCCCGCAACGTAAATCACGTCAACGGTTGATTGCCCTTGGTGTCATGCTTGCCCTGGTGATTATCGTAGGGCTAATGGTGTGGCAAGAAGGCATGGCCTCGGGTAGACGGCCCTGGGAGGTGCTGGAGAACATCTTCATCACCCTGATGGGAGAGTACCCCGACAAACCCAGGTCCCCGACCGGGCGGGTGCTGCAACTGATGCTGCTGGCGTCAGGTACATTTGTTTTTGGCGCCATCAGCGGTAAGATTTCTTCCGTTTTTGTCACCCGTGCCCTACGCCAGGAGTCGACCTTGAAAACCTTTCAAAATCACATCATCATCTGCAACTGGAACACCAAGGCCGCTAGCATTGTCGATCAATTAGTGGAGGGTAACAAAGCACAGCCTATCGAGATTTTGGTGGTTTCTGCCTCGGCAGTACCTGACCGGGCTGATTTTGCCGATCGCCCCTATGTGCATTTCATCCAGGACGACCCCACCCACCACGACACCCTGGAACGGCTGCAAGCCTCCTCCGCCAAGGCGGTGATTTTACTGGCTGACGATGAGAGCGAAGGCCCCGACGAAAAAAACGCCTTAATTGCTCTGGCTGTTAAGCATCTGGAGCACATCCCTGGTCGCCAGAAAGATATCCATGTGATTGCCGAATTGGTCAACCTGAACCGTCGTCGTCACCTCCAAGAAGCCGGGGCCGACGAAGTGGTCTCCGCCCGAGATTACAGCGCCGGAATTATTGCCCAAAGCGCCATGTTTAGAAACATGTCGGCGGTCTATCAACAACTATTGACCTATTCCGACGATTCCAACGAGTTTTACTTCATTGAGCCAGGCTGCTATCCCAATCGGCTGTGGGGTAAAACCTTCCCAGAAATCAACCACTGGATCAGCGACTACACGGCTAACCACCCCGACACCCCTATCCTGCTGATGGGGGTAAAGCGGGGGGATGGCACGATCTTGCTGAACCCGAAACCCCACAGCTTCGATCGCCTGGCAACGGACGACAGTCTGGTGGTGATGGCATTTCGTAACATAGAAAAACTTGATTAGTACCATTAATTGAGGCTTATCATAATTCCTGGATCCGTTGCTGTGGGCCTGGTTTAGCCTGCGATCGCCGCTGTTTTATTACGATCCATTAAGGTTTATGGGGGCTAAGGATATGAGCTTAAAACTCTCGCTATAGACTGGTCATGATTAGGAAACCCTTACTGAATAGACAGTTTTGACCAATCTTTAAGGGACTCCTTAAAGCTGTCAAACCCAGTAGTGACCCACATTGGAGTTTTTAATTCAATGTCCCATTCCGTCAAAATCTACGATACCTGTATCGGCTGTACCCAGTGTGTGCGAGCCTGTCCTTTAGACGTCCTGGAAATGGTCCCCTGGGACGGCTGCAAGGCCGGGCAAATCGCCTCTTCGCCTCGGACTGAAGATTGCGTGGGCTGCAAACGTTGCGAAACGGCTTGCCCCACCGATTTCTTGAGTATCCGGGTGTACCTGGGTGCAGAAACCACCCGCAGCATGGGTCTGGCCTACTAGCCCCTAGCTGCTGATGGCAACATCATAGTTTCTAAGTCTCAAATCCCCGCTAGCGCTGCTAGCGGGGATTTTTTTTTGGCTTCCATGCTTCTCCTCGTTGTTTGTAACAGACCACTAATGAGTAGAATCACTTAATGGTATAGTAATACAAATAAACTAGTTTTGTTTATGCGATTACTTCCTGAAGAACGACGCCTCTATAAGGTGCTGAGGCAATATTTTGATGATTATGGTTACCCTCCCAGTATTCGAGACATCAAGGCTTCCTTGGAGGAGAGTTCAACCTCCAAGGTGCAAGATGGGTTGCGTAGTTTGGAGCAGAAGGGTTTGATTGTCAGGCACCCCCGTAGACCCCGGGCTATGCGATTGCTGTCGTCCCAGGTAAACCTAAAAGGACTGATTCAGGCAGGCTACCTGACGGATCATCCGAGAGGCCATAACGAATCCATCCGCCTTGATGGACATCGCTACGCCCCCCATGACTATGCCCTAAAAGTCGTCGGTGACAGCATGGTCGAGGCGCACATTCTTGATGGTGATATCGTTGTGATTCGCCCCACCACAGACCTGTGGGCGATGCGACCTGGAAACATTGCTGTCGTTTGGATTAAGGGTGAAGGAACCACTCTGAAACGCATTTTCTACCAGGAGGGGGATAATCAAGTGACCCTCAAGCCGGCAAATCCAGACCACCCGATCCGTACCCTAAAACCTGACCAGGTGGATCTTCAGGGGCTGCTAGTTGGCCACCATCGCCAGCAGGATGGCCTGTGGTTGAATGTTATAGAAGTAAAAGGATACCCATGATCGACCTCTACTACTGGACCACCCCCAACGGTCATAAGGTGACCATCTTTCTGGAAGAGGCCCAGGTGCCTTACACCATCAAGCCCATCCACATTGGCAAAGGGGAGCAGTTTGACCCCGAGTTTCTGAAAGTTTCCCCCAACAACCGCATCCCGGCCATCGTTGACCATGCCCCCAGCGATGGCGGCGTGCCCATCAGCCTGTTTGAGTCGGGGGCAATCTTGCAATACCTGGCGGAAAAGACCGGCCTGTTTTTACCTAAGAACAGCCGCGATCGCGCCAAGGTGATGCAGTGGCTGTTCTGGCAGATGGGCGGCCTGGGGCCGATGCTGGGGCAGAACCACCACTTCGTCAGCTACGCCCCAGAACACATTCCCTACGCCATCAACCGCTACGTCAAAGAAACCGAACGGCTCTACGGAGTGCTAGACACCCAACTGCAAAACCACGAGTTTATCGCTGGGGCCTACTCCATTGCCGACATGGCCGCCTATCCCTGGATTGTGCCCCACCAGACCCAGCGCCAAAACCTGGACGACTTTCCCCACCTGAAGCACTGGTTTGAATCCATCCAGGCCCGTCCAGCGGTGCAAGCCGCCTATGCCAAAGCCCAAACCATTAACGCCGACAACACCATGACCGACGAAGCCAAAGCGATTCTGTTTGGTCAAGGGCGGCGGTAGCGGGTAGGGTATCACCACCAAATTGCTATCTCGAAGTCAGTCTGTGTTGTTAGGATAGATCACAACACAGACGCATACTTAATCCGAGTCCTATGACAGCTGCCATTCACGTCGAAAAAGCCAAAGTTAAACGCCCCCCGCTGGACATTCACACCATGGGAGACCGGGTGCTGCGCCAGCCAGCAAAGCGGGTCGCCAAGGTGGACGACGACATTCGCCAACTGGTGCGAGAGATGCTGCAAACCATGTACAGTGCCGATGGCATTGGCCTGGCTGCGCCCCAGGTGGCGGTGAATAAGCAGGTGCTGGTGGTCGATGTGGACCCCGAAAATGCCGCTGCGCCCCCCCTGGTATTGATCAACCCCAAGGTGCTGCGCATGTCTAAGGAACTGGCCACTGGTCAGGAGGGCTGTCTGAGTATTCCTGGGGTGTACCTGGATGTGATTCGTCCGGCGGCGATCGAAGTGTCATTTAAAGACGAAAATGGCCGACCCCAGAAACTGCAAACCTCTGACCTGTTGGCCCGCTGTATTCTCCACGAGATGGATCACCTGACTGGAGTGCTGTTTGTGGACCGGGTTGATAACCGCCTGGCCCTGAATCAAGAATTGAAAAAGCATGGCTTCTATGCCAAAGATGTGCAGCCCGTGAAAGCTTAGGGCTGCGATCGGCTGCCCCGGCGCAAATTCAAGCCATGAGCCCCTGTTAACCATTTCGGAGAAGCCCCGTGACCCCAAAAAGTGGCCTGTTGTTGGCTGGTTCTTGTATCGCTGCGATCGCAGCCGTCGGCTCAGTTTTTGAGCTATCCTCGGGGAGTCCCGACTGGGGCACCGTACCCACGACTGCAATTTTGGGACTCTGTGTGCCTCTGGTGGGTGTCTTGTTTTATGCGGCTGTCAAAGACGCCAAAGCAAATCAAGAATAAGTTCCCTGTTTGAGGAAAAGGCTATGGACATTAACCCAGGCTGGCCAGGGGTAATTACCCGTCGTCGTTTGCTGGTGGGGCTTGCCGCCGGGGCAGGGGTGCTGCTGCTGGCCAACCAGGCCCAAGCCTATGAGGTCTCCCTATCCCCCACAGACCCACAAATGGGGGATACGATTGTGGTGATGGTGCAGGCCACCGATCCAGCCGCCACCACACCCCCCACGATTGTGGTCGATGGTAGTACCCAATATCCCACCTTTGCCCTAGGCGATGGGCGCTTTCGGGGCTTTGTACCCACCAGCCCTCTGAGTTCCCCTGGCCGCAAGGTGATTCAGGTGACTGGTAGTGGCGACACCCGCAACTTGGCGGTGGGCCTGCGCAATCGCAATTTTCCGGTGCAGCGGATTAACCTGCCCCCTGGTCAGCGCAGCCTGGGTACCCAACACGAGTTTGACCGGGTGGCGGCCTTTAAAGACGTGGTTAGTCCCGACAAGTTTTGGCAGGGTTCTATGTTGCGGCCTAACTCTGGTCGGGTGACCGCAGGGTATGGTATACGCCGCTACTATAACGGCGTCTTTGCCGAAAACTATTACCACCGGGGGGTAGACTATGGTGCTCCCACCGGGTCCCCGGTGATTACTCCTGCAGCCGGGCGGATTGGCCTGGTGGGTCGTGTGTCAGACGGGTTTGAACTGCACGGCAACACCATCGGCATTGACCACGGCCAAGGGGTCCTCAGCATCATGTTGCACCTCAGCCGCATCGATGTTGCCGAGGGGGACTTTGTCCAGGCAGGGCAGCGCATTGGGGCCGTAGGCACAACCGGGGCTTCCACCGGCCCTCACCTGCACTGGGGGCTCTATGTCAACGGCATTTGCATAGACCCAGTGCCCTGGCGCAACGGCAGCTTTGTGTAGGGACAAAAGGCATGGTCCATGTGCCCGAAGTCGTGATAGAAAACCTGGCTGCCCGTGCCGCTTAATCAGGCAACAGAACTTTCGGGCGATCGCTGCTTCCCTGGCTGCCACTGAAACCGGCTTGGCATGTGGGGAGGTGGTGGTTAAGTCTCCGGGGCCTTTAATAACCCGGAGACCTGTGGATTAGCGACCTTCTACCACCGGGGTTACAGGCTGGGGCTGCTGCCGTTGGGTAGGTTGTTGAAAGACGGCATACACGGTGCGCACCGTGAATAGCACCATGCCGATCGCGCCGATGGTAAACACAATATCGCCAGGGATGCGCAGCCAGACGGTCCACTGCATCCAGGGGGAGCCGATTACCTCGGCACTGCGGGCGTACCAGGTGCCGTGGTTGACTGACTGCATCAGTTGGTAAAAGCCGTTGGGAATTAGGCCGAAGATCATCATCATGCCCAGGCCACCGTTCAGGCTCCAGAAGGAGACCCGCAGCAGCGTTTCATTCCAGGCGCGATCGGGCACAATTTCCCGCAGGGCAAACAGCATCAGGGCGATGGCCAGGCAGCCGTACACCCCAAACAGAGCGCTGTGGGCGTGAATTGGGGTGGTGTTGAGGCCCTGGGAGTAGTAGAGCACGATGGGCGGGTTGATCAAAAAGCCGAAGACGCCAGCCCCCACCAGGTTCCAGAAGCAGGTGGCCAGGAAAAAGCGCAGGGGCCAGCGGTAGAAGTTCTCCGCCTGTTCGGACATGCGCAGGGTTTTCACCACTTCAAAGCCAATCAGGGTCAGGGGTACCACTTCTAGGGCAGATGCGACGGCTCCCATCGCCGCAATAAACGAGGGTGTGCCCGCAAAGTACAGGTGGTGCAGGGTGCCGATCACACCGCTGCCCAGGTACAGGATGGTGGTCAGGTAGGTGGCTTTCAGCGCCGAAGACTTTTTCAAAAAGCCCAGTTCGCTACAGAGGTAGGCGATCGCCACCGTGGCAAACACCTCAAAGAAGCCTTCGACCCACAGGTGCACCACCCACCAACGCCAGTATTCCGCCACGCTGACCGGGGTGTGGTTGGTGTACATCAACCCGGAGGCGTAGAACAGGGGAATGGTAATGGCGCTGTAGAAAAAGAAGTGGTTGAGCCCGGTTTTGCTGCCTTCGTTTTTCAGGGCGGGCCGCAGGGCGCGGAACATCAGCCACAGCCAGAACACCATGCCGCCAATCAGCAACACCTGCCAGAGGCGACCCAGTTCGACATATTCGTAGCCCTGGTGACCAAACAGAAAGCTGTTGTCGCCGGTGAGAATTCCTTGCACACTGGCCCAGGCCCCGACCAGAGAGCCGACCACGACCACGGTGAGGGCGATCAGCAGGGCACCATTGCCCCACACCTGGCCCTTGGGTTCTTTTTTGCCAAAGCGCGGAGCAAAGTATAGGCCCGCTGCCAGCCAGCAGGTGGCAATCCAGAACACCGCTAGCTGTAGGTGCCAGGTGCGGGAGGCGGCGTAGGGCAGGTACTGCTGTAGGGGTATCCCGTAGAAGCCATCTCCCTCGACCGCATAGTGGGCGGTAACCATACCCATGGCAATTTGGACGCCGAACAGGGCCATGGCCACCCCAAAGAACAGGCTGGTGGCTTTTTGGCTGGGGGTGGCCAGGCGAATGGCGGGCCGCTCATTCACCGTTTGTACGTCTTCAGCGTCTTCCTGGGTCAGGTAGAGGAAGAGGAAAGCGGCGATCGCAAAGATCAGCACCATCACCGACACAATTGACCACACCAGGAACTGTCCTGGAGCCTGGTTGCCAATCAGGTCATCGTGGGGCCAGTTGGCGGTGTAGGAAAAGGGCGCATTGGGGCGATTGGCTGAGGCGGCCCAGGCGGTCCAGGCAAAGAACGAGGTGACATCGTGAATGTCTTGCTTGCTCTTAAACCAACCATCCGGAATGGAGTGAATCACCGAACCGTGGGCCAGCAGATCTTGGTAATCGCCATACACCTGCTTTAGCCCCTGCACCTGGGCGTTGGTCAGCACCAGGGTATCGGCCTCGGCATCGTAGCGGTTGGGCTTAAACTGCTCGCTCACCTGGGCTTGCAGCACCGCCCGCTCGGTGGGACTGAGGGCCTCCAGATCCGCCTGGGAAAAGCTGGGGTCGTTGGCATAGAGCACCCCAGCGGTGGCCAACCCCCAGCGGTGCAGCACATCCGCCGTCCAGTCGGGGGCCAGGTAGCTGCCGTGGCCCCAAATACTGCCCACATGCTGACCGCCCCGGCCCAGGTAGGTGACCTGGCCGTTCTCTACATCAGCGGCGGTAAAGACCACCTCATGCTGGGGCGACTCGACCATGGCTGGATGGGGTGGGGCAAACTTAGAAATCGCGGCCCCAGCCCCCAACAACACACTGAAGGTGACCACACAAATCAGCACTAGCCAAACGGGTAGGCCGAAATTTTTTAGTCGAGACCGGGCTGCTGCCGCAATCTCTATGGATGGATTTGTCATAGGTCGAAAACCTCAATGAACTATAAAAGTAATCAGCCGGTAAAGGGTGCCGTTGACGCTATTTTTGACTACCCGATGCCCCCATAAACCGGCAGTGCGGAAATGATTACGATGGAGCCAAACAGAAGTGCTAGGGTCGTTTCTAACGCTGCTACGGGGCCAATGGGCAAGGTTTGAAACGTCTCTAAGCGCCACCCAATACCCAGAAACTTCACCAGGGCAACGGTAAATGCCAGGGCTGGCACCAGGGGCAATAGCCCCACCCCGTATAGCCCCGCCACCAGCAGCGTGGCCAGGCCGTGGTAAGCGATCGCCCGTCGGATCGGGGCCGCATCCGGTTCTCCCCGGTGGGATTTGCGCAGCTTCACCGTGAAAATGGTGCAGCAAAAGTAGAGGCTGCACAGCGCCCACAACCCCAGTACCGTCGGCGTCAGGGTGCCGGTGCTAGCCACGTAGGCCAGGGGGGTCGCCAGACACACTGCCCAAAAGGTGATCAACTCATTCAGGATGGACTTTTGGCCCCGGCGGAACACGGCGATCGCATCCACCAGTAATGCCGCGATCGCCGCCCCATAGATTCCCAGTAGCGGCGACCACCCCAGCCCCTGCTGCCAGTACAGGCCGCCCGCGAGCAGCGCCGCCAGCCCACCATAGACCCCGCCCCACACCAAAAATCGTGGTTTCCAGGTTTTACGCTGCTTAATTTGCAGCACGAGGGGATGTTCCGCCTGAAACCCCAAAAAAGCGCAGAATAGCGCTAACGTCGTTGCCCAAGTCCAGGTTTGGGCCGCTGCCGCACCGACCAGAAAGGAAACGGCCAACACCACGTAAACGCCATATTCCGGAGACACGGTGGGACGATACCACAGCTGGGCACGACCGGCGGGGGAGATGGTGGGGGAGGTCATGGGTGGAGAGGTTAAGGGTTGGCCGATGAGAGGGTGAGCAGAAAGGCGAGGTTGGCTGTTGCCTCCAGCCCATGGGGGGCATTGGCCGCCATGAAAATAAATACACCAGGCTCCAGAGGGATAGGCTGGCCCTCCAGGGTGAGGGTGCCGCTGCCGGCAATCACATGGACTGTCGCGTTGCGGGTGGAGGTGTGCTCCGAGATTTCGGTTCCCGCCGCCAGGCAGAACAGGCTGTACTGACAGGTGGCGTCCTTCCAAATGACCTTATTCAGAACACCGGATTCGGGGAATTCAAGCTGATCGTGGAGTTGGATGGTGGTGGTGGGTGGGGTGATGAGCATGGGAGGTAGGGGGGGTGGGGGAATTTTGGATTTTGGATTTTGGATTCTGCTGCGCACGGGCTACGCCCTACGTTTTTCGTTGTTTACTCCGGCTTTTGGGCACAGAGCACGATATACCCCAGGTGGTCGGCATGGCGCTGGAAGACCTGGCGCATGGTGAGGATGCGATCGCGCATGACTGGGCGGGTTAGCACATTCCAACCGATGGTGAGCAGGGTGGGTAAGCCTTCCTCCTGGGCGATACGTTGGGGGTTGAGCAGGGCCATGGGGCCAGTGGCCTGTTGAGTAACGGTGAGGCCCGCCTGTTGGCAGGCGGTGATCCAGTCGTCGCTGGAGAGGGGTTGGGCATTGACCCGAATCGCGGTGGTTAGATCCTGTCGAATGGTCTCGGCGTCGGGGCCATCGGCCAGGAGTTCGTGGCTGAGGAAGCGGCCACCGGGCTTGAGGCGATCGCAGATCCCTGCCAGCACTTTGGCCTTGCCAGGGGCCGACTGCATGGTCAAAATCGCCTCAGCTAAAACGCAGTCGAAGCTTTCATTGACCTGATCCAGATGAAAAATATCGCCTTCGCAGATGGTGACCTGGTCGGTGAGGCCAGCTTTTTCCACATTGGTTTGGGCTTGGGCCACGCTATCTGGGTTTTTCTCAATGCCGATAACCCGCACGCCATAGCGTTGGGCCAGGGCAATGGCGCTGTAGCCAAAGCTGGCGGCCAGTTCCAACACGGTTTCGCCCGGTTGCAGATTGGCCCAATTTAGCAGTTGCTCGGTGGCCCCATAGCCACCGGGACGTAGGGTTTGTTTACCAGCGGCGGCTAGGACCTGGTGGCCAGGGGCGGTCTTGAGGTTAATGGCGGTTTGAACCATAGTCTTGCCCTGAGTGCAATGACTCAAGTTTGACAAAGATTCTCAATTAGCTCTATGAGATAGCTCATAGTGACGAATTAAATTTAGGCTTTACCGATGTCGCGCCCTGTAGAAATTTCTGTCCTGCAGAGCCTTGAGCTATTTGCAGACCTGACCCCTGATCTGCTGAAGCAGTTGGCCACCGCCAGTCGCCTGACCGACTACGAGGTCGATGCTGTGGTGTTTCAAGAAGGAGACCCGTTACCCCCCTGTCTGCACGTGGTCGTCACAGGACAACTGCGGGTCGTCAAACTGGCGGCGTCGGGCAAGGAAACCATTCTGCGCCTGTTACCCCCCGGGGAGGTGTTTGCCGCCCCAGCTCTCTTCGGCAACGGCCAATCTCCAGCCACCGTGGTGGCCGCTACCGCCGCTACAGTGCTGACCCTGGAACGACAAGCCCTGCTTCAGGGGTTTGCCCAGACGCCAGAATTAGCCGTGCATTTACTGGTGGTGTTTAACCAGCGACTGCAAGAGCTGCACAGCCGGGTTCATGGGCTCGTGTCGGAGCGGGCGATCGTGCGCCTGGTGCACTACCTGGAGCATGTCGCCGCTGAGCAGGGCACTGTGACAGTAGCCGGAGGGGAGGAACTCAAGGCAAAGCTCACCTACTACCAGATAGCTCGCACCATTGGCATCACTTACGAAGAGTGTGTGCGGCTGTTCAAGCAGCTCCAGCCTGGGGTAAGTTATCGGCGGGGTGGCAAGATCACGGTGACGGATTGGCAGGGGTTGAGGGAGATGAAGGGATAAGGGCTGGGCTCAAGTGCCCTTCTGCGGTCGTAATTCTGGGGGACTTTGAAGTCCAGTTCCCCCCGGTATCGGGAGGCAAGGAGGGCCATAGCTTTTGACAGTCAAATAGCCTCCTGTGACTGCCGTTACTCACAGATGCGCCATCATTCTGGGTAATGATCGATCGCTGTCTAGCAGACTTCCTGTAAATACAGGACCCAGGAGTGCCCCTTGTGTCCTTAGCGTAAAGCCGCCTCCACCTGAACGGTGACAGATTGACGGGTCGTATCTAGCGTCACCCCGAAGGTAAAGTCACCAACAGCGAATGGGGTGTCTCCAGTGAGCATGGGCTGATCCCGCTGACCCAGACTAGCTTCCAGCAGGGGTAGGGCCACCTGCCGCAGGCGTTCAGCCAGGGAGTCAGCAAAGACCCTAGAGTTATCGAGGGCGGCATAGATATCCTCAAAGCGATCAAGAGCGATGTCTGGATTAAGGGCAAAGTCGAGGGTGATTTGCCCTTGAATAGAGCGCAGATCCAGTAACGGTCGGTCACCAATCCCTGGTAACTCACCATCCATAGGCGGTAACAAGCTATCAGGAATCACCGAGTCTTCGCGGAAGCTCAGGTTTTGGATGCGGGTATCTTCGGTGATTGGGGTATCGGCCTGGTTGAAGGCGGTACTGACATCACCATCGGCTGGAAAGTTGTTAAACAGGTATTCGGCTAGGGCATCTTGTTCTGAGCCATCTGGGGCAAAGGTGGCCAGGTTACCCGACGGGGGCACCACATCCAGCAGGTCCAACCGATCCTGGCCAAATAGGGCAAAGGGGTAGGCATCACCGCCGCTGGCTAAAAAGTCCAGGGTGACCAGGCGAATCTCCCGGTTGGGGTCGCCGACAATTTCCCCATCTTGGACCAGCAGGTCAGTTATTTCTCCCGCCTCGTCTACTAGGGCCAAACTGCGCACCCGCTCACCGTCAACCATTACACCAGTGGCCCGCTGATTATCATCGCGGCTAAACTGAATGGCGGTTTGGTCTGGATCAAAGGAAAAGATTAAGCCACTGACTTGGGGAAAAGACCCCGGTGTGGCCCCTGGGGCGACCCCGGCCACTCCATGTTCTAGAATTTGGCGTAGCTCGGTGGCCGTGACCGTTAACAGGGCCAAGCCGTTGTTAAACCGTAGGGCATTTTCAATGTCGAGTTGGGAAATTTGGCCCTCAGCTTTGACTCCCGGAATAGCTTGGGGAGGCAGTTGCACTAACTCGTCGTCTAGCCCACCCGCTGGGATAAAGGCAACACCAATGCTGTCACGGATGCCGCCACTATTTTTGATCGACACAGCAACGGTGGGATCGTAGGTCTGGGCGATCGCCAGGTTTGCATCAGCGGTCAAGTTCCCCAGGTTCGTTTCCTCAGAGCGGACACTAATCCGCGCCCCGTTCAGAAAAACATTGGTTAACCCAAAGACGTTGGCTTCCTTGGCAAAGGTTTCGTCAACAATGGCCTGGGTAATTTCAATAATGGCTGGGTCGGCAAAATCCCTGGGATCAAACCCCTGATCTTCTAACCCATAGACCCGGGCTACCCCGGCCAAGTCAGTGGCATAGGCACCGCTTTCAGCCAAAATTGCAGTAATCACGCCATTGGCGTCAAACTCAGCCACCAACTGTCCGACGTATTTATAGTTAGCGTCGGTATTCAAAATGTAGACTGGGTCACCGGTAGGCGAGGTGCGTACCAGGGGATAGGGACCCACCGGTACATCCCCATCCCGCAGAGGATCGTCAGGATTGGCCAAAATACTATCAGAGCCACCAGCGATAATAATGTCCACACCCCGCAGGCGTTCAGCTAGCTGCTCTTCCACCTGTAGCTGCTGCATGTGCCCCATGAAGATAATCTTGTTGATACCCTGGGCCTTGAGTTCGTCAATAGCCGGTTGAGTTTCAGCAGCTAGGGCGTCAATATCGGTGCTGTCTGCTGGTCTTACTCGCACATCCCCCACGCTGGAAATAGTTGGGAGGGTTGGGGTAACAGCCCCCACGATACCGATGGGCTCCCCATTGACATCGATGACGACGCTTCTGGCGATGGTATTGGCTAGGGGGGCTTGGCCATCGGCCACCACAATATCATCGAAGACGGGCACCTCGCTGAAGTCGAGGTTAGCGGCTAAGAAGGGAAAGGCTGTACCGAGATAGCCCTCTGCCCCAATGCCAGGGCCAGTGATGTCTGGGTTAGGCTTAATCAGGTTGGCCAGGGTTTGGGGGCCAAAGTCAAATTCATGGTTGCCCAGGGCCACGGCCTGAAACCCCAGGGCATTATTGATTAAAATATCGGCGACTCCAGGCTGGCCGTAGATATCTTGACTGGCCGCAAAAAATGGACCCGGAATGTAGATATCGCCGGAGGACAATCGCAGGGTATTAGCAAATTGTTGATCAAGGCCGTCAATGATCGCCGAGAAGTTGATAATGTCGTCAACATCAGCTAAACCAGCTTCCTGGTCTGCCGCGTGGAGCACTTGCAGGACAAAGGTTTCTTCCATGGATTTAGGGCGGGGAATGGATATAGGGCAAAAGTTAGAAGCGCTCTAGGGCGATCGCTGCCGTACATACCATTCCACAGGCACCTTAACCCTCTGCTAACAGATGATTAAAGGTAACCGTAGCCTAGTTAAGGTTGAATCCCGCTGGGAAGCAGGAGGGGTGGTGACTTTGTTGAGTACCAAGTTCAACTCGGGATCTGGAGTTGTCCCACAGACAGAACTCCAGGTCTGGACTTGGATTTGGTTTAGTACCTCCAACCGCAAATACTTCGCAAACGCTCAGGATATTCTCAGGCGAGAGTTTTAGGGTTGTAGCAGCAGTAAACTGTGCCTTAAAACTCCCGACCTTAGACCTCATAAACCATGACCTCCCATCCCCTCAACCTTGAACCGGCCCTACGCCCGCTCAACCACTACAACCGCACCTTACAGGCCTACGTTCAGCCGCCTAACTGGGCGAATCCTACCCCAGCCCACCGCTATGATCTGGTGGTGATTGGGGCCGGTACTGCTGGCCTGGTCGTGGCGGCAGGGGCAGCGGGCCTGGACCTGGGGCTGAAGGTGGCCCTGGTGGAAAAAAGTCTAATGGGGGGCGACTGTCTGAATGTAGGCTGTGTGCCCTCTAAGTGTGTAATTCGCTCCTCGCGGGTGGTTGCCGACATGCGCCAGGCCTCCCCTTTCGGCATTCAGCCGCCGCCGTCCATCGAGGTAGACTTCGCGGCTGTGATGGATCGGATGCGCCAGATTCGGGCCAACATCAGCCACCATGATTCCGTAGAGCGCTTTAGCAACCTGGGCATTGATGTGTTTTTGGGCCAGGCCCACTTTGTCGATGGCAAAACGGTGCAGGTGGGTGAACACCGCCTGCCCTTCAAAAAAGCCGTGATTGCTACCGGCGCCCGTGCCCATCGCCCCTCGGTACCAGGGCTGGCCGAGGCTGGATTTCTGACCAACGAAACCGTGTTTTCCCTCACCGAGCGACCTCGCCGCCTAGCGGTGATTGGCGGCGGCCCCATCGGTTGCGAGTTGGCCCAGGCCTTTCACCGCCTGGGTAGCGAGGTAACGCTGTTGCATCGCCATGGCCACCTGCTGGACCGCGAAGACACTGATGCAGCTGACATCGTGCAGCAGCAGTTGCTCAAAGAGCAGCTCAACCTGGTGTTGGATGGGACCCTAGAGCGGGTCGAAACGACGACTACAGGCAAGCTGCTGCACTACAGCCAAACCGGCTCGTCAGCCCCCCAAACTGTCGAGGTCGATGAGATCTTGGTCGGGGCTGGTCGGGTACCAAATGTCGATGGTTTAAACCTAGAAGCCGTCGGGGTCGAGTACGATCGCCGCCGAGGGGTAGTGGTCAACGACCATCTACAAACCACCAATCCCCACATCTTTGCCGCTGGCGACATTTGCATGAACTGGAAGTTTACCCATGCTGCCGATGCCGCAGCTCGCATTGTGATTAAAAATGCTCTGTTTTCCCCCTTTGGTCTGGGACGAAGCAAACTCAGTAATCTGGTGATGCCCTGGGTGACCTACACCGACCCTGAAATTGCCCATGTGGGGCTGTATGCCCACGAGGCCAAGCAGCAGGGTATCGAAACAGATACTATCCAAATTCCCTTTTCATCGGTGGATCGGGCCCTGGCGGATGGGGAGAGCGACGGGTTTTTGAAAATTCTCCACAAAAAAGGCTCCGACAAAATCCTGGGGGCCACCATCGTCGCCCGCCATGCCGGGGAAATGATTAGCGAAATTACCCTGGCCATGGTCACCGGGCAGGGGCTGAGCGCCATTAGCGGGGTAATTCACCCTTACCCCACCCAGGCAGAAGCGATCAAAAAGGCCGCTGACGCCTACCGCCGTACCCTGTTGACCCCGCGCACAAAGTCATTGCTAACGCTACTTACTCGCTTTAGCTAATGGTCTGTCAACTCTAAATTTGTAGGTTGGGTGGCGCGCCAGCAGAACCCAACAAGGCTGACTGCTGTTGGGTGACCCTGCGTTTCACCCAAGTTTACGATTCTACCTTAACCCACCCTTACCGCTCCCACGAGGGGATTTTGGACTCAAACTTCTACATCTATCAATCCTAATATTTAGCGTTTCTCAGGCAGGTCCAGAAAACCCCTAAAACCCCAAATTCAGGTCTTCAGGGTTGCGATCGCGCAGATCTTCAGGCCGCACTAGCCCTGGTTCCCGTTGATTTTGGGCATCCCGCATACTGTCCCCCAATGGATCCAGTCGCTGTTGGGGCTGATTAGACGGTTCTGCCGGAGCGGTACCTGGGGCAACAGGGGCCTGGCCGGGTTCCCCATGTTGCAGCACGATCGGAGGATTGGGATTGGGGTTAAAGGTCTCAAAGGTGATTGCTCGAATCAGCGGCGGATTTTGCCCATCGGTGACCCTTAGGGTGATGGTGGTACTGCCTGAGGGGGACAAGCGCACGGGCAACGTTCCTTGGGGGCCAACGCTGCCAGGGCTGGGTAAGATCTCTACCCTGGCCGTCGAGCCTGCCTCCACCTGCCAGTCCAGCCGAAATTCTGGGAGCCCCTGCCCCGGCGGCACCGGAATCATGTAATTGGGCTGGGCCGGCTGTCCGTTGACGTTAAAGGCGGCAATTCGCACTGGCCGGGGCTGCACTTCCACCACTTCACTCATTTTGGCTTCAGGGAAGTCCTCCGACTCTGGGCCTACCCCAATCGGGATTGGGGTCAACTCAAACTGATATTTACCCACTTCCCCCATGCCCGTGGGTACCCCTTGGCAGACCAAATCTTCCCCCAACTGGCAAAACGGCTGCAATTCCTCGGGCAGGGTGACCTGGTTGGGGGACTCACTATCTCGCAGCAAAAACTGTCGCGCCCCCAGGGCACCACCCCCCGGCTGTTTCACCGCCAAGCGTAAGCCCTGTAAGGTTTGGGGATTGTTCACTACCCAGTTAACTAAAATCCCGGCTTCGTTTACCGGCGGAGCCAAGGTAGGGTTGTTGGCCGATACGGGGGTCCCCAGTTCAGAATAAATCACCTGTTGGGGAAACAGTTCGACCACCGAGGGTAGCGGCAGGTCAGCAATGGTGACCAGACTGCTACTGGCCTGCTCCGGCGGTAGATTTAAGCCAGCCCGGGGCAGCAGGGTGAGCTCGAAGCGATACTGACCGGGCTCTTGCACCTGGGTAGGCACCTCTTGACAGGTAAGGGCCTGGCGGGTTTCGCGGCAGTAGGGTAGCAAGCTGACCGGCAAAGACCCGGACAGGTCATATTCCTCGGGGCCGCTGAGCAGGGTGCCATCGGGGGCGTAGCCCCGCACAATCAGGGCATCGATTTGACGAGGGTTGCTAATGTGCCAGTTTAGGGAGGGACTGCCCTGGCTGTCCACGGAATACTGACTCTGGCTGGGGGAAAAGTCAATCACGTAGGGACGGGGCGGAGTGCGCAGGAAAAACCACCAGACCAAGCCCCCTAGACCACCTAGGGCGATAACAGCCGCCGCGATCGCACCTCGCCGTTGCCATCGAGGTCGCTCGGGCTCTAAATCGGGTTGGGGCGACAAGACGATGGCTGCTGCGGTGGCCGGGCCTTCTGGAGGCTGATTCAGGGCATCATCTTCCCCCTGCCACTGGTCTAACTGAGACTGTGCCATAGCCGTTACCTGTCCTCACGTTCCCAGGCAGCATAGCGAGTTAGCCTTGTACTTGCCAACTGGGGGGATTGCGTTGGGGATAATCCGCTGAGGGTGAGTCGTGGGTTACCCGGATCTAACTTGAGCATAGGGAGCACTCCACAAGGCGGGACGTTAAGGGGTTAATTGTCGTGTATCAATAGATACTTGTAAAGAAAAGCTCTGCGG